>NZ_BAAGIG010000005.1:0-413695 GCF_054658215.1 Roseibium sp. ROS1
CTCGAAGACACCGCCGCGGGTATGGACGTAACCTTCGTCTTCCGCACCCGGCCATTCAACGATGGGCAGGAAGTTCAACGAGAGATCGCCGCCGATCGTCGGAGCATCGTTGCTACCGGTAACCGTGACCTTGAATTCGGCCTTGTCGCCACCGACAACCTGATAAACGAAGGTATCGACACCCTCCTGGCCATCGGCGAGGCGGTTCGCTTCTTCGGAATAGACGTAGCTGGCTTCGCCCGTTTCGACGTTCAGCAACAAGGTGCCGTATTTGCCCTCGACCTCCAGCATGCCATCTGAATCAGCGACGGCATCAACGTTGACAATCGAGCCGCCAGCCGTTTTGAAAGCCAGCTGGGTGATGACCTGGCCGCCGGTTTCGCCGATTTCGTCGTCGTTGCCGAGAACGTTGAATGTCGCTGCAACTTCCGCTTCGTCGTCGCCGGTGGTTTCGGTGACGTCGATCGCATCGTTATGAGCGACGAGTGCGCCATCCGTGACACTGAAGAGATGGATGTCACCGACTTCACTGCCTTCGCCGAACTGAACCAGTTCGATGTTGTAAAGGGTGGTCGTGCCGGTGCCGTTGGTGATGCTGACGGAACCGTCTTCGTTGGTCTTGATGTCGTAATCTTCAGCCTTGCCTGCAAACTGGGCAACGTCCTTGGAGCCGCCACGGCCGTCAATGATATCGCTGCCGCCGTTGCCGAAGAAGATGTTGTTCAGGCCGTTGCCGAGCATGACATCGTCATTGACCGTGCCGATGGCATTTTCGATGGACGACAGCAGATCGATATCGCCGCCCTTGCTCACGGCGATACCGCTGCGAAGGTCGATGAAGATGCCGTTTTCTGTGCTGTTCAGGTAAGAATAATCAATTGTATCAACGTCGTCGCTGCCGAGCAGGATGTCGATGCTGCCGTAACCGACAAGCATGTCGTTTCCGCTTCTGGCAAGCACGAGATCAAGACCAGATGTTCCTTCGAGCGGTACATCGGCACCGGTCGTCCCATTCACGAAATTGATGCTGGAGACGTCCGGGGTCGGATCGCTGCCGTCTTCTTCGATGTAAGTACCGACAACGTCAACGTCGCTGATCGTGGAAGTGCTGTTCTTGATGTCCGCCAGAGTGGCGCGGATGGAGTCGAAAAATTCCGACAGATTGATGTTATTAGGCATTAATCCATTCCTGACTAGCTCCACCGGCTGCCCGAGAGGGACAACCGGTGATTAAAGAATGGGTGTAAAAATCACCCTTGCTGAAATGCACGAGCAGACTTGGCAGACTGTTTCAATTTGAGCCATTCCCCAAATGGGGGCTGCGTTAACCAAGAAGTTTGTTAACCTTGCCTTCAGACGAAGCCGCAGAAAATACGCAGCGTAAACAACACTTCGGAGAAAGCTTTAGAGTTTCAATGCGTTGAGGGGTGTTAAAATGACGTATGGTCAACATTTGCACCCTAATTAACCATTTGTTAATTTTTTTGGCACGCGAGAAAAATAATTCCTCACGGAATACGTTATTGCCTCCCCTTAGAGTTGTGTATACGATTGCATAGTTTTTGTCGTGCCATTCTTCATATTTTTTTACTGTCAGAATGTTGTGTTTTAGCAATGTCCGAGCAACTTGAGAAGCTTATCGCAGAGTTATATGAGAGCGTAGAAACGGAGAGGTTGTTTTCAGAAACTCTTTCAAAAATAGTTACTTACCTTGGTGCGGCTCAATCTCATTTATGTCTTCTTGGGAAGGATAACTCTTCGATTGGACTTAATTTCACCGCCAATATGGATCCGAGTTTTCTCGATGAATATCACCAGCACTATGTCAACATCGATTACCGCTTAAAACTCATAACGAAATCACCTGTGGGGGCTGTCATGACGGACGATCAGTTCAATACACAAGAAGGTTTACGCTCCAGTCCGATCCATCACGATCTGTTTCCGCGATACGATGTGAACAGGATCATGGGCAGTAACATCACCGTTGACGGTCGCCTTGGCTGGTTCGGTGTTACAAGCATGCGCAAAGACGGGACCTTCTCCAAAGAGGTAATGGAGGATTTTTCGAGGCTCGTTGTCCATGCCAGGAAGGCGCTTCAACTTCGGCAGCTGCGCATGGAAACCGGTGAACGGGAACTCGTTCACAGGTCGTCCAACGATGCGCAAACCCATGGCGTCATCATGCTTGCCAATGGCGAGACCGAATACGTCAACCAAATCGCGCAGGATATCCTCGACCTGGGTTTCGTGAGAATACAAAATGGCAGGCTGGTCTGCCGCAATCCAAGAGAACAAAAGAAGCTGGACGCGGTTCACCGGCGCGTTCGAAACGGGGAAGCGCCACTGGTGCGTCTTCTCGATAGCAAAACCAACACGACCTACGCCGTACAGGTGTTCAACCCGCTCCCCCGGTTCGTTGACGGACGACTGGAACCGGCACGCTGGGTGACCTACAAGATCGTGGTGCTCAATCCGCAGGACATTCTCTCTCCGCGTACGCTCGACCGTATCAGCCAGTTTTTTGGACTGAGTGGAAGCGAGAGCGCCGCCATTGCCGCTGTCATAGCGCTGCAGCCGCTGTCAGAATACTCCCGAGTCAAGGGTGTCCAGCAGGATACAGTTCGAAAACAGCTGAAGTCTGCGATGACAAAGATGGCAGTCAACTCACAAAAACAGCTGTTCCAGGTCTACGAGCGGTTCAAGGTCTTCGAATGACAGCCCGGGCTTCCAGGGCACAGGTGAAGATCAACCCTCCACCTGCTCCATGGCAGTGCACTCTCGTACAAGCAAAAGAGCATTGCCGTCAGAGTAGTGCAGGCTTGGATGCGGTACGATGGCGCGACGATCCATCTCGCGAAAGCCCAGTGACGCATAGAGACGAAGTGCCGGCACATTCCTGTCGAAGCATATGAGCGAAACTCGCGTGAGACCTTGCGCGGCTGCAAGACGGTCGGCGAGGATCATCAGCTTTCGCGCGTACCCGCGACGGCGAAATTCCGGACGGACAGCCACGCCGGAAACATACAACGAGCCTGGATCTTCCAACTCGGAGTAGGGCTTGAGCACTGGATCGGTCTCGGGTATCTCGTCACTCTGCATCTTGAAGGCATGCAGCATGGCCGCCCCCTGGCCGCCAATCTCAACCATGTGGCAATTCTGATAGGAAAACGCCGTGTTTTCCCGCGAATACCGCGATGCCCCAACCTCCAGGAGGTCCGCGCCGGGAGCCCCGACGCGAGACCAGATGTAAGAAGCAAGTCCATCTGAGGACATCAGGAAAAGCGAGGCGATATCATATGCGTCTGCCTTCGTGGCCGGACGGATCTGTTCGCTCCGTGTTTCGCCTTTCGATTGGACCGACATTTTCACTTCACTTCTCCCGCGTTGACCTCATTGCACATGCCATCCCCCTTCGCCTCATCGAGCATGACAGCTGGAGCGGGCCTCAGGTGATGCAGCGCCCGGGTGTCACCGTTACGGATCACATGGCGCACGCTGTCACGGTTCAATCCGATGTCGCGCAGTTCATGGTCCGACATTCTCTCCAGTGTCTGGATCAGGATGCGGTTTTTCCTGGCTCTGCGCCAACGTTCCAGAATCCCGATCGCGTTCCTGCGACAGGCAATCCTGCCAACCATGGTCGAAACGGTCATTCTGATACTCCCCGTTACTTACGCCCTGAGGGGCTGGTGGAGGCAGGTCTGCCCGATTGCGTCGACATGCCGGTGGTCGGTACCACAGCAGCCACCGAAGACCCGCAGGTTCGGCAGGACCGCCAGGAGGTTGGCATAGTCCCTGCCAAGTTCCTGCGGATTGCCGTCATCCAGCTCTTCAGCTTCATCCAGCTCGGCGTGGCTCAACCGCGAAGCATTCGCGCGCAGACCCCGAATTCGCCTGGTCCAGTCCGCTCCTTCGTCCAGAACATGCCGGAAGTGATCCGGGTGGGCGCAATTGATCATGTAGTAGGCGGGCGGGCAGTCGGCATCGAGCTCGGCGATCGCGTCCTTCAGGGGCTGGCCTGTCGGCAGGTGCCCATCGGTCTCAACGGTGAAGGCAAGAGCCAACGGCACGTCCCGTTTCGCACAGGCCCGCGCTATGCCCATGGCTTCGCCGGCATGGGTCATGGTGATCGCGCTGATCATATCGACCCCTGCCGCATCCAGTGTGGCGACCTGAATAGCGTGATAGTCCTCGGACTCGGCAGAGGACATCATGGTTTCGGGTGCGTAGCCATCTCCCCGAGGACCCACATTGCCGCTGATGACAAAAGGATGTTCACCTTCGAACTCGGCACGCAGTTCGAAAAGCATTGCAACCGCGTCCTGGTTTGCATGTTTCAATTCTTCGGCCGAATAGCCAAGACGGTCACCCCAGTCACGGCTGGCGCGCCATGTCGCGCTGTCGAGAATGAAGCCCGAGCCCTGCGCATTCGCAATATGGGCGTAGCGTTCGTAGTAACGGCGAAGGGCAGCGCGGCCTTCTGTTTCTTTCAAGGCATGAAAGGAAGCAAACAGTGGCAGGTCGATGCCATCATGAAAAATCAGAGTTGTTTCGAGGCCACCATCGGTGAGCAGGCAGGCGTCACCAATCTGCGGCAGTTTATTACGGTACTTGTAAAGTTCCATCTTCGGTATTCTCTTGGCTCAAATGATTTGCGTACTGCGTTGCGTTTTTCCTTCCGCCGCAGAGCAACATTTATTTTGTTGATTTCAGTAATTTTGCCGCGCGATGCTTGGCTACCCAATCAAACGACGACCTGACCTTAGATAGCTGGCCAAGGAACTTTCACGTATGACGGCCGTCACACCGAATGAGGTGGACGTTCATCTTCGAGAAACTGACCATTTGCGAAGGGGAATTGCCGCGAGGGGACAATGGCCAAGAGAAGGCATTGAACCGATCAACGCATCTAACGCGTGACTTTCGGGGTATCGGCCAAAGACACAAGCATCCGGCAAGGGGTGCTGGCCGAAACTTGCGGAGCCTCGTTTAGAGCCGGCGCGGTCCCAAGAGACCAAGCCGGCTTGACCTTGTCCGCAGTCAGGCGGGTTTGACTGACTGCGGCGTTGATTATCGAACCGAACGGAGCCCGTTAGAGGGCCCGGTTCATGACAGGGCAGTCCGGCCGGACAAATGCGGCGTCGTGCGCAGCTCAATATCAAGCTCCGAGGCAAGGTCGAAGAAACGCCGGCGCACGCCCGAAGCGTAGGGGTTCAGCCCCTCGATCGCATCGAAAAGCTCCGGCGGATCGTGGCGAACCATTTCGATAGCCTCGTTGAGAAGGTCGAAGCTTCGGGTGGTGGTCATCCGGGGAAGCGGCCCCATCTTCACCAGCACCTTGGCAATCAAGTGGGTAAGGCCCTGGGACAGCGCGGCATCGCGATCATGCGCATCCGGTGTTGTTTCGAACACATCCAGCCCAAGAGCCACCTTGAGAAAGGCGACAACACGTTTGTAGCTTCGGCCTTTCAGAGGGCACAGCGCGATTTTCAGGCCCTGCAATCCGTTGCGAGCGCTTTGCGGCCCGAAAAGCGGATGGGTCGCAAGGATTTCGACATGTGGTGGCAGCAACTCCAGCATCAGACGAGCGGGCTCGACCTTTACCGAACCGACATCCAGCACCAGCGTATTCGGCCTCAGGTGCGGCGCGATCGCACGCAGTGTTTCTTCCATGCAAGCCACCGGAACTGCGACCACCACGATCCGGCAGGCGGCGACCTCGGCAAGGTCCGCACTGCCATCATAACGCGGATCATGGATCAGCAGTTCGACATGAGAAGAAAGATGCTCGGCGATCAATCGCCCGAACGCCCCGTAACCGATAAGGCCCAGGGTGAGAGAGCGATGTGGTTTACATATTGCAGCTTGGAAAACAGTCATGACTTAACCCGGTGAATTGGCTGCAAGGCCAAGAGCTGTATACCGAGTCACAACCGCTGGCGATGCAGCGGTAAACAGACAGCAAAGTCCCTCCGCTAACTTGGCGGATAATAATAGTTCGCAGTGTTGTGCAGGACGTTGCTCATGCTCTTGAGCTAGCAAGCCCGGTGGGACAAGTCAATGCGGCGCGATCATCTCAAAATGGCAACTTGTGTTGACCGTAAAGGTAAGTGGCCGATAACACGGCAATTCAAACGACCGTTTCCAGCGCGCCACCCAATGCAGCCGGCCCAGCGAAGATGAATTCAGCGACCCTTAGTCGAAGTAGTTTACCCAACCGATAACCTTGCCGCTGCCGTCCTTGATTTCGTCATTGAAACGTATGCCATGGAGGGATCCAACGTTTGGCGACACGGATCGAGGAAACCTGTTCTCAACGACATTTTTCACCTGGGCGCCAAACGAATGCCAGGCCAAGTCACCAAAATTTTTCGGTTTTGCCATCTTGGCACCACTCGCCCCACCTACGACCGATTGCATAAGCTCGTACGTTTGTTTGGCTTCTTCAGCCAGAGCCCTTTTCGCAGCACTGCGCGCCAGCGAGAGGCACACGCCGTTCTTTAATGTTTTTTCGAAAATGATGACGTTCAGGCCGAAATTCATCAACGCAATACCTTTAACGCCGGCGTCGTTCCCCAGGTATGTGATCCAATTGACCTCAAGCTTGTGGTCTTGCCTGATCGTATTGTAATCGAGCGGCTGTTCGGTCCAGTAGTGGATCGAACCGTTTTCGGACACATTGTGGAATTTACAGTGGCTCCTCGGATCATTTGTTTTCCAGACGATAAAAAGCCGTGCCCGGTCACCATCCATCTTGTTACTGACAAAAGCCGCCACCTCACGTTTGTGTTTCGGTGGTCGTGACGCCCAGGCCTTGATGTCGGAACTGATGAAACCGATGCCATCGATGTTCGATTTTTCGTAAGGTCGCCACGAAGTCCTGTCGGAATTGTCACCGGATTTCGGGGCGACGGGACCATATTCCCTAGCAAACAGGTCATAATAGCTCAGCCATTCCTTTGACAGTTCATCGTAGTTGTTCATGCCTTTTCTGATCCCCGAACCGCGCAACTCGGGATGGTGCCAGTAGAAAACCAGGTCAGCGAGATTGGAAGGATCTTTGATCCCTTTTGAAATCGCTTGTGAGATGGTGGCAATTATCGCACTGGGAAAGTCGAATAGATTCATTGTCTTTCCTGTTCAATTATCTCTTTATTTATACCATTTAGAACTTTTCTATACTTGCATTTATGAAAATGTAGATATTTTATACTTATTCATATGAAGCATAGTTGAGCTAATAGTTCTTACGACGGCCCACGCGCTGCGTTGTAGCCATCGATCAGCGCCTTCCTCAGTCCCACGCCTTCATTTGCCGGGCGGGAGTTCGCGATTGCTGCCGCGACAAAGCCATTCGGAAAGACAACCACCTCAGCAGTCGCCTGTCCGCCCCAACGGCTTCCGTTGTGGGATACGGCCCGTCCATCGTTGGTTCCTGGACGGCTTGCAAAAACGAGCCGGTCATCATCTGCGGAAAACATCAGCTCGTGATTGTCGTTGACGACTTCGCGCGTCGAAACGATGCGATGAACGACCTTCGAGAGGGCTCTCGTTGACAGAAACCAGCCTCCGATAGCACACGGCTTGCCGACTTCGGTGCGATCCGTACCGGCCTCATCCATCGGTCCGTCGTAATAGAGGGCGCCTCGCGCCGGATCGGAGAACGTATTGCAGCCGCCCGTCACACCAACCGGCTCGAACAGGGTCTTTTCAACGATATCCCGGTACCGATTGTACGCATGAACCTGAAGATAACTGTCATATGTTATCTCGCCGGGGGCAAACCCGTCCTCGATCTGCGCCCATTTTGCCGGCACAAGGGAAGCGGCACTGACATTCCAGAGCGCAAAGGACGTGTTCGCGTAACAACGTTTCGTCACGGGTTCAGGCACGCAGGCACTCGCGCCTGTTGCGATGTTCTGCGCTCTGACGATGTAGGTTTCAGCGCCAAGCTGATAGCGTTCCTGCAACGTGAACGCATGATCCCAGATTGTTTTTCCGGACTTGGCGAACCCAGCGCGATGCTGCAGGAGATTCCGAAGCGTAACGGGTTGCAGGGAGGTGTCTAGCTCGCCCTGCCAGCGTCTGGGAAGGTAATCCTGAAACCGGTCGTCTAGCGAAACGCTTTGGAGTGTCTCGGCTCGGTTAATAACCGTTGCCGCCGTCAGAACTTTCGAGACAGAGCCAATCGCGGCCTCGGTGCGGCCGTTGAAGCGCTGCTCGCCACCACTCTCGCAAGGCGTGCGGGCGTAGCCGTGGTTGACCTGGGCAATAATGCGACCGTTTTCGCCGCGCAACGTGACCGCGTACCCCATGTACCGGTCTCCAATCGCTTGAGCGACCAACGCTGCGAACGTTGCGGTATCAAAGTCCGGTTTTTCCTGAACATTGGTAAAAGAGGGTCTCTCCGCCGGAAGATCACAAGCACTTGCGGCAATCGGGAGGCCCATCGCGATAAGGGATACTAAAAAAGGTTTGAACATGACACGAAATCCGTTTCCTGAGACGCGTTAGCTCACGGAAACAGTAAGGCCTATGGCCAAACTGATCATGGGTGGGTGCACCTAATTTTCGTGCGACGAATACTCAATTTCCACGTCGACATCGTCTTCCGCCAGAACGATCCAGGGTTCGCTCTGTGAACGCAAAAGGACCTCCACCCTGTCCTTTGCCTGCAGCTTGGAGAGGATCGACGAAACATGGTTTTCAATGGTTCTGCGAGACCGGCTCAGCGTTTCGGCAATTGCCGCATTGCTGTTTCCCTCGACAAGAAGTCGGAGCACTGTCTGCTCCTTTGCGGTGAGACCGTAGGGGTGGTTGCGCGAACTCTTGTAAGGTCCACGTTGCAGCGGCGGAAGGCCGGATACCCCTTCACGAGAGCGCAACCAGCGACGGGCCGCCATCGCCCCCATGGACCGGAACAATTCATCGGCCTCCTGAAGCCGTTCAGCCTTCCCGGTGGCGGCAAACGACCAGGCTGCCAGATAATCCGAACTTTCCATCCGGAACGCCAATCCGGCTTCTTCGGCCTTCCCTTCGAGAAGCAGGCAAACAGGCTCCGGCAGGCCAGGGGTAGACGTGGACTTCAGCGGCAATTCCGCAGTCCGGGCCCAGAACATCGCTTCGCCCAGCTTTCGCGGGCTAAGAAGCCTGGGATCGAGACTGCAGAGCCATTCCCAGGCCTGCGCTGCGGCCTCTGAAGTCCCAGCCAGCACGGACTGCTCGATTTCTGCGATCTTCAAAACCGTCAGATACTGGGGTTCGCCGATCTTTTCCGCTGAAACGAGAGCCTGCTGCAAAGCCTCTCCGGCGGCTGCATCACCGAGGCGCAGAAGGGAGCGGGCGAGAACGATCTGCGCGGGCATCCGCATGAGCAGGGTCTGGTTTTCCTGTCCCAGAACCCCGCGTGCAATCGTGACTGCCTCGTCAAAACGACCCTGTTCCAGCCGAAGCTGTGCCTTTCGGCCAATCAGGTAATAGGTCCAGGCATCAAGATCGTGAGCGCTGTCAAAACGGATCCCGGCATCGATCAGATCTTCAGCCCGGTCGAGGGCACGCATTTCTATGAGGCATTCGGAGAGATTTGTATAAACCCGCGCGGCCTGCTCATCGAACCCGTTTTCCAGCGAGATCCGCAGGCTCTCACGCAACAGCGTCTCCCCTTCCGGATCTCCTCGGAACAGCATGGCAGAACCGACCGTGTTAAGCGCATGCGTGCAGGTTTCAACGTCTTCGACAGCCTGTGCAAAAGACAAGGCCCGACGCCCCCACGTCACCGCCTCACCCATCTCGTCTTGAAGCATATGATACTGGGCGCGAAGGGCGTATGCCTTCGCCTTCGCCCATTCGGTGGCCGAGGCGTTGTTTTCCAGGACTTCGATTGCTTCCTCGATGTACCTCTTGGCTTCCTCGGCTTCTCCCCTGTACCAGTGGAGCCTGGACAGCCATCTCAGATTTTCTCCGACCCGGTTTTCATTTCCGGCCTTGCGCCAGAGCTCCACCGCCTTGCGGCGGCTGGATATGACGTCTGCGTCGATGCCAAGCGACAGGCCTGCCTCATAGGCCCAACGTTCGCAGATTTCGGCGGCCTGCTGGAGGTCCAGGCTGTCCGCCAGCGGCAAGACATGTTCAAGAAAACGGGCGGCCTCGCGATGGGCTCCGAGACTTGCCGCATTGTCTGCGGCAAGCGGTGCATAACGCAGCAATAGCTGCTCATGTTCGGCTCCTCGGGCGTGATGCACGATCATGTCGAGAGGCTGCACTCCGTCTTCCCGGTTGCAAAGATGATCCAGGAAGCACCTGTGCGCTTCGACCCGCCTTGGATGACTGAGCCGATCGTAGATGGCAATCCGCGCAATCTCGTGACGAAAGGAGAGCTTTCCGCCGCTTTCAATCAGCAGGCCTTTCTCGATAGCCTGCGTCAGGGTGCCGTAGCTGTCGGGCAGTGGCAAAGCCAGGAGAATGCCTGACGGAATTGCACCAGGCCAGCAAGACACATATTCCAGTAGCCGCACGACGTCCTGCGGCAATCCTGCAAGACGCGCATCGACCGCATCCCCGATGGTCTGGGGAACCTTGCTGCCGTCTGCTGACTGAGCCAACAATTCGGTCAGGAAGAAGGGATTACCGCCCGTGATGTCCAGAAGGCGTTCAGGAACCAGGCGGGTTGACCCAACAAGCATCTGCACCGCGTCCAGAGACAAAGGAGCGAGATTTATCTGCTTCTTCCGGGCCGGAACGATTTCGCCCATGGCTGAGCGAAGCGGATGGTAACCCTCCAACTGGTCATCACGATAACTGCAAACCACCAGCAACGGCAGCATCGCGATCCTGCGGCCGATGAACTTCAACCAGTCCAGCGTGCGGTCATCCGCCCAGTGCAGGTCCTCGATGACCAATACCACCGGTTCTCGCAAAGACGACAAATGCTCCACCAGGCCGCCAAAAAGCATGGCTTCCTCATCGCGGGTCTGTGACGATCCGGAAAGACCTGCTGCAATATCTCGTATCGGTCCGAGCGGGCGCGGCGTGATCAAAGGATCGCAAAGACCGATGACCTTCCTGGTTTCGGGCCCGAGGCTGCTCAGGAAATCCGCAATCAGAGACGACTTTCCTATCCCGGCTTCCCCGGCAACGAATACGATCCGTCCACCCGACCTGGAAATGGAAAGGCGAACCTCATCCAATATTTGCAATTGCTCTTCGCGTTCAAGTAGCAACAAACCAACCAAAAAAGACGGTTTCGGACCTGGAAACAAATCTATGGAAGAGTGGACGCTACGGCAATTCTCAATAACTGGTTGTAACGTTCTTTCTTGATTTACCGATCGAAACGCACTCGAAAGGAGCGATTTGCACAGCGCTTCACCAATGCGGCCTTCGCAGGAAAATGTTTTCAATCGGAAGAAGCGAGGTTTGCGACATCCGGCAAATGGTTCAGGCAGCGCGCGTCAAAGCCTTCATCGTCGTGCTGGTAAAACCGGACGGTCAACCGGTCACCTGCCAGACGGCAGGCCTCGTTCAATGCCTGAAGAGTCGCAACCTTGCAGGCGTCCGGATTGCTGAACTGGACCACAAGTCCGTCAGTCCCCTCGACAGCCCGAACGAGGTCGGCCGCAACAAGCACGACGGGGTCGGTTATCCAGCCGCCATCAACCTGGAGCATTCTGAAGCCCTGTGGAATTCTGTCCGGTTTTCGAACAGATTCTGATGGTTGCGATTACTAACCGAAGAGACAGCCAAGTTGTAGCCACCGGCCGTGGTTTTGCGTTTCAGACGTCATCGATCAGAAATCCGACACGAATAGCCCTCCGCATATCCTGCCGATGGCCTTCCCATCGTCACCTGCGCACAAAACGCGCAGCTCGCAACAAGCGTTTTCAGCCTGAAATGCATTCGTATGCAAATTTGCTTGCAATGGATGCTCGGCGGCAGTATTGCAAACGTATGCAGTTGGCAGAGAGACGCGCACCGGCACCGTTGTTCGATCCACGATCGACAAGAGGAATTCCACGGTCACGATGCGCCGCCTCTCATTACCGAGACGCGCTCGCAGCGCTCTACCGGACCGGCTGCCGGGAAACACCGATCACGCTCCCGATCCGGATGTTTCCTGTGATGTTTCAGCTTTCGGCCACGATCTGCGTGGTGTGGCCGGCCTATTGCGCCGCAGGGACCTGAGAGAGACAAATGACGAGACTACCCATCCCGGACACCATCCGTTTTGTGAAATCCCCGGCACGCGATGCGGTTGCCGACAATGCCAGCGTCGAAACACTGGTCGCAGAAGTGCTCAAGCGGGTTGCCGCAGAAGGTGATGCTGCCGTCCGTGACTATTCTGAGAAATTCGACAAGGCGGCGCTCGACCGGTTCGAGGTCACTGCTGAAGAACGTGAGGCAGCAGTCGAGAGGCTGGACCCGCAGACACGCGAAGACACCGAGTTCGCAATCTCCAACGTGCGCATGTTCGCCAGGGCCCAGTTCGGAACCCTGCAGGATCTGGAAGTCGAGATCCGGCCAGGTGTTCACCTCGGGCACCGCAACATTCCGCTCGACCGGGTCGGTTGCTACGTCCCTGGTGGCCGCTACCCGCTCCTGTCCGCGCCGATCATGTCGATCGTCCCGGCGAAGGTGGCCGGTGTCGGCGAAATCATCGCCTGCCTTCCGCCGAACGCCCATGAAGCGATGATTGCGGGCTGCCACCTTTCCGGCGCCGACCGGATTTTCCGGATCGGTGGGGCGCAGGCAATCGCTGCGATGGCACTCGGCACGCAGTCCGTTCCACCTGTCGACAAGATTGTCGGCCCAGGCAACGCCTTCGTCAATGAAGCCAAGCGTCAGGTCTTCGGCCCTGTCGGGATCGACCAGCTCGCCGGTCCATCGGAGATCTTCATACTCGCCGATCACACCGGCGACGCTGAGATGATCGCCACCGATCTTCTGGCACAGGCCGAGCACGACACCAGAACCCGCGTGGGCCTCATCACGACAAACGCGGACCTTGCGGAAGCGGTCCTGAGAGAAGTGGACGTTCAGCTGAAGAGCCTGTCGACGGCGGCCACCGCCGGCCAGGCCTGGAAAGACTACGGCGAGATTTCCGTCTGCCCGGACGAGGCAACAATGATCGCCTATTCAGACATCGTCGCCGCCGAACACCTGCAGGTGCACACCGAGGATGCCAAGACCTTCGCCAGGAGGCTGAAGCACTACGGTTCGCTCTTCATCGGCCCCAACGCCAGCGTCGTCTATTCCGACAAGTGCTGCGGCACCAACCACACGCTGCCGACCATGGGCGCTGGACGTTACACCGGCGGGCTTTGGGTAGGGTCGTACATCAAGACCGTAACCCATCAGTGGATGGACGAGGACGGCATCCGCGAGGTCGCGCCGCCGGCAGTCCGCCAGTCCGCCTCGGAAGGGCTTGAAGGCCACCGCCGCGCGGCGCAGCTGCGCCTCGACCGACTTCAGGGATAATCCAGCGATACCGGCTCGGCCCCGATCGCGGGCCGGGCCGAATGGTTGCTGGATTGTTCGAGCTGGTAAGCGAGCCGGCAGAGCAACGCTTCCTGCCCGAACCCGCCGACAAGCTGGCAGCCGAGCGGCAAGCCGTTCGCGCCGAACCCGCAGAGAAGCGAAATCGCCGGATGCCCTGACATGTTGAACGGCATGGTGCGCATTGCCGTCCAGACCGCGCCGTCGGCAAAGGCGGTGAACTTCGGTGCGGTGCCGAGCGTGGTCGGCATGAGAAGTGCGCTGTGCTGTGCCAGCAATACGTCGACCTCCTGCCTGAAACGATGCGCAACACCACGGGCATGCACGACGTCCTGTGCGTCCAGAACAGCTCCTGTCAGAAGGTTCCGGCGCGCGTCCTTACCATAGGCATCGAACCGGTTGCGCAGACCCACCAAATGGTTCTGAAGAGCCTCCGCCTGCAGGATGACAGTGGCCGCATCCTCGAGCCTTTGATAGGGCGGCAGCGTCACCAGCTCTATTCTGGCACCGAGCAAGGAAAGGAGCGCGGCGGTGTCGTCCATGGCTCGGACAAGGTCAGGATCCGCCGCAGGATCATCAACGAACCAGTCGCGGGCGTAGGCGATGCGAAGTCCCGTGAGCTCCTGTCCGATGTCAGCTGCAGCACGGCTCGCAGGGGCGAGCGCCTCCAGAATGACGGCAGCGTCTTCGACGCAGGCGGCGAGGGGACCAATGACATCGAGGCTCTGCGACAACGGAAAACACCCGGATGCTGAAACCAGGCCCGTGGTCGGCTTCAACCCAACCACACCGCAATAGGCCGCAGGTGCACGGATCGACCCGCCGGTGTCCGTCCCGAGCGCAACGCGCATAAGCCCGGCCGAAACGGCCGCGGCGGAGCCCGACGAGGAGCCGCCGGTGATCGCGCTGGTGTCCCAGGGATTGCAGGCCGGCGGGTTGGGCTGGTCGAAGGCGGGGCCAGTCAGCGCATATTCATAGGTTGCGAGCTTGGCCAGCGGCACCATGCCGGCCTGCCTGAGCGCCGCGACGCTGGCAGCATCAATGTGCCCGGCCTGACCGGGAGCGTGCGGATGGGCATGCGACCCGCAGCGTGTCGGCTGGCCATGCACATCAATGATGTCCTTCACGCCGAAGCAGAGCCCGGCCAACGGCGGCCGGTCGTCCGGCAGAACATTGTCCCAGCGAGACGCCTCGGCAACAGCATCCGGCGACAGATGCACAACTGAACGAATGGCACCGTCCCGCCGTTCGATGCGGGCAACCAGAGCCGACGCGATCTCGCGCGCCGACACCTGGCCGGTCACGATCAACTCCTGTTGACGGCGCAAGGGGCTGTCCAGAACATCATCCATCGTCGCGGTCATCCTTCAGGGCACGTGCCTGTTCGGCCAGGCGCTGCGCCTGTGCAACGGACGCTTTCAGATCCGCCTCGGGAACAGCCAGCCCCAGATCCGCGAGGCGCTTCTTGTATTCGGCCAGGGTCATCGGCCGCTCTCCTGTCGTCGTCTTCCGGTCGTTCCGGTGCGGCAAGCGCACGTCCTCCGGGAGTGATTTTCAACCATGATAATTTCATTTTGCATAGGTATGCAGATTTTTATTGATCGGACTGAACATGTTTGGCAATATCAAAATGCAAGCGTATGCAAAATTCTGCAAGATGCGCGAAACAGCTTCGCTAAAAGGTACGATGAAATGGGAACGCAGGAAGTCTCCACCCCAAAGGCAAAGGACGTGAAATCCGCTCCACGCGTGAACGACGCGCCGCACAACGGCAATGTCATGCAAGTCGAGCGCGCCGATTTCACCGACCTGGTCCCGGAGGGGCGCGCCCCGGTTCAGGGCATGGAGGGTTTCGATCCCTGTTATTCCGATATCGTCGACTATATTGTCCGCTGCACGCACAAGATCTGGGATGAGCGCGACGTAGGCCTCATCTATTCGCACTACACGCATAATATCGTCCTCTACCTGCCGATGGGCACGATCTACAATCGTGAGGACGTGGTGCGCGACACCATCCAGAGGCTCGTCTCCCTGCCCGAACGCCGCGGCATGGCAACCCATGTCATCTGGAACGGCGACGACAAGGACGGCTATTACACTTCTCACCTGGTAACCGGCTCTGGGCGCTATACGCAGAACGGCCATTACGGTCCGGCCAACGGCCGCTCCTTCGTGTCCCGCACGGTCGCCGACTGCATGATCCATCGCAACAAGATCTACCGCGAATGGGTGGTTTCCGACCAGATGGCGGTCGTTCGCCAACTCGGCCTCGACGTTGACGCTTATGCGGGCAAGATCGCTGAAACGAAACTGAGCCAGGGCCTCACGCAGCTCGACATCGGCGAGGTCGGCCTCCTTCAGGGTCAGTATCCGCCGGCGGAAAAGGCCGACCTGGACATCGCCAACACAGATCTGGAACGCGAAACGCTTCAGTTCCTGCATGACATCTTCAATCGCAAGATGTTCGGCCGCATCCGCGAAGTCTATGCACCGACCGCCATGTACCATGGGCCGCTGATGAAAGAGCTCTACGGCACCGCATCGGTCTCTCATCAGACGCTCGGCCTCGTGGGCAGCATGCCGGATGCGGTCTACGCTCCGCAGCACATCTGTTCCACGCCCTGCGTCGAAGGCGGCACGAAAGTCGCCGTTCGCTGGATACTCGAGGGTCATCACCTCGGCTACGGCATTCTGGAAAGCCTTGGAGCGCCCACCGGCAAGCATCTGCGTCTGATGGGCATGTCGCACTATCACTACAAGGACGGCAAGATCGTCGACGAATGGACGGTCTATGACGAACTGTCCCTGCTGGTTCAGATCAAGCTGGCGCAGCTTGCTGACAAGGCTTCCGCGGTGGAGGCCGCCGAAGCCTGAAAGAACGTCAAGAACAAAGAGAAATAGCCCGGGGCAATCGGGCATTCTTCCAATGGAGAATGAGATGAGCAAATTGAAGCTAGCCGTGAGTGCGCTTGCACTCGTTCTCGGGGCCGGCACGGCACACGCCGGGTGCGGCATCGAGGGTGGCAACGTCAAGATCCTTGCAAACGACTTCGATGCCCTCGGAACCGTTATCAAGGAAGCGGAAGCCTGCGCGGGAGACGGCGTCACCGTGGAAGCCAACATGACGACCGAGCACAAGGCACTTCAGGTGCCCGCGCTCACGGTCAACCCGGCGCAGTACACGGTCGCGATGGTTGCCAACAATTCCATCGTTCCGCTCATGAACGACGACCTCATCCGTCCGCTGGACGAGCTGGTCGAGAAATACGGCCAGCAGCTTCAGCCGACGCAGCTCATCAAGGTCGACGGAAAGGTCATGGCAATCGCCTTCATGGCCAACGGCCAGAACCTCTACATTCGCGGCGACATCCTGAAGGAAGCCGGCCTCGAACAGCCGACGTCGCTTGAAGAGGTCATCGAGGCTGCCAAGGTGATCCGGGAGAAGGGCATTCTGGAATACCCGCTGGCGGCGGCAGACCAGGCCGGATGGTATCTCGGCAACGAGTTCGTCAACACCTACCTGGGCCTTGGCGGCACCTTCTTCGAACCAGGAAGCGCAGAGCCGGCCATAAGCGGCGAGGAGGGTCTGAAGACCCTGGCGCTGATGAAGGAACTTTCCGAATACATGGAACCCGAGTTCCTGACCTTCACGTCCGATGAAATCAAGGCGATGTACCTTTCAGGTGAAGTCGCGATCATCAACCAGTGGGCCTCCATGGTGAACGGTCACATCGACCCCAACGGCCCGGCACCGGAAATCGGGGAAGCCACCATTCTCGCGCCCGCACCGACCGTCGGTGGCGGCACCACGCCGGCCGCTGCGCTCTGGTGGGACGGCTTCACCATCGCCAAGAACATCTCCGACGAAGATGCAGCAGCCTCCTTCCAGGCGATGATGCACGGTATCCGGCCGCAGGTTGCCCAGGACAATCCGTCCGCAGCTGCCTGGCTGATTGCGGATTTCTCTCCTCCCGCCTCGGCAAAAGCGATCCTTGAAAACGCGAAGCTCGGGGCGAAAGCCTACCCGATGTCACCCTACATGGGGCTTCTGCATACAGCACTCGGTGCAGAACTCTCCGATTTCCTTCAGAGGCGCGAAAGTGCCGAACAGGCGTTGAACGACGTGGAAGCAGCCTACCGCGCCGCAGCCAAGGAAGCCGGCTTCCTCAACTGATACTGCCCTTTGCCACACCCCTGTCATGTCGATGACAGGGGTGTATCCTTTTCGGGGGAGACTTTATGCGCCACCGTGATTTTGCAGCGTTCATATGGCCATCGGCACTCGCCATGCTCTTGTTCATTGCGTTGCCGATCGTGTCCGTTTTCGTGCAGTCCATGTTCGTCGAGCATGAACAGGTTCTCGTGACCGTGGAAAACTGCGGCCCGTTCGGCTGCACCGACGAAACCAAGGTCGACACAGAGGCAACCCGGGTCCTGCGCGAAGAAGAGCCACTTGGACGCTTCAACGCCTTTGGCACCTATCTCAATCGGTCCCACCTGGCCGTTGAAGAGATCGCCGAGATACTTGAAAGCGGCAACGGTTTTGTCGATGTCGTTACCAGGATCTACAATCTGCCCTTTTACAAGGCGCTGTCCTTCACCCTGGTCTACACTTTCCTGGTGACACCGCTTGCCATGATTGCCGGCTTTGCCGTCGCTCTCGGCGTCAACAGTGTGCCCAGGCTGTTTCGCGGGCCGATCATCTTCCTTTCGCTGCTGCCCTACATCGTGACGCCTCTTCTGGGCTCCCTCATCCTGTTCTGGATGATCAACTCCGACGGCATCATCGGGGCGACACTACAGTGGCTGTTCAACGATCCGGAACTGTCGCTGAAGGCCAGCCCCGTGCTGTCGTGGCTCACGCTCATCACCTACGGAACGTGGCATATGGCGCCCTTCGCCTTCGTGGTCTTCTATGCCGGTCTGCAGACCCTGCCGATGGACACGCTGGAATCTGCCATGATCGACGGTGCCAACCGCTGGGAACGCATCCGATACGTGGTGATGCCTCACCTGACGCCGCTGGCGACCTTCGTCGGTCTTGTTCTGCTGATGGATAATTTCCGCGTGTTCGAACCGATCATCGGCTTCTCGTCGGAGGCCAACGCAACCTCGCTCTCCTGGCTGATCTACAACGACCTGACAGGACAGGTGAACCAGCTTTTCGGATCGGCCGCAGCCACCTCGATCCTGACCATGATCGGCGTGATCATCCTGCTCAGCCCGGTGCTCGTGCGGACCTGGCGCGACTTCAAGAGAAAGGCCCGGTGATGACCAGATCCATCGGCTATTCCCGCCCGCTCGCCATCTTTACCGGGGTCATCCTGGTTGTGTGGCTGATCGTTGCGGCCTTCCCCTTCATCTGGACCGTGTGGGGCTCGTTCAAGGTCCAGGCTGACTTCTTCAGCCGGGTCTCCTTCTGGAACGCCATCACGGGGCCTGCGACCGTGCGCCAGACAGGCGAGGCGCTGACACTCGACGGCTATCGTGGCGCCTGGATCGAGCGAGAGTTCTACCACTCCGTCTGGAACACCACGATCGTCACCATCTGCGTGACCTCCATCTCGCTCTTGTTCGGAACACTCGGCGGCTATGCGCTTTCCCGCTCGAGCCGCAACTACACCTTCTGGATCCTGATCGCCGCGCTGGTCTTCCGGGCCATGCCGCACATCACGCTGGTTTCCGGCTTCCTGCTGCCGTTCTTCCAGCTCAACATCTGGGGCTATCTGCCGACAGCGATCATCGTCCTCGTGGCCATCAACCAGCCCTTCACGATCTGGATGCTGCACAGCTTCTTCAAGTCGATCCCGAAAGATCTGGATGAAAGCGCCATGGTTGACGGTTGCACCCGCTTCCAGGCGTTCCGGCTGGCGATCATGCCGGTGATGTGGCCGGGCGTGATCACCACAGGCCTGTTCAGTTTCCTTCTGGCCTACAACGATTTCTCGGTGACCGCACTGCTGCTGTCCCAGGAAAACCAGACCATGGTTCCGAAGATCAATTCGTTCCTTGGAACCATCCAGACCGAAGGCACCATCATGTATGCGGTTGCCGCAACCGTGAGCGCCACCGTACCGCTTTTCATCCTCGTGATGTTCTTCCAACGCCAGATTGTCAGCGGGCTGACCGCAGGCGCCGTCAAGGGATAGTCCATGGCCGAGATCCAACTGAAAAATGTCACCAAGCGCTGGGGCAATGTCTACGGCGTCAACAACTTCAACCTGCATATCGCCGACCGCGAATTCCTGGTTCTGCTGGGGCCGTCCGGCTGCGGCAAGTCCACCACCATGCGCATGATCGCCGGTCTGGAAGACATCTCCGAAGGCGAGATCATCATCGGCGACCGGGTCGTGAACACTCTGGAACCCAAGGATCGCGACATCGCCATGGTGTTCCAGAGCTATGGCCTTTATCCCAACCTGACGGTCTACGAGAACATCCGCTTCCCGCTGAAGGTTCGCAAGGTGCCAAAGGACCAGCATGATGCCCGGGTAATGAAGGCAGCGGAAATGGTCGATCTGACCGACCTGCTCGACCGACGACCCGCGGAGCTATCCGGTGGCCAGAGGCAGCGCGTCGCTCTGGCACGTGCAATCGTCCGCGAGCCGACGGTGTTTCTCATGGACGAACCCCTGTCCAACCTGGACGCGAAGCTGCGCGTGTCGACCCGCGCCGAAATCAAGAACCTCCAGCACCGGCTGAAGACGACCACGATCTACGTTACCCACGACCAGATCGAGGCGATGACCCTTGCCGACCGGGTGGTGGTGATGAGCGGTGGCGTCATTCAGCAGGTAGCGACACCGACGGAGATCTATGACAACCCGGCCAACACTTTCGTGGCTTCCTTCATCGGCTCTCCGGCGATGAACCTGGTCAAGGGAGAGATTACCGCCGGCGTATTTACGGCTCAGAACATCCGCTTGGAAGGTCTGCGCGGTGACATCTCCGGGCCGGTGACCCTGGGTTTTCGGGCCGAGGATGTGACCCTTGTGGATGGGGAAGGCGAGCTGTCGTCGACCGTTTTCGCCCTGGAGCTTCTCGGCGACGCCTCCATGGTGGCCGTCGAGGCGGGTGGGGAACTGGTCAACCTGAAGGCCGCCAAGGATTTCCGCTCCGAAATCGGCGCACCGATCAGCGCACGGATCCCGATCGAATGCTGTCATCTGTTTGATGCACAGGACGGCCGGCGGCTCACCGTGAAGGGGTGACAAGTTCGCGAAGCACGAGTACTCAGAACATGATAAAATCACGGAGGCCCGCTTGAACAGCAAACCGGTTACATCTGTAGACGTTGCGCGCAAGGCCGGCGTGAGCCAGTCCGCAGTCTCCAGATATTTTACCCCGGGCGCCTCCGTTTCCAAGAAGATGGCCGAGAAGATCCGCATCGCCGCGGACGAACTCGATTACCGGCCAAATGTTCTGGCAAGGGCGATGATCACCGGGAAAAGCCGGATCATCGGCCTGATCGTCTACTACTTCGAGAACCAGTTCTATCCCGAAGCGGTTGAAAAGCTTTCGATCGCGCTTCAGGAAAACGGCTACCATGTCCTCCTGTTCATGGCATCGAACACCATCAATGATGTCGAGCCCGTCATCCAGGAAATCATGGGTTACAGGGTCGACGGCATCATCATGGTGTCCGTGTCCGTTTCCTCGACGCTGGCGGAGCGGTGCCGGGACCTCGACATCCCGGTGCTTCTGTTCAACCGCGATCAGCCAAAGGACAATCTGCGCGCGGTGACCAGCGACAATCGCCTTGGCGGCGAGCTGGCGGCAAAAGCGCTTCTGCGCGGACAGCCGAAACGCGTTGCCCTGCTTGCCGGCTTCTCCGGAGCCTCGACGCAGATTGATCGCGAAGCCGGGTTCATGGCCGTGCTGCAGGAAGCAGGTGTCGAACTGCACTCCCGAGCGGACGGAAACTATCACTATACGGATGCCGCCGATGCAGCCCGCCAGCTTTTCGACGTGCCCGATCAGCCCGATGCTGTCTTTGTCGCCGACGACCACATGGCGCTCGCAGCCCTGGACGTAATCCGCTTCGAGTTCAAACTGAAAGTTCCCGAGGACGTGGCCGTGGTCGGATTCGACGACATCCCGCAAGCCGCCTGGCCTTCGTTCAATCTCACCACGATCCGGCAACCCATCAACCAGATGGTCTCGGCGGCAGTCGCCATGCTGGTCGACGCGATAGAGGAGGGGAATACGGACGTCCGCAAGGTCCGCATTCCGCCGGTCGAGGTCATCCGCGGCACGACCCGAAGCTAGTATTCCCGAACAGAACGCTTACCAGCTGCGCCGTTGTGCGGCCGACGCCGGCTCGCCAAGGCTTTCGCGTGTCGCTTGTCGGAAGACTCCGCTTGCAAGCGTTTTCACAAATTTTTGCAAAAATTATTTTTATCTGCATAAAATCGCGAATTTTTCGATCAATTTCCAAGAGTTTAGCACGTATTTTGGGACGTTTTTCCGCAATTGAAATTTTGGGAACGTTTGCAAAACTTCTTGCAGACCGCCTCAATCCGGCGTAGGAACCGGGGCAAGGGCCGGGTCGCAGGCATACGGAGGTGCCGCGATCGTGTTCCGGGGAGGAGCTGGTGGGACCGCATTTTGCAAGCGTTCCCAAATGCCGGTTCTCCCGTTTTCAATTTCGCTTCTCGGGAGGGAACAGAATGAAAGTCGCCGTTTGGGCTGCAACAGCCGCACTTGCATTTGTCACACAGGCAGCAGCCGATACGACCATCCGGATCGGCCATGCCACGCCAGAGGTCTCGCCTGTCCACCAGGCTCTGAGCTACTTCGAGGAAGAACTCGAAAAGCGCTCCAATGGCACCATCCAGGTAGAGATCTTTCCGGGCGGCCAGCTCGGCAGCGTCAAGGAAATGACCGACCTGGTCCAGTCCGGCAACATCACAATGACCACGGGTGCGTCGGTTCATCTGAGCTCGACTGTCGATCAGTTGGCCGTGCTCGACCAGTTCCTTCTCTTCAAGGACGAAGAGACCGCGCGCAGCCTTCTGGACGGCGACGCCGGCAAGACCATCTCTGCAGCCATGGAAGACCGTGGGCTCAAGAACATGGGCTTCATGGAACTCGGGTTCCGCAGCTTCACCAACTCCCGTGCACCGCTCGACAGCTACGAAGCCTTCGAAGGCCTGCGCATGCGCTCGGCAGACAACCCGATCGCCATCAAGGCCTGGCGGTCGGTTGGCGCCGTTCCGGTTCCGCTGGCGTGGGGAGAGATCTATTCCTCATTGCAGCAGGGTCTGATCGATGGCCAGGAAAGCGCCCTGAGTTCAATGATCATCGAGCGTTTCTTCGAGGTGCAGAAATACGTTTCCCTCACCGGTCACATCTATTGGCCGGAACTCTGGATGGCCAATCTTGACTGGTACAACGGCCTGGACGAAGCCGACCGCACGCTCATCGACGAAGTTGCAGTGGAAACCGTCAAGAAGCAGCGCGAGCTGACCGCGGCCGCCAATGCCGAAACCCTGGCCAAACTCAAGGAAGCCGGGCTCGAAGTGAACGAGCTGCCGGAGGCCGACAAGAAGCGCCTCGGCGAAACAATGAACGCCGCCATCGAAGGCGACATTCGCGCCAAGGTCGGCGACTCCTTCTACGACACCTTCATGCAGGCCGTCGCGCAGTAAGCGAACCAAGGGGAGGAGAAGGCAAAATGCGGTTTCTCGAAAAATGGTTCGAGCCGGCGGTGATCGTCTCGATGCTGGGCATGATCATCATTCTGGTCTTCGCGGACGTGATTGCGCGGCTTGCCTTCTCCACCTCGATAGCTGTGGCGAACGAACTCGCCCGGTTTTCCTTCGTCTACATGATCTACTTCGGCGTGAGTTACGCAATCCGCGAGCGCCGGCACATGCGTGTCACGGTTCTGATCGATGTCATGCCGAAGGCGCTGCGCCACTGGATGTTCGTGCTCTCCGAGGTGATCTTCCTGATCTATTCCGTCGTCGTCTGCTGGCTCGGTGTCGTGATCACGCAGCAATCCATCGACCGCGGCAAGATCCTGAGCTCCACCGAGTGGCCTCAAGCCGTGCTTTACGCGGCGATCATCTTTTCCGGCGCCCTGAGCAGCCTGCGTCTTTTGCAATCCATCAAGGCTGCCGTCGTTGATGGCGACACGCGCCTCGGCCCCCAGACGGATATCTGAGCCATGACGACAGCCATTCTCTTCGGTAGTTTCCTGCTGCTGTTGCTCATCGGCGTACCGATCGGCATTGCGCTCGGCGCGGCGAGCATGCTCGCAATCCTCTATATTCCGTTCCTCAGCCTCGACATGTATGCCCTCGGGCTGGTCTCGGCCATCGACAGCTTCACGCTCATCGCGGTGGTGCTGTTCACCCTGGCCGGCAGCCTGATGGCCGAGGGAGGCATTTCCAAACGCCTGATCGCCGTTGCGGACCATGCCTTCGGCGGCATGCCAGGCGATCTGGGCACCGTGACGATCATGTCCTGCCTGTTCTTTGCGGCCATCTCCGGAACAGGATCCGCGACGGTGGCGGCCATCGGCCTCGCCATGATCCCGGCTCTGGTCGATCGCGGCTACGACCGGGCCTATGCAGGCGCCATGGTGGCCTCCGCAGGCGGGCTTGGCGTCATGATCCCGCCGTCGGTGGTGATGATCGTCTATGCGGTCTCCTCCGGTGTTTCGGTGACGGCTCTCTTCATGGCCGGCATCGTTCCGGGCTTCGTGATCGCGCTGACCCTGATCGGCTACAACGTGATACAGCGTCGCTCCGGAAACCAGGGTGCGGGCAACCCGATACCGCCAACCCGCACCGGCAGTCTCTGGGCCGCCCTTTGGGACGCGAAGCTCGCCCTCGCCATGCCGCCTGTTGTTCTCGGCAGCATCTATTCCGGCATGGTGACACCGACCGAAAGTTCAGCCGTCGCCGTCGTCTATGCCCTGATCGTGAGCTGCTTCGTCTATCGGGAGCTTCCGCTGTCCGCCGTTCCGAAGATGATGCTGGAAGCAGCGTTGCTGGTCTCCGCCGTGCTCGTCATCATCGGTGCGTCCTACGCCTTCGGCCGCATCATCGCCCTGGAGCGTATCCCGTCCGATCTCGCCCAGCTCGTGCTGTCGCTGACCCAGAGCAAGGTGGTGGTGATGCTGGCCGCGATCGTCCTGCTTCTGATCGTCGGCACCTTCCTGGAAACACTGGCGGCAATCGTCATCCTGACACCTGTCCTTCTGCCGATCATGCTGAAACTCGGCGTGGATCCGGTTCACTTCGGCATCGTCATGGTCGTGGCGCTTGCCATCGGCTTTGTGACACCGCCGCTCGGAGCAAACCTGTTCATGGCCGCCGCTGTCGGCAAGATCCGGTTCGAGGACATCGCCCGCAGGATCTTTCCCTGGGTGGTGACGATGATCTTCGCGCTCCTGCTGATCGCTTTCATTCCCGTCCTGTCCCTTGGACTGCCAGAACTGTTCCTGGGCTACGGGCGCTAAACCTTCGGCGGTCAACCCGCTGAACCACACAACAGCGGCATTTCGGCCGCATTCGAAAGATGACGACGGACGATGCGGTTTCGCCGCGCAGAAAGTCGCCCGGAAAACTGAGGAACCTGAAATGACTGTCGAGTATCTGAAGAAAGGGAAGCCGGAAGCGGACCGTGTCGAGGACGACGCCAAGGTGCGCGCCGTTGTCGAGGCAACCCTGAAGGATATCGAGGAACGCGGCGATGCTGCCGTGCGCGACCTCAGCGAGAAATTCGACAAGTATTCCCCGGCATCCTACCGCTTGTCGCAAGAGGAGATCGACGGCCTGATCGCCCAGCTGACCGAGCAGGAACTGTCCGATATCAAATTCGCCCAGGCGCAAGTGGTCAATTTCGCAAAGGCCCAACGCGACAGCATGCTGGATATCGAGGTCGAGACGCTGCCAGGCGTCATTCTCGGCCACCGCAACCTGCCGGTTCAGTCCGTCGGCTGCTACGTGCCGGGCGGCAAGTTTCCGATGGTGGCCTCCGCACATATGTCCGTCGCAACAGCGAAGGTCGCCGGTGTTCCGCGCATCGTTGCCTGCACTCCGCCGTTCGACGGCAAACCAAATCCCGCCGTGATCGCGGCCATGCACCTTGGCGGCGCGGACGAAATCTACGTGCTGGGCGGCATTCAGGCCGTCGGCGCGATGGCCATCGGCACGGAAACCATCGAGCCGGTGCACATGCTGGTTGGTCCGGGCAACGCCTTTGTTGCGGAAGCCAAGCGTCAGCTCTTCGGCCGCGTCGGCATCGATCTTTTTGCCGGACCGACGGAAACCATGGTGATCGCCGATGAAAGCGCCGCAGACGCGGAACTCTGCGCGACGGATCTGCTCGGCCAGGCCGAACACGGCTACAACAGCCCCTGCGTGCTGCTGACCAACAGCCGCAGGCTGGCGGAAGAAACCATGGCCGAAGTCGAACGGCTTCTCGCCATTCTGCCGACAGCGGGCACCGCCCGCGTGAGCTGGGAAGAATACGGCGAGGTGATCGTCTGCGACACCTACGAGGAAATGCTGAAGGTCGCCGACGACATTGCTTCCGAGCATGTTCAGGTCATGACCGACCGCGACGACTGGTTCCTGGAAAACATGACCTGTTATGGCGCGTTGTTCCTCGGCCCTCGGACAAATGTCTCCAACGGTGACAAGGTCATCGGCACCAACCACACGCTGCCGACCAAGAAGGCCGGCCGCTACACCGGCGGACTTTGGGTCGGCAAGTTCCTGAAAACCCACAGCTATCAGAAGGTCATGACCGACGAAGCAGCGGCCAGTATCGGTGCTTATGGCTCGCGCCTGTGCATGCTGGAAGGCTTCGTCGGCCACGCCGAGCAGTGCAACGTCCGCGTTCGCCGCTATGGCGGTGTCAACGTCCCCTATGGTGAGGCTGCACCGGTTCTGGAGAAGGCCGAATGAGCCTTCCGCGCACCCCGTCCTTTCGTCTTGATGGCCGGCGCGCCCTCGTAACAGGTGCGTCCTCCGGCATCGGCAAGGCGTGCGCTGTCGCGCTTGCGGAAGCCGGGGCGGCAGTAACGCTGGCAGCCCGGCGGGCCGCGCCGCTTCAGGACCTTCAGGCAGAAATGCAGGCCGAAGGCATGCAGGCGGACGTATTGGTCCTCGACATGGCAGATCATGAAGCGCTTGAAAAAGCCCTCGCCGACCTGCCGGCCTTTGACGTTGTCGTGAACTCCGCCGGCATGGCGCGCCATGGTCCTGCGCTGGAAACCCGGCCCGAAGACTTCGATGCAGTCATCGACCTGAATTTCCGGGCAGCCTATTTTCTCGCAGCCGTGGCCGCAGGCCGGCTGATAGCCGAAGGCAAGCCGGGTTCGATCATCAACATTTCGTCCCAGATGGGCCACGTCGGCGGCATCGACCGCGCCGTCTATTCAGCTTCCAAGCACGCAATCGAAGGCATGACCAAATCGATGGCGATCGAGTGGGGCCCGAAGGGGATCCGCATCAATTCCATCTGCCCGACCTTCATTCGCACCCCGCTGACCGAGAAGACCTTCGAGAACCCCGAACGGCGCAAGTGGATTGAGGAGAAGATCAAGCTTGGCAGGGTAGGCGAAGTCGAGGATATCATGGGCGCGGTCGTCTACCTCGCCTCGGACGCATCCTCCCTGGTGACCGGAACGGCATTGCTGGTCGATGGAGGTTGGACGGCGGACTGATGAGCAAGGAAAAGGTCACACTCAGCGAAGTCGCAAAGCTGGCAGGGGTTTCCCAGTCGGCAGTCAGCCGTGCATTCACGCCGGGCTCCAGCGTCTCGCAGAAGACCCGCGACCGCATCGAGGCGGCAGCCGAGGAACTCGGATACCGACCGAACCCGATCGCGCGGGCGATGATTACCGGCAGAAGTCGCATTATCGGCCTCGTCGTGGCCTACCTTGAAAACCAGTTCTATCCGCTCGCAATCGAGCGTCTCAGCCGGGCCTTGCAGGCCAGGGGCTATCACATCCTGATCTTTCTGGCGGAGAACCAGGAGGACGATGTCACCCGCGTGGTCGACGAATTGCTCGATTACCGCGTCGACGGCATCATCACGGCCTCTGTTGCAATTACCAACGACCTGACCACACGCTGCGAGGACGCCGGCATCCCGATCGTCATGTTCAATCGCGGTCAGGACGACAACCGCCTGTCTTCGGTAACCTCCGACAACCTTGCAGGCGGCCGGACCGTCGCCAACTTCCTGGTCGCCTGCGGACATGAACGGATCGCCCATATCGCCGGTTGGCAGGGATCTTCGACCGGGCGCGACCGCGCACGCGGCTTCACTGAGGCGCTTGCCGAACACGGCCGCGAGCCCTGCGCCGTGCTCGACGGCAAATACAGTACCGATGTGGCGCGCCAGCTTGCGCGCGAGCTCTTCGGTTCAGCGGACAGACCGGACGCGGTATTCGTCGGCAACGACCATATGGCACTTCCCGTGATGGACGTTCTGCGTTTCGAACTGGGGCTTTCCGTACCGGGCGACGTCGCTGTGGTCGGCTACGATGATGTGCCCGTCGCAGGCTGGCCGACCTATGACCTGACGACAGTTCGCCAGTCGGTGAACCGGATGGTCGAGGCAACAGTCGAGACATTGCTTGGCCGCGTCGAGGGACACACAGAGCCCACACGCATCCTGATCCCGGGCGATTTGATCCAGCGCGGCTCCACGCGCAAGCTGGACCCGTTCGGCACATGAGGACACCCCTTCAGGCCGAGGAACGGCATCACACCTATCTGCAGAGCTTGAGATCACGGCGGCTGAACAACCACCCGCCGAACCGGCTGCTGGCCGCCCTACACTGACCAGATTTCTCAAGGATATTCGACATGAGTTCGATCAACGATCGCATCGTTCGCTACGGTGAACTGAAGCCGTGCAAGACTGCCTTCATCGACGCCCATACGCCTGGCTCGAACCAGAAGGAAAACTTCACCATCATCGGCGGCGGGGTTTCGGAAAGTCCCGACCAGCACGTCCACATCACCGACAAGGTCGGCTTCAATATCGGTGCCGCGGGACAGCCGCCGCATTGCCGCAACTCGCTTCACAACCACACCACGGCCGAAGTCTTCTTCGTGCTGAAGGGACGCTGGCGTTTCTTCTGGGGCCGCTATGGCACGGCCGGTGAATTCGTTGCCGAGGAAGGCGACATCTTCAACATTCCGACCGGGATTTTTCGCGGGTTCGAGAACATCGGCACCGACTACGGAATGATCATGGCGATCCTTGGCGGCGATGATGCCGGCGGCGGCGTGACCTGGGCACCTCAGGTGATCGAGGACGCGCGGGAACACGGTCTCATCCTTGGGGAGAACGGGGTCCTCTACGACAGCAAGAAGGGCCAGACCCTGCCGCACAACGTGTCGCCGATGCCGCTTCTGACCGACGAAGAGCTGAAGGCTTTCCCGGAAACGCCGGTGGAGGACGTGGTCCGCGACTATGTTGCCCGCTACTGGGACCTGATGGCGCTGGCAGCGAAAAAGCCGGCCAAGGTGATCGGCGAGAACGCTCTCCTGAAAGACAAGCCCGGTTTCGAGGTCGAGTTCCTGACGCGCGGCTCACTCTCCAGCGACACCATTACACCGGAGAAGCCGACAGTGCTGATGCCGATGCGTGGCCACTGGGCGCTAAGCTGGAGCGGCGGTCAAACCGTGCTCAATCCGGGCGACACCGCCCTGATGCTCGCCGGAGAGGCTTACTCGCTTGAGCCGTCGATGACCGGTGAGGCATCGCTCTACCGGGTTGTCGCCACAGATGATCCCGCTGGCCTGACCTGGACCGGGAACTGACACCTGGCAGCCGGCGAGGCTCTCCGGTCTCGCCGGCTGCCTTCTTGAAAAGGAAGTGGCCATGACGCGTCTCCCGCTCGTCCTGATCCCCGGCATGATGTGCGACGCCCAGCTCTACGGGCCGCAGATCGCTGCCTTTTCCAGGTCGCGTGCACTGCATCTTGCTCCGATCTGCAACGAGGACAATGTCGAGGCCCTGGCAGCGGCGATCCTTTCCGGCGCACCGCAACGCTTTGCGCTCGCGGGCCTTTCCATGGGCGGGATCGTCGCCATGGAGGTCGTGAGGCAGGCGCCCGAACGTGTGGAGCGTCTGGCACTTCTCGACACCAATCCACGTGCCGAACTGGACACGGTGAAGGAAAAGCGGGCGCCGCAAATGGCGGCCGTCCGCGCAGGCCGGCTCTCGGACGTCATGCGCCTCGAGGTCATTCCAAATTTCGCACATGACAGGTCGACCGCTGCCGACCTCGAGAGCCTTGCGCTTGACATGGCCGAAAGCCTCGGACCCGAGGTCTTCCTGCGCCAGTCGAAAGCGCTGATTGACCGCCCGTCACAGACCGAAACGCTGCGCGCCTACAAAGGCAAGGCTCTGGTTCTGACCGGCGAGAGCGACAGGCTTTGCCCCCTTGATCGGCATACACAGATGGCCGAACTGCTTCAGAACTCGGTTCTGGAAATCATCGAACAAGCCGGTCACCTGACGACACTGGAACAGCCGGCGGCAACGAATGCCGCACTCGCACGATGGCTTGAGGACTAGGATTAGAATGGATCAGGAACTTCTGGAACTGCTGAAACGCGTGGATACGCCGACGGTCTGCAACGCCATCGAGGTTGTCGAAGGCAAGCGCGGCTTCAACGGCTTCACACGAGGCACCATGCTGTGCAGCGCACCGGAGGGTGGCGCCATGGTGGGCTATGCCTCAACGGCCAAGATCGCCGCACTCGAACCACCAACAGAGCCTGCGGACGTCATCCGCGCCCGCCGCATGGAATACTACCGGCGCATGGCCGAGGCTCCCAAACCCTCGATAGCCGTCATCGAGGACGTGGATTTCCCGCATAGCATCGGGGCCTACTGGGGCGAGGTGAATACTTCGATCCACAAGGCCTTCGGCATGTCCGGTGCCCTCACCAACGGGGTCATGCGCGACCTCGGCGATATGGCAGAAGGATTTCCGGTGGTCGCGGGTTCCATCGGCCCCAGCCACGGGTTCGTGCATGTTCGCGAGTTGGGCACGCCTGTCAGCATCTTTGGGCTGACTGTCCAGGACGGTGACCTGGTCCACGCCGACCGCCATGGCGCCGTGGTCATTCCAGCGGAGGTCATACCGGGTCTTAAAGAAGGTATTGCCAAGCTCTTTGCCTCGGAAAAGATCGTTCTGGAAGCCACAGCAAAAGGACCGATGGACTTTGCCGCCTTCGAGAAGGTCTGGCAGGCTTTCGAAGCTGCCCGCGTCTAAGGACACGGGCACAGCAAAGAGGACACGAAACAGGCTAATTGCTTTAGCTTGAAGTTCATTCTTTGCCTGTTGCCCGGTGGCCCCGGACTGGCTCAGACCGCGCTCGTATTAGCCGTCGAGATCGCGTTCGGACAGAATGCGATCGACCGGTCCAACGCCATCATCAAGGCATGGCCTGATCGTCAGAAACGTTCAGTTGCCGCTGATCGGCTGTAGCTGAAACCGCACGACACTTTCCAGAAACGGCAGTGGCTCATTGCTCAGCCGGAAATAGATCTCTTCGCGTGGCTGCCTTGCCAAGTTCCCGTGCCATATTGACGAAAGCCCGGAAGGCAGCCGAAGGGTTTTTACGCCCGGGATAATAGAGGCACAGCGGCGACGTTGGCGGGGTCCAATCCTGCAGGACCCGTTCAAGTCGCCCGGCAGCGATGTCGTCGCGCACGTTGGCTTCCATGAAAAAACCGATCCCGATCCCGTCGAGAACGGCCATTCGTGCAAGCGAAGCTTCATCAAGTGTAATCGGACCCTCCACGTCGATCAGGAGGGCATTGCCATCCTTCTCGAAATGCCAGCGATAAAGCGCACCGTTTGGCAGTCGGACACGGATGCATTGGTGAGCCAGAAGATCGGGTGGTGCGGCCGGCCTCCCATGTTCTTCAAGGTAGGCGGGGGTGGCGACCACGGCAAAGCTGCGAGGCGCCCCCAGCGACACAGCGATCATGTCACTTGGCACCAGGTCGGCGGTTCGGATTCCCAAATCGAACCCTTCGGCGACGATATCGACGATCCGGCCTTCGGTGACGAGATCGATGTGAACCTGTGGGTAGCGCTGCAGGAACGCCAGAACTAGTGGCGCAAACACTTCCCGGGCAGCTGTTGCGAAAGCATTGATGCGCAATGTCCCCGAAGGCGTGTCCTGTTGCGAGCGCACTGCAGCCATTGCGTCCTGGATGTCACGCAGTGCGGGGGACACCTGTTCGACGAAGGTCCGACCGGCATCCGTCAACGAAACACTTCGCGTGGTGCGATTGAACAGGCGAACGCCGAGTTGCCGTTCTATCTTGCCAATAAGGTTGCTGAGCGCCGTCGTCGACAGCCCGAGTTCGAGCGCCGCCGCACGGAAAGACCCTCGATTGGCGATGGCCAGAACCGCTTCAAGTTCTCCCAGGATCTGACGTGACATTGTTCCGAATTTCGTGATGTTACATCCAGCTTTATCCCAATTATCGCGATTAAGGTCCAGCCATATATTTCGACCATCGACGCCGGAACACACCGCTGATCCGGCTGGACCATCACCAGAAACGGAGATGTCAGATGGATATCCGGTTACCAGGACCGATTGCTGCCTATTTCGAAGCTGACGGAAACAGGAATGCCGATGCCGTCGCTGAATGTTTCAGCGAAGTCGCGGTCGTCAAGGACGAGAAAAACGTGCATGCAGGACGCACCGCGATCCGCCGATGGAAGGCGGAAGCTTCAACAAAGTACTCCTACACGGTCGAGCCTTTCGCAATCGAGGTGGAAGGAGATCGCAAGGTGGTGACGGGTCACGTTGTCGGGAACTTTCCCGGCAGCCCGGTCGACCTGAGGTATTTTTTCCGCCTGACGGGCGAGAAGATTGCCGAACTGGAGATCCTGCCGTGAGCAAGTTCCTCAGTCTTGAAGGCAAACGGGCGCTTGTCACGTCCGGAACGCGAGGCGCAGGAGCTGCGACGGTCAGACTATTCCGGGAACTCGGAGCCGAAGTGCTGACAAGCGCCCGGACCAGACCGGACCCGCTTGAAGATGGCGTCCAGTTCGTCGCGGCAGACCTGACCACGACCGAAGGCTGCAATGACCTTGTCGCCGCTGTCCGGGAAAGGCTGGGAGGCGTGGACATCATTGTTCATATGCTCGGCGGTTCCTCTGCTCCAGGAGGCGGGTATGTCGCCCTGACGGACGCCGAGTGGCATAACGAGCTCTACCTCAATCTCTTTCCTGCCGTTCGTCTGGACCGGCAACTCGTGCCGGACATGGTTGAACGGGGAAGTGGTGTTGTCATCCACGTTTCGTCGATCCAGAGGGAGCTGCCGCTGCCTGAATCGACAACCGCCTATGCGGCGGCGAAGGCAGCGCTGTCCACCTACAGCAAGGCCCTGTCGAAAGAAGTCTCGCCAAGGGGTGTGCGTGTGCTGCGTGTATCGCCCGGGTGGATTGAGACGGAAGCGTCGGTGCGCCTTGCCGACCGTCTCGCCAAGCAGGCCGGCACCGATTACGAGGGCGGCAAGAAGATGATCATGGATGCGCTTGGCGGAATACCGATCGGTCGCCCGACAAAACCGGAAGAGGTCGCGAACCTGATTGCGTTCGTGGCGTCCGACCGCGCAGCCACGATCACCGGCACCGAATACGTCATTGACGGGGGCACCATACCGACAACGTAGACATGACGAACGCGCGGATCAGGCGGGAGTGCCCCACCCGCCGATCTGAGAATAGATCGTGTCGCGAAGATTTCGGATGTTCTTGTTGAGACTCGCGAGGTCTTCGGGGCTTTGCATCGAAGCCGTCAGCAGAGCCTCGCCAAGGCATCCTGCCCTGGACTGAAGCGCACGGCCCTTGTCGGTCAAGGCCACGACAACCTGTCGCTCGTTGTTTGGATTTCGGGTTCTTTGCAGCAGTCCCGCCGTTTCAAGACGCTTGAGAAGCGGCGTGAGTGTACTGGATTCCAACGCCAGGGTCTCGGCGATTGCCCCGACTGTCTTCTGGTCGTCGCGCCAGAGAACATTGAGAACGAGATACTGCGGATAGGTCACCCCGAGCTCGTCAAGAAGGGGTTTGTAGACGCGCTGAATGGCAATCCCTGCCGAATAGATCGCGTAGCAGAGTTGATCGTCCAAAGGCGGTGGACTGTTCTTCCGGTCATTCGTCATGCGCTGCTCCTTTGCCCCCGTATATCAAACCACATCACGAGAAACAATATCGCGATAACATTTCTCTTGACGTGAAAATTCGATCACTATAATAACTCTTATCGCGATAACTATTATCGCTATCTATTTGGAAAAGAGCTATGAAGACCAAGACGAAAATGTTTGTTCTGGCGGCTGCCGCCGCTGCCGTCATCGGACTGAAGTCCGCGAATGCGTCAGACACCATTCCGGCGGATCAGACTGTCAGGAATGTTGTGCTTGTTCACGGCGCTTTTGCGGATGGCTCCGGCTGGCGCGGCGTCTATGACGAACTGACAACGCGTGGATACCGGGTCACCATCGTCCAGAACCCGCTGACATCTCTGGAAGACGATGTTGCGGCCACCAAACGCGCATTGGACCGGCAGAACGGCCCGGCCATTCTTGTCGGGCATTCCTGGGGCGGCACGGTCATTACCGAAGCGGGGATCGACCAGAAGGTTGCCGGGTTGGTCTATGTCTCGGCGCTTTCACCGGATGCCGGCGAAACGACAGCTCAACAATATGATGGATTTCCAGCGGCTTCCGAGTTCGTCATCGACACTTCGGAAGACGATTTCGCCTATGTCGACCGGGAAAAATTCAAATCCGGCTTTGCCCATGACGTCAGCGACGCGGACGCCGCCTTCATGCGGGATTCTCAGGTTCCCCTCAACTTGGCAGCGTTTGGCACGAAGCTGAAGAATGCCGCGTGGCGCTCGAAGCCGAGTTGGGCGGTGATTGCAACCGAAGACAAGGCATTCGACCAGGCCATGCTGATCCACATGGCGGAACGTATCGGCGCAAAGATCACGAAGGTCTCTGCCAGCCACGCTCTCTTCATGACCCAGCCGAAGGTCGTCGCCGACACGATCGACGAAGCCGCACAAACGGTCTCGAGCCAGCATTGAACAACACAAGCATCGATAGAGGTCGATCACATGGACAAGACCATGCAGCTCGAAAAGACAAATGCCGAATTCGATTTCATCGTATGCGGTGCAGGTTCCAGCGGGTCGGTTGTCGCAGCCAGATTGGCCGAAGACGGCAATGCCAGGGTTCTGCTCCTTGAGGCTGGAGGCGACGATCTCGCCGAAAGTGTCATGGAACCGGCTCAATGGCCGTTGAACCTTGGCAGTGACCGTGACTGGGGCTTCGTTGGTGAACCAACACCTGGGCTCGCCGGCCGCCGGCTTCCCTTAAGCATGGGCAAGGGGCTTGGTGGTGGTTCAAGCATCAATGTCATGGTGTGGGCCCGGGGCCACAAGGAAGACTGGAACCATTTCGCCACAGAATCCGGCGACGAAGCCTGGGGATACCAGTCAGTGCTGGGATATTACCGCCGTATTGAAGACTGGCGCGGAACACCGGATCCTTTGCGAAGGGGATCCGGCGGCCCCGTCCACGTCGCGCAACCTGACAGTCCAAAGCCGGTTGCCAGGGCGCTTCTCGACGCTGCGGAGCTGATTGGTGTTCCCGTCTTTGACACGCCCAACGGCGAGATGATGGAAAGCGCTGGCGGTGCATCGATCGCGGAACTGAGGATCCGCAACGGCAAGCGGGAGTCGGTTTTCCGGTCCTACACCCACAAGATGATGGCGCAACCAAACCTGACTGTGTTGACCAATGCGTTGGTCACGCGGCTCCTATTTGAGGGAAAGAAGGTGATTGGCGTCGAAGCTTTGGTCGATGGCGAAGTTCGGCAGTTCCGCGCACGATATGAAACAGTGCTGTCACTCGGCGCTGTTCACACACCCAAGGTTCTGATGCAGTCCGGTATCGGTCCGGAGGATGAACTGCGGGTTCACGGGATCCCCGTTGTCCAGCATCTCCCCGGCGTTGGCCGCAATCATCAGGATCACATCGCGTTTGGGTGTACCTGGGCGTACCGCAAACCTCAGGAGGTCGGCGGAGGCGGCTGTGAAGCGACCCTCTACTGGAAGAGCAATTCCGGTCTTCAGCAACCCAATATTCTTCAGTGCCAGCTTGAGTTTGCCGTGCCCAGCCCTGTTGAAACGGACCTGGAAACGCCTGAGCACGGCTGGACGATGTTTGCCGGGCTTGCACAGCCGAAAAGCCGGGGACGGCTGCGTCTATCCGGGCCGGATGCCCGCGACCCTATGCTGATCGAACCCAACTCCTTGAGTGAGCCGGAAGATCTGACCGCTGCATTGGCGGCAGTGGAACTATGCCGTGAGGCGGGAAACAGTGAAGCGTTCACACCGCTGGTCAAAACCGAGACAGCACCGCGGTCTCGAAACAAGTCAGGCATGATCGACTTCATCCGGAAATCCGCTGTCACCTACTGGCATCAATCCTGTACGGCCAAGATGGGGCGGGACAGCATGTCGGTGGTTGATAATCAGCTCAAGGTGTATGGCATTGAGGGACTGCGGCTCGCCGACGCCTCGATCATGCCGCGCATCACGACCGGCAATACGATGGCTCCATGTGTTGTCATCGGAGAGCGGGCGGCGGATATGATCCGGCTCCAGCACGGGTTGTCTGATGCGCCCGACACCGACCATTGACACGTCCAAGGGACGTTTAATCTCTGATTGAAACATGGTCTGGACGCGGCGGCTGCCTCCACCGCGTCCACCTTTGTTGATCACACAGCCAAACCGAGCCGATCTTCATCTCGGGCAGGGCATGAAGGGACAGGTGTTTCCGAATGTGGATGCAGAAATCCGAACGGAAGAGACCAAACAGGCTTTCAGACGTTTGCTCACAACGGAAACCCCGCCCGCTGACATAGGCAGGGGCGGGGACAAGGCCGGGGACAGGGCCGGGGGACGACGGTGTTGAAATATGCCTGTTTCGCTATCGCAACCGACGAAGCCCGCTGCAAGGATGTCAGGCAGCCACCAGCTGCAAGTCGTCAACCACCTCATTGGCTGCCTTCTTGGCTGCGGCGATGGCCTCTTCCTGGAAAGAGGCACCGAAGGCAAGTTTCTCGGCGCGAATGAAAGTGACGTCCGTGATGCCGATGAAGCCAAGCAAGGTGCGCAGGTGAGGTTCCTGGGCATCCATCAGCTGCGCCGGTCCTTCGCTGTAGAGGCCGCCTCGTGTCAAGACGACGATAGCACGCTTGCCTTTCAGGAGGCCTTCAGGACCTGCGTCGCTATAGGAAAAGGTTACTCCGGCGCGCAGCACGTAGTCGAACCAGGCTTTCAGCGTGGACGGAATGCCGAAGTTGTACATGGGCGCACCGATGACCAGCAGGTCGGCTGCTTTCAACTCGGCAATGAGTTCGTCGGAGAGGGCCTGCGCGTTTGCCTGCACTTCGTTTTCAGCTTCGGGAACACGCAAGGCAATCGTGGAATCCTGCGTCAGGTGCGGCACGGGATTGCTTCCCAGATCGCGGGCAATGACCTTGCTTTTGCCGTTCTTGAGACGCAACTGGTTTACGATGTGGGTGGTTAGCTGGTTGGATACGGAGGCATCGCCCAGAACACTGCTTGTCAGTACGAGAACTTTAGACATTGATTGTACGTCCTGCTTTTCATGAAAGAAATTCAGTCGTCAACTTGGTTCCCGGATGCCTTTTCCGGAACCGTCATTTTCCGCACCAGATTGTTGCTCTGAGAGGAACGCATGATTGATCTGGACGATATGCGATGCTTCATCGAAGTCGTGGAATGCGGCAGCCTGAGCGCGGCTGCGACGCGGCTCGGCATCTCGAAATCCATCGTCAGCCGCAGAATTGCACGGATTGAAGACCTGCTCGGCACCCGTCTTCTGGATCGGACGACCCGCGGCATTGCCCCCACGGAGGCTGGCCAGGAATTCAAATCCAGAAGCGAGGATCTTCTGGCCAACTATGAAGACACGCTCGAAGCCATCTCCGAGCACTCGAACGAAATCGTCGGAGAATTGCGACTGTCGGTCCCTCTTGCCTTCGGGACAAGACATCTTGGCCCGATCCTCGGATCTCTGGCCTGTCGTCACCCGCGATTGAAAGTGGATGCCTCGTTTTCTGACCGTGTTGTCGATCTGATCGGCGAGCGGTTCGATGCTGCGATCCGAATTGGGAAGTTACGCGATTCCAGCTACGTCGCTCGCAAGATCGCACCGATCAACTCGATCGTCGTTGCCAGCCCGACCTATCTGAAGCAAAACGGTACACCCCAAACGCCCGAAGACCTGACCGCCCACGAATGCCTCATTTACACAGCCGCGCTTTCACCGGACTGGATCTTCCACAGTGGCAACGGGAACATCTCGGTACGCCCCTCGGGACGTCTGCGCACTGACAACGGAGACATAACCGTAGCCTGGGCGGTTGCGGGGCTTGGAATTGCTCACGCGCCCCTGTTTCTCGTCAACGATGCGGTTGAGCGTGGTGACCTTGTTCCCCTGCTGCTTGACTATCCGACACCTGAAGTCGGCCTTTTCGTACTCCGCCCCCCTGGCGCGAATACACCCCGGAAGGTCAGGGTCCTGATCGACGCGCTCGTCGAAACCTTTTCCGGCAAGCTGGAATGGAAAGGCTGGACCAGTCCGTCCGAATGAAACGACATGGGCAAGAGCCCCTCAAAAGGCAAAGTTGAATTGGCAGCGGCGGCATTGCCGGGAAGGGTCTGCCGCCGCGGCTTTTGTTATTGCGGCGGACGTGACGCCTGAAGTTCAAGAAGCTTGTTCGCGCAACTCGGCGACATGTTTGCCGCATTGGCCTGAAGGCACTGCAGAAGCCTGCCGCCGCCCGGCTGTATGCCGGAGCACAAGCTGCGCACATCGGCTTCGCAGGCGGTCCTGATTTCCCGCATCTGCTGACGGGTCAGCTCCTGGGCATGAGCCCCGGAGACGCCCAGAAGCAAAAGAGCCGAAATCAAAAATCTCATGAAAATCATCCTATGTCTCGAGGGGGACGACGGGCGCGTGGAACATTGGCGGCCACGCGCCCGTCTTTGCCGATGCGGCGGGAGCACCGGCAATTCTGTCGTATTGAGATGCGGGTTATCTGAGGGTAAGGCGAGGAAACCGGGAGGCCTCAAGCTGTTCTTCCGTTAGCGCTGCGCGCAGGTTCTCGACTGCGGTTTTCAACGCTGCACCCTTTTCGCCATAGACGGAAAGGACGTCCGCCAGAGCTTCAATCCGGCCGAAGGCTTCCGGACCTGCCGGATCTTCGTCAGGCGCTCCTGCAAGGGCGCGCACCGTGCCGGCATCCGGGACCAGAGCGAGCATTGCCGCGGTATAGGCTCGCCATTCGTCCTGTTGGTCGGCCCGGATGCCGATTGCCGTTTCCTGCGAACTCAACGCGCCGGCCAGCCTGAACCTGGCGGCTTTCCCGGTATAGAAATGCCGAAGATGATCGAGGCGCTCCGCAACGTCGTAGATGTCGGGAACGCCCCCGAAGACGATAGGCAATTCGGGTGGATAGGCAGGGCCTTTGATGGCGAAGGGATTGTCCTGCGACACCGCGGCAAAAGGCATGACGGCGGCAAGCGTGACGCCGGCCACAAGCGACAAGGGGATCAGCTTCTTCACGGTACTCTCCAATTCGTTGTCGATGGAGAGATCCTGCAAATTCTGCATATCCGCCGGTTTTCCGGCTGATGGGAAATTGTAGCTTTTTGTTTCCCGCCCGGTTGTCAGCCTGACTTGAAGAGGGGCAGTGTCACCTTCACCCGGCCACCCCGTGGGGTGTTTTCCAGACTGATGGCCCCGTCATGGGCTTCGGTCAGCGACCGGGCTACCGAAAGACCGAGGCCTGCACCGCCAGTTCCCCGGGACCTTGATGGTTCCGCGCGCACAAAGGGCTCGAGCAACAGCGATCTGGCTTCTTCCGAAAAGCCGGGGCCATCATCATCAATCAGGATCGTTATCCGCTCTTTGTCCATGTCGAAGGTTGCCCGCGCGCAGGTGCCATATTTGATGGCGTTGTCGACCACGTTCAAAATGATGCGCCTGAGCGCGACACGATCGCCGACGATCCATGCCTGCTTCCGCGCGAAATCCTCGCTCGCTTCGGCAGGCAGTCCTGCTTCCCTGAACTCGGCAAACTCCGCGCTGACAAGCTCGCAGAGATCAAGCAACTCCTCGTCGAGCACGCCGACGCCGGCCCGGGAAATCAGAAGGGCATTGTCGAGCAGGGAAATCATGTCCGTGATATCGGATGTTGCCCGCTCCCGCTCCGAGGCGTCCGGCAGATTTTCCAGACGCAATCTGAGGCGGGTGGCGAAGCTGCGCACGTCGTGCTGGAGCCCGCCGATCAGCGCCATTCGCGAGCGGGTCATGGTGTGAAGCCGCTTTTGCAGCCTGTCGAATGCCCGGACGAGGGCTGTAATTTCCGGCGTACCTGCTCGGGTGTCCGGCAAGGGAACAGGTTCGGTAGACGGATCGATGCGGTCCACCGCCGCCGCCAGCCTTGCAAGCGGCCGGATCTCACGGTGGAACAGAAGCAGCGCAATAAACGCGAACACCGTACCGAGCAGACCCGCCCCCAGGCCGACAGGCAAGCCCAGAGGCGTGACCGGGAACGGCAGATGAACCCCGATTGCCAGAGCCTTGCCGTCTCCCGCTGTGATCCAGAACTTGAGCGGGCGCATGGGGCCGAAACGCCAGCGGCTGCCGTCCAGTCCGTTCAGCTTGCGAGACTGTGCGGCAAGCAGGCGCTCTCCCAGAATTGCCCTGTAGGGTTCAAGCACACCACTGTCACGCAGTTGGCTGTCGGTGTCGGGAACCTCGGAAACGGCTACCAGTTGAACATCAAGCCCCGGCGAGCGGACAGCTTTCAGAACCGTGTCCTGCTGCCCGGTAGGAGTATCAGCAAAAAGCTCTGCAATCGCAGCAAGCTGCGCAGGTTCGGGGTTGGATGTTGCGCGCGAAAGACTGCCTTCGCGATAGGCGACGCCCAGCACCAGCAGCCACAAGACCAGAAGCAGGCTTGCGCCGATGGCAACAAGTCTTGCGACCAGGCCGAAGCGCATCTCACGCCACCTGCCGGACCGAGGCCGTCAGAAGATAGCCGCCATTGCGAACGGTGTTTATCAAGCTGCTGCCGGGGCTGTAGCTTTCCAGTTTCTTGCGGATGCGTGAAACCAGGATATCGACTGTACGGTCGAAAGGACCGGCACTGCGACCACGGGTCCAGTCCAGGATCTGATCGCGGGAGAGAACCCTGCGCGGGCGGAGAACAAAACACGACAGAAGATCGAATTCGGCACTGGTGACGGACACCAGATCTCCATCGTCGGTCTCGACCTGGCGCGCGTCCAGATCGACAATGAACCGGTCAAAGGCAAACCGTCTCGACATGGGCTGCGAGGGGTTGGAGGCAGCTCTGCGCAACATCGCCCTGACCCGTGCCAGCAGCTCTCGCGGGCCAAAGGGCTTGACGACATAGTCATCGGCGCCGAGTTCCAGCCCGACCACACGGTCGGTTTCATCCCCTTTTGCCGTCAGCATGAGAATGGGCGTATTGCCCTGCGCACGCAGCCTGCGGCAGATGGACAGTCCATCTTCGCCCGGCAACATGAGGTCGAGAATGAAAAGGTCCGGCTGGACGCGTTCAAGCGCCGAATCCATGTCCCGGCCGTCCTGTGCAGACACGACTTCGAAGCCTTCCCGGCTCAGAAACTCACCCACAAGACGGCGGATTTCATGATCGTCGTCGACGATCAATATTGTCTTTGCATCCGGTTCCATGAGTTCAATTGCACATGACGACCCTGCGAAATCAAACGAAAACAGGGAGCGATTACAAAATCATACAAACCGGAAATCTAACGAAATGCCTTGGCTGCCAGAGCGCCGCACGGTGCAGAACCACCGCGGCCACGGCATTTGTCTTCCTGTACGCGCCAGCAGGACCAACGCCGGCCGAACGGTCATGTTTTACAAATTGAAACATAACGCAACGCGCCGGAAAGACCCGGTGCAAGCGACGGGCCGAGGGTCTCCAGAGGCCGCTGCCAAGGCGGCGACGCATATGGAGAACACCATGATGAAACGACTATACCTCGCGCTGGCGATCCTGATCGGCGCACCATCGCTTGCGGCGGCGGCAACGGTTGCCGTCTCCACCGGAAACGTGAACCTGAGAGCTGGCCCGTCGACCGGCTATCCCGTCGTCACTGTTGTTCCGGCCGGAACACGGATCACGACTTACGGCTGCGTTTCCGGCTATTCCTGGTGCGACGTGAGCTTCGGCGCGTATCGCGGCTGGGTGTCGGCCAGCTACATTCAGGTCGTTTACCGCGGCAACCCGGTCATCGTCACGCCAGTGGTCGCACCCGCAGTCGGCCTCACCGTCGTTGCCTATAACCGCGCTTATTGGGACACCTACTACGCCGCGTATCCCTGGTATGGCCGCTGGGGTCATTATTACCGCCCGGCTTATCCGGTCGCGCCGGCGGCACGCGTTACTGCGCATGACAGGGCGGTTACCTGCACAGGAGACAGCTGCACGGCCACGCGGACGACGACGGGTATCTACGGCGGTTCGGCCAGCCAGTCCCGCACCTGTGCCAATGGTGAATGCAATGCCACCCGAAACGTGGTCGGCCCTTACGGCGGCACCGCGTCGCGCACTCGCAATTGCAGCACCAACAGTCAGTCCTGCACCGTCAGCCGGACAGGACCTGCCGGTGGAACAAGAACGCGGGTTTTCCAGCGTTGAAACGATTACCGGTCTGCGGACGGTTCGCTCATTGCGAACCGTCGTCCGGCACCCTACAGCGCCAGCTTGACCTTGCCGCCCTTCACAGACCGCGAGCAGCAGGACATCATGCGCCGGTTTTCCGCGCGTTCGGTGCGCGTCAGTACCACGTCGCGATGATCGATTTCTCCCTCAAGAACTTCAACCTCGCAACTGCCGCACAATCCTTCCCGGCAATCGCAGGCAATGTCGATACCTGACGCAAGCAGTGCGTCGAGCAACGTTACATCTGCTGCGACTTCAAGCGTCAGGCCGGAATCTTTCAGTTCAACCTGGAAGGCGTTTTCCTTCGATGGATCGAGAGCGGTCTCCTGCGCGGAAAAATGCTCGAAATGCAAAGTTCCGGCCGGGTGACTTGCAGTGAGGTCTTCCAGCTGGGAAATCATCCGCTGCGGACCGCAAGCATAGATCTGCCCGCCGTCGCGCAAGCCGGCGACAATGGCAGCCAGGTCCGCGCGTGCGCCTTCGTCCCCGGCATAGATCGCAAGCCTTCCGGGGTGGTCTGCTTGCAACCGGTCCAGAAAGGCCATGCTTTCGCGGGATCGTCCGCAATAGTGGATCGTGTAGTCCCGCCCCAAGGCTTTCAGCCGGTCTGCCATCGCGAGGATTGGGGTGATGCCGATCCCTCCGGCAACCAGGACGTATGAGCTGGCCTGTTCGTCGAGCCGAAAGAGGTTGCTGGGTCCGCGAAGGCGCAGTTCAAGCCCCTCTGCGGCGACCTCGTGAATTCGGCGGGAACCACCCCGTCCATCTTCTTCAAGGAGCACGGCGATATCGTAGTCCCTGCCGTCGGCTCTGCCGCACAGAGAATATTTGCGATCGAAGCCCTCAAGGCACACTTCGATATGTGCCCCGGCACTCCAGCCCGGCAGGGACCGGCCCTTGGCGTCCTCGATCGTCAGCCCGAGGATGCCGTCTGCTTCCCTGCGGACATTCTTAACGCGGATCTTGCGCGCGATATCACGGCGCGCCGGCGCTCCGACCGGGAAATGATGGTTCCCGTTTGCAATCGACGGCGTGGCCCGCTCGGGGTTCTTCACCGGATCCCACTCGACCCAGACATGATCCGGACCTCTGAAGGAGGTATTGGCGAGGTAAGTGAATTCCTGTTCGGCCAGTTGCAGGTGTGGCAGCCGGCGCGTCATTTCTTCCAGGAAGATCCGCATTTCCATACGGGCAATGTTCTTGCCCATGCACTGGTGGCTGCCGTAGCCGAACGTGAGGTGATCGACGGCGTTGTCGCGGTAGATGTCGAACTTGTCGCCATCTTCGAAATGCCGCTCATCCTGGTTGCCAGACGCCTGAACGATAAGCAGCTTCGCCCCTTCCGGGATCTCGACGCCGCCGATGCTGGTCGCCGCCATGGCCTGCCGCCGCCACGCAACAATGGAGCCTGAATAGCGCAAGCATTCTTCCACCGCGTTGGGGATCAGGCTCGGATCCTCGCAGATGTCCTGCCAGGCCTGCCTGTGGGTGAGCAGCGTCTTGAACATTCCTGCCGAGGCAAGCGACGTCGTTTCGTGGGCGGCAACGATGATCGCCATCATCATCGAATGTACGTAGCTGTCCGGCACGACATCCGGCATTTCCGCGTTCTTGCGGATCGTCTCATGCATCCAGCCGGTTCCGTCCGGCTCCTTGCGCATCTTTTCGATGATCTTGCCCGCGTAGTTCCAGAACTGCCCGACGTCATGCGCAATGGCGACCTGTTGCTCGTCGGTGGGCTTGCCCCAGGTATTGACCGAGTGGGCGACCGAGAAGTTCTTGAGGACCGCGATGTCGTCTTCCGGAACACCCAGAAAATGCAGGGCGACATTCAGCGGCACTTCGTAAAGCATGGCATCGACCAGATCGACCCGGCCGCTGTCGATGAAGGCGTCGATCTTTTCGCGCGTCAGCCGGCGTACCATCTCTTGCCGGGCTTCCAGATTATCCGGAAGAAAGTGGTCCATCAGGGCGCGCCGCCGTTCCATGTGTACGGGCTCGTCCTCGTTCACCATGGTCCGGTTCATTGCATAGCCGTAGCCCTTCAGTACCTCCATTGCTTCCGGCGTTGCCGGTGTGATTTTTTCCAGGGCGTTCCGGGGCGAGAAGAGGATGTTGTCACGAAAGACCGCCTTGATGTCATCGTAGCGACTGACCACCCAATAGCCGAGCTTGGGACTGTAGAAGACGGGCAACTGCTCCCGTGACCAGCGCAGTGCTTCTGCGGGGTCCGCCTGATAGGGTCCGGCGAACGCATCGAATTCGGCAGCCTTTTTGGAAAACGGACACTGGGCTTCGGCAGCGGCCGGGTTGTCCGGTCTGCCCCTTGAAGACTTACCGCCCGCCATCGCGTCTGCAGGGCTCGCAGTGCGTTCCATTTTCTCCTCCTCCCAGAAAAGTAGTCGGACCGCATCCCCCTTTGAAAAGGTACGTCTGCGGTCTGTGTCGGCTCCGATGCCAGAGGCTTGCCGGCAGAGGCCAGACCAAATCTGATCCTACATCTGGTTTGGCAGCAAGAGCACTAGTCCCGGCAGTGTCAGCAAGATGATCAGACGAATGATATCGACCATCCAGAACGGCGTAACACCCTTGAAGATCGTGGCCGTCGGCACGTCGCCGACGACCGCCCGCAACACGAAGACATTCAGGCCGACGGGAGGTGTGATCAGGCTGATTTCGGTTACCACCACGACGATGATACCAAACCAGATCGGATCATAGCCAAGCCCTGTGACGACCGGAAAGAAAATCGGCACGGTCAACAGCAGCATCGACAGGCTTTCGAACACGCAGCCGAGCGCAATATAGATCAGCAGGATCAGCCCCATGACCATCCAGGGCGGGAGATTGTAGGCGGTCACCATGTCGCTAAGTGCGGTCGGCAGGCCTGCGATATTGACGAAGTTGGAGAAGATCCAGGCACCGATCAGAACTGCAAACAGGCTGGCTGCGGTCATCGCCGTTTCACGCAGGGCTTCCAGGGCATCTGCGAGCGACAGGCGTCTGCGGGCGAGCGCAATCAGAAAAGCCCCCATGGCGCCCATGCCGGCGGCTTCCGTCGGCGAGAAGCTCAGGTTGATCGGCGGCACATCGAAAACACCATAGAGCCCGCCGATCACCAGAAAGAACAACAACAGGACAGCCCAGACATCCTTCAGGGCGGACAGTCTTCCGCTGAGGTTGATGCGTTCACCTGCCGGACCGGCTTCCGGATCGCGCCAGACCGTGAACTGGACAGCAACCAGATAGAGTACGACACCCAGAAGGCCGGGAATGATGCCGGCGACAAAAAGCTTGCCGATCGAGGTTTCGGTCAGCAGACCGTAAATGACAAGGATCACCGAAGGCGGTATGAGGATGCCGAGCGTCCCGCCGGCGGCAATCGAAGCCGTCGACAGTTTGTCGGCATAGCCGAACCGACGCATTTCCGGCATGGCCACCTTCGACATGGTCGCGGCGGTTGCAAGGGACGATCCGGATATGGCGGCAAACCCACCACAGGCAACGATGGTTGCCATCGCGAGGCCACCGCGAAAATGGCCGAGGAACGCGTTGGAGGCGGCATAGAGTTCCCGGCTGATCCCCGCCTTATTGACGAACAACCCCATGAGGATGAACAGCGGAACGACCGAAAGGCCGTAATCCTGACTGGTATCGATGATCAGACGGGCCGTCATGGAAATCGAGGCGCGGTAGCCCGATTCAATCATGAAGCCGATCATTCCGACAAAGCCCATGGCGAAGGCGATGGGCACTCGCAGCAGGACCAGTACGAGAACCGCTGCAAATCCGAGAAGTCCTTCAAGCATGCCGGGGGCTCATCAATTTCGGTGCGAAAATATGGCCGAGCCCGCGAACAATGAGGACTGCGGCGGTAATTGCCGTGACGATGGAAATGAACCATCCGACATAGTGCAGGGGCAGGCGCAGATATTCCATGACGTCGCCATAGGAACGGCTTCGTTCGGCCAGATCAAATACGCGCATGGCCGGCAGGACCAGTATCAGGCCGCAAAAGAGATCTGTGAATGCATTACGCCAGCGGGTCAGTCCGGCGCGCTTGAACATGCCGTCCGTCAGGTCGACGCAGATGTGGCCATCCTTTGCGGAAACGACCGGCAGAACGGAGAAAACCATGATTGCCATGAGCAGGCGCGTCATGTCGGCGGCAACTTCGATCGGCGCATTGAACACCGATCGGAGCACCACGTCGCAGAACGTCATGACCATGAGGACGAACAAGGCAAACGAGGCAAGCAGCGCCGGCAGACTGGCCGCAAACTTGAGTAGACGGGACACGTCCAGATCCTTCAGCTGCGGGCGGTCCGGACGAACCGGACCGCCCGGACTCGTTTAGTTTCCGGCCATTTCCTGCTTGACCATTTCGTAGGCGGCTTTCGCGTCCACCCCGGCTTCCTGCAGTTCCGCCAGAACCTTGTCCGTGACTTCCTTGCTGATTTCCTCGAACTTGGCGATGTCATCGTCGCTCGCAGGCGTGATCTTCGTGCCTTCTGCGTTTTTGGTCGCTTCATAGGCAATCGTGTCGGACTCGTCCCAGGATGCACCTGCCATCCGGCTCGCGGGCTCACCAAACACTTGCTCGTCCAGGGCCTTCTGGACATCTTCCGGCAGGCTGTCGAATTTTTCCTGGCTCATGATCACGGCAAAGGAGCCGCGATAGAGACCGCCCGGCATGTCATAAAGATACTTGGCCACTTCGTTCAGCTTGAAGCCGACACGCTCGCCGACATTCATCGCAACGGCGTCGGCCGCACCGGATTCCAGTGTTTCATAAACCTTCGGAGCCGGAACGTTGATGCCGATCAGGCCGAGCGCGGACCCCACATCGCCGGCAACACCGCCGCCGATGCGCGTCTTCAGGCCGTTCATGTCGGCAAGACTGCTGACTTCCTTGCTGGAATGGATCTGACCGGGGCCATGGGTGTTGAGCGAAATGACCTTGACGCCGCGATGCTCATTGAGGTCGGCAAGGTATTTTTCATAAACGCGCCAATAGGCGACGGATGCGTCTTCTGCGTTGCCTTCATAACCCGGCAGTTCAATCAGCTTCGTCCCGACGAAACGGCCCGGTTGATACCCGTGGAAGATGATAGCCATGTCTGCGGCACCATCGAGAACCAGATCCATCTGGGCTGGCGGCGGGGCGAGGCCAAAGACCAGCTCACCCGAGACTTCGCCGCCCGTAGCTTCTTCCATCATGGTGATCAGATTGGCAAAAATGCCGGTATTCACGCTATGGGTTGGCGGCAGCCAGCTGGAAATCTTGAGAACGGTTTCCGCCGAAAGCGCCGAAACGCTGAGGCTCAGTGAAACTGCGGCAGCGCCAACAATCTTGAATAGCGACTTCATCTTCCTCTCCCTTGAATGATGCGTCTGTCTGGCTGGGCTCCTCCGCAGGCCCGAGACCGTTTTTGAATACTTCCATTGATGAGCATGCCTTGTCAATAAATATGAAACTGCATGTATTTTTTGCAATCGACAATAGAAAACACCGTCGCTCCGCAATCATTTTCCCGGCGGATCAACGCGTCACGAAACTCCGAATATTCTTCTTGATTTCAGATGTTTATCCAAATTTCTCAACGCACAGCCCGCGTTACGCAGGCAAGGAGTTTACATCCTGGCGAACAATCCACGTGTTGAAGCCCCTCTGCGATATGTGCAAAATCAAATAAATAAAATTGGGCCACCTTTCCATGGTGAGCCAGCCAGTGGCAGGGAGAAACGCATCTTGGACGTTCCATTCAAAACCACCCGCATGCTCAACTTCGGTGATTGCGACATCTCCGGCACAGCCTATTTTCCATCCTATCTGAACATCCTCAACGGTGTGAACGAGGAATTCTGGCTGAAGCTCGGCTATCCATGGCACAAGATTATCTGGGAGGAACGTTGGGGCACTCCGACTGTCCATCTTTCCAGCGACTTCTCAAGCCCTTCCTTTTTCGGGGAAGAGCTGGAGTTCGAAGTAACCGTGAAGCGGGTCGGCCGGTCGTCGGTCACCATGCATCACGAGATCAGCTGCAAGGGCGAAAAACGCTGGTCGAGCACCCAGGTGCTGGCCGCCAGCGATCTCGACAAGCATTGCTCCATCCCCTGGCCGGATGACGTGAAGGCAGCCCTGCTGGCCTGCATGCCGCAAGATCAAGAAGACAGCTGACGGCTCAGAACAAATCGCGTTGGTTTCTAGTCAAACGCGTCTCCCACTAGATCGTCAGCGTTCCGACGCTCGCACCGCCGCAGACATAAAGCGTCTGTCCGGTCACGAAGCTGTTTTCCGGATCGCAGAAGAACAGGAAGGCATTGGTAACGTCCCGGACGTTGCCAATGCGCCCGACCGGGATGCGTTTTGCGAGGGCTTCCTGTTGCGGGCTGTCCTTTTCGACGATACCCCAGAAGTTGTCGGTCAGGATCGGGCCGGGGGCGACCACGTTGACGGTGATGCCATGTGGGGCAAGCTCCAGGGCCCAGGTGCGCGCCATACCGATCATCCCGGCCTTGCTGGCACTGTATGCGGTTCGGGTCGGTGCGCCGAGCGCCGCCCGTGAGGCGTTGAACATGACACGGCCGAACTGGCGCGCCTTCATGTTTGGCAAGGCCGCCTGCAGGAGTGTTAATGCCGATCCCAGGTGCAACTGCGCAAGGCCGGTGATGTCTTCGGGCTTGGCATCCTCGACAAGGTTGGGCCAGATGAGCCCTGCATTATGGATCAGATGAGTGACGTCGAACTCCGCCGCGATTGTGCCGGCGGCAGCGGCCACGGCTTGTGCATCGAGAAGGTCGGCTTCCACCGAGTGCAGGTTCGGGTGAGACTTTTCCGCGGCGGTTCGTGCCACCGACACCACCGTGTAACCCTGACCGAGAAGCCTTTCGACCAGATCGGCACCAATCCCCTTGTTGCCGCCGGTAACGACTGCCGTAAATTCACTCATTCTGTCACCATCGCCAGAACCCGAAGCGGGCTGCCGGTTCCATTCTTGATTTTCAGGGGAGCCGCAATCAGCACGGCACCTGTCGCGGGCAGCTGATCGAGATTGGCCAGGCATTGCAGGCCGTATTTTCCCGCGCCATGCAGAAAGTAGTGAGCGGGGTAGGGCGGCACGTAGTGCGCCCCCTGGCCTGCATCCGTTCCGACGGTCTCGGTACCGAAGCCGCGGATGTTCCGCTCCTCGATCAGAAACCGGATCGCCTCCGGCGTCGGCCCGGGCGAATGCGGTCCGTCGGCGCGCATGTTCAGATAGTCGGCGCCCTTGCGCTTCGACCAGTCGGTGCGCATCAGCACCCAGGCATCTTCCGGGATGCGGCCATGGTCGCTTTCCCAGTTTGCGATCACCTCGGGCGTCAGTTCGAAGTCGTCGTTCTCCGACGTACCTTTTGAGCAATCGATTACCACCACAGGACCGACAAAAGCCTCTGCCGGGATCTCGTCAACCGAGCCATTCGGCACGTCTTTTCCTGAAATCCAGTGCGAGGGCGCATCGAAATGGGTGCCGGTGTGTTCGCTCATGGAAATGTTGTGCCATTTCCATGCCGGACCACGGTGATCGTAGGCGCTGATTTCCTCCATCCGGAAACGCGCGCACTGACCGAACTCGGGCGGAAGCACAATCACGGGAAAGTCCGGATCGAGCGTGTGGGTCAGATCCACAATCCTGACGGCTCCGGTGGCAAGGCCGGAGACCAGCTGGTTCAGACCGCTCATGCGCCTTCTCCCCCTTGCGTGAGTTCACGTTCCAGGACTTTCGGGTCCCGCCGCCAGCGTTCGCGTATCTCCATGGCAACGTCACCGCACCACACGTCTTCAAGCCCCTGCTGCAGCCCCGTGACTACAGACCTTGCCAGAGCCTTTGCATTGACCTTGGGAGGCGGCACCGGCTGGGTCCAGTCGTCTTCGTCCGGTCCGGTGAAGACAGTCATCACACGCAGCCCGGATGCACGGAATTCTCCGCGCAGGGACTGCGACAGCGAATAGGCAGCAGCGTTGGAGGCAGAAAAGCAGCCGAAGTCCGGTGTGTTGGACAGGGCGAAGACTGACAGGATATTCACCCAGGCAACCGCCGAGTTGACGCCATCATTGGTGCGAGCGCACATGCCCGGTCCGAAGGCCTGCGCAAGACGCATCAGACCAAGATAATTGGTCTCCATTTCCTCACGCGCGAAGGCAGTATCGCCTCTTGCCAGAACACCGCCCGGCCGCAGAAACCGGGCATTGTTGACCAGAATATCCGTCTTGCCGCCAATTTCCCCGGCAAGCCGCTCTACCGAAGCGGTGTCTGTGACGTCAAGCGGCAGCATGCTGACCTTTTCAAGCCCGGACAAGAGATCGCGGTTGGCGTGCGGACGCCAGCTTTCGGCCTCGCCGACAAAGATGGTCGAAGCCCCTGCCTCCAGCAGCGACGTCACCAGAGCCGGCGTATTCGGGTTTCGCAGGTCCGTGATCAGGATGCGCCTGTGTTTCGGGTCGGCTGAAAGGGCACGCATTTGCGGATCGTCTTCCATATTGCTTGTCCTGTCCTTGGGCACTGCCAGCAAAACGCCCTGGCCCGACGCGTCCAGGCGGTTCAACAGTGTAACTTCTCCGCCGCGCTCGCAGTCGCCATGCACATGGCACAGGACCACGGGACCGGCATCCAGTTGCACCGAGCCCATGCGCCAGGGTGTTCTCTCCCGGAAGTAGAGATTGATCGACGTGCGGATCCGGGTCTCTGCCAGCAGTGTGCCCGCCGGCGAGATGTCCTGCCATTCCAGCCCGGCTGACAGGCAGCTTCCGCAAACATCCCGGGGCGGATATTGCACCGTGCCGCAGTCGTCACAGACCTGAAGAGCGAAACGGCCCTCCGCCGCAGCCGCGGTCAGGCCGAGAGCCGCGCGGGATCGAGCCTCCGGGGGACGTAGCGGAGACTGCGTGCGCTTTTGCGGATCTTTCTTGAGGGGAGGGGAAAGCGGTGTGCTCATGCCGGGCTCCCTGTTTTCACAATGGCCGCACTCGTGCAGACGCCGCGGTCGTAATTGATCATGCCGAAGCCTGAAACCATCGCGGTCGTCGCATCTGCCACCTGCGTGCCTCCGGCGGTACCCAGCACCTGGCGCAGTGCTTCCACGAGGCCGATGAAACCACCCGCAGCCCCGGCCTGACCGGCAGACAGTTGTCCGCCGGAGGTGTTGTGCGGAAAATCTCCGGAAATTGTCAGGTCGCGGTTCCTGACGAAATCGGGGGCGCCGCCCTTGTCGCAGAAACCGAGATCCTCGATCTGCATCATCGAAATGACGGGATAATCGTCATAGGTCTGCAGGAGATCGATGTCGTCCGGCGAGCACTCCGCCATGGCGTAGAGTTCTTCGACATCGAGCGTCCAGCCGCCACGCAGTTGCACGGGATCCTCGGCATGGGCGTTGTGGCGCTCGATTGTTCCCCCGATCACGGCATAGGGCAGGTTCCGCCGCTCTGCCTCTTCAATGGACATGACGAGAAAACACTCGGACCCGGCGCAAGGCATGACACAGTCGAACAGGGCAATCGGATCTGCGATCGGGCGGGCGTCGAGATATTGCTCAAGCGTCAGCGGCTTCTTCATCAGCGCGTTCGGATTGCGCAGTGCATTGGCACGCTGCGCAACGCAGATCCTGCCGAAATCCTCGCGTGTCGCGCCATATTCCTGCATGTACCGGTCGGTCAGAAGCGCGAAATTGGCATTCGCCCCCCCAAATCCGTAAGGGTAGGAGGCATCCTGGGCAAAGCGGGAAAAGCTCGACAGCAGATTTCTGAAGCTGTCGATGTGGTTGGTGTCGCCGGCAACACAGGCCACGATGTCCGCGTCGCCCGCCTGGACTGCACGTGCGGCCCTCCGCAGGGCAACCACACCACTGGCACCACCCATCGGAATATTGTCCAGCCACCTGGGGCACAGGCCCAGATGCTGCGTCAGCCCGACAGCGGTATCCGGAAACAGGGTGAAGCTTGCAACCGAAAACCCGTCAATATCCGCAGGCCTCAAACCAGCGGCCTGAAGGGATCCGCGCAACGCGCTTGCGATCCACCAATGGGCCGTTTCGATGGAGTAACGCTGGTAGGGAATTGAAACCGGTGCAGTGACCGCAACGCCCTCATAGCTCTGTCGTTTCCCCATCAACTGGCCTGCCGCTTTTTCATGTGACCGGTGACGATTGTATCGGGATCGTCCAGAAGCTGCAGGGCCAATTCCTTCAAGGTGGCCCGCTGGATCTTCTGGGTCGGCGTCAACGGCAGCTTGTCGACAAAGGCGATGTAGCCCGGCGCCTTGTAATAGGCCATCTGCTCCAGGCACCAGCGTGTGATCGCCTCGGCCTTGTCTCGGCTCGGGTTCTTCACTTTCAGGCAGGCAAACACCTCGTCGCCGCGCACCGGGTCGGGCACAGGGGCAATACCGGCCGCCTCGATGTCGGGATGGCGCATCAGGATCGATTCCACCTCCACGGCGGCGATGTTCTCGCCCGACCGCCGGATGACGTTTTTCTTGCGGTCGACAAAAAACAGGTTGCCGTCTTTGCCCTGGCGAACGATGTCGCCAGTATGGAACCAGCCGTCTTTCCAAGCCTCATCCGTCGCGGCAGCGTCCTTGTAGTATTCCGAGAAGAAGCCGTAGCGCGGATCCGGTCCCGCGTGGCGCACCAGCAATTCACCCTGAACCGCCTCCTTGCCACTGTCGTCGACAAGCCGGCATTCGACGCCCGTGCTTGGCTTGCCGATGCTTGCCTGGGCCACCAACCGGTCTTTATCCGAGGCGGCAATCACCGCCCCGGCACCGGTTTCCGTCATCGCCCAGGCTTCGACCAAAGGAAAGCCGAAACGGTCCTCGAAGGCTATCTGCAGCTTCGGGTCGACACCTGCGCCAAAGCCGAAGCGAACCTGATGCGCACGCTCTTCGGGGGAAGGGTCAAACCCCATCAGCATGGACGGCATCACCCCAAGGTAATGCAGACAGGTTGCCCGGGACGCGGCAACATCCTGCCACCACGCACGCGGGTGGAAGCGATCCAGAACGGTAAGACACCCGCCAACCATGACCATCGCCATAAAGGAATAGGCCATTGCGTTCATATGGAAGACGGGCAGGGGCGTGATCATGCGCTCGCCGTCTTCCGTCAACGTTGCCAATCCGCCGACACCGGCATACCAGCGGCCCGCAAGCAGGAAATAGGTATTGGGAAGGACGCAGCCCTTCGGTTTGCCGGTCGTGCCCGAGGTGTAGAGGATAGCCGCCTCGCGGGCTTCGCCTTCCAGCGGCCGGGCGGTGACCGCCTGGTCGCGCGGCCCGGGGACCGGGTCGCCGGGGGCAATCACGGCCGCCTTTATGCCGGCAGCGGCAACGGCGGCCTCAAGTTCCTTGTGGCGGTCTTCGATCGATATGATCAACGCCGGTTCGGAGTGGCCGATGAGATATTCAAGCTCCGCAGCTCTCAGGTCCGGATTGACCGGCACAACGGAGCCGCCGATCCGGTTTACCGCGAGCCAATGCAGGAAGAACGTGGGCCGGTTTTCCAGAAGCAGGGCAACACGCATGCCTGCACCATAGCCAGCCTGCATCAAGTCCCGCGCAAGTGCGTCGACTTCCTGGCGCGCGGCGCCATATGTCAACTCGCCGGGCGGTATGCCGTAGATGTCTGCAGTGCCGGGCAGAACGTTCAGAAACGGCCGGTCCGGATATTTCTCCGCCGTTGCAGCGAAGGCCTCATAAACTGATTCAACTGTCATGGCTGTCATGGCAGCAACTGAATATTGCCGAAGGCGGCGTCGCAATTGAGGATGTCGACCCGCTTGTTGGCGATCCTGATCTCGCCATCGACCACTTTCAGTTCGTGCGTTGCCGTCAGCGCCAGCAGGAACTGCTCGTCCAGGCGCGTTTCGACATAATGCATGGATGTGTTGGTGACGATCCTATCCCCGTCCATCTTGTCGATGAAGGGCCGCTGGATGACATGGTGACAACGGCTCTTGGGCTTCTGGCTGAAGGTTCTGGCCCCGTTCAGCCGCTCCACGCGCAAGCGCAGCATGAACATGTCCTCGTAGAGCAGGGACGTCACCAGATGTGGATCGGTCTGCTTGTAGTCGAGCGGCATCCAGTAGTGGCCGTCTTCCAGCCACAACGACAGCCATTCACTGTAGCGGCCCTCGTCCAGCATTCTTGCTTCGTCATAGATGAAGTCGATGACCTCTTCCCTGGAAACCGCCATCACGCATTCTCCATCGTAGCTGTCATGAATTTCACCCAGGCATCGAACTGGTTGCGCATCTGCCGTTCCGTGGTGCCGTTTTCCACGGCCTCCTCGCTAAAGTCTTCCTCTTCCGTTCTGAGGCGCTGAACGTTGACCCATTCCATGCCGTTGGACATGAGGCCTTCCTGCGCGCGCTCGTACATTTCCAGATCGTCGTGGCCGACCATCGATGTCGGAGCGTTGATCATCCGGTTGTACATGGCGGTGCGCGCCAGAAGTTCGTCCGGCGCCCCGACCAGACGGTAGATGTAGCTTTCGACCAGTGTCTTGTCGGGCCCCAGCGGAATGAAATTGCGCAGCTGCTGGATCGGGCCCTTGATCATGATATTCGGGAAATAGACGGTGTTATGCCGATTCTCGCCGAGAATTTCCTTCGCGCGCTCCTCGCCGTGGGTTTCGCTCAAGGCCTCGAAATAGCCAGGTATCGCGGAATAGTCGGAATGGATCGAGTGATGCACACCCGTATGCCCGTGCCCGTTCGGCCAGGTACGAATGCCCATGTTCTCGAAGAACTCGTAAGGCGACATGAAGGGCGCGATGATCTCCATCGCGGGCGGACGCGGTTCCGGGTTGCCCATCTCCTTCCAGATGTTCACTGCCGTTCCGGCGGAGCTTTCGTGAGCGACCATCGGGTGGCAGGTATCGGTCTGGTTTTCGACCAGCATCTTCCAATTGCACTTGTGCATGTAGCGCAGTGGCGGACCGGCGATCTCAAGCCGTCCTTCCGGCGAGCGGTCGACCATGTTGTCGATGGAACTCAGGCTGTCGCCGAAATAATCCTCGAAGCTGATGCCCTCGGCAGCCAGGCGGGCAAAGACGAAACCGCGATAGTTCCGCACCGCTCCGACAGCCGTCATGCCCTTGGCATTCTCGGTGTTTTCGAAGCCGGTGTTCTCGTACCCCTTCTTCAGCGGGATCGCGAGCAGGCAGCCGTCCGTCTTGAACGACCAGGCGTGATAGGGGCACCGGAAGAACTTGCCCGTGTTGCCTTCCCGGTCGATCGCGATCTTGGTGCCCTTGTGCGGGCAGCGATTGTAAAGAACGTGAATTTCGCCATCGGAGTGACGCACCTGGATGACAGGCTGGTCGCCGATCTGCGTGGTGAAATAGTCACCCTTGTTCGGGGTCTGGCTGTCATGACCGACAAACACCCAGGTGTTTGCGAACAGATGCCGCATTTCCAGCTTGTAGATTTCCGGGCTCGTGTAGACGTCCCGATGCACCTGCGGCCCCGTGAACAGAGCGGCGATTTGGCTGGCCGTTTGCATGCTGGCTCCTCCCTGGAATGCGAAACCCTAAAGATCGAGGACAAGTCGCGCGGATTTCGCGCGGCTGACACAAATCTGCATGACCTTTCCCGATGCCTTTTCGGCATCCGACAGCACGACGTCGCGGTGATCGGGCGTACCGCTGATCACATCCGTCTGGCAGATGCCGCAGTCGCCGCGCTGACAGTCATACATGACATCGAGGCCGGCATCTTCCAGTGCCTGGATGATGGTCTGGTCCGGGGCGACGGTCACAACCTGTCCCGTGCTGTGTACCTCCACCTCGAATGCCGCATCGCCGGACTGCGCCTGGGGGGAGGTGAAGAGTTCAACATGAACGGCCTCTTCCGCCAGTCCGGCTGCGATCGCGGCAGCGCGTGCGGCATCGATCATTCCCTTCGGGCCGCAGATATAAAGATGCGTTCCGGAGGGCTGGGCTTTCATCAGTGCGGCCAGATCGAGCGGGTCCGTGTCGTCAAGGTAAAAACGGGCGCTGTCACCGAAGGCGTTCTTCAGCTTGTCGGCAAAACCCATCCGCACAGCCGAACGGGCAGAATAATGCAGCTCGAAAGACCGGTCCTGCGATTTCAGCCGGGTCGCCATCGAAATGAGCGGCGTGATGCCGATGCCGCCGGCCAGAAGCAGGACGTGCGGAACATCTTCGGCAAGCGGGAAGTCGTTCTTCGGTTCGCTGACGGAGATTGTTTGGCCTGCGCTCAGGGCATGCATGGCCTTTGAGCCCCCCTGGCCGCTCTCTTCCCGCTGAACCGCGACCGTATAGAGGTCATCAGTCTCCGGCCAGTCGATCAGGGAGTACTCCCGTTCGCCCAGAGGGCCGAGATCGAATTTGACATGCGCACCGGGCTCATAGCCCGGCAATGACCCGCCGGCTTCCGCCCGAAACCTGAAAACACGAATCTGATCGGTTTCCGGTTCTACACCTTCAAGAACAAGTTTCACCGCAATGCCTCCTCCTGTAAAAAATATGAAATTTCATATAAAATGAGTCAAGCCTCTTTTTTTCCCGATCTGTCCGGGATAAATGACACTTTGAAAACAGGTGCATAGTTGGAGGGGGTGTTGACCCTGACGCCGGAAAAATTCGTTTCTTCTTACCTGCTGTATCTGCTGGCAGCATCAAGCGAAGCGGCAAGCCACCAGTTTCACCTCCGCGTGCGCGAATTGGGCCTGCGCGTTCCGGAATGGCGGGTTCTTGCCTGCCTTTTCGATCAGGACGGACTGATGATCACGCAGTTGGCGAAATACTCCCTTCTGGAGCAATCCAGAATGACGCGTATCGTCGATCAGATGGAAAAGCGTGGTCTGGTCGTGCGCAAGAGCGACAAGGGCGACGGCCGCCGCGTCCGCGTTCACCTGACTGACGCCGGGCAGAAGCTGAGCTCCGAAGTGGTCGAAGAGGCAAGGGAACACGAAAGAACCCTGCTGTCTGCCTTGAACCAATCGGATGCGGACCGGATCAAGCCGTCCCTGGAACGGCTGCTGGCTTCCCTCAACAGCTGGAACAGCGCCAACGAATAGGCGTCTGGCGCTGGTTGTTCTTGTTGTGACGAACGACGACAAAGCACATCAGGATCGCTGGCAGTCTCGCGGCGCGTCTTCTTCAGCCCCGCCAGCGCCTTGACGCTAATGGCTGCTCAAGCCGTCTTGCCCGGCTGTCATTCTCCCCATTACCCACTTAACCCACCGCAATCGCCTGGCTCTGCGTGCACTGCAGTTCCGGTTGCCGTTTGCTGCTGCGGCACACCAGACCGTTTTATTCTTGAGTTGATGGCCGGCTGAACGCTCGGCCCGAACGACAGATGCCGCGCTTCCGGTTCAATTCCCGACGAACCCTGCACACACCCGGACAATCCCCTGAATGGATCGGCACACCCAGCTCGCTGCAGCTTCTTTACTGTTGGCTCATTACCTGCAGGGCCTGCGATGGCGCCTTCCAGTCATGCACCGGGAAGAACAGAACCCTTGCTTCTAAAAATCATATGTGAATATAGTATTCACATAAGAAGTTGGGAGGAGCCATGGAAACGTCATTCGCACCGACGGTCGGGATCGACAGCACGCTGCCGAAGGATATGCCGGCGGCACATGCGGCCATCCCGGTCTGGAATTCGGAAAACTGGTTTTACGAAGACTGGCAGCCGGGGCATTGCATACGCTCCCTGCGTCGGACGATCGCCGAAGGCGAAAGCCACCTCTTCAACACGCTGGTCGTCGACATTCACCCTTATGTGCAGGACCAGATGTTCGCAGAAACGGAAGGGGTCTTCGGCAAGAGACTGGTTGCCGGAGCGTTCATCTTCTCCGCAGGCCTCGGCCTTGTCGCCACGAACTGCGTCAACGCGTTTTCCTATGGCTACGACAAGCTGCGCTTCATCAAGCCGGTCTTCATTGGCGACACGATCTATACGGTCCGGACAAACCTCGACAAGAAGCCGAAATACGAAGAGATGGGCCTCATTCGGGCGTCCTACGAAGTCTTCAAGGGGGCAGGGGAACTCGTCCTCTACTGCGAGCATCTGCAAACCGTGAAATACCGCAATCCGGCCGCCCATGCGGACCGGACAGAACCTGAAAACCGGGCCTGAACCGACATGAACTCCACTTCAGAACTACCGCTCGCCGGGATCACCGTGCTCGACATGAGCCAGTTTCTCTCCGGTCCCTATGCCACCCTGCGCCTGCAGGATCTTGGCGCGCGCGTTATCAAGATCGAACGGCCGGGCTCCGGAGACTTGTCGCGCAGCCTCTATCTGAGCGACACGGAAATCGGCGGGGATTCGACCATCTTTCACGCCATCAACCGCGGCAAGGAAAGCCTCGCCGTCGACTTGAAGAAGCCGGAGGACATAGACCGTCTCAAGCGCCTGATCGCCAAGGCCGACGTGCTGGTCCAGAATTTCCGGCCCGGCGTGATCGAACGGCTGGGCCTCGACTACGAGACCGTACGGACAATCAATCCGGGTCTGGTCTACGGCTCGATCAGCGGTTACGGGGAAGACGGCCCATGGGTTGCCCGCCCAGGGCAGGATCTGCTTGCCCAGGCACGTTCGGGCCTCATGTGGCTCAGCGGCAACGACGGTGACGGCCCGGTACCGATGGGACTTGCCGTCGGCGACATGTTCGCAGGGGCTGCCCTGGCACAGGGCCTTCTTGCTGGCCTCGTCCGGCGCGGTGTTACCGGCAAGGGCAGCCATGTCCAGACCAGCCTTCTCGAAGCTCTGGTCGACTTCCAGTTCGAGGTTCTGACCACCTATCTCAACGACGGAAGGCGCATGCCGAAACGGTCCGGTTTCCGCAACGCACATGCCTATCTCTCCGCGCCTTACGGCGTGTATGAGGCAAAGGACGGGTACATTGCGGTTGCCATGACGCCGATCCCGAAACTGCGTGACCTGATGGAGCTGGAAGCTCTCGAGCCTTATTGCGGCGATCCGGCGGTCTGGTTTTCCGAACGCGAGACGATCAAGAAGCTGATCGCAGGCGCGATTGCCGAACGAACGGTCGACGACTGGATGTCCGTTTTCGAACCCGCCGACATCTGGTGTGCGCCGGTGCTCGACTGGGACAGCCTACTGGAAAGCGAAGGGTTCAACGGACTGGACCTGCTGCAGCGCGTCGAGCGTGAAGACAATGTCTCGATCCTGACAACCCGCTCCCCGTTGAGAGTGAACGGCGCCCGTCCGAAAATCGCCCGGGCTGCACCGCGCGTCGGCGAACACACGGCCGCGATCGAGAAGGAGTTCGGCCTATGAGCGCCGCTCGCCTGAAAGGCATGACCTGGAGCCACCCGCGCGGCTACGAGCCCATGGTTGCCTGCTCGAAGCTCTGGGAAGAGCAGACGGGTGTCGGGATCGACTGGGACAAACGCTCGCTTCAGGACTTCGAATCCTACCCGGTCGAAGATCTCGCGCGCCAATATGATCTGATCGTCATCGACCATCCGCACGTTGGTGAAATCACCACGCAGAACTGTCTTGCTCCACTCGACAAACAAGGGGATCCGCAAAACCGGCAGGCCGTCGCCAATGGCAGTGTCGGCGGTTCTTATGAAAGCTATTTCTGGGAGGGCCACCAGTGGGCCTATCCGATCGACGCCGCAGCGCAGATCCAGGCCTATCGGGCAGACCTCATCGGCGCGGCACCCACACGCTTCGATGAAGTCCTTGAACTGGCGGAAGCGGGCAAGGTGCTGATCCCGATGCGCCCGCCCCATTCGCTGATGACCTTCTTCACCCTGTCGGCAAACCTTGGAACACCCTGCACGACGACAGGACCGGGCGAGCTTATTTCGGTTGAGAACGGCGCAACGGTCTATGAGCTGATCTCGCGCCTGATGCGACACGTTCCTGACCGGTGCTATGGCATGGACCCGATCGCGGTCTTTGAGGAGATGTGCAAGACGGACAGCCCGATTGCCTGTGTTCCCCTGATCTACGGGTACGTCAACTACGGTATCGAAGGCTTCAGGCCGAAACGCCTGTCCTTTGCCGATATCCCTGCTGCCGGTGACAACGGCCCGACGGGCTCCGCACTTGGTGGCACCGGCATTGCCGTTTCCGCATTTTCGAACCATGTCTCGAACGCTGCAGACTTCGCTCTCTGGATTGCAAGTGGCCCAGTGCAGCGCGGGCCTTTTGCAGCTGCCGGTGGCCAGCCTGGTCATGCGGACGGCTGGTCTGACGAGACCGTCAATGATGTGACAAACGACTTTTACCGCAACACCCGCCGGACCCTGGACAACGCCTGGGTCCGTCCGCGCCACAAGGGCTACATGGCATTTCAGGCAGCAGCTTCAGAACGGCTGAACCTGGGCCTGCAAGGTGGTGAGACAGCGCAATCCGTCATCGGCGACATCAATGCGCTTTTCGCCGGGAGTTTTGAGTAAGCCCTTCCAAGACAATGCGTCTGCGGACAACCATCCAAACGCGCCTCCAATCACATTGGGGGCGCGGTTCAGTTGATCAAAGCTGCCAGATACGTTTTGCGTTTCCAGACAGCAGCTTTGTACGTTCATCCTCGCTGACGCCTTCCAGCAGAGCGTGGGTCGCAGCAACCCATGCCAGCAAGCCGCCACCAAGCGTGCAGACCGGCCAGTCACTGCCCCAGACAACACGGTCCCAGCCGAATGCCTGAATGGTGTGCTCCGCCCAGGGGCGCAGGGTCTCGGCAATCCAGCTTTCAGGATCGGCATAGGCTACGATCCCGGAGATCTTGGCGCAGACATTGGGGCGTTTTGCGAGTTCCGTAACCCGCTCCTGCCAGGGCTGGCGTTCGTCGGCGGCGATATCCGGTACACCGCAATGGTCCAGTATGAAGGTGACGTCGGGAGCCAGATCGACAAGCTCCATTGCCCGCTCAAGCTGGCGGGGCAGGACGCAGAGGTCGAAGGTGAAGCGCGTGCCGCCAAGGCGCTTCAGGTTTTCCCGGAATAAAGGCTGATCGGACAACTCGTCCGGCATGACGTGCAACACACGCCGGAAACCCTTCACAAGCTCATTTGCCTGCTGCCGCTCCAGATAGGCAGCAAAGCTTTCCTCCTCGGGACGGCAAGACGCAATTGCCCCCTTGATGAGGCTGTCCGGCCGGTTTGCCAGAGTGCCGACATATCCTGTCTCAGCTTCGATGAGGGGTTCAGCGACATCGACCTCCATGTGAAGCGTGGTCGAAATGCCTGCGCGCCGCGCATCACGGGCATAGGTCTCATATGTCCAGTCCCGATTGAGCGGTTCGACACCCGCCAGCCACGGATAGTCCAGAGCCGACCGGTCTATGACATGAAGATGGGTGTCGACGATCATGCTGCTCCTCCTCGCAAATAGCCGGACAATCCTTCCACAGGAAAATAGATTATTCAAATAAGAATTTATTCGGCCGATTTGCCGTCCGTTCCGGTCAGTTCCGACAACTGTCGCGCGGTCCTGGTCAGAAGTTCCAACGTCCCGGTGATGTCGGGGGCCTGCGGGGTGTTCACCAGCGTGATGAAAGGAACAGTCAGCGCCGCGATGGCCCGTCCGTCCGGGCTGAGGATCGGAGCGGACAGGTTGTAGACACCGGCAGTCTGGAGGCTCGGCATCATTTCGTAGCCGCGTTCCGAAATCTGGTCGAGCCGGTCGAAGAACTCCTTCTCGACGGTCGGATGTTCGGTGCTGCGGGAATATTCGTTGATCATCATCAGGCGTTCCTCTTGCGGCCTGAAGGCCAGAAGAACGTGACCGGATCCGGTGTCGTAGAGCGAAATATTCGAGCCGACGCGGATTGAGATCCCCCAGTAGCTCGGTGCCTCCTGCTGCGCGACGACGACGACCGATCCACGGTCGAAGACGGAGAGCTGGTTTGCCTGGAGCGTCTTTTCCGCAAGGTCGCGCATGAAGGGCGTTGCAAAGGAAACGAGACGGCGGACCGGCGCATGGGACTGCGCCAGACCGAAGAGCTTGAGCGTCAGCGAGTAGCGGTCACCGTCGATCCTTGTGACGTAACCCCGACGCACCAACCGGTCCAGCATGCGGTAGAATTCGTTGGGGCTGCGGCCGAGATGCTTGGCGATCTCTGCCTGGGTCAATCCGCCGTCAATGCCTGCAAGAAGTTCAAGAATATCGAGCCCCTTGTCGAGGGCGGGCGCCCGGTATCGATCCTCTTCCTGTTCCATACTTTTCTCCATGAAGTGCAATATTCATATACGCACACCCTTCTCGAAAAACAAACAAGAATGCGCCGGAGCAGCTTGACCATAAATGAAGAGCATGTTTGTATATAAATGAACCACTCATTAGTGAGTTGTTTGGGCGGGCACCCGCCTTCTTTGAAAGTCTCGGGAGGAGGCTCATGAAAAATCTATTGGCCGGCGCGTCCGCCGGCGTTATCGCTCTTTTTGCCGTTGGCTCTGCGCTCGCGCAGGATCTGCCGGGCAAGTTTGACGGGGTCACGATCGATGCCAAGCTGATCGGTGGCCAGCAGTACGAAAAGCTCTATGCGCGCATCGGCGAATGGGAGGCGGCGACGGGGGCCAAGGTCAACGTCATCTCCAAGAAGAACCACTTCGACCTCGACAAGGAGATCAAGTCGGACATCGCCGTGGGTGCGTTGAACTGGTGTGTGGGTTCGAACCACTCATCCTTCGCGCCGCAGTATCCGGGCATCTACACCGACCTTGCAGCACTGCTGCCGAAGGAAGAAATCGACGCCTTCGTCGATGCCAACATCTCCGCCTCGACGCTTGACGGCAAGCTGGTGATGCTGCCGCGCGCCCAGTTCGATGTTTCCGCGCTCTACTACCAGAAGAGCCTTTATGCGGACGAAGACAACAAGGCGAAGTTCAAGGAAAAATACGGCTATGACCTGACGCCGCCGGACACCTGGCAGCAGGTGACCGATCAGGCCGAGTTCTTCGCCAATCCGCCGGACTTCTACGGCACGCAATTTGCCGGCAAGGAAGAGGCCATCAACGGCCGTTTCTATGAAATGCTGCGCGCGGAAGGCGGCGAATACCTGGATGCCGATGGCAAGCCTGCGTTCAATTCGGAAGCCGGTGTACGTGCGCTCAACTGGTTCGTGGATCTCTACAAAGCGAAAGCCGTTCCCGCCGGTACAACCAACTACCTGTGGGACGACCTGGGCCAGGGATTTGCCTCCGGCACGGTTGCCATCAACCTGGACTGGCCGGGCTGGGCCGGCTTCTTCAACGACCCGGGTGCTTCCAAGGTGGCCGGAGATGTTGGTGTCGTTGCACCGCCCAAGGGCTCCTCGGGTGCCCGGACCGGATGGTCGGGACATCACGGGTTCTCCGTCACCGAAAACTGCGAGAACAAGGAAGCCGCAGCTTCCCTCGTCTGGTTCCTGACCAACGAGGACAGCCAGAAGCAGGAAGCAGCTGGCGGACCGTTGCCGACGCGCGACGCCGTCTGGGACTGGGTGATCGCGGAAGCCTCCGACGACCCGTTCCGCAAGGAAGTTCTGCAGGCCTTCCAGGAAGCCGCCAAAGGCGCTTACCCGGTTCCTCAGTCTCCGTCCTGGATCGAGATCTCCAACGCGGTCTACCCGCAGCTGCAGGCTGCCATTCTCGGCGACAAGACGCCCCAGCAGGCACTTGACGATGCAGCGGCCGAGGCCACCGAAATCCTGCAGGATGCCGGAGAGCTCTAAGCTCGCTCAAGGACAGGCGCGGCCCTGCCGCGCCTGATCCCGCCGGGTTTCCCGCGCACGACATTCGCGGGTCGGCTAGCTCCTTTCGTAAAACGATATGAGGATAGAATGAGAGGCTGGAAGCCCGCGCCGCATGTGCTTCTGCTGCTGCCGGCGTTTATCGTCCTGGCGGCAGTGGTGGTCGTGCCACTCCTGTTGTCACTGTATTCAAGTTTCACGCCGTTCCGCCTGACCCGGCCGGACACGATCTATACGTTCATCGGCTTCCGCAACTACGTGCGGCTTCTGACGGACATGGATTTCTGGGTCGCCTTCGGCCGCACGGTGCTGCTGCTGACCTTCGCGCTCAACCTGGAAATGCTGCTCGGCCTGGGCCTGGCGCTGCTTGTTGAAAAGGCCACCCGCGGACAGCGGATCCTGCGCACCATCATGATGTTTCCCATGATGTTCTCGCCGGTTCTGGTCGGCTTCCAGTTCAAGTTCATGTTCAACGACAACATCGGCGTCGTGAACAACGCCCTGCAATCGCTCGGGCTCACGGATATCGCCATTCCCTGGCTGATCGACGGACAGCTTGCCTTCATTTCCATCCTGATTGCGGAAATCTGGTCGTCCACCGCGGTCTTCGCGATCTTCATTCTGGCGGGCCTGATGGCCATGCCGCGCGAGCCGCTGGAAGCGGCCAAGGTGGACGGTTGCACCTCGTGGCAGAGCTTCCGCTATGTGACCTGGCCGTTCATCATGCCCTTTGCCTATATCGCCATGACCATCCGCTCGCTCGACATCGCGCGCGCCTATGACATCGTCAAGATCATGACCGATGGCGGCCCTGCCGGGCGTACCGAGATCCTCTGGACGATGATTGCCCGCACCGCCTATTCCGACGCGCGCATGGGGCTGGCCAATGCCATGGCCTACATCGCCATTCTTCTTTCAATCCTGTTCACGGCGCTGTTCTTCCGGCAACTCGCGAAGGCCCGCCAGCAGATCGGCGCGGAGTGGTGATCATGGACGAGAATACCGCACATCGCCTCAAGGGCCGTTTCCTGAAGGCCGGCCACCTTATCGGACTGTTCCTCGCCATGACGATCATCTGTCTGCCGGGGGTCTGGATCGTTCTTTCCTCGCTCCGCCCGACAGTCGAGATCATGGCCAAACCGCCGGTCTGGATCCCGCGCGAGCTGTCGTTCGATGCCTATGTGGCAATGTTCTCCGGCGTTGGCCAAGGCGGCATTCCGGTGCTGGAGTATTTCCGCAATTCACTGATCATCTCGGTCACCTCGACCGTGATCGCCCTGGCGGTCGGCATGGCCGGTGGTTACGCGTTTGCGCGCTACCGCTTCCGCGGCAAGTCGGCCATTTTCCTCGGCTTCATGCTCACGCGGACCGTGCCAGGGATCGCGCTGTCACTGCCGCTGTTCTTCGTCTATGCCAAGATCGGCATCATCGACACCCACTTCGGACTGATCCTTGCCTATGTGGCACTCAACGTGCCCTTCACGGTCTGGCTGATCGATGGTTTCTTCCGCCAGGTCCCCCGGGATCTTGCGGAAGCGGCCCAGATCGACGGCTGCACCCGGTGGCAAGCCTTCTGGCAGGTTGAATTTCCGTTGGCGCGTTCAGGCATCGCCTCCGCCGGTATCTTCGCCTTCCTGATTTCCTGGAACGAATTCGCGCTGGCATCCCAGCTCACCCGGTCGACCAATTCCAAGACGCTACCGGTCGGTCTGCTGGATTACACCGCCGAATTCACCATCGACTGGCGGGGCATGTGCGCGCTGGCCGTGGTCATGATCATTCCGGCACTCACCCTGACATTCATCGTACAAAAACACCTCGTCTCCGGCCTCACCTCCGGCGCAGTGAAGGGATAGACATGGCTACCGTCTCTTTGAAAAACCTGGTCAAGAAATACGGGCAACTGGAGGTGGTTCATTCCATCAACCTTGAGGTCAAGGACCGGGAGTTCATCGCGCTGGTCGGCCCGTCCGGCTGTGGCAAGTCGACCTCGCTCCGCATGATCGCCGGGCTGGAGGACATCTCGGGTGGCGAAATCCACATCGGCGACCGGGTGGTCAATGACCTGCCGCCGCGCCAACGCAACATCTCCATGGTCTTCCAGTCCTATGCGCTCTACCCGCATATGACGGTTGCAGAGAACATGGGATTTTCGCTCAAGATCGCCGGAAAATCTCAGGCAGAGATCGATGCGGCGGTCGCGGAAGCGGCGCGCACGCTCAGCCTCGAGGCCCTTCTGGAACGACGGCCGTCCCAACTTTCCGGCGGCCAGCGCCAGCGTGTTGCCATGGGCCGCGCCATCGTGCGCAATCCGGATGTGTTCCTGTTCGACGAACCGCTTTCCAACCTTGATGCCAAGCTGCGCATGCAGATGCGCACGGAGATCAAGAAACTGCATTCCAAGGTCCAGTCGACGGTCATCTACGTGACCCACGACCAGGTGGAAGCCATGACCCTGTCCGACCGTATCGTGATCATGCGCGACGGCCATATCGAACAGGTCGGCACGCCGGAGGAAGTCTTCCAGCGCCCAAGGACCCGCTTTGTCGCCGGGTTCATCGGTTCGCCGACCATGAACCTGCGCGAAGCGGTCATCGACGATGGCAAGCTCGCCTTCGCAAATGGCGCCAGCCTGCCGCTGCCGATGCAATTCCGGAACGCGGTCAGCGTTGGCCAGAAGGTCGTGTTCGGCCTGAGACCGGACGATTTGTATCCGGCAGGACATGGCCTGCATTCCGGCGAAGCCCATGACGTGCACACGACGCAGGTGCCAGTCTCGATCACCGAACCGCTCGGCAACGAGACCCTGGTCTTTGCGGAGTTCGCTGGTGAGGACTGGATTGCGCGCATGCTCAACCCGAAGGCGCTGCACACCGGTGACAAGATCGATCTCAGTTTCGACCTCAGCCAGGCACATCTCTTCGATGCCGCCACCGAACAGACCTTGAGGAGCTGAACGCATGGCACGGATTGAAAAAGTCGAACTGCGCATGGTCGACCTGGTTCCGAAGGTCAAGCGAACCGATGCGATCCAGAGTTTCGTCAGCCAGGAAACACCGATCGTCACAATCACTGATGCGGACGGTGCGACGGGCACAGGCTACAGCTATACGATCGGCACCGGTGGATCGTCGGTCATGCGGCTTCTTGCGGACCATCTCGCCCCGGTTCTGATCGGCCGTGACGCAGACATGATCGAGGGCATCTGGCACGAACTGGAGTTCTTCACCCACGCCACCACGATCGGCGCCATTTCCTCCATTGCGCTTGCCGCCATCGACACGGCCCTCTGGGACCTGCGTGCGCGCAAGATGGGGCTGCCGCTCTGGAAGCTGGCGGGTGGAGCCAAGGACCGTTGCCCGCTGTATACGACCGAAGGCGGCTGGCTGCACATCGAAACCGAAGCCCTGGTCGAGGATGCTCTTGCGGCCAAGGCAAAGGGCTTTACCGGATCGAAGGTCAAGATCGGCCGCCCGCATGTCTCCGAGGACTACGAGCGGCTTGCCGCCGTGCGTGCCGCCGTCGGTGACGGCTATGAGATCATGACCGACTGCAATCAGGGCTTCACCGTTGATGAAGCCATCCGGCGCGCCGACCGCCTGCGGGACCTGGACCTTGCCTGGTTCGAGGAACCGCTACCCGCCGACGACATCGGTGGCCATGTGCGCCTGTCGCAGAGAACTTCGACGCCGGTCGCTGTCGGCGAGTCGCTCTATTCGATCCGGCATTTCCGGGAATACATGCAGGCCGGAGCATGCTCTGTGGTGCAGGTCGATGCCGGACGGATCGGCGGCATCACCCCCTGGCTGAAGGTTGCCCATGCTGCGGAAGCCTTCGACATGCCGATCTGTCCGCACTTCCTGATGGAGCTGCACGTCAGCCTGACCTGTGCCGTGCAGAACGGCAAATACGTCGAGTACATTCCGCAGCTCGACGAACTGACCAATAGCCGTATGACAATTGAAAACGGTCATGCGCTCGCACCCGTGGAACCGGGCATCGGCATTGATTGGGACTGGGACGCGGTGCGCGGAAAGAGCATTCCCGAGTTCACCAGCACAATCACCCGGCAGGAGGCGTAGGTCATGCAGCGCATGGGCATGGTGATCGGTCTCGAGCCGGGGAAAGTTGCCGAATACAAGCGGTTGCACGCTGCGGTCTGGCCGGAGATCCTCGACATGATCTCCAAATGCAACATCCGGAATTATTCCATCTTCCTGAAGGAGCCGGAAAATCTGCTCTTCGGCTACTGGGAATATCACGGCACGGACTTTGAGGCCGATGCCGCGAAGATGGCCGCCGATCCGAAAACGCAGGAATGGTGGGGTGTCTGCATGCCCTGCCAGAAGCCGCTAGACACCCGAAAGGACGGCGAGTGGTGGGCGATGATGGAAGAGGTCTTCCATCATGACTGAAGCTTTCGATCCGGCCAGCCTTTCCCAGGATTGGCCAAGGCCCGCCAATCCACGCCCCATCGTGACTTTCGGCGCAGGCTCCATCGTCGGTGATGCCCATTTCCCCGCTTACAGGAAAGCCGGCTTTCCGATTGCGGGGCTTTATGACCCGGATGCCGGCAAAGCGCAGGCTCTGGCGGATCAATGGGGCATCAAGGCCTTTGCCAGCGCGGAGGAAGCAGCCAGTGTGCCGGGTGCGGTCTTCGACCTTGCCACTCCGCCACAGGTGCATGCCGATGTCCTCGGCCTGCTACCGGAAGGGGCCCCGGTGCTGATCCAGAAGCCCATGGGCAGCGACCTGAACCAGGCAACGGATATTCTCAGGATCTGCCGCGAGCGCAAACTGATCGCCGCCGTCAACTTCCAGCTCCGCTTCGCACCGATGATGCTCGCCCTCAAGGACGCCATCGCCAAGGGCTGGCTTGGAGAAGTTGTCGATTTCGATACCTGGCTGGCTCTCGCCACGCCCTGGGAGCTCTGGGCCTTCTTGAAAGGACTGCCCCGGATCGAGATCACCATGCATTCGATCCATTATCTCGACCTGATCCGGCAGGTGCTTGGGGACCCGAAAGGCGTGCACGCGAAATCGCTCGGCCATCCGTCCCATGAAATGGCCCAGACCCGCACCAGCGCCATCCTCGACTACGGCGACAAGGTGCGTTGTGCGCTCTCCATCAATCACGATCACAAGTTCGGCCGCCGGCACCAGGCTTGCGAGTTCCGAGTGTGTGGCACGGAAGGCGCTGCCTATCTGCAGCTCGGTGTCAATCTCGACTATCCACACGGCGAACCGGACATCCTGGAGATCCGCCCCAAGGGTGGAGACGAGTGGATCCCCGTCCCCCTGAAAGGGGCCTGGTTCCCGGACGCTTTCGTCGGCCGCATGGCAAATCTCCAGCGCTTTGCGTCCGGCGAGGACGCCGAGCTGGTGAGTTCGGTCGAAGACGCCTGGAACACGATGGCTCTGGTGGAAGCGGCCTATGCCTCCTCCACGTCCCCTGCAACTCCACTCGCACAAAGACCATAAGTCATGGAACAAACGACCTATTTCGAAGAGTATGAGCTCGGCCATGAGCGCATCACCTATGGCCGCACGATTACCGAAACCGACTTCGTGGTCCACGCAGGCCATACCGGAGACTTCTTTCCGCATCACATGGACGCGGAGTTCATGAAGACCCAGCCCTTCGGCCAGCGGATTGCCCACGGCACCATGGTGTTCGCCATCGGCGTCGGCCTGACCGCCAGCATCATCAACCCTGTTGCCTTCTCCTATGGCTACGACCGGATGCGCTTCGTGAAGCCGGTTTTCATCGGAGACACCATCCGTTCGCGCGTGACCATCGTTGCCAAGGACGATGACCCGAAACGCCCGGCATTCGGCCGCGTGGTCGAACGGACGGAAGTTCTCAATCAAAGCGACGAAGTGGTTCTCGTCGCCGATCACATCCACATCGTTGAACGAAAGAACAAGCCCGCCTGAGGGGCAGATGGAGCCGACATGACAGACTGGGTGAAGGACAAGACCGTTCTGGTGACAGCCGCGGGACAGGGGATCGGACGCGCGACGGCGCTCGCCTTTGCCGCCAGGGGCGCGAAGGTTGTGGCAACGGACATCAACGAAACGGCCCTTTCCGAACTCGAAGGATCAGCAGGGATCGAAACCCGTCGCCTCGACGTTTTGAAGGATATGGACGTACAGACCGTCGTTGCCGAAACCGGCCCGGTGGACGTCCTCTTCAACGGGGCGGGTTTCGTTCATGCAGGCTCGATCCTTGACATGAAAGACGAGGACTTCGACTTTGCGGTCGACCTCAACGTGCGCTCAATGATCCGGACCATTCGGGCTGTGCTGCCGGCAATGCTGGAACGGGGAGGCGGCGCCATCATCAACATGGCATCCGTCGCAAGTTCCATGAAAGGCGTGCCGAACCGCTTCGTCTACACTACCACGAAAGCGGCCGTGATCGGCCTGACCAAGGCGGTTGCCGCCGATTTTGTGGCGCAGAACATCCGTTGCAACGCGATCTGCCCGGGCACGGTGGAAAGCCCTTCGCTGCAGGACCGTTTGCGCGCCCAGGGCGACTATGAAGCCGCCCGGGCCGCCTTCATCGCGCGCCAGCCGATCGGCAGGATCGGTACGCCGGAAGAGATCGCTGATCTCGCGGTTCATCTTGCCAACGCGACCTATACCACCGGGCAGGCCTATGCCATCGACGGCGGCTGGACCATCTGACATTTCATTGAGGACGTGAACCCGTGACGACAATCACCGGTCTGAAGACGTACGATCTCCGCTTTCCGACGTCCGAAACCCTGGACGGTTCGGACGCCATGAACCCCGATCCGGACTATTCCGCGGCCTATGTCGTCCTTCAAACCGACGACGACGGCCTTGAAGGCCATGGCCTGACCTTCACCATCGGGCGCGGGAATGACATCTGCGTTGCCGCAATCGAGGCAATGCGCCACCTGGTGACAGGGCTTGATCTTGCCTGGATCTCCGAAAACCCCGGCCGCTTCTGGCGTCACGTGACCTCGGACAGCCAGTTGCGCTGGATCGGACCGGACAAGGGCGCCATGCATCTCGCCACCGGCGCCGTCGTCAATGCCGTCTGGGACCTCTTGGCCAAACAGGCCGGCAAACCGGTCTGGCGTCTTGTCGCGGACATGAGCCCGGAAGAGATCGTTTCCATCATTGATTTCCGCTACCTGACCGATGCGATCACGCCGGAAGAGGCACTTGCCATCCTGAAAGCGGCGGAACCGGGCAAGGCGGAACGGATCGCGCAGCTCGAAGCACATGGCTATCCCTGTTATACCACTTCGGCGGGCTGGCTCGGCTATCCCGACGACAAGCTGCGCCGGCTGTGCCGGGAAGCGGTCGAGGCTGGGTATACCCACGTAAAACTCAAGGTCGGGCGCGATCTCGCCGATGACATCCGCCGGCTGAGGATCGCCCGGGAGGAGCTCGGGCCCGAACGGTTCCTCATGATCGATGCCAACCAGGTGTGGGACGTCGGACAGGCCATCGACTGGGTACAGCAACTCGCGTTTGCCAAACCCTACTTCATCGAAGAACCAACCAGCCCGGATGACATCGCCGGCCATCGTGCGATCCGCGAAGCGGTGGCGCCGGTGAAGGTGGCAACCGGTGAAATGTGCCAGAACCGGATCGTCTTCAAGCAGATGATCGCAGGCGGTGCCATCGACATCGTTCAGATCGACGCCTGCCGGATGGGCGGTCTCAACGAGGTTCTCAGCGTTCTGCTGATGGCAGCCAAATTCGGCACTCCCGTCTGGCCGCATGCCGGCGGCGTCGGTCTTTGCGAGTATGTGCAGCATCTGTCGATGATCGACTTCGTTGCGGTTTCCGGAACCAGGGAAGGACGCGTGATCGAATATGTCGATCATCTCCACGAACATTTCGTCGATCCCTGCACCATCCGAAATGCCGCCTATATGCCGCCGCAGATGCCGGGTTTTTCCGTGGAGATGAAACCGGCCTCGATCGAACATCACATCTTTCGAGACGGTGGCGCAGACGCCGCCTGATGTCACAAGCCACACATCAAAACCAAGGATAACCCCATGAAACTTCTCCGCATTGGAGACGCCGGACGGGAAAAGCCCGCCATTCTGGACAGTGATAACCGGCCGCGGGATCTCTCCGCTCTCGTTTCCGACATTGCCGGCGACACGCTGACGCCGGACGGGCTGGCGAAAATCGCATCCGTCGATCCGGCCACCCTGCCGTTGCTCGAGGAAGGCCGTATCGGTCCCTGCGTGGGTCATGTCGGCAAGTTCATCTGCATCGGCCTCAACTATTCCGACCATGCCGCCGAAACCGGCGCGGAAGTGCCCAAGGAACCGGTGATCTTCCTGAAGGCGACAAGCGCGATCTGCGGCCCCAATGACGACGTGAAGATCCCGCGCGGATCGGTCAAGACCGACTGGGAAGTCGAACTTGGTGTCGTGATCGGCAAGGGTGGCAGCTACATCGAGGAAGCAGAAGCCCTTGACCACGTCGCGGGATATTGCGTCATCAACGATGTTTCCGAACGCGAATTCCAGATCGAACGCGGCGGCACCTGGGACAAGGGCAAGGGCTGCGACACCTTCGGCCCGACAGGGCCCTGGCTGGTGACCCGGGACGAGGTTTCCGATCCGCAGAACCTGAAGATGTGGCTGGAAGTCGACGGCAAGCGCTATCAGGACGGGTCGACGGAGACCATGGTCTTCGGTGTCGCCCACCTGGTCAGCTATGTCAGCCGGTTCATGAGCCTGCAGCCGGGCGACATCATTTCCACCGGCACGCCTCCGGGCGTCGGCATGGGACAGAAACCGCCAATTTATCTGAAGGGCGGAGAGGTGATCGAGCTGGGCATTGAAGGACTTGGCGTCCAGCGGCAAAACGTGGGCAAGGCTTAACGTAGCTTTTGCCGTGATGGCGACACTCTCCAACAAAGGGTGTCGCCTGACAGTCCAGACGCCCGCATCTGATAAGGAAATCATGATGCAAAACGATACCTACCGCCGGCACGTCATCCTGTCCGGATGTTCGGGTGGCGGAAAGTCAACGCTTTTGGCGGAACTGGAACGACGGGGTTTCGAGACCGTGCCGGAACCCGGCAGGAGGATCGTCGCCGAAGAGCAGCAAGCTGAGGGGAGGGCGCTTCCCTGGGTCAATCTCGAAGCCTTCGCCAGAAGAGCGATCGACATGTCATTCCGTGACAGGGAGCGATTGAACAGCTCTGAAGGATGGGTCTTCTTCGACCGGGGGCTGATCGACGCAGCAGTTGCCCTGGAATTCGCGACCGGCGTAGCCGTGTCAGACACCCTCGGCAAAACGAACCGATTTCATTTTCAGGTCTTTCTGACACCGCCCTGGCCGGAGATTTACGCCATAGACGCCGACCGCCAGCACGGCCTGGATGAAGCTGTCGGAGAATACCAGCGATTGCTCGATGCCTACGGTCAACTTGGCTACGAGAAAATCATCTTGCCGAAGACGGATGTCGGGAAGCGTGCGGATTTCGTCCTGGATCGTCTCTCCGGTCACTAGAGACGCAGCACTAGATCGACATCACCACTCTGGTGCGTACTGCGTATCTATTCTTCGCTCGGCTGCTCTCTCTTGCCGGCCAGGATCTCGCGCTTGCCGACGTGGTTGGGCGCGCCGACAAGGCCTTCGTTTTCCATTCTCTCGACCAGGGTAGCCGCGCGGTTGTACCCGATGCCGAGACGGCGCTGGATATACGAGGTTGAGCAGCGCTTGTCGCGCAGGACGATCTTCACCGCCTTGTCGTAGAGATCATCACCGTCTTCGGACGCGATGGCACCCTTGTCGAAGACAGCTTCCTCTTCTTCCAGCTCTTCCTCTTCTTCCGCGGTCACGGTTTCAAGGTACGCGGGCCGGCCCTGGCTTTTCAGGTGGGCGACGACCTGTTCGACTTCCTCGTCCGAGACGAAGGCGCCATGGACACGGTTGATGCGGCCACCACCCGACATATGCAGCATGTCGCCCATGCCGAGCAGCTGTTCCGCACCCTGCTCGCCAAGAATCGTGCGGCTGTCGATCTTCGAGGTGACCTGGAAGGAAATCCGGGTCGGGAAGTTTGCCTTGATCGTGCCGGTGATCACGTCGACCGAGGGACGCTGTGTCGCCATGATGAGATGAATGCCTGCGGCGCGGGCCATCTGCGCCAGACGCTGGATAGCGCCTTCGATCTCCTTGCCGGCGACCATCATCAGATCCGCCATCTCGTCAACGATGATGACGATGTACGGCATCGGAGCGAGGTCCATTTCCTGCTGCTCGTAGACCGGTTCCCCCGTATCGCGGTCGAACCCGGTTTGCACGGACACGATAACCGGTTCACCCTTCTGACTTGCAGCGGCGGCACGCTGGTTGAAACCGTTGATGTTGCGCACGCCAAGCCGTGCCATCTTCCTGTAGCGATCCTCCATTTCGCGCACGGCCCATTTGAGAGCTGTCACGGCCTTTTTCGGATCGGTGACGACAGGCGTCAGCAGGTGCGGAATGTCGTCGTAGATGGACAGTTCCAGCATCTTCGGATCTACCATGATCAAGCGGCACTCTTCCGGCTTCAGGCGGTAGAGCAGCGACAGGATCATCGTGTTGATGGCAACCGACTTGCCCGAGCCGGTCGTTCCGGCGACCAGCAGATGCGGCATCTTCGCAAGATCGGCAACAACCGGCTCCCCGCCAATCGTCTTGCCGAGGCTAAGCGCAAGCTTGCAGCTGGTCGCGCGGAAGTTGGTCGAATCGATCAATTCGCGGAAATAGACGGTTTCACGCTCCGTATTCGGCAGCTCGATCCCGATGACGTTCCGGCCGGGCACGACCGCAACACGGGCGGAGATGGCCGACATGGAACGGGCAATGTCATCGGCGAGGTTGACGATGCGTGAGGACTTGATGCCCGGGGCCGGTTCGAACTCGTAAAGGGTAACCACAGGCCCGGGGCGCACGTGGATGATCTCGCCGCGCACCTTGAAGTCTTCCAGAACGCTTTCCAGAAGCCCCGCATTCCGTTCCAGTTGCTCCTGCGTCATCTGGAAGCCCGGACCATCCTGCGGCAGTTGCAGCAGTTCGCCAGACGGAAACTCGTAGCTGCCGAACAGCGACTTTTGACCCGATCCCGCTCCGATCGGCGGCAGAGCCTGCGTGCTGGAGGACAAGGACCGGGGTGTGGGGCTTGGCATCGAAATCGACACTCGTGACCGACCGGCAGCGTCCTGATTGCTTTCCGGGTTTTGCTGTGCTGCCGGCCTTTGGCCGGTCGGCTGCGGAGACGGGTTTGCTGGCCTTTCGGCAATCGGTCTGGAAGAGGAAGGCGTAGGCGTGGGGGATGCAGAACCGTTGCATTCCACGACCTTGTACAGCGACACGATTCCCTCCGGTGGCCGCGCCACCTGTCCCGCGACAGGCACCTCCTCGTAAGCCGTCCTCACGGCTCGTACCGGCTCCACGACCCTCTGCGCAGGCACTTCTGCAGCCGGCTGAGGAGTGATGGTGTCGTCGGACATGAATTCAAAGAAGGCGTGATCGGACAGGAAACCAAGGTGCGCCGTGGAAGAATGCGCGTCATTGGCAGGCGCCTGCACATTCACAGGCCCACCATCGGCGGGCTGACCAATCACCTGTGCAACTGGCATGGTTGCGGGCATAACAGGGGAGGGGTTTGGCGTGACCAGAGGTTGCTGCGCAACGGGCTCTACCTCGACCGGGGATACAGTTTCACTGGCGCTGACTTCGCTCGCGTTTTCTACCGGTGCAGATCGCTGCTTTGAACCGCGGTCTGGCGTCCGGGTGAAGCGAACGTTGGGTGCAAGGTAGAAATAGCTCTGGCAGGATTCGTCCGAAGGGGTTTCCACCCCCCGGTTTCCATCTCCTGTCTGCTGCTGCGGATTGCCTGCAACATGTGGCAACCGGCGCGTCTCAGGCACCCGTTCACCATCTGTGGCGGCGGGTTGCCCGAGCGGGTTTTCGCCCTGCGCTTTCCGACTGGAATCATCGGCTGAAGCTGGCTGGCCGGCATCGTTCGAATTCGAAAGTGAGAAATTCTTCCGGGAAATACGCATGGACAAAGAAGACTAGTGTTTCGGGTTGAACGCCTTTGAGAGAGATGTAGGAAATTTAGGTTAACAGTCTCTATCCAAACCCTGTCATTCTCCACCTTTGAGCCACCTCCGATCGACCGTCAGACATGCAAAATTCGGCGAAAATGCGCTGAAAACAACACCTTGATACCAATTCACCGATGTCGCGTTTATGTGATGAGCCCTTTTGTCGGGCTCACCCTCCTAGCTGATGCAAAAACGGAAGCTGGCCGCGATGATCTTGCGGTCCATGTCGCTCAGATCGATCGCCCCGCGCACCTCGCCACCGGACGACATTCCAAGAAACAGGCTGAACTCGATCCGCTCGCTAACCGACAGCAGTTCAACAACCTTGTCGTTGATTTCGACCTCGACGCTGCTGTCACCGACGACCCGAAGGAATTCCTTGGTGGCTGTCGCCTTGATGCCACGTCCTTCTGAAAACATGTTGATGCTTGTTGTCGGCAGGTCATCAGGGTTCAGAATACCGCCATCGGTCGTGATCAGGACGTAGGGCTTGTTTTTGCGGCAATAGCTGGAAAACTGGCTCGCGAGATCATAAAGGCGCGTGGCGCTCTTGCGCTTGCTTGCTGCCACCAGACCCTGCTTGTAGGGCTCCAGAAAGAACGCCCCGAACCCTTCCGGCGTGACAAGGGCAAATTCCTCAAGCTGCGCCGCGTCGGGAACGAACATGTCGTCCGGCTTCGCACCCGTGCCGAGAACGAAGATGCGAGCATCGATTCCCATTTCCAGAAGGTAACGTACAATCCTGCTGGACAGTTCCTGCGCGGACATCAGTGCCTGGTCCACCTGGCTGGACGGCACCTGCCCAGCTCTCTCTCCGGACAGGTAGAATTGGTGAAAGCCCAGACGGTTTCCGTCCGGAATACGTCTGACTTCACCTCCCAGGAACGCGTAGGAACAGGCGCTCATGCAGTAGCCGCCGTCCACCGTGTCCCCGAATGTGCCCTCGGACTTCCAGATGCCGATTTCCGTTTCCATTCCCCCGGCACGGATCAGTTCTCCCAGTTCCAGTCCGGCAATCAGACTGCCGCCGGGGCTGTGCAGCAGAACCTTGTTGCCGTCGGAATGCTCATTCTTCAGGTAGCTGGAAAAGAGTGCGGGCGTTTCCGCGGTAATCTGCCCTTCGGCTCGCACATAACAGGACGCCGCGTTGTTGCCCTTGCAGACATTTTCGAACGTCATGCTTTCTGCCCGGGCAGCGCCTGGAGACAATGCTATACAGGCAACAACCGCGAACGCCGCCACCCGCCAATCACGTGCGGCAAAAATCCGTCCCAAAGACTTTTTCATTTCGTTTCCCTGAACCGGTAAGACCTGAACGTCGGTCAAACGAGAAAACAACAAAGCCATTAAAGAGAGCCTGAAAAATCAGGACAAGAGAACGATCGCTCTGGTCCCAGTCTTATCAAGCCCGATGTCTTTATTGCGTTCTGAACCGGCATCAGGGGAAAACGGAATTGCGTATTTCACCAACCCCTATTTGGGGAAGGCGGAAGGGTATTGGCAGCAGCCCGAGGCAGGTGTCATGGGCTGCTGCCGTTTGTCTGAAATCTTACTTCGGCATCATTCCGCCGATGGCATACATGCCGTCGTCGCCTTTCACCAGCATCAGGATCACGCTGTCACCCGGGGTGAGATCATCCGACATCTGTGCGCCTTCCAGAAGTGGCAGATCCATCGTCATGGCTGGCCAGCCGATTTCCGGAATCGGATCGTGGCTGACATTTGCTGTCCCGTCGCCGATGGAGTTGACGACGGCATTGGCGTGGACCGCGCCGTCCATCTGTTCGGCGGTCATGGGCATGTTGGAATGATCCATGCCGCTATGCGACGACTGGGCAAGGACAGCCGGGGTGGCCGCCATGGACAGGAATGCTGCGAGGATGAGGGTCTTCATTTCAGTTGCCTTTCTTGGGGTTTGTTTGTGAGTTGCAAAATCATTCGGCCGGCTGCACCGCACCTTTGATGTCCGGGGCGGCTATGCTCAGCTCACGGTTGACCCGTGAGAGAGCAAGCCGCTTCCAGATCGTGAAAATGGCGGGAATGACGAAGAGGGTCAGAAGGGTGGCGGTTGCCATGCCACCGACCATGGGGGCTGCGATCCGCTGCATGATTTCCGAGCCCGTGCCGTCGCCGTACATGATCGGGATCAGCCCGGCAAAGATCGTCGCAACGGTCATCACCTTTGGCCGCACGCGCAAAAGCGCACCTTCGAAAACCACTTCCTCTACGTCGACAACCGTCAGGGAGCGGGCCTCGGCGGCCGCAAGCTTCTTGCGTTTTTCCCAGGCCAGGTTGAGGTAGAGCAGCATCACGATGGCTGTCTCGACCGCAACGCCGGCAAGGGCGATGAAGCCGACGATCACCGCGACCGACATGTCGAAATCCAGGTACCAGAGGAACCACACACCTCCGGCCAGTGCCACGGGAAGCGCGGCAAGGATGATGCCGACTTCAATGACCCGGTTGAACGCCATGAACAGCATGAGCGTGATGATCAGCAAGGTCGCCGGAGCCACCAGCTTCAGGCGTTCCTGCATGCGTTCGATGTACTCATACTGGCCCGACCAGGCGATCGAATAGCCGGGAGGCAGTTGCACCTTCTCCGCAACCGTCCTGCGCGCTTCATCAACGTAGCCGCCCAGATCCCGGCCGGTGATGTCGATGAAGACGAACCCGGTGCGCCGGGCGTTTTCAGACCGGATCATGCCCGGTCCGTCAACAACGCTGACCTTTGCCAGGGCACCGAGCGGAATATGGGCGCCGGACGGCGTGACCACCGGAAGTTCCCGCAAGCGCTCGGGGCTGTTGCGCCAGTCCTGCGGATAGCGGAGGTTGATGGGAAAGCGCTCCAGGCCTTCGACGGACTCCGATACCTGCATGCCGCCAATCGCGGTCTGCACGACGTCCTGGATGTCCCGCACGCTCATCATGAAGCGGGCAGCCGCCTCCCGGTCGACGTCGATCTCGATGAAGCGTCCCCCGACGGGCCGCTCGGCGTAGGCCGATGCCGTGCCGTCAATTCCTGCGACCGCGTTTTCGACTTCAATGCCGATCTTTTCGATGACGCCAAGATCGGCCCCGGTGATCTTGACCCCGACAGGGGTCTTGATGCCGGTTGCCAGCATGTCGATGCGGTTCTTGATCGGCTGGATCCACACGTTGGTGACGCCCGGTATCTGGACGGCCTGATCCAGCTCATCCCGGATCCAGTCCATCGTCATGCCCTCCCGCCACTCGGCGCGCGGCTTCAGCTGGATGGTCGTCTCGATCATCGTCAGCGGGGCAGGGTCTGTCGCCGTATCGGCACGGCCCAGCTTGCCGTGGACCGTCTTTACTTCCGGTACGGTGGCGATGAGACGGTCGGACTGCTGAAGAACCTCACGCGCCTTGCCGATGGAAACGCCGGGATAAAGCGTCGGCATGTAAAGGAAGTCACCTTCGTTGAGGGCTGGCATGAATTCCGTGCCGATCCTCTGAAGGGGCCACCACATGGAGGCGACCAGGACACCCGCCAGAATGGTCGTTGCCCAGGGCCAGGCAACGGCTGCATCCAGAAAAGGGCGGTAAAGCCAGATCACGATCCGGTTGAGCGGGTTCTTGTTCTCCGCAAGAATTCGCCCGCGGACAAAGTACCCCATCAGCACCGGAACCAGCGTGATGGAGAGTATGGCCGCGGCCGCCATGGCGTAGGTCTTGGTAAAGGCCAACGGCTTGAAGAGCCTGCCTTCCTGGCTTTCCAGAACGAACACCGGCAGGAAGCTGACGGTGATGATCGCCAGGGAGAAGAAGAGGGCAGGGCCCACTTCCGAGGCACATTCCCCCACGATCCGCCAGCGGTTCTCCGCTGTCAGTTTTTCATGTTCCAGCCGACGGTGCATCGCCTCGATCATGACGATCGCCGCATCCACCATCGCGCCGATGGCGATGGCGATGCCGCCAAGCGACATGATGTTCGCATTCACGCCCTGCAGCTTCATGATGATGAAGGCAGCCGCGATGCCGAGAGGCAGGGAAAACAGGATGACGAGCGAGGAACGCAAGTGCAGGAGGAAGGCTGCGCAGACCAGAACGACAACGATGAATTCTTCGGTCAGCTTTGTCTGAAGATTGTCGATCGCACGTTCGATAACGCCGGAGCGGTCGTAGGTTGTGACGATCTCCACTCCTTCGGGCAGGCTGCTGCGCAGTTCGCCGATCCGTGCTTCGACTGCCTTGATGGCTGCCAGTGCATTGCCGCCCCAGCGCAGGATCACAACCCCGCCGACTGCATCGCCTTCGCCGCCGAATTCACCGACACCACGGCGCATTTCCGGCCCGAGGCGAATGTCGGCAACATCTCCGAGGGTCAGCGGCGCACCGCGGTCGTTGACCATCAACGGTGCCTTGGCAAGATCGGCAAGCTCATCGACGTAACCGGTCGAGCGCACCATGAATTCGGCTTCGCCCATCTCGATCACGCTGCCGCCGGTTTCCCGGTTCGCGGCCTGAATGGCGCCTCGGATCTGCGACAGCGTTATGTCGTAGGCCCTGAGTTTGTTGGGGTCCACGACCACCTGGTATTGCTTCACCATGCCGCCGATCGTGGCGACCTCCGACACGCCGTCGACGGTCTGAAGTTCGTATTTCAGGAACCAGTCCTGAAGGGCACGCAGTTGGGCAAGGTCATGGTTGCCGGTGCGGTCTATCAGGGCGTACTGGTAAATCCAGCCGACACCCGTCGCATCCGGGCCAAGCTGTGGTGAAACATCTTCAGGCAGGTTGGCAGCGATCTGACCGAGGTATTCCAGAACACGGGTTCTGGCCCAGTAAAGATCGGTGCCGTCTTCGAAAACGATGTAGACGTAGCTATCGCCAAAGAAAGAAAAACCGCGCACATCACTGGCACCTGGCACGGCAAGCATTGCCGTGGCGATGGGGAATGTGACCTGGTCCTCCACCACCTGAGGCGCCTGGCCGGCGTAGGGCGTGCGCACGATGACCTGAACGTCCGAAAGATCCGGGATTGCATCGACGGGCGTTTCGCGGATTGCCCAGATACCGGCGACGGCGATCATGGCGGCGATTGCCAGCATGATCACGCGGTTGGCGATGGAGGCACGAATGATTGCGGCAATCATCACAAGCCCTCCTCACGCCGGACGCCGACCAATGTCATCGAGAAGTCCGGATTGCGCTGGAGCAAGAGTGTTACCTCCTGATCCAGTGGCAAATCACCAACGGCAACGGCCTGATCAACGGCAAAATCCATGGTCATGCCCGGCATGCCGATCTCTGCCATCGGTCCGTGAGTGATGTTGGCCGTGCCTGCATCCCGATCAAGGGCGTTGATGGTGCCGCGGACTTCCATCGGCGGGGTGATCGGCTCTGCCTTTGCCAGGACCATTGTCATTCCGTCCGGCCTTGAAAAGGTGAGCGTGGTTTCCGTGCCGACTGGCAGGGCATCCAGGTCCAGGGTCTCGTCCACCGCGAATGCCATGGTCATGCCAGGCATGCCGATTTCGGCAATGGGGCCATGGGTGATTGTAGCCTTCGCGTTTTCGATATCGATCGAGTTGATCGTTCCCGACACCACGATGGGTGCGGTTTCGGCTTGCGCGTCGTCGGCAACTTCCTCGGCCTGCTTTGCCGACGGATCCTCGGCAACGCCCGGCTGCCTTACTGCCACGATCGAGAAGAGACCGCCGTCGCCCTTGGCGAGGTCGAATTCGACCGGAACATTCACCGGAACCGACTGCGGATCGAAGCCCGAGACATCCAGGTCCATTTGCATGGCGGGCCAGCCGAGATCCGGGATCGGACCATGTTCCATCGTCAGTTTGCCGTCGCTTGTAACAGCAAGAACGGTTCCCGACCCCGTGGCTGCAATGCCGTCGTCTGACCCGAGCTCAATCAACCCCAGCAGGCCATCAGCGCCGCGCGCTGCCTTGAAGGAAACCTGCTGGCCCTCGCTCAACCGGTCGAGAGGGATGGACGCCGCAACAGGAAAACGTGTTGTCATCGCGGGCCAGTCGAGACTTTCCAGACTGTCGTGGCGGATGGTTGCAAGCCGGGCTTCGCGGTCGAGCGCGACCAGTTCACCGGTTCCGCGCGCAGGAACTTCGTTCGTCGGCGCCATGCGCATCAAGCCCGCATTGAGCGCGCTTTCGCTGTCGATCAGGAACTGGGCCGAAGCAACAACCTCCTCACCGGGCTCAAGCCCCTGAACAACCTCCGTGCGCCCGTTTTCTCCAAAATTGTCACGCAATCCGGTGGTTATCAGCCTTGGCTTGAAAGTGCCTTCGCCGATCTTGATGACAACACGCTCCGCTGTTCCCGTCCGGATGACGGCTTCGGAGGGAATGGTGACGGCAGTGCGGGTCTCGTTTGGAAACAGCCTGACGTTGCCGAACATGTTCGGCCGCAACAGACCTTCGGCGTTGTCGAACAGGAGCCTGACAGGCAGGGTTCGTGTTTTGGGATCGAGTTCCGGGTAAATGTAATCGATCTGGCCTTCGAATGTCCGTCCCGGCAGATGTTCGAAGCGGGCGACCGCACGCATGTCTTCCGTCAAACGCGCGATATCGCGCTCGAAGACATCCACAATCAGCCAAACCTTGTCGAGATCCGTGATGGACATGGCCTGAGCGCCGGGCTGCAGGAACATGCCGTCGGCGGCCGCGAGGGCAATAACGACCCCGTCGCGCGGCGCGACCACCTTGATCCTGCGGGCGACCTTACCGTCTGCCTCGATCTCGGCAATCTGCTCCTCTGAAGCCCCATGGCTGCGCAGCTTGTTGCGGGCAGCCTCCAGGGACAGACCGTTGCCGTTCGAAAGCGAACGCAGGAAATCGAAGCTGGCAATGCCGAATTCGGGCGAAAACAGCTCGAACAGCACTTCGCCCTTTTTCACCCGGTCGCCAACGGCGCGAATGTTCAGCGTCTCGATCCAGCCGTCCACCCGGGTGTGAACATGACTGGTCAGATGTTCGTCGTATCCGACGAAGCCGACGGTTTCGATTTGCCGGGAAATTTCACCGACACGGGCCAAAGCGGTACGTACGCCGATGGCATTGACCTCGGCCGCCGACAGGTTGACTTCAGCCGGATCAGCGGAAGGTTCCTGTCCGGCATAAACCGGTATCAGATCCATTCCCATCGGCGACTTGCCGGGCCCGGGCTGGCGGAAGTTCGGGTCCATGGGGGCGACCCAATAGAGAATTTCTGGTCCCCCCGACGCATTGCCGTCGCCCGGGTTCAGATAAAGGCGCTCAAGAAACACCCCGCCTGCCACACCTGCGGCAAGGGCGATGATGCTGAGCGCGGTATAACGTCCACGCATAGTAACCTCTGAGTTGCCAGCGGCTGTTTGCCGAAGGCATGTCCATCACTTCTGGCTCCGCGAAAATCTGCGGAGGAACGATGTTTTCAGAGGAGGCGGGGAGGTCGTTCGGGAAGTGTGGTGTCCGAGACGTGAAGGGCATCAGGCGGCAACTGCGTGAAGGCGAGGGCCTGGGCAAAACCCAGTGCCATTTCCTGGCTATCGCGAACAGTATCGGCAGCGCATAACGCACCGCCGCAGCACAGGTCGAATTTCACCTGTCCGTCGTCCGGCATTTCATCGCCCATCATTGCCGAGGCATGACCCATCATCGTTTCACACGGCATGCCGGCGTTGGCCGCAACATGTTCTCCAGGAGCCATCATCGCCTGGTGAGCCGGTGCAAACCCAGCAAACAGCAGGGCAATCGCGAACAGGATCGTCGCGGCCAGTCTGCTGATGTGATGCACGGGTCGGGTCATGTTGCGCGATATAATCCAGTCCAGCACAAATACAAGTGCCTGATAGGTGCTGTTGAGCAAGCCTTCGAAGGGCGGTTAATAAACTTCCGGTTCTGCGATAGTTCATCCGATCACGGGACAACCTGAGACCTAAATACGCCTGGCGGGGCCGAAGCAGAAGCGAATATGAGCGCCGACCCTTCAATTTTTCGTTTGCGACAGGGAGATTAAAGCAGATCTGAACAGGGTCGCGTCTATTCAAGCAATTGGATACCGGCGAAAAGGATAATGAGAATTCCGGCAGTCGCATCGAGCGCTCGGGAAACCACGCTGAGGGTCGCGCCGTTCCTGAGAGCGACATCGAGAAACAGGCGTTGGCCGAAAACCGCCAATCCTGCAACCATACAAAGCGTGAAGGCGATGCCGACAAGCATCGATGCCGCGAACATCAGACCCGCCCCCGGTTCGCCTTGCGACAGGGCTGCCACCACGACAAACAATGTCAAAGGACACGGTACGAGACCGGCTGTAAGGGCCACCCAGAAGCCTTCGGCTCGCTTCCTGCCCGGCCTTGAGCGGATTGCCCGGACAAAGAGCCATGCGCCGATACCGATCAGTGTGAGGCGGCTGATCAACTCGAGGGCCGGGGCCCGGCCGCCACCAACAAAGGATCTTTCCACAAGCTGGGATGCAAAGAAGGCGATCAGAACGGCTGTGAGCACATGTGTTGCCGCCAGAAGTGTCGAGACCGAAAATGCACGGGCGAAGCTGCTTCTGGCTCCGGCGACATAGCTAGCCAGGATCGTCTTTCCGTGCCCGGGCGTCAAAGCGTGAATGGCGCCGAACAGCACCCCTGTCCCGATCATGCTCGCAAGAAGCCAGAAATCCCCCGACTGGCTGAATTCCAGCAACGATGCCCGCACACCGCCATAGATCCAGCGTTGCCAGGAGATGAGAAGATCCATCATGGCTGGCGATCCGGCCAGGTGTGGTGAAGGCTGTCGATCACGAACGCATGTGCGTGTCGTTTTCCATGCGCTTTGGCAAGATGCGGGTGGTTTGCCGGCAGGTCGGGGTGCGCATGGTCGAGAATACTATGATCGTCTGCAGGCCAGGACTTGCCGGCCACAACCCAGCCAAGCACAGCCATTCCGGCGAGAACGACCATTGTCACAGACATCGAGGAATTTGCTCCAAGCCAGCCGGCAAGCGGATAGGCAATCAGCCAGCAACCGTGCGAAAGAGCAAATTGTGCCGCAAAAACCAATGGACGGTCCTGGGGATGGGCGGAATTTTTGAGAAGCCGTCCAGAGGGCACGAGCACCGCTGACATGCCCGCCCCCATGGCAAACCAGACCAGCAGCAGCGTTGGCCAAACGAAAGGCACCGGCAGGACCACCAACAGGCCGGCAAATATCAGCAACGAAACGGGAAGCAGTGCCCCGCCGGCGAGCATGACGAACCGTTCGGAAAGGCTTGCAAGAAGCTTTGGCAACGTCAACGCGACAACCATGGAGCCTCCGCCATAGGCCGCCATCGACAAGGCCAGGTCGGTGTCGTTGAGACCGAGGTACGATTTCACGATGACGACACCGTTGACGATCACCATGGCTCCCGAGGCGGCAACCGCGAGATTGAGCGCCAGCAATCCTCTCAAGCGTGGTGTCTTCAGATAGATCTGCAGGCCCTTGACGGTTCTTCGGAACGCGGGCTCTTCCGCGTCGGCCTGCGGCGAGACGAGCCGAATGGTCAGGATCAACCCGGCAGAGAACAGGAAGCCGGCAACGGTACCACCGAACAACCAGTGGAAGCCGACAAGGCCAACCAGTACGGCTGCAATCATCGGGCTGAGAAGGTTTTCAAGATCATACGCCATGCGCGATAGCGACAAGGCATTCGTGTAGTCCTTTTCATCCGGAAGGATATCGGGAATGCTGGCCTGGAAGGCAGGGGTGAAGGCCGCGGACGCGGTTTGCAACAGGGCGATCAGAACGTAGATCTGCCAAATCTCGTCAACGAAGGGCAGGGCCACCGCGGTCAGAGCCCGGACCATATCCAACGTGACGAGAAACATCCGACGCGGAAACCGGCTCGCATAAGCGGCAGCAATCGGGCTGATGCCGACGTAGACAATCATCTTGATCGCAAGGGCTGTTCCCAGAACGGCGCCAGCCTCATCGCCTGCAAGATCGAAGGCCAACAGCGCCAGGCCAACCGTCATCAGACCTGTGCCGAACAACGCGATGACCTGCGCGAAAAAAAGATGGCGGTAGGTTTGATTGGCAAGTACCGAAATCACTTAACTCTCCAGCGGTCCAGCTTCACCGCGCCTTGCGATCGAACCTGTGCCGCAACCGCAATGCTTCATAGCCGTATGGCGAAAACGCATGGCCTTCAAGACGATGGGGCTCCGCCTTGCGCATTGATGAGGTCATGCCTTTCACGAATTTCCTGCGGCCACTGTGCCTTGATCCAGGACAGGACGGCGATGATTTCGGTATCTGTCAGGACTCCTTCGAACGCCGGCATGTTCGAATTGAAATTCTCAAGGCCAACCGCCTTCGCGGTGCCAAGCTTCGTGATACGGAACAGCAGGTCGTCCTGATGATGCCAGGTGTGCCCGGTTTCGTCGTGCGGCGGGGCCTTCAGGGAACCGTCCGGATTGGCGTCCATCCAGTCGCGCTCTCCTTTCAGGTCGTCTCCGTGGCAAGCTGCACAATTCTGCGCGTAAATGTCTGCTCCCAAACGCACAAGCTTGAGGTCGCCCGGCTTCAGCCGGACGACACCTTCGTCAACATCGGGGGGTGCCAGGAGGAAAATGGCACTGGCGACGACAATCACCACTGCCGCAGAAAGTGCGCCGAGCAAGATGCGGCTTCTCATGGTTTCTCTCCTTCACACGGTCAGCCGTCCCTCTCCAGGAGAAAGGTTGCTATTGCTTCCCTGTCCTCTTCGGACAGGAAAGCAGTGCCGTCGCGCACGACCTCGCCCATGGAACCGCCAAAGACATCCCCATCGGGCATGATCCCGGTTTTCAGCGCATACTGCAGAGAACTTATCGTCCAGCCCTGCCTCTTCAGCGCGGCACTCGTGATGGGTGGAGACTTGCCGCCGTCAGGCAGTTCGCTGGCGCCATGCAGAGCCAATTCCGCCTGACGTGCACCAGCGGCATTTCTAGGGGTGTGGCAAGCGCCGCAATGAGCCGGTCCCTCAACAATGAACTTGCCCCTGTTCCAGAGATCAGAGCGCGCAGGATCCGGGTCGAATGTCTCCGGCACGTAAAACAGTCCGCGCCAGAGTTTCAGACCCATTCTGAGATTGAATGGCGGCAACATGTCATGTGGTGTAGATTTTTCACCAACAGGGGGAACCGTCTTGAAGGCTGCCCACAGGTCCGCGATATCCTGGTCGCTAAAGGAACCGTAAAACGGATAGGGAAACGACGGATAGTAGGGCTCTCCTTCCGGCGAGATACCCTGTCGCACCGCCGCTGCAAAATCCTGCAAGTTCCAGTTTCCGATGCCGTGATCCGGATCCGTCGTCAGGTTGGGCGAATAGAACGTGCCGAAGTCTGTCGGCAGCCTGACACCGCCAGCCAGAGGTTTCCCGCCACCTTCCGTATTGGTATGGCAGGCGATACATCCCGACATCCTGGCAAGATAGGCGCCGCGGCCCGGATCGCCGGCAAGGACTTCGATCCGTTCGGGCTTGTCGACAGGCCAGAGGTAAAGCACGGCGAACGCCGCTCCCGCCAACGCGGGAGCAACGATCGCAAAAACGAGCCAGAGGCGCATCGATCAGTTTTTCTCGACCCTGAATTTTGAGTGACAGGCCGAACAGGTCTGCGCGACCATGTTGAAAAGCCCGTCCGCAGGCATCTGGGCCAACATTTCGGGATCGGCCATGTGACCGGCGTTCCCCATCATGCCACCCGACCCCATCATTCCTCCGGAGCCCATCATACCACCCTGGGACATCATGGAATTTCCACCCATCATGGTGTCTTGCCCCATCATGCCCGACTGACCCGTCATACCTGCACCGCCCTTGCCGTGTGCCAGGCCGTTTTCGGCCGCTGCGCCAAGTCCTGCTGCAAAAACGTCCAGCTGTTTTGCGAGCTCAGAGAATTCTTCCCAGTCGGTCCAGATTTCCGGTTTCGCCTCCGATGGGCCTTCGATGCTGTGTTCCGGGAACAGCTTGGTCAGGGCCTCGCCGGAATGGGACTGGATAACCGCAGCGCCCTCACGCACTGCGTCCGCATCATAGTCCTTTTCTCCACGCATGATGGCAGTCAGCGACTTCATCACGTCGCCCATCTCATCCATCGCGTCCATGCGTTCCTTGACGATTCCGGACGCCCCACCATGTGCAAAGGCGCCAGCAACGCCTGCAAGCAACAGCGCGCCAGTCACTGATATAACCGTAAGTTTCATTGATCTTGTCCTGTATCCAGATTGCGTGGCGGATATTCCGCCTCAAGCGATTTCAAACGGATAAAGGAGCCGGTCGCGGGGGAGGCGGATCAATCTTCCACACCCGGGACACATTGGACACCGCGGTGTCACGGACGCTGTCTTCGATGAGGTCAGGGATGCTCAGATGCTCGTCATCCGTCAACGCCAGCAAATAGGCCCCACAATGCACGGTTTCATGATCTGCCACATTGTGATCGGAATGGTTTGAAGCATGATCGTGGGGAATATCGCCGCCGGAGGCGGCAGCGGTTTCATGTGAGTGTTCGTGGGCAGTTCCGGCAAGCGAATGACTGAACGATCCTCCGGCAGCAACGAAAGCCGCCACGAGGAGCATTTTAAAAGTCGTCCAAAAGCAAGACTGCAACCGCATCAGCAATGACCTACTGGATCCTGTTTGCCAGCAACGAACCCGAACCTGTGTCACAATCCGGTGAACCTGCGCCCCGGTCAACCCTTCTCTGGCCGGCATATTGCCGATCCGCACCGTTAAAGCTTGATCGAGGCCGTCTTGTGGGCACTCAGGCCGATGTCCTCAAAGCAGCGTATGATCCTGGTCGGTCGCCCGGACTGGCGCGAAGGTTCTCCAATGTTCATGTCACCCCCTCCTATTCAGCAGGCGCGGCTTCGGCACTTGGCGTGAAAGCGACCCTGGACCTTGCTTCATCCATCACTGGCGCGATCCGGCGGAGTCGCAAGGCATTGGTGAGGACGAACACCGACGACAACGCCATGGCGCCTGCTGCAAGAACGGGTGACAGCAACAGGCCAAAGGCTGGATAAAGCGCTCCGGCGGCCACCGGGATCAGGGCCGTGTTGTAGGCAAATGCCCAGAACAGGTTTTCCTTGATGTTGCGCATGGTGCGGCGCGACACTTCGTAAGCGTTCACGACGCCTCTCAGATCGCCCGACATCAGCACGACATCGGCGGATTCAATCGCCACATCGGTACCTGTGCCGATCGCGATACCGACATCGGCATGGGCGAGGGCAGGGGCATCGTTGATGCCATCTCCAACGAAGGCAATACGGCCCTCGTCGCCCTTGAGTTCGGTCAGGGCGTCAACCTTGCCGTCGGGCAGAACACCCGCGATGACGATGTCGATCCCGGTTTCCGCGGCAATTGCCTCGGCGGTTTCCCGTTTGTCGCCGGTGATCATCGCGACCTTCAACCCCAGCTCATGAAGCGCTGCAATTGCGGCACGGCTCGATGGTTTGACCGGGTCGGCAACTCCGACAACAGCAGCAATTCTGCCGTCAATGGCTGCATAGAGAGCTGTGCGCCCACGGGTCGCCAGCCTGACCTCCTCGTCCACCAGCGCATCGGTCGCAATACCTTCGCGCTTCATCAGCCGGTCAGCGCCGACGAGCACTCGTTGACCGAGCACAATAGCGGAAACACCATGACCGGTGATGGAGTTGAACTCACTGACCGCGAACCTTTCCACGCTCTCCTTGCCCGCTGCCCGCACGATGGCCTCGGCAACAGGATGCTCAGAGCGAGCCTCAACTGCGGCAATGCGAGACAGGACGAAAGAGCGTTCAAAACCGTCCGCCAGGACGAGGTCGGTCAGTTCCGGCCGGCCCTCAGTTACGGTGCCCGTCTTGTCCAGCGCAACAATGTCGACGTCGGCAAGCTGCTGCAGAGCGTCCCCCTTGCGGAACAGGACACCCATCTCGGCTGCCCTGCCGGTGCCCACCATGATCGATGTCGGCGTTGCAAGGCCCATGGCACACGGACACGCGATGATGAGCACCGACACACCGGCCACAAGGGCCAGCGTCAATGCCGGGTCCGGACCGAATGTCAGCCACACCAGGACCGTAGCCACGGCAACGGCCATGACGGCGGGAACGAACCACAGCGTAATGCGGTCCACCAGCCCCTGGATCGGCAGCTTGGCGCCCTGGGCTTCCTCGACCATGCGGATGATCTGCGAAAGGGTCGTATCGGCACCGACACGCGTTGCCTTGAACTGAAGTCCTCCCGTGCCATTAACCGTGCCCCCAGTCACCGCGTTGCCAGCCGATTTCGCGACAGGAACGGGCTCGCCGGTGATCATGCTTTCATCGACGTGGGAGAACCCTTCGACGACTTCACCGTCAACCGCGAGACGCTCTCCAGGGCGCACCACGACGATGTCGCCAATGGCCAGCGTTTCGATAGGCACTTCCACCATCTCTTCGTCCCGCAGCACCCGGGCAGACTTGACCTGAAGGCCGAGGAGGCTCTGGATGGCCGCGCCGGTGCGCCCCTTTGCCCTGGCCTCCAGGAAACGGCCCAGCAGGATCAGAACGACAATCACGGCGGCTGCCTCGAAATAAACGGCGCGAACCTCGGCGGGCACCAGATCCGGCAGGAAGGTGGCAACCACCGAATAGAGATAGGCGGCTCCGGTTCCCACGGCCACCAGGCTGTTCATGTCGGGCGCCCCTTTCAAGAGCGCCGGAAACCCCTTCAGATAGAAAGATCGGCCCGGACCGAAAAGCACCACGCTCGTCAGCACGAACTGCAGGATCCAGCTCATTTGCTGACCAATGGTCACCGCGATCAGGTGGTGAAAAGCGGGGATCAAATGCCCGCCCATTTCGATCAGGAACACGGGCAAGGCAAAGGCTGCGGCGATCGCCATCTTGCGCGCCAGCTCACGGGCTTCTTCCGCCTTGCGTTCACTGCGATCCTGAGACGTTCCTGCGTCTGCCAGACTTGCGGGATAGCCGGCATCCGTGCTGGCCTTCACCAGCTCCTGAACGGTTGTGGCACCTTCTGCAAAGACGATCGTTGCCGTTTCGGCCGCAAGATTGACTCTGGCACTGAGGACCCCGGGCACCGCCAGCAACGCCTTGTCGACACGTCCGACACAAGAGGCACAGGACATGGACTGAATAGTCAGCGTGACCGTCTGCGTTCGCGCCGGATAGCCGAGGTCATCCAGTTTGGCGACCGCTGCGGTGATCTTGTCAGGGGTGGCCGTAAACTGTGCGCTTTCAGTTGCCAGGTTCACACCGACATCTTCAAGCCCTTCGACAGCCGCAAGGCCTCGCTCGACGCGTCCGACACACGATGCGCATGACATTCCCTGAACCGACAAGGAGAATTTGTGTTGCCCAGACATGGGTCCAACTCCGGCATGGATTGTTCGATTTTCCTCAAATGAGGCTTCCAGTCACTGGAGGGTCAAGGATCGTTCAAGATATTTTTCAAACTTTTTTCTTCTTGACCTTCCAGCCGCTGGAACCGGGAAAAACAGAAAATCGATCAACTACGGAGCCAATCATGAAGTTCAGCGTTCCAGATATGAGCTGCGGTCACTGCAAGGCAACCATCGGCAAGTCCATTGAGCAGGCGGACGGATCTGCCCATGTCGAATTCGACTTGGCGAACAGGACCGTGACCGTGACGAGCACCCGGTCCGCACAGGAAATCGCAGGCGTTCTCAAGGAAGCCGGCTACAGCTCCGAACTGTTGCAGCAAACCCCGTAAGAATTTTATCCCTCTTCTCCGGGGACATTGCCTGATGTTTTCATCCATTGTTCGGCTGGGCGGCCCCGGCGACGTAGGTCGCCGGGTGGTCAACCTCTTGAACGAACACACGGATTGCAGGATTTATCTGATCTCAAGGAAAGGCGGCACAGATACCGACCGGGTCCGGCACCTGAAGATGGACCTCGGTGCAAACGAGGCAGAGGACAGGCTCCCGAAAGAAGCCGCGGTCGTGAACCTCACGGAAACGACCTCTCCCGCTCTTGCTGCTGCGGTTGTCCGGAGAGGGGGACTTTTCCTCGATACGTCCCCGTCTCCCGAATATGTTTCGGCTCTTGAACCCAAATCACGACCTGGGTCAGTGATGGGGCGATTGGCCGGACGCCAGTGCGAGATGGTGTTCCTGATGATGCGCGCCCAGTGTCATCACGCCGATAAACCCGAGCCCCGAGAGCTTCTGCAGGTTTGAGGGCTTGCTGACGTAAACCGACAGAATTGCCCCGCCGGGCACTTCTGCCACTTCATAGCGGAAACCATGGGTTCCGTTCATGGTGGCGGCATGGGCCGTCAACATCCGCCTGATCGAGTTGGTGACATCGCCGTCTCCCGTCACGGTGAACCGGTAACCATCCTCGACCGGCAAGGTTTTTACATCTGCCCGCAAGGTGACATTGTCCATGTCGGCAAGATGGTTCCGCAGTGCTTCGATATCGACCCTGGACCAGTCTGTTTCAGGATCTGCTTCAAGGATCGCCACGATTTCCTGAATTGCTGCGAAAGCGGACTGCCCCGGTTCACGCGGAACCGCCTTAGCGGACGATGGTTTGGTGCCATGTGCCGCATGCTGCGCGGCTGAATGGCCATGATGCTGCGTTGTCTGGGGCTGGTTCTCGGTCTCGGCCAGAACCGGAGCGCTGCACACAATGGCGACGATCAGGGCAAGAATGTACCGGCTCATGGTTTCTCCTTTGCTTTGCGTCCCATCTTGCCTGAGGAACTAAAATCAGAACATGATAGCTATCATGTCGATGGATATTCCCGCCTTCTTTGAAACGTCTGGAACCTTTGAGCGCCGGGTGCCGGCGGGAGCGTATCTGTTCCATCAGAACAGCAAGGTGGAGAACCTGTTTCTGGTGACCGCTGGTGAAATTCAGCTTGTCCGCCACCAGACAGGGGGAGCCGCACTCGTTCTACAACGCGCTTTTCCAGGTGCAGTCGTGGCTGAAGCCTCTGCTTTTGCCGCAACTTATCACTGCGACGCGATCGTCCGATCAGATGCCACCGTACGTGGGATCTCGAGGCAGCGCTTCCTCGACATGTTTCGTTCTGACCCGAAACTGGCAGAAGCCTGGGCGGCACGGCTTGCCCGCGAGGTACAGACAACTCGCCTGAGGAGCGAAATTCTGGCCCTCAGAACAGCTACGGAACGTCTGGATGCCTGGCTCGCCTGGCACGGCACATTGCCGCCGAAAGGTGAATGGCACCAGATTGCCCGACAGATTGCTGTCAGTCCGGAAGCCCTCTACCGCGAAGTCGCGCGACGCCGAAGGGCCAAGAACCTATCGTTCGAATGAAAGCCCAATTGATTTGACGGAAAAAGCGCAGATCGCGGGAGCCGATGTCGTCATGCCTTGCTCCTTTTGTGATTGCGCAGACCGGCTTCCGGATCACTTTTGGATCATCAAATCGTCCTGAAATTAATGTGTTCAAGCACCATTCTTTTGAGCTGATCCCGTTTCGAGGTGTCCGCGTACTGGGATGGCTGGCGCAATGCCAGCTTCAGAACGTGACAAGGAGGATCTGATGAAATTCGCCAAGTATCTTGCAATCGGCATCGTAGCTTCCGTGGTGTCTCTTCCGGCGAAAGCCGCCGATATTGTCGACACTGCTGTCGGCGCAGGCTCGTTCGGCACGCTCGTTGCCGCCGTTCAGGCCGCAGGCCTTGTTGAAACCCTGAAAGGGGACGGTCCCTTTACCGTTTTTGCGCCCACCGACGAAGCCTTTGCCGCATTGCCCGCCGGTACCGTTGACGACCTTCTGAAACCCGAAAACAAGGACAAGCTTGTCGCCATCCTGACTTACCATGTGGTTCCAGGCAAAGTTCTCTCGACAGATCTTTCGGATGGAATGGCGGCGAAGACCGTGGAAGGCAGTGAAATCTCGGTAGACCTCGACAACGGCGTGATGATCAACGACGCCAATGTCGTGACAGCAGACGTGGCAGCCGACAACGGCGTCATTCACGTGATCGACAAGGTCATCATGCCGCCGATGTAAACCGGTCGCGGAACGCAGGGTTTGCAGGTGCACAACCAAGCTCCGGCAAACCCTGCTTCCGAAAGCCAAACAATCTCGAACAGCGACAACTTACTTCGAACCGCTGTTGCGGGCCGCAAGGCTTATCCAGGCCTGTCCGAGAACCAGCGGCAGAAAACTCATCGCGCCAGCGACCAGAAGCCCCGTCAGTCCTGGCCATGGCAATGCCAGAAGCGCTGACAGATCCCTATTCAGCAGTGCCATTGCGACAAGTGAGAGGCACAACGAGATAGCACCCCAGACATAACCATTGCGAAGGACATCGCTTTTCCAGAACGGGCCTGTTGCGGCACGCATGTTGAAGACGTTCCAGAGCTGTGACAGTGCCAGCGTCAGAAAGGTAACCGTGATGGCTCTTTCCGTTTCCAGACCAAGCAGAAACAAAGCGATGACAAATGCAGCAAGCGTCGAAAACGTAATCGCGCAACCAAGATAGCCGATCAACATCCAGCGGGCCCCGTCGACGATAGGCTCAACGGGGTCCCGCGGTGGGCGCTGCATTACCCCGTCTTCCCCCTTACCGAGCCCCAGGGCAAAGGCGGGGAAGACATCGGTCACCAGGTTGAGGAACAGGATCTGAAGTGGCAGGAGCGGGACAGGCAGGCCGACACCAACCGCAATGCCCACAATCAACACCTCGCTGACGTTGCAGGACATCAGATAAACGACGAACTTGCGGATATTCGCGAAAATGATCCTGCCCTGGCGCATTGCGGCGATGATCGTCGCGAAGTCGTCGTCCTTCAGGACAATGTCGGACGCTTCACGGGCAACCTGTGTGCCGCGCTTGCCCATGGCAATTCCGATATCCGCTTTCTTGAGAGCAGGAGCGTCGTTGACGCCGTCGCCCGTCATGGCGACCACATGTCCGCCATCCTGAAAGAGTGAAACCAGGTTCAGCTTGGTGTCGGGTGCCACCCTTGCAAAGACATCGGTCGCCATGAGCTGTTCGCGCTGCTCTGCCGTCGCCTGTGCCATGTCGATCCCGTTTAATTCATGGCCGGACAGCACTTTCAGGCCGGACGTTCCGATACCTGCGTCCTGTGCGATCTTCGCCGCGGTCTCGGCATGGTCACCGGTCATCATCACAACCCGGACACCCGCCTGCTGACTGGCCCTGATCGCTCCTGGAACGTCTTCCCGTATCGGATCAAGAAAACAGACCAGTGCGACCAGTGTCAGACCTTCATAGGGATCTTCGGAAGGTGTTGCTGCCGTTTTGAAGGCAAGGGCGAGGAGACGCTGGCCGCATCGGGCGGCCTCTTCCTGACGGCCGCGCCACGCGGCACGGTCCGCATCCGTAAAGGCGCGGGTGCCTTCGGTTCCTAGAACCCCGGATGCCGCGTTCAGGACGGCTTCCGGAGCGCCCTTGACGGCATAAAGAAAGTGCCCGTCACCATGATGGACCGTCGCCATCATCTTGCGCTGCGGAGTGAAGGCATACTGTTCTGCCGGCTTCATTGTCTGCAGCAGGCGAGATCTTGCAAGACCCGCGACAGAAGCAGTGGCCAGCAACGATATCTCCATCGGATCACCGATCCGCACTTCATTCGGACCATCTGAATATTCCGCCGAATTGCACAGCGCACCAATCCTGAGAGCAGCGGCAAGGCCCTCCGTGGAGGCCGGTTCGATGTCCTGGCCTTCTGAACAAAAGCGAATGCCGTTGCCTTCATGCAGAATGTCGATATCCGCGCTGTCGAGAAGATAACGGACGGCCGTCATCCGGTTTTCCGTCAAGGTTCCGGTCTTGTCGGTCAGGATCAGTGTCGTCGCCCCCAACGTCTCTACAGCCGAAAGTTCGGTGACGAGCGCGTTGCGGGCCGCCATGCGCCACATGCCTCTGGCCAGGCACAACGTCGCCACGATTGGCAGACCTTCCGGAATGGCGGCAACCGCAAGCGCAATTCCGGTTTTAAGCATCTCTGACAGAGGATGACCCCAGAGAATGCCTGCCGTGATCGTGAGCGTGGCAAGCGCCAGCGTCAGCCAGACCAACTTCTGCCCCAGCCTGTCCAGTCTCCTTTCGAGGGGAGAGATTTCGGCGTCGGCCTGCTGCGCAAGGGCGCTGATCCGGCCAAGTTCCGTCGACATGCCGGTGGCAACAACGATGCCTTCGCCAAGCCCCTGGGTGACCGCCGTTCCGCTGAAAGCCATGTTGAAGCGTTCGGCAAGCACCGTCTCTTCGGCCATCCTGGAAGTCTGCTTTTCAACCGGGACGCTCTCCCCGGTCAGCAGGGACTCATCGCAATGAAGATCGGAAGCAGCCGTGAGCCGAAGGTCAGCCGTGACGACGTCTCCTGCCTCAAGGATCACGATGTCTCCAGGGACCAGCGCCGTTGCCTCGATCTCAAGCACCTTGCCGTCTCGGCGCACACGGGAGTGCGTCGTGGTGATCCGCAACAGGGCTTCCATCGACCGGGCCGCGCGCAACTCGGTGAAGAACCCGATGGCACCGTTCAGAACCAGGACGATGGATATCGCGATCGCGTCCGCGAAATCGCCCAGAAGCAGAGACATGAAAACGGCGGCTGCAAGAAGCCAGACGATGATGCTCGCAAATTGATGGGCAAGGATTGCGAATGCACTCTTGGTTTTCAGCTCGCGAAACCTGTTGGTGCCGTAACGCCGTCGACGCCTGACAACTTCATCCTCCCCGAGCCCCGCCATGGGGTGAACCGAAAGCTCCTGAGCAACCACTTCAGGGTCGATTGCGAAGGGAGCGTCGATGCTGGTTTGGTGCAAACGGTTCAGGGCTGATGGATCCGTCGAGGCAGCGGCAACTTGGCCGTTCAGGATAAGATGAGAATGCTGAATACACTTGTATCACGGACGAATTCTCGCGGGTGGAACGCGGTACGCCAAGTCGGGACCAATGCTTAGTCCACCCGGAACACCCTGCCGACTGGCTACGTAGTCACCACCAGTTTGCCTCTCAATCGTTTTCCCGGACAATGCAGATGAAGCTCTGTACGGCGCGCGCCCACGCAGGCGAACAGGGGAGGGAGCCGGTACGATGACCTACAAGACCATACTCGCAATAACGGAACTCGATGTCTCCACGGAAACCGTTGGCAAGGCTGTCACGGTAGCGAGGGCTTTTGATGCTCATCTCACAGTTTTGCCGATCGGTGAAGTCCCGCAACTGCCGTTCTACGGATCTGGCGGGCACGGATACATCGAAATCTGGGCAAAGGAATTCGACCAGCGAAAGATCGAGCTGACATCCCTTGCATCCCGAATAGAAGCACAGCTTGCAAGGGAAGATATCTCGTTCGACGTCCGGCCAAGCCTGTCTTCTACCGCTCGCCAGGACAATCTTGTTGCCCGCCATGCCATCTATTGTGATCTGGCTGTTGTCCTGCGCTCCGTGGAGCAAGAGCTCAATTCCGTCGAAAAGAATGCGATCGATGGAGCGCTGTTCGATTCCGGCCGGCCCGTGCTTTATGTTCCCAATTCCTTCAAGGCCGACCGCATTGGCACAAAAGTGGCCATCGCCTGGAATTCACGGCGGGAAGCTGCCCGTGCCGTATCCGAGTCGCTGCCGTTTCTGAAGTCAGCCGAGGAAATCACGCTGCTGCTGGTTGACCCGGTCGTCGGCGACAATGATCACGGGGAAGACCCTGGCAGCGATATCGCAACGGTCCTTGCCCGCCACGGACTCGGCATTTCCGTTCAAAGCGTAGCGTCCGCCGACAGGCCCGTGTCCGAAGCCTTGCTGGACAGTGTACGCGAACTGGGAGCCGACCTTCTGGTAATGGGTGCCTACGGACATTCACGCCTGCGGGAGAACATTCTGGGAGGCACAACACGGGAAATGCTGGAGCAAACCGTCATCCCCCTGTTGCTGTCGCGCTGAACGACGCAGCTTCCGGCCCCTGGATTTGTCAGGGGCCAGAGGCCCGCGAAAGGCTCAATGCTGACCTTTACCGCGCACGCCGTTACGTTCGCCACGAATACACCGTTGGATTTTCGGCTTGTTCCTCGCTGAGTTCTGCACTCTGCTCCTTAGCTCTGATCCATGTATTCATCCTCGTCATCAATGTGACGATTGGCAAAATCGAACCAGTTCATGCCGTTTTGCCGTTGGGTCATTACCGGTTGTGCGCCGGGGAAGCTGGGGCTGGGCGTAATGGGGGGAGGCATGCCGATCGGATCTACCTCGTCCGTTTTCGAATCCAGTGGGTCCGCAATGCGCCAGAACATTTGGTCATCGACGGAGCTGTGGGTGTTGTCGATCTGGTAGCGTTTGAGCAGCGAGTTCGTGTCGTTCAAGGTCAGGTCTACCTGGAATCCCGAGGGGCAAAGCCCGCGGGTGTGCGACAGAGAACCATTGTAATAAAGATGCACGGTCATCTTCACCAGACTGTCGTGCGCTTCTTGCTGCTGCGCGATCTCATGAACCTCGACTTCCATTCGCCGCCATTCGCCGTTCCGTTGGAATTGCGACCATTGCGGACAGATATTGGCTGGGACATCGGGGCCACCCAACTCCAGAGCAATGATGTGTCCCTTGTCCATGTCGACCTTGCCGCTATTGCGTGGGCTGATCAGTTTGGCCTTCTTGGGAATGCGCTTGGTCGCGCCAATCCGAAAGCCCGAAAACGGTTCCGGCGCCGATTTACGGCCCGACGTGGTGTCAAGAGGATAGACATATCCATAGACCGAGGTCTGCCGCTCGTACTGATGATGGGTTCCAGGGGCAATGATTTCAGTTAATACAGTCACCTCACCATATTCGTCGGGACGTTTTTCTTTTCGATCGTACAAAGTGTTGAAGGTGTAGACAGGCATCCGGCAGACCCTTTGATAGCTGATTAAGTGAATGGTTGTGAAAATATGTCAATAAACGCGAATGTTGCAGACAGAGAAGATCCGTTCAAGTAACGGATGGAGTTTGATCGTTTTTAGAAGGATTGAACATCCTGTCTGCATTCTCTGGAACGCAGGTTACTCCGGGCCAGGACACCGACGGCGGAAAGGTCCAGCGTACCGCCATCACGAACGGCGCTTGGAGCTTTGCCGCTGAACATGGCTTCAAGAGCCACAGTCGGTGTCATTTCCAGATAAATCGTCGATCAGTGTCGTCCAGGGATCATCACAATTCGGCAAAGTGACACTTTCGCCTGGCACCAGCGTTCAATCTTGCGGCGCTCATCCAGGATCAAATGACTGTATTTTGATCCCAGGACACAATCATCTTGAGTGATAACCCATTGGCTTCAAAGAGAAGTCGCACGTGGGGATAGCGTGCACCCGCCTGGAAGCGATGTCGAAGCTGAATAGGCGTGTGACATGCGCAGCCCGATAGAAATGCGACAGTCAGACTTTGCCTCTCGCTGAAGCGGTCAGCCCCCGATCCGACCGGCTGGGCCGGGTTGCAAGGGAGGTGAGGGGGCGGGTGGTCGCAACGTTAAGACGGTAGCCCGTATAAGGTCCTGCTATCCTTTGAGGCTAGGTGAGTGCTTTAGCGTTGTATTATTCGAATGTAGATTACTGGCTGTTTGTCGCGAACGAGAGCGATACCTTCATGTCCATGAAGCGGGCCAATTACACGGCTTCGACACAGCCATAAACTGTCGCCATCACGCAGTTCTTCATAAATCGGAGCAAGTCCCCTCATAAGCGTTGTCAAATCACGAATAGGCTCCACAAGATGTTGCGGCAGCGCTCCAAAATGTCGCATTAGCCAATTCGAAAATTGTTGCAGCGTAACTTCTTTGACTAACTCAATATCTGGAGGATCACGTTTTACTGCACTTGGTGAAAACATATCAATCATAGCACCGAGCCTCACTGCTATCGGTATAGAAGACACGCAATAAAAATCTACTTTTAAACGAACGATCAATCACATGCAGCGATTCTCGCCAATGCCTTCTGCCTCTTAGCATTGACCTCGGGATCATTCGTGAAATCCGTCCGTCGACCAGGTTTGCGACCGCGCTTCTGGTAGCCGTTGCTCACCCTGCCATCCGGGATGCCGAACATATGATCCTTTTGCCCTTGGCGGCTCGGACCATGCTGCCTCCGCCGTTGTTGCTCGCGCCCGTCCTGCATCTCAGCCACAATCGAAAGAATATCGTCCAGACGTTTGTTCTCGACCACTGGGCTTCTATGAACTGAGCGCAATGTATCAAAGGCTCGATAGGGAAGAATTGTGCCTTCATGCATGATCTCCAGCCGGCCATCGGGATAGTCGCAGACGATCACCTTCTGGCGGGGCAGGGTCTTGGCGTAGTCCGTCGGATCCAGAATGAAAATCACCTTCTCATAGCGTAGCGTCAGAGCCTGTGACACCGTGCGGACTTCTTTCCGGCACATGGCCCCATCCAGATTCTCATGATCGGCCAGTGGTCGATGCATGTCCTTCGGATTGCGCGGTTCCCTGCCAAAACGACCGTTGAAATCCGCGATGAATTCCGGGGCGAATGCGTTGGCCTCTTCAAGCGTGCAGATACCGCGCAAACGCAATTCCTTCACCAGCCGGTCCTGAAGAGTTCTGTTGGCGCGCTCGACCCGGCCTTTGGCTTGCGGGGTGTTGGCGCCGATGATGTCGATGTTGAGCTCGTAAAGAGCGCGGCCAAATTGCGTTAGCCCGCTGGTCCGGTCCATCTCGGACGCATGTGTGGTCCGGAAAACCCCGTGTTTGTCGCTGTAGAATGCAAGCGGCTTTCCCCATTGTTCCAGATAGGCCTTAGTTGCCAGGAGGTAGTCGAAGGTGTTCTCGGATAACGCAAAACGCAGATGTAGCAGCTTGCCGGTCGCGTCGTCGATGTAGACAAGCAAGGCACATTTGGGGCCGCGGTTCTCGAGCCACCAGTGATGCGAACCATCGATCTGGACGAGTTCACCGAGGCAATCGCGCCGGCCGCGCGGCTGAAAGATCCGCTGCTTGCGTTCGCGCCGCGATGTCCAAATACCAGCTTCCGTCATCCATTGGCGCAAGGTCTCTTTGCCGACGGCAATCTGATGAAGCTCAAGCAGCTTCTCACGGGCCAGGGTTGGACCGAAGTCGTGATAACGCTCGCGCACCAGGTCGAGGACGGCATTGCGAAACTCGTCGCTGTGACGGCGGTTGCTGGGACGGCCACGCTTGCCGGAAACAAGACCAGCGGCACCGTCACGCTCGTAAGCCTGCAAGAGCCGATGGACCTGGCTCCGGCTGAGGCTCAGAAGCCTGGCAGCGTCAACGACACTCAATCTTCGATCGCGGATCTTCTGGATGGCTTCCAGCCGGTTCAGTTCATGTTGCGACATGGTGATCAAAGACATTGCAGCTCCGTCAGCGCTTAGGCGTGCGGAAGCCAGTCTTCCTTCCAACGTTGATATTGACCAGCGTCAGACGGACGGGAAGTGTCGCATCTCTAACTGGCCCAAGTGTCGCATTACTAAATGGCTGCTATAAGCGAGAATCGCGTAATTTGGATTATGGAATATTTTTAGCGCGGGCGACATTTCGGAATGCGGCCCGCGCTTTTCTGGTCGTGATGTCAGTTTGCAGGCGTAACGTTTCTATCCGCTTCGGAATCAATCAGCTCCTCAGGAGCTTTCTCGACCGGCGCATTGTTCAGATCCTGAGCGGTTGCCGGCCTGGTTTCATTCACGCTTTCATCAGCTGGAACAGGCCGATTTGCAGCTTCCTCGAAGGGCTCCAGCGCATCCAGCTTTTCTGCGGTCGTTTCAACCACCAGCACCTCGCTATCGTTGCGATCTTCGAACTTCACAAGGCCGTACTCGATCGCGACGTTTTTCTCGCCCAGGCCAAGAAAGCCTCCGACTCCGATCACGATTGCCTGAATCTGACCGTCAGGACCCACAGTGAAGTCGTTGACGTCGCCAATTGCTTCAGACTCTTCGCTCGTACCATTGTAGACCGTTCGGCCAAGGAGGTCCGTGGCCAGATGTCCTTCTGCCTTTTTCACCATTAGAACGGGCTCAGGGGTGGCAGGAGTTGTTGGCACGGTAGTTGTAGGTACTTCAGTCGAGCTTTGCGCATACGCACCGCCGACCATGAACAGTCCGATTGCGGACGCAGTGACTAGTTCACGTAGCATTGTAACTCTCCCAGATTGAAGTCGCCGGTATCTGATGGGGATGGGGCGACGATATGGGAGTAACGCTCCGGAAATCACCGAGTTCCGGCGCATTTCAAGATTGAAACAGAATGTGAATGTACTGCTCTCATTTGCAGCCATAAATTGAAACTGAGATCGGGAGTACTGAGCTTCCCAAGAACGCGTAGCTGTACCTGCAGGGCATTCTCTGTGAGCCGATCTTCAGTTTTCGAAGATTCTTCAGCGCCGTGAACGTCTTTGAAGACCAACGCAATTCCGGTGGAAAAGGTGCTCGTTAACTTGCCGACAGGCCTGGGTTTGCAGAACAATCAAATGCCTCGAGCCGGATCCACAAAAGATAGCCACGTTGCAAGTCCGCGAGACGCGGTTTTTATCAACCCGGCGGTTATGAAATCAGTGTATTTCCACAGCAAAAGTGGAACTCATTCCATACGTATTTCCATGTTCTCATGATCAGCGGAAGTGATTTCAATCAATCAACTCTGACACTTAGAGATATATATTTCAAAACCTAGGTAACTTTCGCAAGGTATCATTGGGCAATGTTGCATTAACCTTTTCGGAATCAAGTTCACTCAGTTTCATCCCGTCAGACCGACAGCAAGCGACCTCAAGCTCTCGATAATAGAACATGCGCACACCGAGTTACCTACTGGCAGTTTCCGTAATCAAGGGCATAATCACGGGCACTGCGGCAGCGGACTCCGCAACAGTCACGCCTGTTCACGATGAGAATATCAAACCTTACGTCTGGTCTTTTTCAAAGCCATCTGAAAGTTCCTACAACATGACGGTAGGCGCTCAGCTTCCTGTTCCGGGCCGGCCTGCATTCGGATCGGATATCAAGATGCCAGCAGCATTGCCCAGGCATGTGCTCAATGCGCCACGCAGCTACGTACCGAGTGGAACGCTATGGACACGACTGCGTTTCGAAGACGACTACAAATTGGCAGGAATGGACGAAACGGACCTGACCTTGCGCTTTGACCCAGACAGCGACCTTGCATCGACCAGATTCACTGCAGGAAAGAAAATCAAACTCACAAGGCACGCCAACCTGATCTTGCGAGATTCCTATTCTTTCCGGACGCCCGGTTTCGAGACGAATGATATTGACTGGAATACCACCAAGAGCGTGGAAGTGTCTCTGGGCCGGACCGCGACAGTCCTGGCAGCGGAATTCAACAACTCAAAAGACGACGCCGTGTGGCACTCGAGCGTTTCGTTGCAACAACCCTTGACCAAAGCCTTCACACTTCGGGCAAGCATCAGGGAAATACAGACACAAAACCCCAGTTCGGTATTCAAGGCTCGGTATTCCCGCACCTGGTAACTGTGCCCTTTGCCACACCGGGGATTTATTCCAATTCCAGGTGCTCCGCTATCAGTTGCCCGAGCCAGGTTTCACTCAGGACATCATCGCCGCCTTTCAGAAAAGCGCGCGCCTCCACCGGGTCACGCCCGTCGATCTTGACATCGAACGTCAAGCGCCAACGATCCGTACCGACGACAGGTTGAACGAAAAGATTTATCGGCTCGCCCTTGGAAAGCTCCACAACGGCCTCAACCTCGTCCTTCTTCTTCATCCCGTTCAAGGAATTGCCCTGGAATTCGACCACGACTTTCATCTGGTCCTTCGGTCGAGGTTGTCCGGGAATTCCTCCCTGGCCGATACGGGTTGCGAAAACCTGAGCACCTGACTGAGGCAGCGGATGCTGATCACGCCATGTCATCTGGTAGGAAAACGTACGTTCGTCGCCCGCTTTCGGCAGTTCGTCCGGTAAAAAATAAGCGACTATGTTGTCATAGATCTCGTCGTCCGTCGGGATCTCCACCAGTTGAACCACGCCCTTTCCAAACGGTTCGCCAGGTTCGATCCAGACGGACGGCCGACGATCATAAAACACTCCGTCATCCTGAAAGTTCTCAAACTCCCGGTCTCGTTGTGCGAGGCCAAATCCTCTCACATTGTCCGCCCGAAATGTGGACGTGCGAACTTCGGACGGGTTGTTGAGGGGGCGCCATATCATCTCTCCCGACTGGCTAATCATCGCAAGACCATCGGTATCGTGTACTTCCGGGCGCCAATCCCGGCCTTTCAGGCGATTGGACTCAGAGTACCAGTACATGCTTGTGAGTGGCGCTACTCCCAGTCTTTCCACGGACTTTCGGAAGAATAGGTGGCTTGTCACATCCATGACCTGCCCACTGCCCTCCTCATTTTTCATGTGCATTCGATAGGCGCCGGCGACAGATGGGCTATCAAGAAGTGCATAGACAACCAAACCGTCATCTGTCGATGCGGATGGTTCGAACCAGAATTCCGTAAATCTGGGAAATTCCTCCGGCATCGAAAGTCCGGTGTTAAGGGCAAGTCCGCGCGCCGACTGCCCATACTGGCGAGACTGGCCATCTGTCCTGAAATAGGATGCGCCCAGGAAGGAAACCCAGTCGGTTTTCAAATCCTCCCGCATGACGCGGAACCCGGCAAATCCGAGATTTTCGGGCAACTTTCGCGCCGGACTGTCATGCGGCATGTCGAAGTAGTCAGGTGAATAGAGAATTTCTCGGGAAAAGCCATCAGCGACTTCGTTCAGCTTGACCGGTTGCTTGAAGAAGCGGCCCAGGTGAAAAAACTGAATTGGGACGCCTGGTACCAGCTCCAGGGTGGCCGACTTGCGAAAGCTGATCTTCCAATGCGCGTCGTAGTCAATTTCCTCCAGAAGATCTTCAGATCGCACTTTTTGCGCTTCATACGGTCTTGTCCCGAGTTCCCGAGCCTTCGCGATCACCGTCGCAAAACTGAATTCTTCAGGGTCGCCCCGGTGGTTCTTAAGGTCACTGGATTTCGCATAAGCGCTTTGGACAAATGCCATGAAAAAAAGTGCAATGAAAACAGATCTGCTCATGAAGTTTCCAGTCGGTCTTGCTTCGTTGTCGTTGAAAGACGAACGAACGGACAAATTAGTTCATGGTGCAAAACACCGGGCTTCCAGGTTGGGAACAGGATCGCAGGAATGAGGCGTCGTTTTGACAAAAGTCGGCCATGCGTAAGGCAAGTTTATGAAGGCTCGAAACCAGCGCCACCGACGTGCCCTGTTGCGATTATCCGTGTATGTGCAGGATCAGCACTCCCGGGAAGACCGCAAAGTTTCAAGATCCCTTCATTTTGGCGCCCCCTGCCCGGAAGCAGTACTCGCACCAGAGGATCCCGCTCCCCGCCGCGCCCGATCAGCGCGCAGCGAGGCCGAACAGGGATTTTGCCAGCGCAAGTTTGCCTTCGGTCGCCCGTTCACAACATGCCCGGAAGTAACCGCCGGGCGAGCTGATTTTTTCCGGATCCCGCAAGGCCTTTTCGGCCACCATTGCCAGAATTGCCGCCGCAACATGCCGCCCCAGCCTTCCGCAGGCTTCGGTAAAGCCTTTTTCACTTAATCCGATACCGATCCGCAGCACGTCGGTTGCGGCAATGAGGTCCGGCCAGCTTTTGAGAGATAGCCCAAAATCGCCCTGGATCGACGTACATGCGCTTTCCAGCAAAGAGATCGAAACAGCGTCCAGGGTTTCCGATCGGACAAAATCCGCCTTACCGGAGCCTTTCTGCAGTGTATATCCTCTGTTGGAGCCCCCACCTCGCTCCGCTTGCTCCCTTTTAGGAGCTATTTCGGCGCCGTAGGCGACGTCAGTCTTGTTTTTGATTTCATCTGCGTGAGCAGATGTCCGGTTATTTGAACAAGAGTCTGGTGAGTTTGTATTAAATATAGGGGTGACATTGATGTCATCTTCGCATGACGAATCCCCATATTTATGTGCTGTTGACTGTGTATTGGAGGCCTCCTTCAGAGCTTCCATCACCAGGTCGTAAAGGTCCAGCAACGCCTGAGCTTTTGCCTGAACATCAGTCTCCGCGTCCAGAATGCCTGCCATCTGATCCAGAAAGTCTGTCAGGTCGACGTCTTTCGTTGCATCGACGATGTCGACAATCGCCCTGGAGATCCTCATGACCGTCCGTTTGGCTTCCCGGACCGCATTGAGATGAGCCTGCCATTCGTCGGCCAGGCGCTTGATTTCTCGGTATCGCACTCTTGCCGGCGTGAAATCGAGACCATAGGCAAAGGTAATGTCGCCACTGTCGTTGCGGTGCACCCACCTGCGGCCGGTAGAACTGTCCCTGTAGGCGAGAATACGGGCCTCGACCAGCTGCTTGATGGCGCGAATGACCGTTCGTTCACTCTTGCCGACATATGAGGCAAGCTTCTCGTTGGAGATGGCAACGACAGGCCTGTTGTCCCCTTTCCAGTCGTCCGGCTTTGACAGGCCAAGCAGGATGTCCAGGACATGGTAGGCAGTCGACGTGAGACCGATCGGCTGGGCCGCACGTTTCAAGGCAATAGCGACTTCGGATTTTCCAATATCGGGAATGTCGTTCGACATTGCCAGACGCTGGGACGCAAGTATCCCCGGCGTCACCTTCCGGAAGGAAGAGACGTTCGAAACAGCAGGCATGACAACCTCCGTTCACCGACACGAGCCAACGTGCGGCGTTATGCGTTTCAGGAGGTTCAACTTCGGGAAATCGGCAGAAATCCACCGTTCACACAAGATGGATCTTGCGCGTGATTCGGAATTCGCCTAAAACAGGGAAGTGTTGAGGTTCCTGTTTGGACGTTCCAAGTTGAACCGTGATTAAAGAGACTGAACGGTTGCCGCCGTTTCGGTCTCTTTTCATTTGGTCTCTATTTCTCTCGCACCGTCTCCTTCCTCACGGGGCCTGGCCGAAATCCGGCCTCTTGCCGATATGGCCCGGGACGACACCTGAACACCTGCCCCGGATCATTGTGCGCCCGGCATGCCCTTTCGAAGTATGCCGCGACCATCCTCAGCCTTTCGTACGTCCCGTTTCCTGCCGTTGCCGCAGAAAATCGCGATAGACGTCCGGAAGGTTCTCCTCCAGCCAGTGACTGAATTCAGCTTCGGATTTCGGTATCGAGAACACGGTTGCCGCCGATGTTCTCTTCAGTTTTGCCAGTACCGTTCCGTTCGATGTGATTTCTGCTGCAGACTGTGTTGCCGGTGCAGCCTTCTTTGGTTTGCCTCTTGCGGCCTGCGTTACCATGGACATTCTGTCCTGCGCAGCAGCCAGCCTGAAATCCTCACCGTCTATGACGGATCGAACGCGCTGTTCGGCGGCAGGGTCTTCAAACAGCTTTGCCAGTTCCATCCATGCCGGCCGGCCGACATTCCTGGCACGGCCAATCGCGCGAATGATGTCGTGCGGGATGCTGTCGGCGATCTTCCGCATATTGGAAATGACCGTTTGAACCTGGCCGAGCACCGGCTGCATCTCGCGCTGCTTGAGCCCTGCTTCGCGCAGCTGCACAGCCCACAGGACCATCTCTGCGAAGGTCAGGTTTTCGCGGACGCCGTTTTCAAGCGACTGTTCCTTGATCAGCTCGGCATCGCTCAGCTTGCGAACGTACGCCTTGACCTTGAACGTCTCCGGTTTGCCGGCTTCCGCCATCAATGTCTGAATGGCAAACAACCTGCGGTGTCCATAGGCCAGCTGATAGCGGTCCCGTTCCGTGGGGTGCGGCCGCACCAGAACAGGGATCCTCTGCCCCTCATCCTGGATCGAAAGCTTGAGTTCCTCGAGAGCCTCCTGCGCTTCGAGGTCTGTTTCGAAGCGATCGGAAAACGGGCTTGGGTCGATTTTCGACGGATCAAGGGCAACGATGCTGTCCTCGCGCATATGCGACAAGGCGCGCCCCATGGAATTCACGACGGGTGCGGTTACCTTCTGGCCCGCAACCGGTTTGGGCGGCTCCTTCTTGTCGGCAGCTGCAGCCGCCGCGTCGGACATCATTTTGACGATCGACTTTTTCATCGTCAAACCTCCCTGCCCCATACACTCTTGATCAGATCGAGAATTTCGGCGTTGACGCGGTCTGCGCTTTCCAGCGCCCGCTTCAGGGTTTCCCGGCCGACTTCACCGGATTCGATCTCGTAGAGACTTTTCTTGGCAACGCCGGCAGATGCGATGGCGGTCGATTCAATCGCCTCGGCCACAAGGACGTCGGTCCCGAACAAGTCCCGCATGGTGCCGGACATGATCTTCTGCGGCCCGTCGTTGGGGTTGACCCTGGTCAGCAGAAACTTGGTGAAGTCATGTTCGAAAACCGCACCGCCTTCGGACAACGTATGGGTCACATCCGAAATCATCTTCAGGAACTGGGAGCAAGACGAGACGTCGAGCATGGCCGGGTGTACGGTGATGATCAGGCCCGTTGCCGCGTAGAGAGCCGCCATCGTCGTGTAGCCGAGCGAAGGTGGCGTATCGAGGACAACGACGTCATAGTGCTCTTCAACCGACTGGATCACGGCATCGAGGCGCTGGAAGAACAGGCCAAGCTCGTCGGTCGTCCTTTCGGCAAGCGCCGTCGGCGTATCGTATTCGAAATCCATCAGGCGCAGGTTGCCGCAGGCAAGGTGAATGCCCGGGAAGTAGGTCTCGCGTATGACCTCGGAGAACGGCACGCGGTAATTGTCATAGCGCAAAGCGTCGTAGGTCGTGTCGGTCCGTTCGTCATCGTCTTCGCCGGACCGAAGATCACGATCCGGCTGAATGCCGAAGGTCGTGGTCATGGAGGCCTGGGGATCCAGGTCGACACACAGCACCCGGTAGCCCTGGATAGCCAGGTAATGGGCCAGATGAACGGACGTGGTCGTCTTAGAGCTGCCACCCTTGAAGTTCGCAGCAGCAACGACCTGCAGTTTCTCTCCCGGTCGGCGATGAGGCACGAGGCGATGCGCATCGTCAGGCCTGAGTTCCGCGAGGAATGCCCTCAGTTCCCAAACCTGATCGACTGTATAGATCCGGCGGTTGTTTTCGGCGCGATGCGGCTGCGGGCCCTTGCCTTCCAGCGTCAGGGTGCGAAGCGTGCTTTCCGGCACGCCCAGCAGACGAACCAGATCCGTCGTGGAAAACGTCCGGCCGAAAACCTTGCGGGCTTCCGGCGGGTAGGTCATTTCGCGCATCGTCTGCAAACGGTCAGAAAGCTTCTGCGTGAAACTTTCGATTTTTGCGGTCGTATCGCGTCCACCGGAAAATTGTTCGGTAACGGCCATTAATGCCCTCTGACGGTTTCGTGCCCGATATGAGCGGTAACTCCGTCATGGATGCAGGATTCCAGCAGATGGTGCAAGGAAATTTAAGTTAACGAAACCCTAACCCGGCCTGGTTGAACCGGCATTCCAGATGCCTCTACGAAACTTTCCGACCCGACGGGTGTGCCAATCTTTGCCAGTTCCAGAGCATCATTCTAGCTGATTCTATTTTTTCCTTATTTATTTCAAATACTTAAATTCCCATCGAATCCTGCCGCGAGGTCTCCGGTGATGGACCGGCCACATTTTAAGAACACTGGCTGAGTTTAAACCCACGCAAAATCTTCCTTGAAACTTTTCCGGGTGTTTTGCCGGTTAAAGGCAGATTTTCTGATGTTTCAACAGAATCGGTACGGTCAGAACAGGCGATCAGAGCTCGCACAGGACTGGCGCAAGGTTCACCACAGAACTGGCAATCCGGCAAAATGAGAGCAGCTCACCAGAGGCTGCTCCTACTTTTTCAACTCCCCATAGAGCCCAAGCAGAGCTCCAGGAAGCCTGGAAAGGTCCGCGAGCTTTCTGACATTCTTGCCGCCAAAAATTCTGCCGGAATAATCGTTGCGGTTGTCGCCGAGCGAGAAACAGAAAACATCGATGCCGGCCATCGCCAATTCGCGCAAGGCGAAACGGGCGTCTTCCAGGAGATAATCCGGATCATCGACGTCAATATCGGACGGCTCGCCGTCAGTCACCACCAGCAATACTTTTCGATATGCCGTCCTTTCGGCAAGCTCACGCCCACCGTGACGCATAACCGGGCCCAGCCGGGTCGAGAAAGCACTTTCCAGACCGGCCAAGCGTTCATACACGCCTTGGTCGACCGGTTGGCCGAAGTCCTTGATCCGCGCATATCGGACCGTCTCCCGAGTGTCCGAGCAGAACCCTGCTAGTGCGCAATTGTCGCCGGTCGTCTCCATCGCCCCGGCCATTATTGCGGCAGACAGGCGTTCAAGATCGAGAATGCTGGCGCCCCCCTCGCCTGCCGGCTCGCCGGTGGAGTGTGACTGGTCGATCAGCAACAGGATGTCCAGGTCCCGTCCCTTGCAACTCTTCCGGCCGAAGATCCTCGGATCGGGTATCTCCCGGTTGCGGCGACTTGCCTGGGCATCGATGCATGCATCCAGGTCGAGAAAGTCACCGGTTTCCAGCCGGCGCTCCCGCTGGAACGCATTCACATTGGCACCGGAGATCAGAGAGATGAGAGAACTCTGTATCCTGGTTTCTTGCGCGAGGCTCCGCAACAGACCGGTTGCCGCCTTTCGCGGTGCCTCAGTGACATGAACAGTGCACCAGTCCGGGCGCATGCGGCGACTGACATGATCGTATTCGGGATAGGTGATCAGCCGGGTTACCGCGTCCTCATCTCGAAGCCTTAGCTTTTCCGCTGCCGCGGCCTCTTCCTCGCGCTTTTCGTCCTCTTCGGGCTCCTGCCGCTCGGCCTCGTCGCGTTCTTGTTGCTCCAGGCGCACACCTTCCGTTTCAACCGCAACATCCATCTCGATCAGGTCCGGCTCCTCGTCGAAGGTCCAGATACCGAGGTTGTCGTCCCGGTAGGCCGGCTGCACCACATAGGTGCGGGCGTCGAACTGCAGCCGCATCTGCCCCAGATCGTTGGCAAGCAGTCCGCCAATTCTTCGGCAGAAGGTCTGGTCGTTGGGGGTCGCCGCAAAGGCTTCCTCGAACAGGCGTTTTCCTTTCTCCACCCAACCGTTCGCATCGCTGTAATCCGGATCTATCAGCATGCGCGACAACCGAGCCATCAAGGTTGTCGCCAGGTCTGCGGAGCGTGCATCGATGGTGTGGAAGCTGCTCCAGAGAGACCTCAGTCCCGGCATCTTTTGCAGAGCGAGCCGTTCGACCCGCGCATCTTCAAGCAAGGAGATAACGGCGACTTGCAAGGGTTTCAGGGACTTTCGCTCAAACACCTGCCGGGTGAAGGCAATGTGAGCGCCGACATGGGCAAGAGCCGCATGATAAAGCTTCAGGCTGTCCGCGCGGTCGAAACCCGGAAACCCCGACGGCAGACGAATGCCATCCCGCCCGAACCCGGCCCTGCGACGCAATTGCTCCGGAGCTGTGGCCGGGGTTTCGACAATGGGCGGAAGCTGCCCCCACAAGGCGGCATGAAACGTATTCAACCGAAGCTCTTCGTCGTCAAATCGCAAGTCTGACGACTGCCGGTCAAGAAAGTGCCGCGCTTCCGGGTCTTCGCCAGCGAGAAACAACCGCGCCTTTTCACGGTTCGTCAGTCTGAGTGCCAACCCCATGCCGACGAATGTCCTGTAGCCGGACAAGCCGATTTCTGCCAGGGATCTGTCAGACGTCTCAAGCAGTGCTTCAACGGCTTCTGGCAAGTCGCGTCCGGTCCGTTCCAAAAGAGCGCACCACTCCGAAAAAGCAGTGAACGTCTTCAAGTACTGCGCTGCGCGAGCCGCTGTATGCGGCACCCTTGCCGATGCGCGCCGGCCGGAACGAATGGCAATCCAGGAAACCAGGCGTCCGAGATCGGCTGCGGCTTCTTCCGAAACCGCCTCCGCAACCATCGGGCCACAAGTACGATAGGCTTGCGTTACGGTTTCGCCGTAACCGGCCTGGGCAATCCGAGACAGGGCTTTAGTCCAGACGGCAGACAATTGCCGTTCATATTCGCGCGTCTCAACGGTGTTGGTCTTCGCCGTGGCAGTCTCGGTCATCGTCGCCGCCATGTCTTACAGGCAGGCAGAAACAGCGGAGGACATCGCAGCGCGGATCTCCGGCTCATCTACGAGCGGCAGCACGATGGCAATCTGACAGGCCTCTTCCAGCGGCACGCCTTGCGCTGTCAGCTGACCGGCTGCAATCAACATGCGCGTCGATGCACCTTCGCGCAGTCCGTGACCCTTGAGGTTCCGGGATCTTTCCGCAACCCGGACAAGAACCCTTGCTGTTTCAGGCTCGACACCGGCTTCGCGCGCCACGATTTCCGCTTCGATTGCCGCATCAGGATAGTCGAAGGAAATCGCGCAGAACCGCTGCCGGGTGGATTCCTTCAGATCTTTAAGCACACTCTGATAGCCGGGGTTGTAGGAGATCACGAGCTGGAAGTCCGGATGCGCCTGGACCAGTTCATTCTTCTTTTCCAGCGGCAAATGGCGGCGATGGTCAGTCAGGGAATGGATGACGACCGTCGTGTCCTGCCGCGCTTCCACCACTTCGTCGAGATAACAGATCGCACCGTGTCGGACGGCCGCCGTCAGCGGTCCGTCGTGCCAGACGGTACCGTCGGCATCCAGCAGAAACCGTCCGACCAGATCCGACGCGGTCATGTCCTCATGACAGGACACCGTGACGAGAGGACGCTTCAGCCGCCAGGCCATGTGCTCGACAAACCGCGTTTTGCCGCATCCCGTCGGCCCCTTCAGAAGGATCGGCAACCGTGCGGCATAGGCGGCTTCATAATGGCCGACCTCCTGTGCAAAGGGGCGATAAAAGGGTTCGCTGACAATGCGATAGGCGTCAATCGGGTCCTCAACCGGACCAGCTATCGGTGCATTCATTCCTGGACTTCCTGTTGAAGACGCTGCAGCGGGGGAAATCGCTGCAGCGCCAGGAGGATGCGGCGCTGCGAACCGCATCGCTCGGGAGGATCGCCGGATCAGCGCGTGCCGCCAGGTTGCTGGCCTGCGGCAAGAGCTGATCGATTTCGAACCGGGCGAGAGACTTCCCGCCCGGATTGGACCTGAGCCCTAGCGGTGGGTGCTTGCGCCGTTCGGGATGCCTTCCATCGGACATTCCTCGGTGCCGACCGTCGTGCGGGTCATGGCCTCGACCATCTCCCGCGTTCCTTCCGGATCGTTCACCCAGTTGGCGTAGAAATTATAGGGGCAGGCTGCCTGGCCCTTGTCGCCATCACCGGAGTTGATCGTGCCGGTGTAGCCACGGTGCAGCAGTTTGAAGAGGTGGTTCTGCGACTGCATGTTCTTGCGGGCATCGCGGATCCCCGACACCGACATCTGGGCATATTGAATGCCGTTTTCTTCGGTGCCGCATTCCCCCAGCGTCCGGCCGTCGAAACCGATCAGGGCCGAATGGCCGAAATAGGAATAGACGCCATCGAAGCCGGCGGCGTTTGCAACCGCCACATAGCAGTTGTTCGCCCAGGCCATGGATTTGGAAATCTGGATCTGCTGCTCCTTGGCCGGATACATGTAGCCCTGGCAGCGGATGATGAGTTCCGCCCCGCGCATGGCGCAGTCACGCCAGATTTCCGGATAGTTGCCGTCGTCACAGATGATCAGGCTGATCTTCATCCCCTTCGGGCCTTCCGAGACGTAGGTGCAATCGCCCGGATACCAGCCTTCGATCGGCACCCAGGGCATGATCTTGCGGTATTTCTGGACGATCTCGCCCTTGTTGTTCATCAGGATGAGCGTGTTGTAAGGCGCCTTGTTTGGGTGATCCTCGTGTCGCTCGCCTGTCAGGGAGAACACGCCCCAGACGTTCGCCTTCTTGCAGGCTTCTGCGAAGATGGCCGTTTCCTCTCCAGGCACCTGGGAAGCGGTTTCGTACATCTCCTTGGGGTCATACATGATCCCGTGGGTGGAATATTCCGGGAAGATCACCAGGTCCATGCCCGGAAGGCCGACCTTCATTCCCGCGATCATGTCCGCGATGTTGCGGGCATTGGCCAGCACTTCCTCGCGGGTATGCAGACGCGGCATCTTGTAGTTGACCACCGCCACGCCGACGGTGTCGTTGCTGCTGGAAATATCACCGTGATACATCAATTCCTCCTTCTAGGAACAGGTTGCCGCGCCTCAGACCACGAGGTGTTCGTGGACAAGGTCGTCGGACAGTTGGGCAATGCCGGAAGTGACCGCGACGGTGCCGCGGTCGAGGATCGCGAACCGGTTCGAGGCCCGGCGTGCGAAAGTGAGGTTCTGCTCCACCAGAACGATGGTGAGGCCCCTGGTTCGGTTCAGGTCGATCAGGACATCCTCGATCTGCTCGACGATGTTGGGCTGGATGCCTTCCGTCGGCTCATCGAGAAGAAGCACCTTGGGCTGGGAAAGAAGCGCCCGACCGATTGCAAGCTGCTGCTGCTGACCTCCGGAAAGGTTGCCGCCCCGCCTGTTCAGGAACTCCTTCAGGATCGGAAACAGCTCCAGCACCCAGTCGGCGATCTCACCCTGGCCCGACTGGGCGGCGAAGGTGCCGATCATCAGGTTCTCGCGCACGGTGAAGGCCGGCAGGATGCCGCGGCCTTGCGGGACATAGCCGATGCCGGCGAGCGCTCTTGCGTGCGTCGGCAGGCTGTTCAATTCCATTCCGTCCAGTTTGACCGAACCGGACGTGCGGCTCATCAACCCGAGGACACTGCGAAGAAGCGTCGTCTTGCCCACGCCGTTGCGGCCGAGAACGGAGAAAAAATCACCCTCGTCAATGTCCATGGAAACGGACTGGAGCGCACGGCTTCGGCCGTAGAAACCATCGAGACCGTTCAGCTCAAGCATGGCCGGCCTCCTTCGTTCCAAGGTATGCTTCCTTCACCCGCGGGTCGCTGGAGACTTCCTCCAGCGAACCTTCGGCAAGCAGCTTGCCCTGGTGCATGACCGAAATGGTTTCAGCGATGTCGCGCACGAATCCCATGTCGTGCTCGACGACAATCAGCGTGTGCTCGCCCCGTAGCCTGTTGAACAGCTCGGCCGTCTTGCCGGTTTCCTGCGCGGTCATGCCTGCTGTCGGCTCGTCCATCAGGATGAGTGTCGGGTTCTGGGCCAGGATCAACGCGATCTCCAGCCATTGCGTCTGACCGTGAGACAGATGTCCGGCAGCAAGATCGAGATCGTCCTGAAGGCCGACCAGAACCGCAAGACGTTCGATTTCCTCGTCGTCGTGACTTGCACCGAAACGCACGAGGTTGGCCAGTACGCCGGTGTTTCGTGATTGACCGATATTCAGGTTTTCCCGAACGGTCAGTTCGCGGAAGACACTCGGCACCTGGAACTTGCGCCCGATACCGACGCGGGCGATCTGATATTCCTTCAGGGTATGGATCGCCTCGCCCTTGAAGCGGATCTCGCCGGAGGTCACACGGGTCTTGCCGCAGATCAGGTCGAGCGCCGTGGTCTTGCCAGCACCGTTCGGTCCGATCAGGCACCGCAGTTCGCCGCTGTTCACATCCAGCGACAGTCCTGAGATCGCCTGGAAACCGCCGAAGGACACACTGACGTCCCGAAGGCTGAGGTGGTCGGTTGCTGTCTTCATGACGCCGCCTCCGTGGTTTTCATGACATTGCTCGCGGATTTTCTGGCGCTGCCGGCAAAAAAGGGCAGCCGGTCGACGGCCATCGAGACGGCACCTGCAATGCCTTTCGGCAGAAACAGGACAGCGAGGACGAACAGCCCCCCCATGATCAGCATCCAGCTTTCCAGGAAGACTTCGGATTCCGACAGGGCACCCTGGACGCCCGTCACGATCAGGGCTCCGATGGCAGCCCCCAGAAGGCTCTGCCGGCCGCCCACGGCGACCCAGATCACCACGGAAAGACTAAGCGGCACGCTAAGGAATGTCGGCGAGGCGAATTCCATCACGATCGTGTAGAGCATGCCTGCCAGACCGGCGATGCCGGCCGACAGCGAGAAGACGAAGATCTGATAGAGCGCGACGTCGTAGCCGAAGAAGCGGACCCGGTTTTCCTGATCGCGGATCGCTTGCAGGATCATGCCGGTCTTGCTGCGGGTAACCGCGAGCGACAGGAGCAGCACGGCACACAGGCACAGCGCGACCAGGTAATAGGTTGTCGCGGAATAGGCGTCGAAGAAGAAACCGGCCACCTCGAACTGGGCGAGATCCGTGATGCCGTTGAAGCCGCCGGTGTAGCGCTGCTGATCGATGATCAGGAGATTGACCACCACCAGAACGGCCAGCGTGATGATAGACGCATAGACACCGGTGATGCGCCCGCGAAACATGAACCAGCCGAGCAGCGCAGCAAAGGCGGCAGGGATCAGGAGGCCCGCCAGAATGGCGAAGGTCATGGAGTGAAACGGCGCCCAGAACCAGGGCAGTTCGGTGACATTGTTCCAGACCATGAAGTCCGGAAGCCCTTCGCTGCCGGTATGTACCGGCACGGTGCGAAGCTTGAGGCCCATGGCCATGGCATAGGACCCCAGGCCAAAGGTGGCTGCCTGGCCGAGATTGAGAATTCCGGCGTAGCCCCAGGAGAGGCTGAGCGAGACTGCCAGGATGGCGAAGACCAGGTAGCGGGAATATTTGTTCAGGAGAAACGCATCGTCCAGCACGGACGGCACGAGCAAGATGGCTGCACAGAACGCCAGATAGAGCACCAGCCGTGCTGTTGATTTTCCAGTCAGGTTCATTGAATTGCGATCCTTTTTCCGGCCGTGATCACGAGCGCACACGGGTCGAGAACAGGCCTTCGGGCCGAAAGCGGATGAGGATGACGATCGCCAGCAGGACCAGCGCCTTGGCCAGGGTGTCGTTGCTGTGGAAGGCCAGGAAACCCGAAAGTTCACCCAGGATCCCGGAGCTTGCGACAGTGCCGAGCAGGCTCTGGGCACCACCAAGGACAACCACCATGAAGGCGTCGACAACGTAGGTCGTCCCCATTTCCGGAGAGACGCTCTTCAGCGGCGACACGAGCGCACCGGCGAGACCGGCGATGCCGGCGCCATAGGCGAAGGTCGACCGGTAGATGCGGGCGGAATTGATGCCGAAGCTGGAGGCGATCTCCCGGTTCTGGGTAATCGCGCGCAGTTTCAGCCCGAAGCTGGTGCGCCGGTAGATGACCCAGGTGAGCCCGAAGAGGACAAGCGCAAGACCGAGGATGAACAGCCGGTAGGCGGGCTCGCTCGCGCCAAACAGGGACACGCTGCCATTGAGGAACGCCGGGATCTCGACATAACGCAGCTCACCACCGGCAATCAGCCGGATCGCCTGCTGCGCCATCACGCCAATACCCCAGGTCGCCAGGATGGTGTCGAGCGGCCGGTCGTAGAGATGGCGGATGACCAGGGCTTCCACGGCCCAACCGAACACCGCAAGAATGAAAAAGATCGGGATCAGGCTTTCCAGCAATCCCATGCCAAGCTGGGACTGCAGGAACCAGGCGCAATAGGCGCCCAGCATGACGAATTCGCCATGCGCGAGATTGATGACCCCGGTCACGCCGTAGATGACGGCGAGGCCAAGGGCGACCAGCATCAGGATCGAAGCGATACTGAGACCGGTCAGGAGTTGGGAGACGACAAGTTCCATCTGCAAGCCTTCAAGGTCTGGAAAACATCAGGTCACGGAAAAGCCGGGCGGCGTGACGACACACCGCCCGATTGCGCGCGTCAGCTGCTCTTCAGACCGTCAGCGGTGCAGACCTGGCCGTCGTAGGCCTTGTAGGGAATGGGCTCGAGCCAGTCGGCGGATTGTTGCAGGATCTCGAACTGGCCATCCGACTTGCACTGGCCGATCTTCGGTCTCAGCCAGGTATGAAGGTTCTCGCCCTCGATCTTGACCAGTCCCTGCGGCGCGTTGAACTGCTCGCCCTTGACGGCCTCGCGGATGGTGGTGGGATCGATATCGTCCGGCGACAGTTTCTCGACGGCCTGCTTGAACAGATGCACCTGGAAATAGGACGGCTCGGAGACGAAATGCGTGACCTTGTCGCCGCCCCAGCGGGACTTGTAGGCCTCGACGAATTTCTGGTTTTCCGGTGAATCCCAGACCATGAAATATGGTGCGGAGGTGAAATGCCCCGCGGCAGCGGCACCGCCCATCGCCGCCACTTCGTTTTCCGAGGTGGTCAGGCTGGCCATCGGCATCTTTTCCGGGTCGAGACCGGCCGCATGATACTGCCGGTGCAGGGCGACAACGGAATCACCGACCACCGTCGAGAAGATCACGTCCGGCTTTTCCGCCTTCAGCTTGTTGATGACGGATGAGAATTCCGAATGGCCGAGCGGCACATATTCCTCGTGAACCACTTCGGCTCCAAGTTCGGCCAGCAACTTCTTGCAGTAGTTGTTCTCTTCCTTCGGATAGATGTAATTCGACCCGATCAGGTACCAGCGCTTGCCGAAATTCTTCACCAGCCAGGGCACGAACTCGTCCTGCTGCTGATTGGGAACAGCACCTGTGTAAATGACATTCTTCGAGCACTCGCGCCCCTCGTACAGGGTCGGATACCAATAGAGATTGTCCCGCTTTTCGAACACGGGCAGCACGGCCTTCCGGCTGGCCGAGGTATAGGAGCCGAAGACCGAAACGCATTTGTCCTGGAGGACAAGCTTGCGCGCCTTCTCCGCGAAAGTCGCCGGATCAGAAGCCGGGTCCTCGACCACCGGAACGATCTCCATGCCGTTCACACCGCCGGCGGCGTTGATTTCCTCGATCGCCATGATCGTCGCCTTGTTGAGCGACTCTTCGATAATCGCAGTCGTCCCGGTCAGGGAGAACAGAACCCCCACCTTGATCTGGCCGCCGGCGGCGCGCGCCAGCCCGCTGTTCTTGCTCCAGATATGCGGGAAGGTGCCGAGACCGGCTGCCCCGAAAGCGGCCGACCCGAGAAGAAAATTGCGCCTGTTGGTTTTCACGTTGCTGCTCCATAAACAAAAAAAGCCCCGTCCGCCCTGCCTTGCGGCAGCTCGTTCGGGGCATCGTCGCCTCTGATTTTTGTGAACGCGGCTATGGTGCCGCTGAGGGAAATGTCTGAATTTCAGACAACAAAAAACCCCACGTTCCGCCAAGACGAAAACCGTGGGGCTCTTTTACCCGGATGTACGTGGCGCTGTTGCCACGAATAACTCTGAAAGATTAGCTAAGAAGTTCGTGCGAGTCAATTATCGCATTTGCAACTGCGCCAATAGTTACACGCCGTTCCATCGCCTGTCGGCGCAAATAGTTGTAAGCTTCCTCTTCGCTTACATTCTTGACGCGAACCAACAGAGACTTTGCACGCTCAACAAGGCGCATTGTTCTGAGATTTTCATCAAGTTTATCGATCCGGTTTCTTAGTCGACGCTCGTAAAGAAAGTGCTCGCGCGCCAGAGCGACACAAGTCTGGACCGCGCGCTGGACGACCGGATAGTGCAGCACGCCATGGGCGGCGCAATTATGGATCAGCTTGAGATCCAGATTGCTGACACCCCGATCCACCAACACCAGACCGGCTTCCGGCTCTCCCGGCAACCAGGGGATACGTTTGGGCATGTCCTCGACCAGCGTGCAGAACACAAGATCGCAATCGACAGGCAACTGAGGCGGGATCGGCCAGATATGGCGCACCTCGCAACGCAGGCGCTGCAACTCCCGGATCAGGCGTTCGCCATCCGCATCGGGTTCGACGATTACTACGATCCTGAGGTTCTGATGCGGAGTTGTCGCGGTGGCGTTCTTGCGCATGGCAGCCGCTGCCGACGTTCGTTGCGAAAGCGGACGCTTGGTCTTGGCCGCCGCGGTTGTATCCATTTCCAGTGTCTCCCCGGTTGTCTGCTTGTTTGTCCAGGTTCTTCGGGAGGTTTGTGTCAGCTGTATTCGAGGCATCGGCCGTACCCAATCAAGTAAGGATCCGCCTTCACGCTGGAGGGCGATTCAAAAACGATATCGAACTGGCCGCTGCGGTTCGCGCGGCCGATGCGGGTCCACAGGTCGGCATGGCCCCACACGGGGTTGATGGAAACTTCGCCCTGCGGGGCATCGAATTCCGATCCCATGACCGACTGGCGGATCATCGAGGTGTCCATGGAGTTGGTCTCGGCAAGGGTCTTGGCGAAGACATTCACCTGGAAATAAGACGCCTCCAGACACATGTTGGTCGGCTCGTCCTCGCCGTAGCGCTTCTTGTAACGGTCGATGAAGGTCGCATTGCGGTCGTTACCGACACCCTGGAAATAGGAAGCGGCGGTCAGATGGCCGTCGCCGACATCATATCCCATCGCCCGGATCTCGGCCTCAGTGGTCGTCAGGCTGGCGATCGGCATCACCCTCGGGTCGATGCCGAGATCGGCATAGGCCTGGTAGAGATATGTGGTCGTGTTTCCGACCACCGTGGAGAAGATCACGTCCGGCTGCAGCTGCCGGATTTCGCGCATGATCGGTACGAAGGAATTTCTGTCCGCTCCCAGCCGGACATAACTCTCGCCGACGACACTGCCGCCGTTGTTGCGGATCAGCTCCCGCATGATGCGATTGGATTCGCGCGGATAGATGTAGTCCGACCCCACGAAATAGAACCGCGTTCCGTAGAGCTCCATCAGGATCCGGCACAGCTGGACACTGTTCTGGTTGGGTGTTGCTCCCGTGTAGATCACGTTGGAGGAAAACTCGAAGCCTTCGTAAAGCGTCGGATACCACAACAGGCCGTTCAGTCGCTCAACCACGGGCAGAACGGCCTTGCGGCTGGACGAGGTGTAACAGCCGAATATCGTGCTGCAGCCGTCCTCGACCATAAGCTTCTTTGCAAGAAGCCCGTAGTTGCGTGAGTCCGAACCCGGGTCATAGATAATCGGCTCGATGGGCCGTCCGTTGATCCCGCCGCTATCATTGATTTCATCGATCGCCGTCAACGTCCCGCGCAACTGGGTTTCCTCGATCACCGACATGTAGCCGGATTGCGAGAACAGCACACCGACGCGCCACGGTTCGGAAGTTTTGCATGAACTGGTCAACCCAAACTCTCCCCTTTCAGTCCTGCGCCGGCCGCCAAAGCGGCCGGCCGGACTGGCCTTGCCTGTCAGGCACTACCCGCAAGTATTTCCTTCAGCTTCCCGTCCAGAAACGCCACATCAACCGGGCTGGTGCCCGGCCCACCTGCAAAATGTCCCCATATGGATTCAATCGGAATCAACGTCGCATTCGGCATGTTCGCGACTTCGATTTCGCTGTCTTCCGGCGGGAAGTATAGATCCGTTCGGCCGGGCATCACATATGCCTTCGATTGTATTGCCCCCAGCGCCTTCTTGTAATCGCCATGGTAGATGTCGTTGGCGCTGATATCGCCGTTCTGCCAGGTCCAGAGCATGGCCAGCAGGTTGTTGGCGTCCTTGGGAAGGAAAAATCCTTCCCAGAACGCAACCAGGAAATCCTCCAGCGAGGAATATCCAAGCGTCTTCAGGTCCAGCTCTTCCCGGTAGAAGGATTGCGAGAACCCCCAACCGGCATAGACACGCGCCATCGCCCGAAGCCCTCGTTCCGGCTTTTTCTCGTACCAGCCTTCCAGAAAGGCGGCATCGGCTGTCAGGGCCGCTTTCACCCCTTCCAGGAACACGAAGTTGTGCCGGGAGCATTTGGCGGACCCGCAAAACGGCACGATCCTCTCGACCATGTCGGGATACATCGCGCCCCAGTGGAAGGTCTGCAGGGCTCCCATGGACCAGCCCGTGACCATCTTGATGCGCTCGACACCGAACTTCTGTGTCATGAGCTGGTGCTGTGCGCGGACGTTGTCATAGGCAGTCACTTTCGGAAACCGCGCCGCGTTGTAGGGCTCGGGCGTGTTGGACGGCGATGATGACAAGCCGTTGCCGAACATGTTCGGAATCACGATGAAATACTCATCGGGATCCAGCGCCATGCCCTTGCCGACCAACCATTCGTTGTCGACGTGCTGGCCGGAATACCAGGTCGGGTAAACGATGACGTTGTCCTTGGCCGCGTTGAGCTTGCCGAAGGTCTTGTAGGCGAGCTTGCACTCGCGAAGCGTTGCGCCACTCTGAAAGGTGAAGTCACCCAGTTCGTAAATTTCGTAGTCCGCCATGGAAGGCTATCCTCTGGTTTTTGGTATTGTCCGGCGGCCTGAGCCGCCGGAAATGGGTCAGGCACCAGCCCTTGCGGCCTCTGGCATCCGGTTGAACAGGAGGTAGGCAACCCCACCGGCAAGCCCCGCGGAAATTGCCGTCGAAAACTGCGGCGCATAGAACTCGACGATCACCGCAACGATGGAACCTGCCGCACAGGCAGCGAATGCGGTTGGGCGCCAGTCACGGTCGATCGTGGCGTTGCGGCGCTGCAGATACTGGTCAACCAGAATGATCGCGCCGATCGGCGGAACCAGGATGCCGAGCAGGGAAAGCCACTGAATGAAGAACGCCCAGACGTTGCCAGCGGCAATGACGATGCCGATGACACCCAGGACAACCGCCATCAAGCGCATGCGACTGTTGAGAATACGCGACCAGCCGGTTGCGGCATTGTAAAGGCAATGAGCGCAGACAGAGCCGAGATTGCAGTAGAGAAAGAGGAAGGCAAGGACACTGAGAAAGGTCAGCTGCTTGCCGTTCATGTAGCCGAACATGTTGTCCGTGCCGAAGGGATTGGCATCGGGAACCGCAAGGGCTGCCGTCATGATCCCTCCGACCAGCATGGCGCACATGTTGGCGAACGGAAAGGCGCTGAACGTTGCGATGACGGATGCCTTGGTATCCTTTGCCCAACGGTTGAAGTCCGCAGTCACTGTCCCGGCATCGATGAACAGGGCGATGACCACTGTCAGTCCGACACCCATGGACATGGTGGCCGCACCGTTGTTGCCGGGATAAGCCGCGATTTCCGCCCAGCTTGTCGTCGACAGGCTGTCGGCAACCACCCAGCCGCCAAGCAGCACGAACAAGGGCACCGACACCAGCCCGATCAGGTGAAGCCCGTGTACGCCGACGAAGGTGATGCCGATGTAAAGCAGGCCGGCGATCACGGTCATCGCGACATAGTTCAGCTCGTAGGCCGAGCTGATCAAGGATCCCGTGATGCCGGTTTGCACAGCGTACCAGCCGAGCAGCAAGGTCGACAGCAGGCCGGAGGCAAGCATGTATCCCTTCCGTCCGAAGACCACGCTGGCGAGAAGTGCGAAATTCATGCCCCTGCGCGTGCCCAGAACTCCCAGCAGGCCGACATAGGCAAACATGATCAGGTTGCCCAGGAGCATGGCCCAGACCGCATTTGTGAAGCCCATGCCCAGAACCAGGAGGGACCCGGTCATGGCGCCGGTGATGATCATTGGAAAACCGATCCAGACGGTCGTGACCGAAAAGGTGCTCCTGCGGGCCGACATCGGGACCGGCGTGTGTTCATATTCTTCTCCGAGAACATGATCCACTTCGTCCAAGGCTTCCGCCTCGCCGTGTAACTTGCTCATTTTTACCCCTCATTTTTATTGTTCTGCCGCGCCCCGGCAGTTGTTCGGGGTTTCTCTCGCGGCACATCGCTGAGCGCAAAAGAAAAGGCCTCCCTACAGCTTCGTTTCCGAAGACATAGAGAGGCCTTTTCGCCTGCGAATTTTAAAGTGGCCCCGTTGCCACGTTCCAATCACTTGGAGATTGAAACGTTATCGAGAGGTTTTACTTCTGTCAACAAAATCGGCACACGGTTTCTGCCGAATTTTTGACCAACCACCTAAAAGATTTTTCTTATTAATTTCAATTAATTACGGAACATTCATCGCATAAGCGCCAGTCAGACAAACATCAAAGCACTCTATTCGGGCTGCTGTTTCGCGATGTCAGGGGTTGGAATTTTCTTTCGCCAAGCCCCGACACCGGTTTTCGAAAATGGCGCAACATCGGCCTCTTCAACTTCGTAGTCCGCCTGCAGTGACGCGCTTCTGCGTTTGTCTCGATGCCTATTCCTGGGTCAGATGCTCGAAGAAGGTCGAGCCTGAATAGTCCTTCCGGAAAAGGCCCAGATCACCCAATGCAGGAACCACCTGTTCCAGGAGCAGGCGCACCGCGTCCTGAGATCCGCCTGGAAAGGCGACGAAACCGTCGATGGCACCTGCCGCTGCCCAATCCTTGATTTGTGCGACCGCATCGGAAGGTGTGCCGACGACGAGCCAATGGGCCGAGCCGATAACCTCCGGCCGGCGCAACAGGTCTTCGACGGCCGGTTCGTCCCGCTCGATCATCCGCCGCAGAAGTTGCGAATGGGTGCGGCTGCGCACCGTTTCCGGTGGCGGGGGCAGATCCGTGGCTTTCACCTGTCGTTTTGCCGGCCAGTCGCAAAGATCGAGCCCGGTCATTTCCAGAACTGTTGCCAGGCACCTGTCCCGGCTCACGCGTGCGTTGGTTTCGGCAAAGAGCTCCTCGGCCTCCGCCCTGGTCGGCGCAAGGTAAAGGCTCAACCCCGGCAAAACCCGGATATCGTCGCCCTTTCGTCCGCGCTGCTCGGCCCGTTTGCGCAAATCGGCACGCAAGTCCACGGCTGCAGCCTTGTCCGGTGTCGAGGCGAAGATCGCGTCCGCCACCGAGGAGGCAAAGTCACGGCCTGCGCCCGATGCCCCTGCCTGCACAAGCGGTATCCGCGTCTTGCCGTAGCTCGGCAAGTTGAGCGGACCCTTCACGTTGAAGAACGAACCTTCGTGGTCGACCGGTTTGACGAGATCCGCATCGGCGAACAGCCCGTTTTCCCTGTCGAGCTTGAGAGCTTCATAAGGAAAGCTCTCCCAGAGCAGCCGGACGACTTCGGTAAATTCGGCGGCCCGTGCATAGCGTTCCTCCGGGCTCGGCATTTCGGACAGACCGAAATTCGCGTTGCCGTCCAGCGCGGTGACGATGTTCCAGCCGGCCCGCCCGTTGCTGAGCCAGTTCAGCGACTGGATCTGCCGGGCGACGATATAGGGTGGAAAGAAGGTCGTCGACGCTGTCGACAAGAGCCCGATCCTCGACGTCTCGCGCGCGATCGAGGCCAGCAGCAATGTCGGGTCAAGACTGGCAAACCCGGTGCCGGATGCCAGCAGCCCGGTGTTCAGAAACAGCGAGTCCGGCAGAAACGCAAAGTCCAGTTTGGCCTGCTCCGCGCGCAGTGCGACGTCGAGATAAAAATCACTGCCGTAAAGGCCTTCCACGCCACTGTCCGCACGACGCCACGCGTCGCCGCTGAGCCATGTCGGGGCGAGCGACATGCCGATATGCAATTTCTTTGAGGGGGTCATCAAATCCGCTCTTGATTGGATTGGAAACGAGTTGGAGGGCTGGCTTTGGGTTTGCTGGCTCGTTTCGGATAGTATAAAGACTTCTGCATTGCAGAAGGTCAAGAGGTCGAAATTGCTGGAGACAACACACGTAAGCGCGGCTTACGGACCCTTGAATGTGCTCAGTGATGTCTCCGTCCGGTTCAGCAAAGGCCGGCTTACGGCGATCGTCGGGCCGAACGGGTGCGGCAAGTCCAGCCTGTTGAAAGCCATCATGGGCTTCCTGCCGATCAGCACCGGCGACATTCTGCTGGAAGGCGCACCTCTCCATGGCATAGGCCGGAAAGCTCTTGCCCGCCGGATTGCCTATCTGCCTCAGGATTGCTTCTGCCCGGATTACATGACACTTGGCGAGCTGATCGAGCTTGCCGGCTATTCGCGGTATTCGCTGACGGGCGGTCCGTCGGCGCAGGATCGTGATCTCTTCAAACAGGTTCTGGAGACGGTCGGCCTGAGCGACCGGGCCGGTTTTCCCGTCAACAAACTGTCCGGTGGTCAGCGTCAGCGCGCCTGGATCGCAATGGTTCTGGCACAGGATACCGATGTCATCCTGATGGACGAGCCAGTCAATCATCTGGACATGAATTACCAGTTCGCCGTTCTCGAACTTGTCAGGGAGCTGATCGAAACCCACGGCAAGACGGTGATTGCCGTTCTGCACGACCTGAACCTGACCACCGCTTTCGCCGACGAGGTCGTGCTGATGCAGTCAGGCCGGTGCATTACGGCAGGACCGGTTGCGGACACGGTCACCAGTGACAACATCGAACAGGTCTTCGGCCTCAGGACACAGATCTTTCCACGCGATGGGCGCCTCGTCTGCTTTCCGGAGCGCATTGGGCACGCATCGGTAGCCTGATGGACCGGCGTAGTCTCCACCTTCTGCTCATCCTTGCAATGCTTGCCATCGTGCTGGTGGTGCATTTGTTCTTCGGTTTCCACGCGGCCGATCTGCCGAACCTGATTGCCGCGCTCCAGCGTTTCGAAGCTCAAAGTTACGAAGACGCGGTCCTTCTGTTCCAGCGTTTGCCGCGCACTCTGATTGCCATTTATGCCGGCGGCATTGCAGCGGCCAGCGGCTTCGTCCTGCAGAGCCTGGTGCGCAATCCCCTGGCCTCTCCGGCCACACTGGGCGTCAATTCTGGTGCGGCTCTGTTTCTGGTTGCCAGTGCGCTCCTGTTCGGCGCCAGCGCCGAGCTGCAGGGCATTGCGGCGCTTGCCGGAGCACTTGCCGGTTTTCTCTCCAGCCTTGCAATTGCCCGGCTCGCAGGGCGCCGGAACGACCCGCGCGGATTGTCCCTTATCCTGTCCGGCGCCCTGGTTTCCATGCTGTTCACCGGCATGACCAACGCCTTGCTGTTGTCCGACCCGGCCCGCCGCGCCGATTTTCTGAGTTGGGTAACCGGCAATATCAACCACGTCTATATCGACCGCCTTGCCATGTTCTGGTGGATCGGGGCCCTTTCCGTCGCAATCCTGCTGCTGTTTGCCCGGCCGCTGACCCTGATCCTGCTGGGCGCCGACAAGGCCGCTTCAACCGGGGTCAACGTTCCTCTTGTCTCACGTCTTGCCATCGGAGCAGCCGTGCTCGGGTCCGGCTCCGCGGTTGCAGTGTGCGGTCCGATCGGCTTTGTCGGGCTGGTCGTGCCGCATCTCGTGCGTCCCTTCATGGGCAACAATCTTGTTCACGCCCTGCCGGCCTCCCTGATCGTGGGAGCGATTGTCGGTCTGGCTGCGGACCTCATCGCTCGGGAAGCCTTTTACCCCTACGTCGTGAACACCGGCCTGGTTACGGATCTGATCGGCGGGATCGTATTCATCGTGATCGTCAAACGCTTCTATCTCTCCCCCGGTAGCCGGGAGACCTCATGATCAGAGGCGGTAGAGCAATCGACGGCAAACGGGTTCTGCGTCTGCCCGGCGGACTTCAGATGAGGACCGGCAATCTGCTTGCTGGAGCCTGTCTTGTGGCTGCTGCGCTTGCACTTGCGGCTCTTGCCACCGGCCTCGGGCTGACGGACACCGGGCTAACCGATCTTTTCCGAACGCTTGCCGGTGAAAGTTTGCCGGGTGCGGAGAACTATGCCCTCTGGACGGTCCGCCTGCCTCGGATCCTGCTCGGGTTCATGGTCGGCTGGGCGGTCGCACTTGCCGGGGCAATGCTTCAGTCGGTTGCAAGGAACCCGCTGGCTGACCCGGGACTTTTCGGCTTCAGCCAGGGGGCGATGACGATGATCATGTTGCTGCTGGTCTTCCTGCCTGCAGCTCCCAAGAGCCTTGTGGTTCTTGCTGCGCTCGCCGGTGGGCTGACGGTTGCCGGTCTGCTTTTATGGCTTGTGGGCAGCGAGCGATCCAGCGGTCTTTCCATTGTCCTGATGGGGATAGCAATCGAGACTGTCCTGTCCTCATTCGGATCGCTTCTCATCCTGTATCTGCCGACCGAGACCTCCATCGCCCTTTCCGAGTGGCTGGCCGGCTCGCTGTTTCAGGCCAACTGGACAGTCATCGCCGCCTTTGCGCCGTTGTTCGGTCTCAGCCTCGCGGCAATCTTCGTTCTCGGCCCTGCCATGGCCACATATGACCTGGGTAGCGAAATGGCGATGGCATTGGGCGAACCTGTTGGCCGTTCACGCCCGTTGATCTTGCTCACTGCCGTTGTGCTGAGCTCCGCTGCCGTGACGGCGGTTGGGCCCCTGGTCTTTCTCGGTGTGCTGGCACCTCACATCGCCGGCTTGCTTTCACCGGCCGTCGCCCGGGCGCGGCTTTTCCTGTCCGCCTTGATGGGCGGGATCCTCGTCCTGATCGCCGATGCACTGACACGCGGGCTTGGCGGCTCCCTGCCAATGCCTCTCGGTCTCAGCCTGACGATGGTCGGCGTGCCGCTCTTTATCATCGCGCTGCGTCTGCAGGCGCTACGCAAACTCCAGTCACACTGAAAGGATCTTCATGCGTTTTCTCGTCTCCTGCGCAATCGCAGCCCTACTGGCGACAAGTCCGGTCCTTGCTGCCGAGCGCACTGTCACCGACGACACGGGCCGGAAGGTCACGATCCCGGAGCAGCCCGAACATATCGTCGTCATGCACGAGCCGTTGCTCGGCATCCCGCTGATGGATCTCGGTCTCGATCTTACCGGCAGCTTCGGCCGGGCGGACGACGGCAGCTTCGTTATCGCGGTAGACTTCATCGACACCGTTCTCGGCGAAGGCAAAACGAAACCAAAGGGTTTCGGCCCCGTCGGACAGCTCGATCTTGAAAAACTGAGAGCGCTGGAACCTGATCTGATCGTCGCGAGCGAACTGGATGCCGGCAAAGCCGATCAACTGGCCACTGTCGCGCCGGTCTATCTGCAGAATGTCGGCAGCTCGAAGGTCTACGGTTTTGATGTCGAGGAAGACCTGGCAGCTCTCGTCGGCCGGGAAGATGTCTTTGCCGCCCGCAAGGCGGCCTATGAAAAGCGCGTGGAAGATCTGCGAACCAAACTGCCCTTCGATCCTGCCGGCAGGACCTACCTTCCCGTTTTTCTGACCGACCAGCTCAATGTTGTGGGTGATTCCTCCGGCATGGTTCAGGCACTGGAAGACCTCGGATACAGCCGTCTGGATGTCGGCGCGCCGAGTGGCGCCTCTCCGGCAGGCGGCTCCATGATGCTCATGCCGTTGAGTGCGGAGGAATTCGGCAAGCTCGATCCTGATGTTCTTGTCCTGCTCAACAGCTACATGGCCGGCGGCCGCGACGAGGCCGGAACCCGTGCTTCGCTGAGCAAGATTGTTCCTGGTTGGGATCAATTCATGAAACCGGCCAAAGAAAACCGAATCCTGTTCGTCGACCCCGCCAAGGTGATCACGCCGAGTGTTGCAAGCGCGGAACACATGCTGGACGCGATCGCAGGCTGGAACGAGACGACGCAGTAAAACCGTAGCTGCTCCGTCTATCGGTTTTCTGCATCGAACACGCCCGGGCGGTACACCCAGTGCTTGCCCGGGTGTCTTGCCTTCTCCCGTCCAGAAATCATATCTGGCCCACCTGGATACCCGGACTTAAAAAACATGAGTATTTGATACAAGTTTAATTGCTCCCGCTGGCTGTGCCTGCTAACAAATGCAACTCATATCCGCTTACTCAGTGAGCCCCCGCGTCGTCGGCCCGAATGGCTGCGGACGAGCTCCCAAGGCAAGCAATCAGCACGACACATGAGTATCGGGAGACTGACATGACCGGAGGTTTCGACCGCCTGTTGACAGCAACCGAGTTCGAGCGTTTCGACGCGGAACTCAAATCCCTGGACGGGTCAACCCAGCCTGCCGTCCCGGCTGGCCGTTTGCCGGAAAAAGGCCGGGAGCCGCACACCGTCACGCAGCATCAGGAACGGATCTGGCTGGCGCAACAGCAAGATCCGGACAAGGTGCTGCGACATGCCCAGGTCTACCGGCTCGGTGGCACACCCGATATCGCACGCCTCGCCCGCGCCGTGGACGCATTGGTCAAAGCCCTTCCCGAGCTGGCGATGCGCTATCGCTTCAGTGACGAGGGAGAACTCGTGAAGCCCCCCTCGCACGGGCCGGACGGAACACTTGAAATCATCAAAGCTGAAAACCAGCAGGAAGCCGTTTCACTTGTCCTGTCCGCCCAGAAAGCACATTGGGACAGCGAAGCCGAACCCCCTTTCAAGGTGCTGCTGATCCTCTGCGGTCAAGAGGTGATCCTGGGCCTGCTCATGCACCGCATTCTCGAGGAGGTTTGTTCACCGGAAGATGTCCTGAGAAGTCTTGGGGCAGCCTATGACAGCAAGGTCATTGCTGCACCGGCGCTGCGTCAGGTGAAGCAATTCGCGCCTGAATTTCCCGGCCTTGCGCCGGTCACCTGGTTGCGACGGGGCGAAGGATTGGCCGATACGGCCGTTATCGATTTCAACGGAACACCTGGTCTTCTGCCAACGAGCGACCGGCTCGCGCTGAGGTTCGGAACCTTGCTCGAACCTATCCTCCATCATGACCAGGTTTACTCTTCTTCGGACCACACCACATTGCTGGTACAGGTTGGAGTTCGTTTCGCGCAATTCCTGTGCAAGCTCGGCGGTCACGAACGGATCGAAGCCATTTTCCCGGCACGGCAGACAGGCAGCCTGACTGACCCTTGCGGCGGATTTGCCCGTTCCGACAGCTTTGCTGTTTCGATTGGACGGAATACGGCTCCCGAAGAGGGTGAACGGCAAGTTCTGTCTCGTCTGAATGCGATTTCCAGATCGGCAAAACACGACAACAACGCACTGGCAGCAGACCTTCCAAAGGTCTGGATCCAACGGCTCGCCGATCCGAAAACCATCGTCCCGACAGACACACTCGACTTCGACCGGATACCCCTGCCGACGTATGAAGCGCGCCCCGATTTCGAGCTGGCCGTGGGCTTTGACACAGAAGGCAGGGCAATTCTTGAACTGGTCACGGGACAGTGGATCAGGCGACATGCCGGCAGTTTGGTGCTGGATCTGTTTTCCGGTTATCTCCGGAACCCGGAGGTTCTTTCAATCGCGGTGAGCCAGCAGCTTCTCCAGAGCGAAAGTGCCCGTGTTTCTGACGCTCCTCTCCACGCAGGACAAGGAACCTCCCTCGACTTGACTGCCATTCAGGCGGCCATCCTGCAGGAGTTTCGGGATGCGCTCGCTGTTGCAGATCTCGCACCAGACGACGACTTTTTCGACTTCGGCGGACATTCGCTGGTTGCCACCCGGATCATCGGCCGCCTGCTTCATGATCATGGCATAGAGGTTCGTTTCAACGATCTTTTCGGCAACCCGACAGCAGCAGGTCTTGCCCGGCACGCAACACTGGTCGATGGCGCCGGCGAAAGCGCCGGGAACCACAACGTCGAGATCAGAAACGGGAAGGCGAGCGACGCTGCAACACCTCTTGCTCTGGCGCAGATGTCGCTCTGGAAGATCTATTCCGCGCTTGGATACCGTGAGATTTTCAATTTGCCGTTTGCCCTGGATTTTCTCGACCCCGTGGACGAAATCGTTTTCGAGGCCGCCTTTGGTGACCTGATGAAACGGCATGCTGCCCTCAGGACTCTCTACTTCGAAACGGAGGAAGGTGATGTCTTGCAAAAGGTTGTCCCCGTTGACGAGCTGGCGACCTACAAATGGTTCTGGACCAGCACGGAAAGCACCGGTGCGGACCGCAATGCCGAAGCCATTTATTGCTTCGACCTTGCAAAGGAATTGCCGGTCAGGTTGCGGTTTCTCACCGATCCGGAAACAGGTCGGCAAGTGCTCTCGTTCCTGTTCCACCATCTTGCGCTCGACGAATGGTCCGTCAACCTGATGATGGACGAACTGGTTGAAGCCTACCGCGCACGCAGCCTTGGCGTTGCGCCCGAATGGCCGGACGAACCAGCACCTTTTCACGAGTTTGCCCGCAAGCAGGTGCAGTCGGGTGTCAATGCCCGGCACCTTGCCTTCTGGACGGACATGCTCGGTGATGCACCCAGGGAACTGGTTCTCTTCACCAACGAACCCAAACTCCTCGATGAACCCGCCACTGACGATTGTTCGGTCGCAGGCGGCTGGGTTGAAATGCGGCTGGAGAGCGACGTTTCCGAGGGGCTTTATGCCATTGCCAAGGAAAACAGCGCTTCCCTTTTCAACGTCGTCTATGGCGCGATTTCCGCCGCGCTTCAGGCCCTTGGGGAATTGTCCGATCTGGTGACCGGCACCTCTGCCGCGGGCCGTACGGACCCCGACTATTTCGACACGATCGGCTACTTCACCACTGTCGTCGCCCACCGGGTTCGCTTCGGAAACGATCCGACTGTCGGCACCCTGATCGGCAACATCAAGGACATGATCAACGGATCGATGCCCTTTACCGACATTCCGATCGACCTTGTGGAAGATGCCCTTGGCATGACGCCTGGAATGGACCACCTGTTCGATGTGTTCATTCAGATCCATGCGCAAAACAAGTTGAACGGCAACCTGCCAGCGCCGGATGGCGGTACCATCGCGTTTCGCCAGGTCGACCCGGACAAGCATGAATCCCATCTCGGACTGCAATTTGAAGTGATGGAAGAGGTCATCAACGGCAACCGTGCCATCCGCGTGCTGATGAGCTACCAGGCCAGGCGCTATTCGCCTGCGCAGGTAGACGCAATCCGCGCATCCGTCATGTCAATGTTCACGAAATTCTCGCGTGGAGATGCCTCGAACATGAAAATTTCCCAACTGGCCAGGACCTGACCTTGCCACATCATCGGAAAAACACCTTCGGACTGACGGCCCGAAGGTCCCCGGCCTCAGACACAGCTCCCGAAACCGCTGACTGCCTCCGGTTGGGCTGACTTCCGTTTCACACTGGCGCGAGACGCCGAATTTCTGAAATGAATTTGATAATCGGCGGATCTTCCGTCGATTTTTCTGAATAGTTTTCCGTAAATGCAAAAATATGATTGTAGATGCGGCAGAAAACCTGCAGACCAACTTGACCGGCAACGTCGGTTTAATAGCTGCTCGATATCCACGGACGTCATTCCTGGAGAAACGATCAAACTCCGGAATACTGCGTGGAAGGCCGCATGAATGACCGTAACCTCTAATAATACCGCGGCCGAGCTCCGCCACGGCTCTGAAAATTCGTCGCTGAAAAATTCGACTGCTGATCGCCAGAGCCGGTCCTGGATCGCAGCTCTTGCCAAATTCCGGAACATCAGTGCGCGCCGCAGCAGTTTCGAGATTGCGATCACGGTCCTCCCCTTCATTGCACTGTGGGGAATTACCGCGACACTCGTCTTACACGGCTACTGGTTCGGATTGATCCTGACGGTCCCAGCGGCAGGGTTTCTGGTCCGGCTTTTCATCCTGCAGCATGATTGCGGCCATGGGAACTTGTACGCCCGGCGCAGCATGAACGACTGGATCGGCCGGGTCATCGGGGTACTTACCTTTACCCCTTACGATTACTGGCGCCGAACTCACGCCATCCATCATGCCTCTGCCGGGAACCTCGACCGCCGCGGCGTCGGTGACATCGATACGCTGACCGTGCGCGAATACAGAGCCCTGTCCCGCTGGGGCCGCCTGCGCTATTGGCTCTATCGGCATCCGGTCGTCATGTTCGGCCTGGGACCGGCATGGCTGTTCGTCGCCCAATACCGGCTTCCCTATGGCCTGATGCGCGCCGGAATGCAGCCCTGGGTGTCGACAATTGCCACAAATCTCGGGATCGCGGCACCGTTTGCGCTCATGATCTGGCTGGTCGGCGCAAGCACGTTTTTCCTTGTGCAGGTCCCGATCACTCTGATGGCAGCCAGCGCCGGTGTTTGGCTCTTCTATATCCAGCACCAGTTCGAAGAGACCCATTGGTCTGAAGAAAGTGACTGGGATTTCCAGCATGCTGCACTTGAAGGCAGTTCACACTACGACCTGCCGCCCCTGTTGCGCTGGTTCTCCGGGAATATCGGCATCCACCACGTGCACCACCTGTCTCCCAAAATTCCCTTCTACCGGCTATCTGAAGTCCTCAAGGAACATCCGGAACTGCGCAATGTCAGCCGTCTTACCTTGCGTCAGAGCCTTGGCTGCGTGAAGCTGGTCCTGTGGGATGAAAACGCAAGGCGTCTTGTTTCCTTCCGCGATGAGCGGCTAGCAAGACTGGCCGCCCCGGCCTGACCGGGTTCGAAGCGACAGAGCCTGTCAGGAGCGCCCTGAAAAAGGAACATGAAACAAAGAGGCGTGACGGACACCACGATCGCGCTCTCAATGCCGCCGGACAACCGCAGCATGAGGCAAGTTGTATCCATATGAAATAACCATACGTATAGATACAATTCTCAATAATCTTCACACCAGGACTCGGCAGCATCCATAGACTTGTTTCTGCCAATTTACATTCAGCAGATTGGACCATTCCCGGTCGTTGGCAGAGTTTTCGAATTTCAGCCTAACCGTTACCGCCGGCGGATCGATGTATCTGAAGATATGCGGCGGCTGCTTCAGTCCTGTTTGATACGCCCATCTTCGAAATGATGTGGTGAATGTGAAGTTTGATCGTGTGCTCCGACAGCGAGAGATTTGCAGCAATATGCTTGTTTTGCTGCCCTCGTGCGATCAACTCCAACACTTCCCGCTCTCGGGGTGTCAGCGAATTTACGATGTGCACCCCGGACACGCCGCTGGCGGCAGTCGCCTTGCGCGCCTTTTCCAGCTGCATGCTCCTGTCGATCTCGAGAAGTTCGACAAGATCCGGCGGCATGTAGGAGCCACCATGCAGCATGATCTGGATCGCATAGAGCCAAAGATCCAGCCGGAGGTTCATGGGTATGACGTTATTGATGATACCGGTTTTCAGACATTTTCGAATGTGCAGCCTGGACGTGTACTCACCGTTAAAGGTTAGACACAGGATGGCATTGGGATACGTGTCCTGGAACACTTGCAACAAATCAGCATTCGTGGCGCCAAAGGCTTCATCAACCAGGATCAGAGAAGGCGACATCCCTTCCTGTTCGGCCTTTTCAACCAGCACATCCCAGTCAGTTGAAACCTGCACAACGAGACCCGGCAGCTCCCGAACCAATGAATTTTCCAAGGGTTTCGGAAATTTGTCCCTGGGACCTACAAAAAATAAGTAACGCAAATGCTTGGACATTGAACGTCTCCCGAAGGACCATGACCAGCTCTATTGATTACGTAAAGGAATTTCAGGTCATGACTCGGCTAAAAAGGATCAATGGATTTTAAATTCCAGCCAACATTTTAGGGCAATTAGTCTACACCGGGGAAAAAATCAGTGACATAAATCATTATATCTAATCGCACAGATATCATCGCCGCAACTTCTTCTTTTTATTCTGAATACAAAAGCCTTCACCAAAAGCAACACCCGATACGGATGAAAATATTTAATGCAATTACAGTCGAACTCACCTCAGTTTTATTGTTTTTTCCATGTAGGTTTTGATTATGACCAAACGCTTCTCCAGGCAAATATTTAGCCGGAGAATTCAACTGGCAATATATCTTCAAACCGCCACTTAAACGTTAAAGTCTTACCCGTTTCCGCGTGGCACTTGAAATGCTTGAGAAGCACAACCAGCAAACAAGCAAATCGGTGAAGACTGACCGGCTTTTGCCTGTCGTTCCGCTGGCGACATCCTGGGTGGCGGAGGCGATCTCGTCTTTAGTGGCGCACACTTGAAAACAGGCCCATCACCACTCAAGCAATCGATCACTTCTTGTCTTCAGAGAGCGTGGCCGTGACGATCGCATTTGCATGGCCATGCCCAAGCCCGTGCTCTGTTTTCAGAAAGTCGACAATTTCCATGTGCTTCTTTCCGGCCTGGGCGCGCACGAGAGCTTGCCAATCGCCGATAGGCTTGCCGTATTTCTTTTCGATAGACGGAAAGTACGACGCAGGCCCCTTCACCTTGGCGACCTGATCTTTTTCAGCCACCGCACTCTCCTCTCGTGACGTATGCGACGCCCGAGACCAAGCACCTGACGTCGCCGGGTTGATTTATCTTGCGCGAAAGATAAACTGAATTGTCTCGCACGCAAGATAAAATCGAGAATGAGCAAAAACGATACGGATCACGTTGAACGCCGACGCCGGCAATGGGAGCTGGAGTTGCCACAGGTTGATACACGCGGCATGGCAATCCTTGGCCGCGCGCGGGTGATCACCCATTTGGCCCGGCCGGGCATCGAGGCCATTTTCTCAAGACACGGCCTCGATAGCCGGGAATTCGACGTGCTGTCGACGCTGCTGCGCTCCGGATCACCTTACCAGCTTCGCCCCACGGAACTGTTCAATTCCCTGATGCTCACCTCAGGAGGGCTAACCGGCATTCTGGCACGCCTGGAAAGGGCCGGATTGATCGAAAGGCCAAAGGACCTTGCAGACGGCCGGAGCTCGCCCGTCCGCTTATCCAAGAAGGGGATGGACCTCATCCGGTCCGCTTTCAAGGAAGACATGGCTCACGAAGCCCGATTGATCGACTGCCTCACAGATGAGGAACAGCGCACGCTTTCGGCATTGTTGGGGAAGTTGACGAAGGCTCTGGAAGGATCGGAAGGCGGTCGCAAGAGCTGAAAGGCCGAACAGCCTTACTGCTCTTGCCAAAAAACTATCCGTAATGTCGCAATTCGAATGTCAGAACCGTCCTTGTAACTATGGAACCGTTTTTCATGTTGTACATGCTGCTTTGCTATAATGATGAAGAGGTCACCTCCGCGTGGAGTGACGAGGAAGACGCTGCTGTCATGAAACGGCTGCAGGTCGTCCACGAGAAGTGGGCTGATCAGTATGAGCTGGCTGCCCGCCTCATGCCCACCAAAACTGCCTCTACCCTCCACAAGAAGGAAAATCTCGTTACCGATGGCCCCTATGCGGAGACCAAGGAACAGCTGCTCGGCTTTTATCTGGTTGAGGTTGAGGATCAGCAGCAGGCCCTGGACTTTGCCAGAGACCTTACCGAAGCCAACCCCGGTGGAGCCTATGAACTGAGGCCGGTCAAGAGCTTCCACCCGGGAACCACGACTGACACCGACAATGCAACCGCCTGATCTCACATGGATTGACAGCAAATTGACTGCCTCGCGGCCACGGGTGATGGCCGCACTGCTCCGGTATTTTCGTGATCTGGATCTGGCCGAAGAAGCCTTTCAGGAAGCCTGCCTGCGCGCCTTGAAAATCTGGCCGGACAACGGACCGCCGCGAAACGTGGAAGGATGGCTGATCACCGTCGGCCGCAATCTGACGCTGGACGTGCTGAAACGCGAGGCAAGGACCTCCGGTCTGCCCCCCGAAGACGTTCTGTCGAACGTGGAGGATGCCGAACCGGACCTGGTTGAACGGCTCGATACGGCGGACTACCGTGATGACATCCTGCGCCTTCTGTTTATCTGCTGTCATCCGGATCTGCCGGCTACCCAACAGATCGCGCTTGCATTGCGCATCGTATCCGGCATTCCGGTTGGTGACATCGCCCGGGCATTTCTGGTCGGCGAACACGCGATGCGGCAGCGGATCACCCGTGCAAAGGCGACGATAGCCGACGCTGGCGTGCCGTTCGAGACACCGGATCAGGCAGAGCGGGAAAACCGTCTGGCGGCTGTATCCGCGATGATTTATCTCGTCTTTAGCGAAGGCTACAGCGACCCTGATCCGGCAGGCGAGCGCTCGGGGCTGTGCCACGAGGGTATTCGCCTGGCCAGGCTGCTGCTGCGGATGTTTCCCTCCGACCCGGAACTCATGGGACTGCTTGCACTCATGCTGTTGCAGCATTCCCGTCAAGACACGCGAGTTGACGCAAACGGCCTGTTGGTCCTCCTGGAAGATCAGGACAGATCACGATGGAACCGGCCCATGATAGCCGAAGCCCTCGTCCTCATAGACAAGGCGATGCTCCGCCGCGGACCGGGGCCTTATCAGATACAGGCGGCAATCGCTGCTCTGCATGCGCGTGCCGCGACACCGGAAGACACCGACTGGAAAGAGATCGAACAGCTTTACGCCGCACTCGAGCGTCGCTCGCCATCTCCCGTTGTCACACTCAACCGTGCCGTTGCGGTGTCGAAAACGGAAGGGGCCGAGGCTGCGTTGCAGATGATCGAACCGCTCGCAGTCAAACTTAGCGGATATTTCTATTATCATGGCGCGCGTGGGGCGCTGCTCAAGCAACTGGGGCTGACAAGCGAGGCACGCTGCGCATTTGATCAGGCCATTGCCCTTGCCGGGACTGTTGCGGAAGCCGCTCATATTCGCCAACAGCTCGACCAGATGACGGGCCTTGAAAAAAACTGAACTCATTTGTCGCACGTGCCCTCCTTCATTCGTCCTTGAGCTATCAACAACAGCGCAATGGACGAAATCAGATGTCAGAACAACAGCATGCACTCGAACTGATCCTTGACCTGGATGCTCCGCGAGAAAAACTCTGGCGTTGCTGGACGGAGCCGAAACTGCTTGAAAAGTGGTTCTGTCCCAAGCCCTGGTATGTCACCGATGCCCGTATCGATCTGCGTCCTGGCGGCGAGTTTTCCTGTCGCATGCATGGTCCAAATGGCGAGGAATTCCCAAATACCGGTGTCTTTCTGGAAGTCGTTCCAAACGAACGTCTGGTCACCACCGACGCATTCCATCCTGGTTGGAAACCAACCGGCCGCCCCTTCATGGTGGCTGAGGTAACCTTTGAAGATCTGGGGGGGGGCAGGACCCGTTACCACGCTCAGGCTCTTCATTGGACGAAGGAAGCCAGGGAAGAACACGAACGGATGGGGTTTCACGAAGGCTGGGGCAAGGCTGCCAAGCAGCTTGAAGAACTTGCCAAGTCTATCTGATGGAGCGCGAAATGAGTAACGGGACAACCATGCTTTGGGCAGGTCGCATTCTGACGGGCCTTTTCGCCCTGTTCATGTTGGGCGCTTCCATTGCACCGAAGCTGCTCCATCTGCCTGTTGCCGAAGACACGCTGGCCGAACTTGGCTGGCCTGCGGGGTACGCATTTCCGATTGGCTTGATCGAACTGGTCTGCCTTGTTCTTTACCTCATTCCGCGCACCAGCGTGTTAGGAGCAATCTTGATGATGGGCTTGCTCGGCGGTGCCATGGCAACCCAGATCCGGGCCGGGTCACCCCTGTTCAGCCATGTGCTGTTCAGTCTTTATCTGGGCCTGTTCATGTGGGGTGGCCTGTGGTTACGCGCTCCGGACCTGCGCAGGCTGTTCCCGTTACGGAGATGGAGTTGAACTGACACTTCCGATCAATCGAGAAAGACCTGTCCCAGGGTAACTCTTGCCGCTCACTGGCCTTGTCCCCTTCCCGGTGGCCCTTCGTGAAAGGATACTCGTCTGCCCGGACAGTAAGGGCGCTTCGCGTTGGACAGGTCTTTCTCGAGGCCATCGGTCTCTCAGTGTGATAATGCGCATTTATGATGCGCATTGAAAATGCGTAAGCATGCGGCTATTATCCGGGTACCGGATATGAATGGTTTGGAAACACGATGGCACGCGTTCACGCACGCAAGGCGACCAATTTGACAATTGATATGACGCTGGTCGGTTCGGCGAAGGAACTGGGCGTGAATATTTCCCAGGCAGCCGAAGAAGGTATCCGGCGCGCGGTTTCACAAGCCCGTGCGGAACGGTGGAAACTGGAAAACAGGGCAGCCCTGAACAGCTCCAACGACTTTGTCGACGAACACGGCCTGCCGCTTGAAGCGAGACGCCTGTTTTAATGGCCAGAAATCAGCTCTACCGGCTGAAACCGGACAGCGTTCTGGTGCTGGATGTGCAGGCGGACCTTCTGGAAAGCCTCAACACACGCGTCGTCGTGCCGCTTTTGCCCAGGTCTCGCGCACCGGCACCCGCGGCCTACCTGAACCCGATATTCGGCTGGGAGGGCGAGGAATACGTCATGGCGACCCAATTCCTCGCCGCCGTAGCGGTTTCCCAGTTGGGAGACCCGATCGGTAGCCTCGACGAGAACTTTGCGGAAATTACCCGCGCGCTGGACACCCTGTTCCAGGGCTTCTGATTGCAGGTTCAACCTGTTTCAAAAGACGCCTTACCGCTCAAGCCATTTCCACCCGGCTTTCACTTGCTGCATCGAAGTAGATGGCCTGATCGGTGTCATAGCCGATCCAGACGATTTCGCCTCCGGAGGTCATGTCACGCCGCGGGGCGGTCACGATCAACCTGCCGACGTCGCTTTCACAATGCAGGACCAGATTGGCACCGGTCATCTCCGAAAAGACAATCCGTGCGGGGATTGCGGGAACGCCCGGGGACGAGGTGTGTACCTTCATATGCTCCGGCCGCATGCCGACGGTGAGGCCTGTTCTGCCGGACCAGAAGGGCAAGGTTTCTATGGGCAGAAAATTCGTCGGCAGCATTCCGAGGAACCCGGCGACGAAGCGGTTCGCCGGCCGGTCGTAGATTGTGCCGGGCGAGTCGAACTGCAGAAGATCTCCATCTTTCAGGACGGCGATCCGATCCGCCAGGGAAAGGGCTTCACCCTGATCGTGGGTTACGTAAACGACAGTCGCCCCCAGTTGCCTGTGGAGTTCCTTGATTTCCGAGCGCATGGCAACCCGCAGGGCGTTATCCAGATTGGACAGCGGCTCGTCCATCAGGAAGATGGAACTGTTGCGCGCCATGGCCCGGCCCATCGCGACCCGCTGACGCTGGCCGCCGGACAGGGCGCCTGGCTTTCGGTCGAGATAAGGATCAAGCTTCAACGTTCTGGCCACTTCCTCTGCCCGGGCGTTGCGCTCCGATTTGGCAACGCCGCGCAACTCCAGACCAAAGGCGATGTTCTGGCGCACGTTCATATGCGGATAGAGGGCGTAATTCTGGAAGATCATTGCAATGTCCCGATCCTGCGGCGCAACGTCATTGACGCGTTTGCCACCGATGCGGATATCGCCCTGATCGCATTTCTCCAGGCCGGCGATGAGGCGTAGCAGCGTGGATTTTCCGCAACCCGACGGGCCGACGATCACGATGAATTCCCCGGCTTGCATGTCCAGCGAAACGCCATGCAGAACTTCCGGCCCGCCGGGATAGGATTTACGGATATCTGTCAGTTCTATCCCGCTCATGACCGCTCCTCTCCCTGCCAGCGGTTCCGGATCGCGATCGCAAGGCTGGGCCGGTCGGTGGTGAAAACCTTCACACCGAGCCGAAGGGCCTTTTCGATCTGCGCACAGGTATGTGCTGCCCAGCAGCCGAACTGAAGTCCGGCATTCTCGACAGCAGTCATCAACTCTTCATCTGCGCAATCGACATGAACACCGATTTCCGGGATCCCGTGAGCCTTTGCCACTTCGAGCGTGCCTGCGGTTCCCAGTTGCTGAAGAACCGGCGGGCTGACAAGCCATAGTCTTGGCCGCTCTGTTGCCCTGGCCAGCTCGTCCTGTGTTTCGACCAGAAAGGAGGAAAACACCGTACGCTCCAGCATGTCTTCTGCGGCAAGCATTGCGACCACCTTCGGAACGAAGTCGGCATAGGGTCTGCGATCCGGACCAGGCTTGATCTCGCAGCGGAAGCCAACGGAACTGCGCCGGTAAATCGCGCAGAGCTCCTGGAGGGACAGCGGATGGCCTCCCGCACCGTAATCGATCGTTGCCGAGCGAACCTCGGCCTCGCGCAGATCGCAGATCGCGCCGGATCTGTCGGTCGTTCGCTCGAGTGTCGCATCGTGGTGGACCATGATGGCGCCATCGGTCGTCGGGTGAAGGTCGAATTCGACTTCCTCAAGCGCCATCCGCGCAGTGGCTTCGAAGCCTGCCGGTGTGCTGTCGCCAAACTCCAGGGTGCCGCCGCGATGAGATGCAATACGTGTCATTGAAACTTCCATTTACTTGACCGCACCCATGGTGATGCCACGCACCAGGTGCCGTTCGACGAATATGAAACCGAGCAGGACGGGAAGAATTGTGATGGTGGAAGCCGCCATCACCAGCGGCCAATTGACCACGTCTTCGCCCGGATTGACCCGGTAGAGACGCGCAAGACCGATCTGGAGCGTGTAGAGGTCTTCATCACCAACTGCCACCAGCGGCCAGATGTAGCTGTTCCATTCCGTGATGAAGATGAACAGCCCCATGGAGAATATGGCCGGGCGGGCAATCGGCACGATCACCCGCCAGAGCACCTTGAGAGGTGTTGCTCCGTCCATATAGGCCGCTTCATCCAGCGCGATCGGAATGCCGCGAATGTACTGCCGCAAAAAGAAAGCCGCGAAGCCGTTGGAAATCGCCGGAAGAATGAGCCCTGCATAGGTGTCCAGCAACCCCACCTTTGCAAGGGTCAGGTAGTTCGGGATCAGCGAGATATGGCTGGGGATCATCAGGGTTGCCACCACGGCCGCAAACAGCAGGTTGCCGCCAGGAAAACGAAACCTGGCAAAGGCAAATGCGGCCATTGTCGACACCGTCAGGGCAATGAACGTGACCAATCCCGATACGACGATGCTGTTCAGCAGATAGCGGGCAAAATGGTATTGCCCGATGGCCAGCTCGTAATTCTCCAGTGTGAACTCGAACTTGCCAGTGTAATAGGCGTCCACCGTCTGGAACGACATGAAGACCGAATAGAGTGCCGGAGACAGGAACAGGAGGCCGGCAATCAGTGCAAGCCCTGCAAGGATGCGGCTGTCAGGCTTCATAATGCACCCTCCGGCCCAGAACCCGTGCCTTGAAAAGGGCCAATGCCATCAGCAGCACGAAGAGCACAACGGCTAGTGCAGAGCCCTGCCCGATATCGAACAGCGTGAAGCCGACACGGTAGAGCATGTTGACCAGCATGTCGGTGGCCCCCGCCGGACCACCCTTGGTCATGACGTCCACGACGGTGAACACCTGAAAGGCCTCGATCACCGAGACGACAAGCAGGAAATAGGTTGTCGGCATTACCAGCGGAACGGTTACACGGCGGAAGACGCGGCCTTTCCTGCCGCCATCGACGGCGGCGGCGTCATAAAGTTCCTGCGGGATTGCCTGAAGCCCGGCGATGTAGATGACGATATCGTAGCCGAGCTGCTTCCAGGTGTTGACGATGATCAGCACCCAGAGCGCGAGCTGCGGGTCCTGAAGCCAGGGAACCTTGCCGAAGCCGAGAGTTTGCAGGAAGGCATTGATCATGCCGTAGTCCGTCGCAAACAGCCAGGAAAACACCACCGCGATGGAAACGGTGGACGTAACAGACGGCAAGAACAGCGCGCCGCGCAGAATACGGGACGGCAGAGCCTCCCGGACCAGGTAACTTGCAACCACAAGCGCAAGGCAAAGCCGGATCGGAACGGAAATGACGGCAAAGATCGCAGTCACCTTGAGCGAATTCCAGAACTCGTGGGACGAGAACAGCAGCCGGTAGTTTTCGAAACCGACAAGGGGCATCGTCGGCGACAGGAAATCCCATTCCCGGAAGCTGAGATTGAGACTGGCTGCAATCGGAATGTAGGTGAACACCGCGATGAAGGAGATCAGCGGCAGCACCAGAATATAGGGTGTCAGGCGGGACAGCATCGGAAAGGGCTCCGGAGACACCGGGCTACTTCTGGAAGCCCGGTGCTGATGTCGAAAGAAAATCGGGCGATCAGTTGGTGCGCTCGGCTTCCTTTCGGGTGCGGTCTGCGAAATCCTTCAAGGTTTCCGTGACATCACGCTGACCAAGGGCCATGGCCTGCCACATGTCGTATTCGGTTGCACGCATCCAGGTGACCACCGGCGGGCGCGGACGGCCACGGGCGAAGTCCAGCTGGTCGATTGCAACCGTGATGCCGGGCTTGTCCTGGACGGCGGCGGCGGCCAGCGGCTGTTTGGCGGTATTCTTGTTGATCGGCATGTAGCCGGTGCCGGAGAACCAGGTGGCGTTGGACTCAGGTGAGGCGGCAAAGCTGATGAACTTGTAGGCGGCGTCCTGTGTTTCCTTGTCGGCTGACGACAGAATGCCGATACCGGCCCCACCGATCGGCACGGCGCACACCTTGTTGCAAGGCATCGGACGAACGGCAAGGTTATCGCCGAGCGCCTTCTTGGAGCGGCCGTAGTTGCCGGTTGAATTCAACATGATGCCGACCTTGCCGGCCAGGAAGGCATCCCTGCCGTTGTTTTCCTTGGTCACGCCGTCGGCAGAGGCAACCTTGTGCTCATGCACCAGCGAGGCCATCCATTCATAGGCTTCGATCGTGTTCGGGCTGTCGATCAGGATCTCGCCGGTCTTGCTGTCGATCAGGTCACTGTCGTTATCCATGATGAGACCCCAGCGTGCGAACTGGCCCGGTGCGGCAATGCCCGTGATGCCTTCGTCGCCCAGCTTCTCGGTAATCTGTTTGGATACCGCCAGAAGATCGTCGTAGGTCTTGAGCGCCGGTTCTTCGGCAAAGCCGGCCCGCTCGAAGATCTCCTTGTTGTAGTAGAGCACCGGCGTGGAGGAGTTGAACGGCACGATGTAGTTCTTGCCTTCAAAGACGCCGACTTCGCGGGCGAAATCGAACAGGTCGTCCTTTAGCGGGTCGTTGTCGACCTTTTCGGTCAGATCCAACAGCACGCCGCGGTCAGCGAAGAGACCATACCGGGTGACTTCCATGATCACCGCGTCCGGCGCCCGGCGCGCCGGGATGGCAGCCTGGAGCTTGGCGACGATATCATTGTAGTTGCCAATGAACTGGGCATCGATCTTGATATCAGGGTTGGCAGCCTGAAAGTTCTCGATGATCTCGCCAAGCGCTTCGCCGCCGCTCCCATCGAAGCTGTGCCAGAATTCAACCGTGACGTCCGCCTGCGCGGCACCGACGCTGCCAGAAAGGCCGATCAGGCCCGCCAACAGCACTTTCTTCAAATTCTTCAACATGGAGTCATCCTTGTCAGAGTGAACTATTTCCGTTTGCGCACGAGACTTTGCCGCCGTTTCCAACGGCGGTCTTTTTTGGTTTGTTCAGCGATTTCCGTGTCCGGCCCCGCTTCCGGGAAGGGGCAGGTTTGCTGGCGAACTCATCTGCGCCAGCGTGGCGGCAGTGATTGACGAAATGCCTTGAATTCCTCCAGCGACCGGATCGATCTACCTCCATCGATACCGGCCAGATCGAGAATGACCGCGTTGGCAATGGTCATCGGCACGACCAGCGACTGGGATTCGCCCGCCTCACCGCGCGAGGCGCAGATTTGATGATCGGGCGCGGGGTCGAAACGGGCTGCGAGCAGGTCCGTCAGCGCCAACCTTGTCGCGCCGCGCATGGACGCAATCCCGTTTGCATCGCTGATTTGCTGTGAAGGGCGGCGGAAGGCGAGCAGCCAGACGACATCGTCCGGTGAAAGCCTGTTCAGCATCTCGGCAAAGTGATGGGTGCGGTCGCCAAGGTCGGCGGCATCATAGCCGGAGCGCTGCAAGCGCAGGGCAATCAGCGAGGACAGGCTCGCGGCATGACCGCGACCAAAAATGAAGATCTTGCGGGCATCGCGCAGGGCTTCGGAGAAGGCGCGGATATCGCTGTCGGGGACGGCAGTACGCAAGGCCTCGAGGGCGGCAATTTCACTGTCGAGCACGGACGACAGCACTTGCCCTTCTTCCGCCCGCACCAGCCGGGCCGCCATGCGGGCGGCAGGGTTCTCGAAGTCGTTGCCTTCCTCAACCAGATTTGCCTGCAGGTAGGCTCGAAATTCCGGATAACCTTCAAAGCCGAGCCGCTTGGCCAGACGCACCGCTGCGGCGGGATGCACGCCCGCGCGAAGGGACACTTCCTTGCCGTTTTCGATGGCGGCTCGGATCGGGTCCTTGACCAGCACATCGAGTAGACGGGTATCGGACCCCGTCAGCCGGGAGGCGTTGCGGGTGATGAGATCGGACAGGAAACCGGAGGATGGCACAGGTTTTGACATGCCATCGTTCTAGTTTTGCAATTTGAATTGCAGGCTACAGTTCGATGAAATTTTTATTACAAACCGCGGAGCCGATACAGGCGCTGGCATGGGCGACAGCACCAACGGGCAGCCGTCCAGCCAACTCAGGTCTTTCGTTGCAGTTTGAACCGCGAGACGAATTCAGCAGCAAGGGACGCGTCTCCCGACACCTCGACCACGCCTTTGGCGATCAGATCCGCAAGCGGAACTGAGCCATAAACGGCTGAAGCCATCCGGTTGCCGTTACCGGAAAGCACAAAGGGCGCGTCAGGACGGGAAACCGCCTTGGTGTGAACCCTGCCGGAGATCAGCTGCATCTCGAATGCCTCGCCCTTGAAATCGAATCCGGCAAGTGCGTCTCTTTGCGCCGCAGCCTCCGGAACGACGTTGACACCCATGGATATCATCAAGGCAGACGGGCTGATGAAACGCGTCGGATCGTGACCGGGCACCAGCAACGCCCACCGGCACAGCGATTCCAGCACGGGCAGCAGAGCCTGGCCCGCCTCCGTCAGGGAATACACCCCCAGTCGCTCGTCGTGTTCGATCACATCGACCTCTACGAGCTGTGCAAGACGGCCGGTCAGAACACTCGCGGTTATGCCCGGCAACCCGGCGCGGATCATCTGAAAGCGTTTTGCGGAAAACATAAGCTCGCGCACAACGAGCAGAGCCCACCTGTCGCCTATTAGGTTCAGGGCGTGGGCGGCCAGGCACCCCTCGTCATAACGAAGGCGCGTTGTTGTTTTTGTCTCTTTGGTCATTTTTTCATACTGACAGTTGTTTTTTCATACTAACGCTGTCACGATAATGCTGCAACCGGGATGTTCCCATCATCCCGACAAAAAGGAGGAAATGATCGCCATGTCCTATTTCACAGGTGCGGTAGCGGCTGTTCCGGCCGCAAACAAGCAGAAATATGCCGACCACATCGCCGCTGCCTGGCCTCTGTTCAAATCCTATGGCGCCACCCGCATGGTCGAAACCTGGGGTGTTGATGTTCCGAAGGGCAAGGTTACGGACTTCTACGGCGCCGTCGACGCCAAGGAAGACGAGGCAATCGTGTTTTCCTGGATCGAATGGCCGGACAAGGCTGCTGCCGATGCGTCCTGGGAAAAGATGCAGAACGACCCTGCCATGAAGGAAATTCCAGAAATGCCGTTCGATGGCAGCCGGATGATCTTCGGCGGATTTGCCCCTGTCTACGAGGCAGGCAGACACAGCGATGCTGGCTATTATCAGGGGTTTCTGCTGGCGGTGCCCGAAACGAACAAGAAGGCCTACACCGAGATGGCGGACGAGGGCTGGAAGATGTTCGAGAAATTCGGCGCTCTCGGGATGATCGAAAACTGGGGCACGGATGTACCGCGCGGCCAGAAGACCGATTTCTACCGGGCCTCCAAGGTGGAAGACACCGAAGTGCCTGTCTTAGGCTGGGTTGCCTGGCCGGACCGCGCCACATGTGATGCCGCTGCCAAAGAAATGGAAGCGGGGATGGTCGACATGGACATGTCCGCAATGCCTTTCGACGGAATGCGGATGATGTGGGCCGGCTTCGATCCGCTCTTCGACTCGGAGAAAGCCGCATGACCCTTACCCTCTACACCTTCGACTGGCTGCCGGAGTTTCCACGAGGGTTCGTGCGGGATCTACGGGTCCGCTGGGGCCTGGAGGAGATTGGTCGCAGCTACCAGGTTGCGACCGTGCCCGCACACCCCAAGAGCGCCGAACACCGCAAGCTGCAGCCATTTACGCAAGTGCCCGTAATCCAGGACGGTGAGCAGACGCTTTTCGAAAGCGGAGCGATCCTTGTCTACCTTTGCGAAGGCACCCCGTTGCTGCCGGACGACCGGAAAGCGGAAATCTGGCAGTGGCTGTTCGCCGCGCTGAACACGGTTGAATTGTCGGTGATGCACTGGATCAGCATGATCCTGGCCGAGCGGGTCCCGGAATTCTTTGGCCCTCCTCCGGCAGCCGACGTCACGGCTCACGCCAAGGCAGACATGGATACCAAGCTGACTGCGCTGCAGCAGGCTCTGGGCGACAAGGAGTGGCTCGCCGGTGACTTCTCCGTCGCCGACATCGCGATGGTGGAAGTGCTGCGCGTGGTCGCGGCCGAAGAGGCCCTTGATGCCCATCCGGATCTTGCAGCCTATGTCGAACGGGCAACATCCCGCCCCGCTTTCAAGAAGGCCATGGCAGATCACATGCAGCATTGGCAGACGGCGGACGCCGAACAAGCGAAACGCAGCACGGGCTGACGCGGGCTTTTCCGCAAACAATGTCATGTCGCCTCTGGATCTTTGAGTACAGCCATCCGGGGCGACGGTATAACTCCAGGACTGGAAACAATGTCGATTGCAAAGAACACGATTTGCCTCTGGTACGAAAAAGACGCCGAGGCCGCGGCACGATTTTACGCTGAAACCTTTCCGGACAGCGCCCTGAAAGCCGTCAACCACGCCCCCGGCGACTATCCTTCCGGGAAAGAGGGCGACGTTCTGACCGTGGAATTTACCGTGCTGGGCATTCCTTGTCTCGGCCTGAACGGCGGCCCCACATTCAAGCACAGCGAAGCGTTCTCTTTCCAGGTTTCGACCGAGGATCAGGAAGAAACCGACCGTTACTGGAACGCCATTGTCGACAATGGCGGCGAGGAAAGCGCCTGCGGATGGTGCAGGGACAAATGGGGCATTTCCTGGCAGATCACCCCGCGCACGCTGATGGAAGCCCTGGCTGCCGGCGGCGGCGAAGCAAAGCGCGCCTTTGGCGCAATGATGGAGATGAAGAAAATCGACGTAGCTGCCATCGATGCGGCCCGCCGGGGCGACTGACCACCACCAAACCGGCCCCCCCACCCAAGGAACTCCCGGTTTTAGCTGGAGCCGCCGGCAGTCGGCTTAGCAAGCGTCATCTTTATTCCAGCTTCCTTGAGCATGATCTCGGAAACCTCAAAACTGTGATCAAGCTTGCCGTCATGCGATGGTCTGGGCGGGCATTCCACACAGGACAGCCCGCTTTGAATGATAGCCCTCGCGCAATCCGCACAGGGAAACCGGTTGACGTAGAGGGTGCAACCGGCAAGCGCTACACCGGCGCGGGCTGCGTTGTAGATCGCATTGCGTTCGGCGTGTTCCACCCAGAAGAACTTTTCACCGCTCGGGCGGTCGAGACGGGTTTCATCCATTCCGGAGACCCCGCGCGGCAGGCCGTTGTAACCTGTCGCGCGGATTTCCTGACCAGGTCCGACAATGACTGCACCCACCTTGAAGTCGCGATCTTCAGACCATTGTGCGATGTGATCGCACAGCCCGAGAAACCGGTTGCGCCATTTGCCGGATTTGCTGTCCAATGTGCTTCTCCTAGCCTGCAAACAGGTAGCTGGTCTTGACCGTGGTGAAGAATTCCGCCGCGTAGCGGCCCTGTTCACGTGGCCCAAAAGACGATCCCCTGGTGCCGCCGAAGGGAACGTGAAAATCAACACCGGCGGTCGGCAGGTTGACCATCACCATACCGACCCTGGCACGCCGCTTGAAGTCGCGGGCATGTTTCAGGCTTGTGGTGCAGATACCGGCTGACAGACCGAATTCGGTGTCGTTTGCAACTGTAATGGCTTCCTCGAAGTCGGCCACCTTGATGACGGATCCGCAGGGACCGAAAATCTCTTCCCGGTTGATGCGCATGGAATTGGTCGTCTCGAGAAACAGTGCCGGGGCCTGAAAATAGCCGGGCACGGCAAGTTCGAGCCGCTCGCCGCCAATCACCTTTGCTCCTTCCTTGCGGGCGAGGTCCACATAGGCAAGGTTCGAAGAGAGCTGCTTTTCGTCGACCACCGGTCCAATCTGGGTAGCGGGATCGAGCGCATCCCCAACCTTCAAGGCCAGCATCGCTGTTTGCAGCTTCTCAACGAAAGCGTCGTGAATGCCCGCCTGCACGATCATGCGCGAGGACGCGGTGCAGCGTTGGCCGGTGGAAAAGAATGTCCCGTTCAGGCATGCGGAAACGGCGACATCCAGATCGGCGTCATCCAGCACCACCATCGGGTTCTTGCCACCCATTTCAAGCTGGCACTTGCGTTTAAGCCGTCCGCACACTTCGGCAATATGGCTTCCCGTGGCAACGGACCCGGTGAAGGAAACCGCATCGACATCCGGATGTGTAACGATGGCCTCGCCAACAACAGAACCGCGCCCCATGACCAGGTTGAAGACACCGGACGGACAGCCGCATTCATCCAGCAGCGTTGCGATCACATGAGCGCAGCCCGGCGTCAGGTCCGCCGGTTTCAATACGACGCAATTGCCATAGGCCAGCGCAGGTGCTGCCTTCCAGGCGGGAATGGCGATGGGAAAGTTCCACGGAGTGATCAGGCCGATCACACCGACCGGCTCACGCGTAACCTCAACGTCGATATCGGGCCGCACGGAGGCCTGCATATCGCCGGTCACGCGCAGCGCTTCACCGGCAAAGAACTTGAAAACCTGGGCGGCGCGCATGGTTTCACCGATGCCTTCCGCCAGCGTCTTGCCTTCCTCGCGCGACAGCAGGCGGCCATATTCTTCGGCCCGTTCCGCCAACTTTCGCCCAACTGCTTCCAGCAGATCATGGCGGGTCTGCGGCGTTGCCGCTGCCCAGCCTGGCGCGGCATTGCGCGCTGCCGCGACGGCGGCGTCGACATCGTCAACGTCTCCCTGGGCATAAAGGCCGACGACATCATCGGTGTTCGAAGGATTGCGGTTTTCGGAATAGGTGTTGGAAGGCAGCCATTTGCCGCCGATCAGATTATCGTGCTTTGTCATTGGAATTCCGGTTTCAAAGGGTTTCGGCAATGCGGTCGAGAGACCCGCATGCGGCATCGTCCAGTTGTTGAAAGGGAGGAAGAACACGGTTCCAGGCACTTTCAGCAGCGCGCCGGCCGACAAGATATTTGACCGCAGGCACCAGCGGGTGGGCAGCAATGTCCGCCCGTATGCTGGCGACCCGGCCAGCCAATGCCTCGTCTGCCGGGTCCTGCAGGAGCCGCGCACAAAGGGGCGCGCTGATGTTCACGGTGGCGGAAATACAGCCTGCGAACCCGGCTCCGGGGCCCTCCGCGAGCGCCGTTTCCGAACTTGGAAACACCTTCAGCTCAGGCAGTCGCCGGACAAGCTCCCGGCAATAGTCGAGATCGCCTGAGGAATCCTTGATGCCCGTGAACCGTTTCGGATGGGCTTTTGCCAGACGCTCGACGACATCCGCGGGTATCTTCAAGCCCGTCATCTGCGGGAAATTATAGAAATAGATCTCGATCGGCGTCGCGCCGAGTGCCCGGTCCAGCGCTTCATACCAGGCAACCAGCCCCTCTTCGGTGACAGGCTTGTAGTAGAACGGCGGCAGGACCAGCGCGACGCCATAGCCCATGCCGGCAGCTGCACGCGTGAGGTCCAGCGTGTCCTCAAGGGACGTGAGACCCGTGCCGACCATAAGCCGGCGTGTGTCAAAGGCCTCGGCCGCCCAGGCCATCACTTGCTTGCGATGGGCCAGACCGAGAGAATTCGCCTCACCGGTCGTACCCAGGATGTTCAGGGCATCGCACCCGTTGGCCAGCGCCCAGGCGCAATGTTCCAGAAAGGTATCTTTCACCGGTGCGCCATGCGCATCGAGCGGTGTCGGTACCGCCGCAACTATCCCCTTCATGTCGTCTGTTCCTCAAAATCGTGTTTGAAAAAATCCCGCACCGCAGGGTGGTCCCGAAAAGGCGTATCGCCCCTGGTCCAGCCACCCGGCGAAACCAGTCCTCCGTCCGGTGCCTGGAACACATCCTTGTTGATCTCGATGAACGCCCGGTCCGCACCGGTCACCTCGTCGTCGTAGCGGATCGCGTCGACCGGGCAGATGCTCTCGCACATGCCGCATTCGATGCATTCTTCGGGGTGGATGTAGAACATCCGCTCGCCTTCATAGATGCAGTCGACCGGACAGGACGTGGTGCAGATCCCGTCCTTCACATCAATGCATTCGCTCTTGATGATCAGCGCCATCTTGATCTCTCAACTCATTTGCCTTGCCAGACCGGCGCGCGCTTTTCCCGGAACGCCCGAACCCCTTCGAGGGAATCCTCTGACGTTAGGGCGGCGATCAGTTCGGGAGACCGCACGGCCTGTGCCTGGTCGGGCGGCATTTCACCGGTTTCGCGTACTGTGGCCTTGATCGCCTGCACGCAAAGCGGCGCACTTGCCAGAATGTCGGCAATCCAGCGGTCCACTTCCGCATCGAGTTCGTCCTGCGGCACGACGGCATTGACGAGCCCGTAGCGCTCCATCTCCACCGCGCTTGCCATCCGGCCGGTCATCATCAGTCCGACAGCGATATTGCGTGGGACAAGACGTTGAAGCAGCGTCATCCCGCCTGCCAGCGGAAGGTTGCCCACCTTTGCTTCGGGCAGGCCGAACCTGGCCGTATCGCTGGCAATCACGATGTCGCAGCCGAGAACCATTTCCATGCCGCCGCCGAGCGCAAGACCGTTGACGCGGGCAATCACCGGCACCTTCAAGGAGCGCCTCAGGGCGATGCCGCCGAACCCAAGCGGGTTTGCGGACGCCCAATATTCAAGCCCACTCAGTCCGTTGCTGTCCTTCAGGTCCGCACCGGCGGAAAAGGCGCGTTCACCCGAACCGGTCAACACCACGCAGCGCACGGTCGGATCGGCTTCGATCTTCCGCCAGATGGTTTCCAGCTCGTCCGAAGTTGCCCTGTCGACCGCGTTCATGCGCTCCGGGCGGTCTATGACAACCCGGGCGACATGGTTTTCGAGGGTGAAAAGGACACTCATTCCGCCGCCCCTGCCACTTGTTGCAGGCCGAACTCCGCAATGACTTCGTCGGTGTGTTCACCCAGGCGCGGCGGCGCGTGCCGCAGTTTCAGGGGTGCTTCACTCAAGTGCACGGGTGACCCCACGACCCTCACGGGGCCAAGGACCGGATGGTCGAAATCCAGCAGCATGCCGTTGATGGCGGTCTGCGGGTCTTCGAGTGCTTCTCCGAGCGCCCGCACGGGTGCGCAAAGCAGGTCCTGCTCTTCCAGCCTGGCGATCCAGTGCGCCGTCGTGTCCGTTGCGAAGACGGCCCGGAACCGGTCCTGCAGATAGGGCTTGTTGGCACGCTGGCTGGCGAGGTCCGGATAGGTGGGTGAAAGGTCCTCGATGCCAAGCGCGGTGCAGATGTCGCGCAACGGATTAGCCTTGAAGGCACCGACCACCACCAGAGCACCGTCAGTGGTGTCGAAGACACCGGTCAAGGGCATTGCGGCCCAGTTCAGCACTTCGCGGTGCTTGGTCCACTGTGCGGCTTCCTGCATCTGCATCGCAATCATGGAATCGTAGAGCGAAACGGAGACCCTCTGGCCGCGACCGGTCTTCGTCCGTGCCAGCAAGGCCGCCAGAATGCCCTGAACCAGGTGCATGCCTGCCGTATAGTCGCACAAGGTGGTGGGATAGATGGACCGCTCGATAGACGGGTCAGCGGTCTTTTCCATGACACCGCTCATCGCCTGGGCCAGAACGTCCTGCCCACCCTTGTGGGCATAGGGGCCCTTCTCGCCAAACCCCGTTCCGGATGCACAGATGATGCGGGGATTGATCGCCTTGAGCGCGTCATAGCCGAAGCCCAGACGGTCCATGACACCGGCGCGGAAATTGTCGACGACCACGTCCGCGTTGCGCACCAGATCGTACACCATCTGCTTGCCCTCATCGGACTTGGTGTCGATCTCGACAGACCGCTTGTTGCGGTTCAGCGACGAGAAGACGGCATTGTTCATGCCCTCTTCCGACCGCACGTCGAAGAAGTGCCGCGACAGGTCGCCTGCACCGGGGCGCTCGATCTTGATGACGTCCGCGCCGAAGTCGGCCAGCATCTGGGTTGCACATGGCCCCAGCATGACCTGGGTGAAGTCCAGAATGCGGACACCGGAGAGTGGGAAAGCTTGGGTATTCACGTTTGTTATCCTTTTTATTCTGCCGCGACGGTGCCTTCGACGAGCGCATTTGCTGATGGGATGTCGCCGGGGTCGGCGCCCTGGGCACGCATGCGTTTCTGGATCGTGGCAACGTCGGCGTCGCGCAGTGCACAGTTCTGTTCCAGAGCGACCGCAACGGCGACGCCGGCGGCTTCGCCCTGCGCCATGCACGGCGGAATTTCCCGCGAAAGCTTCTGGGCTTCGCTCTCAACCGAGTAGTGGCGACCGGCAACGATCATGTTGTCGATGCCCTTGGGCAGCAGCGCCCTGTAAGGCGTGTAGTAGTCCCTGCCCCGGCAGACGCTGTCGGAGAAATGACGGCGGGAGCGCACGTCATCGCGGGTGACCACATATTCGCCCTGCAACAGACGGGTCTGGCGAATGCCGAGTTGTTCCGCGGCACCCAGCATCTTGGCGTTTTCGAAACCGGGCAGATTGGCGCGCACGAAGGCAAGCAGCTTCATCATGCGCTCGCGGCCTTCGACTTCCGCCGCCAGCATGTGTTCCGGCGACAGGCCATCATACCCCGGCATGTGCGGGCAGTTGCACCAGACGATGCCCGGCAGCGGCGTCTTCAGCCACCACATGCCCCAGGCGCCACCGATCACCCGGCGCACCTGACGGTCCAGGGCCTTGTATTCTTCCGGATTTTCGAACTCGAAGGCTTCTGCCTTGTCCGTGTCGACGTCGCAAAGGCGGAACACAGTCGTGACGATGTACTGTCCGGTCTGGAAAGACGCCCCTGCGGAGGATGCGACATCCAGATCGCCGCTGGCATCGATCACCATCTTCGCCTTGATCGCCTGACGGCCAAGCTTGGTCTGGCAGATCACGCCGGTCACACGGCCGTCTTCCACCATTGCTTCGGAAAACCACGAATGCAGGCGCAAATTGACACCTGCCTCACGCACCAGGTCGAGGCTCACCCGTTTCCAGCAATCGGGGTCGAAGGCAACTGCGTGAATGATCGGCTGAGGCATGCCGGTCTTGTGAAAATCGATGCAGCCCCAACGGGACCACTTCTTCCACATTTCCCAGTTGGTCAGGCAATCTTCCGGCGGCGGAAACACTGCGCCATCCTGAGCCGACATCCGGTCGACGAATTCGTTGACGATGCCCGTCGTGACGATTTCATTGCCCTCGTTGACCATGTCGTCGAGCACCAGAACCATTCCGCCGGAGGCCATGCCGCCAAGGTGGTGGTAACGCTCGAGCAGGGTCACCGAGCAGCCGTTTCTGGCAGCCGATACGGCGGCACTCAGGCCGGCGGGGCCACCGCCGATGACGACCACGTCGCAGTCTGCGACGACCGGAACCTGCTCATTGCGGGTCAAGGAAATCTGCGTTGTGTTGGTGCTCATTTCGGCGCACTCCTCCCGTTGGGCCGCCAAGCGACGGCCCGGTTTCAGTTCAGATTTTCGTTTGGTTCAGATCCGCTTCACCACCGCACGATCATGCGTTCGGCAATGGAAACAGCGGCAAACATCAACACCGACAGGCCCGACGACAGGAAGACTGTCGCGTAGAGCAAGGCGGAGCGGAAATTGAACGTTGCATCGATGATCAACGCACCCAGCCCGACATCCGCCCCAACCCATTCCCCGACGATGGCGCCGATGACACAGGTGGTGGCCGCGATCTTCAGTGCCGAAAACAGGAACGGCAGCGAAGACGGCAGACGGATCTTCCAGAACACTTCCGACTTGGAGGCGGACAGGATCCGTGCCAGTTCCAACGCCTGAGGGCTGACGGACTGCAGGCCGCGTACCATGTTGACCAGTGTCGGGAAGAAACAGATCAGGGCAGCGATGACGACCTTTGCGGTCAATCCGGCTCCGAAGATCAGAACCAGGATCGGGGCAATGGCCAGGATCGGAATGGTGTTGATGAACACCGCGATCGGGAAGAACGCCCGCTCCACCATGCGGCTGTGCACGAAGGCGATCGCGATCAGCACTGCAGCCACATTGCCAACGACAAAGCCGAGCACGCTTTCGAACAGTGTCGGCCAGAAGTTCCGCATCAACTGCGGAAATTCGGTTACCAGCGTTGTTGCGACTTCGCTCGGAGCCGGGGCGATGTAGCTCGGCACCCCAAAGGCCCGGACGCCGATTTCCCAGGTGGCAATCAGGCCGACCGCAGTCAGCACCGGGGTCGCGACAGCAGTCAGCCGTGCCCTGCGCGCCATGGCCTTTTCGGCAGCGTCATCATCCACCGGCATGCCCATCGTTTCGTCGACGGCAGTCATCAGCACGCCTCCAGAAGTTTGCGCAAATGCGCGGAGTATCGGGTGAATTCCGCCGTATCCCGCAACTCGGTGGTGCGCGGATATGGCAGATCGATATCGACGATCTCGTGCAGGCGGCCCGGATGTGCCTTGAGCATCAGCACCTTCTGCCCCAGAAAAACCGCTTCCGGGATCGAGTGAGTTACGAACAGGATCGTCACGCCGGTTTCCTCCCAGACCTTCAGAAGCTGAAGGTTCAGGTGGTCGCGGGTCATCTCATCGAGCGCACCAAAGGGCTCGTCCATCAGCAACAGCTTCGGTTTGCAGACCAGTGCACGGGCAATCGCCACACGCTGGCGCATGCCTCCGGAAAGCTCGTGAGGCAGTGCGTGTTCGCGGCCCTTGAGCCCGACGAGCTCAAGCAGTTCCATCGGCGACTTGTCGCTGACGGGGATCTGGATCCCGCGGCTCTGCCCCATCTCCAGGGGCAGCTGGACGTTCTCCAATGCCGTGCGCCAGGGCAGCAGTGTCGCGTCCTGAAACACGAAGGCGAATTCCCGTGCCAGACGGGCAGCCTCGGTCGTCTTGCCGAAGATCGACACGTCGCCGGACGCGGGCGGGATGAGATCAGACACCAGCCGGAGCAAGGTTGACTTGCCACAACCCGACGGACCAAGGATGGAATAAAAGGCTCCCGCCTCGATCTCCAGGCTGATGTCCTGGATCGCGGTGAACTGACCGAACTTGACCCAGGCATTGCGCAGGCTGGCTGCTGGCACCAACGTGCCTGCGTCCAGATTTTCCAATACCGCTTCCATGGCCTTAACCGACCTTCGGGCGGCTGTCTGCGGTGCTCTCCAGGACCGACAGTGTCATCACATCGTCGACGGCGGGCGCCCCGTTCGCGAATTGCTCGAGATTTTCGTAAGTCTCGATCTGGGCCTGCCAGTTTTCGCGGGTCATGGTGCCCCAGCCGTTTTCGGCGGTCTTTTCGTTGAAGGAATATCCGACCACCAGCGGCACCGCCTTCAGTTCGCTTTCCCTATCCAGGTTCGGCAGGCGCTCGACCAGATAGTTGACGGCTTCTTCCTGGTTCTCACGAACCCAGCCCCAGCCGCGCGAGATGGCGCGGATCATGGCCTGCACCTTGTCGCCATGCTCGTTCAGCACCGTGTCCGTGGTGTAGAAGGGGTTGGCATAAAGCTGGATGCCGGCATCCCACAGGGACATGTCGACACGCTGGTCCCCTAGGATCGAAAGCGCGTTGACGTTTGTCTTCCAGCCGGTAATCGCATCGACCTGCCCCGTCAGCAGCGGCGCCATGTCACTGCCGATGACCTTCAGTTCAACCTGATCCTCGGATATGCCGTTCTTGGCCAGAAGCGCGCGGAACAGGATCCGTCCGGTCGCCTGGGTGCCGATGGTCTTGCCGATCATGTCCTGCGGTGTCTTGATCGGGTTCTTCTTGAGCGAGAAATACGTGTAGGGATGCTGCTGGTAACCGGCGGCAATACATTTCACCGGAATGCCCGCCGAGCGCGCCAGCATGAGAGAGGGGCTGGAAGACACCTGGCCGAGATTGGACCGCCCGGAAGCGACGGACGCCACACCATCGACATTCGGCCCCCCCGGCACGATTTCGAATTCAAGACCTTCTTCCGCAAAATAGCCCAGCTTGTCGGCCGCGATTTCTCCCAGGTTGCCGTTACCGGCCAGCCAGCCGAGCTGCATGGAAACCTTGAAGGTGTCCTGAGCAAAGCCTGGGACGATATTCACAAGTGTTCCGGCGCCTGCCAGACCAGCGCCCGCGGCCATGGTCTTGAGCATCGAGCGGCGGTTCAATCCATTCGAGAATAGGTATGACATACTGTTGGTCCCCCTCATTTGAGATTGGGCGGTTTGTGGCCGACTGTTCCCCTTGCCGACTTCACAGTGAACTCTAACGGGAAGATGCACGGTGCAAAAAGTGCAAAAACATGCTAACGGTGATGCATAAAATGCACCGCACTTTGTGATGCACTGTTTGCCACTCTGTCCGGGGGGACATCGTGCATTCGAATTTTCTGCGTTATTTCGACGAAGTCGCCCGTCAGGGCTCCATCCGCAAGGCATCTGCGGTTTTGAACGTGTCTTCCACCACGGTGAACCGGAAGATCATCAGCACCGAGAACGAGATGGGCGTTCGCCTGTTCGAGCGCACCCCTGAAGGCGTGACGCTGACCGATGCGGGGGCCATCGTCCTGGAACACTGCCGCAAGACGCTGCAGGACTATGAACGCACCCGCACCATGCTGGACGATATCCGCGACCTTCGGTCCGGGCACCTCAACATTGCCGCCATCGATTCCGTAACCTACGGCCTGTTGCCCCGTATCCTGCTCGACTTCAACCGGATCTATCCGCAGGTCACCTATTCGATCACCACCGCGCAGCCGGACGAGATCATCACCGCTGTTGCGGGCGGGATTGCCGATATCGGCATTACCTTCACCTTCGATCTGCATCCAAACGTTCGGGTAATCTCCGACAAGACCGCGCCGATCGGCATCATCATGCGATCCGACCATCCCTTCGCAGGCCGAACTAACCTTGCCATAGAGGAACTCACCGGCCAGAAAATGGTGCGCACCGTGGATGCGCGCGGCCGCAATTCCATCATCGACCAGGCAATCTCGGGCATGTCCTCCGCCCTCTCGACCAACTGCTTTACCGACACCTTGCATGTGGCAAAACAGATGATCCTGGCCGGCCGAGGCCTCGGCCTTTACACCAAGATCGGTTTCATTGACGAAATCGACCAGGGCATTCTCCGCTTCGTGCCGCTGATGCATGACATCCTGTCCAACCTGCGCATTGGCGTCGTCATGTCCGCCTCTTCCGGCATCTCGCCACCCGAACGGTTGCTCGGCAACGAAATCAAGCGCGCCCTCACCCAGCTGCGGCTGGATTCCTGAGTTTGCAAGAACACTGCCTCTCGGCTGAAGACCGATTGTCTGCGAACTGCACCCTGTCTGCCGGATGGTTCATATCGACCTTGAGAACCGGCGCAGTGAAACAGCAATTGTAATTATCGAAAAAAGCGATACAAATAGCTGTTCCAGATTTACAGCCGGGAACAACCCATGCGCGCAAATTTTCTGATCGTCGATCCCGTCAAGGACAAGATCGCCATGAAGGCGATCGCTTCCCAGCCTCGCCTGCACCTGTTGCAGGAGCTGGTACGGACGCCCGGGATGAACATCAACGCGCTTTCGGAAGCTTCCGGCATGCCGCAATCCTCGGTCTCCACCCACATCCAGGTCCTGGAAGAAGCAGGCCTGGTGCGAACGGAAGTGCAGCGGGCGAAGAAGGGCAGCCAGAAGACGACCTTCGCCATCTACGATGAGATCATACTGGCCTTCCGCTCGTCGGAAGAACGCATCGAGCCGAACCAGATCGAAGTTTCGATGCCTCTCGGCCTTTACACCAACAGCCTCGTCACTGCTCCTTGCGGCATCTGCTCGACAGAAGGGATCATCGGCCTTCTCGATGTGCCGGAAACCTTCATGGATCCGGAGCGGATGAAAACGGCTTTGTTGTGGTTTACCAGTGGCTTCGTCGAATACCAGTTCCCCAACAATGCCAAGCTGACGGGCAAGCAGATCGACGGTCTGGACGTGGTGATGGAGGTAAGTTCCGAGGTGCCCGGCACCATGAGCAACTGGCCCTCCGACATCGTCCTGTCGATCAACGGCAAGGAGATCGGCGTCTGGACATCCCCGGGTGATTTCGGCGACAAGCGCGGGGCCTACACACCCGACTGGTGGAAGCTTTCCGGCTCGCAATACGGCATGCTGAAGACCTGGAGCGTGGGCAGGAACGGCACCTTCGTGGACGGTCACAAGATCTCCGATATCAAGACAGAAGACCTCCAGCTCGACGAACACCGGTCGGTTCGGTTGAAGATCGAAGTAAAGGCCGAAGGACGGCATCCGGGCGGAATCAATGTCTTCGGCCGCGGTTTCGGCAATTACGATCAGGACATTATTTTGCGGCTGCACACCCGCAATTGACCGAAACTGCACTTGAAAAGACGTGTGGACATGCACTTCTGGTTGCACTGCAGCAACATTGTCCAGTTGACAATTTTCGACAAGCTCGCATTCTTATCAGAAATAAAGATTCATATCGATTTATTCGATATATATTTCTGGGAGAATGCGAATGAAGGCACGCGTCACCGTGCATCGGGATTTCCGGATCAGTTCCATCGATGAGCGGCTTTATTCCGCATTCATTGAACACATGGGACGGGCGATCTATTCCGGCATCTATGAACCTGACCACCCGCAGGCCGACGCCAACGGCTTTCGCAAGGACGTGCTGAAATTCGTACAGGACCTCAGGATCCCGGCCATTCGTTACCCGGGCGGCAACTTCGTTTCCGCCTACAACTGGGAAGACGGCATCGGCCCGAAGGACAAGCGCCCCGTCCGCCTCGATCTTGCCTGGCGCAGCAAGGAAACCAACCAGGTCGGCATCGACGATTTCGCGATCTGGGCGGAACAGGCCGGCATCGAGATGATGCTGGCCGTCAACCTGGGTTCGCGTGGTCTGGAAGAGGCGCGCAACTTCCTGGAATATGTGAATTTTCCCGGTGGCACCCAATGGTCCGACCTGCGCCGTTCCAATGGCCGCGAGGATCCTTACGGGGTCAAGATGTGGTGCCTCGGCAACGAAATGGACGGCCCCTGGCAGATCGGCCACAAGGTCGCCACGGAATACGGCCGGCTGGCCAACGAGACGGCCAAGGCGTTCAAAGGCTTCGACCCGACGATCGAGGCGGTCGTCTGCGGCAGTTCAAACGACCGCATGCCCACCTATCCCGAATGGGAACGCGAAGTCCTGGAAGAGTGCTACGAGAACGTCGACTACATCTCGCTTCACAAGTATTTCGGCAACAAGAGCAAGGACACGCTCAACTACTTCGGCAAGATCGAGGAAACCGGCCGCTACATCCAGACCATTGGCGGTGTCATCGATTACGTGAAGTCCAAGAAGCGTGCGAAGAACGACGTCCACATCTGCTTCGACGAGTGGAATGTGTGGTACCACATCCGCGAGGACGACAGCCGCCGCATCAAGGAATGGGACTGGCCGGAAGCACCACCGCTGCTTGAGGAGAACTACAACTTCGAGGACGCCCTCTTCGTCGCCGGCCTGCTCAACGAGTTCATCCGCCGCTCCGACCGTGTGCGTATTGCCTGCATTGCCCAGCTGGTCAACGTAATCGCCCCGATCCGGGCGGAAAAAGGCGGACCCGCCTGGCGTCAGACCATCTATTACCCCTATCAGTTCGCGTCTCTTTACGGCCGCGGTGATGCGCTGAACGTTGCCGTGGATGCACCGACATACGACTGCTCCGTTGCCGACGACGTGTGCTACCTCGACATTGCCGGGGTACACGACAAGGCAGCAGGAACGCTGACGCTTTTCGTCCTGAACCGGCATCTGACCGAAACGGCCGATCTCGACGTGTCCTTGACGGGTTTCGGCTCGCCGTCCCTGGCCGAACATCTGTCCATGGAAGGCTACGGCCTCAATGACACCAACGGTCCGGACAAGCCGGACAACGTGGTTCCCGGCAAGGGGACAGGTGTTGGCGTGGAGGATGGTCAGCTCAAGGGCAAGCTTGCGCCGCTTTCCTATCATGTCCTGCGGTTGAGCGTCGGCTGAGGGGATCCATGCAATGGGGGTTCAGCTTCGCAACATACGCAAGGTCTTCGGCCCGGTCGGGGTGATCCATGATGTCAGCATGGACATTCCGACGGGTGAATTCGCGGTCTTTGTCGGTCCCTCCGGCTGCGGAAAATCGACATTGCTGAGGATGATCGCAGGCCTTGAGGACACAAGCGGCGGCAAGATCTCGATCGAAGGCACCGATGTGACCTGGCAGGAACCGGCCAAACGCGGCGTTGCCATGGTCTTCCAGTCCTATGCGCTTTATCCGCATCTTTCCGTCTTCGAGAACATGGCCTTTTCCATGCGTCTGAAGCGGGCGCCGAAACAGGACGTGCACGACAAGGTGATGGAAGCGGCCCGCATCCTCCAGCTTGAGGAACAGTTGCAGAAGAAACCGTCTCAACTGTCCGGAGGCCAGCGTCAGCGGGTTGCGATCGGACGGGCGATCGTGCGCCAGCCCAAGGTGTTTTTGTTTGATGAGCCTCTGTCGAACCTGGATGCGGAATTGCGCGTCCAGATGCGGCTGGAACTTGCCCGGCTGCACAAGCAGATCGGCGCGACGATGATCTACGTCACTCACGATCAGGTGGAGGCCATGACGCTGGCGGACCGGATCTTCGTCCTGAAACAGGGTGTCGTGCAACAGGCCGGAAAACCACTCGATCTCTACGACGACCCCGACAACAAGTTCGTCGCAGGTTTCATCGGATCGCCGGCCATGAACTTTCTGCCGGCAACAGTGCTCGGCCGGGAAGACGATTGCCTGCGCATCGCCATCAACGGAACGGACGCAGTCCTGCTGGCGAAAGTTTCCGGCGATCTTCCGGCCGACAGCCGGATCACCGTCGGACTGCGGCCGGAACACCTGACCAGCGCGGACACGGGCATTCCCGTGACCGTGGAAATGGCGGAGGACCTGGGAGGTGTCTCCTACCTGCACACGCATATGCCGGACGGCCGCGAGATCGTCGTTGAATGGCGCGGCAGCCGCCATGCCGGGGGCGGTGAGGCAATCAAGCTCACCTGCACGCCGGAACAGGTTCTGGTCTTCAACGAGCAGGACCAGCGTATTCGGTAGACCTTCTGTCTGCCTGGTACCTTTGAACCGGCCTTGATGGGAAATGCCGGTTTTTCATACGGGAGGAAGAGTCGATGAAATACCTTAAGACACTTCTGGCAGCGGGGGCGATGAGCCTTGCCAGCCTGCCGGCATTTGCCCAGCAGGACATCACCTGGTGGGACTTTCTGAGCGGTGGGGACGGCGTTCGCATGAAAGCGTTGATCGCACGCTTCAACGAAGAGCATCCGGACATCAAGATCAACGGAACCACTCTGGAATGGGGCGTGCCCTTCTACACCAAGGTGCGCACTTCCGTTGCCGTTGGCCAGGGCCCGGACGTGATGACCTATCACCTGTCGCGCATGCCGCTCGGGCTTGAGGAAAATGTGCTGGACGTGATCAGTGATGACGATCTTGCCGCCGCCGGTCTCAGCAAGGATGACTTTTTCCCGGCAGCCATTGCCGCCGCGAGCGATGCGGACGGCAAGCTCCACGCAGTGCCGTTCGATATCCACGCCATCGTGCTCTACGTAAACAAGACCTATTTCGAAGGATCCCGCTTCCTCGATGACCAGGGCAATCTGACCGGCATTGAAAGCCTCGCCGATTTCGAGGAAGCGCTTGCGCTTGCCAAGGAAAACGGCTCCGAAGCGCCCGTCTCCTACGCAACGGGTGACGATGGCGGCACCTACCGGGTCTTCTTCACCCTCCTCAAGCAGCAAGGCGGCGAGCTGATCACCGATGGCGAGGTTCTGGCAGGCGACAATCTGGACAAGGCCGCCAATGCCATCGAGATCATGACCAACTGGCACAAGCAGGGCTGGCAGCCGGAGCAGGCCGAATACGAAGCCTCCGTTGCGTTGTTCACGTCCGGCAAGGCCGCTTTTCACATGAACGGCGTTTGGGAAGTGCCGACCATGGTCGACATGGCGGAAAAGGGAACGCTCGGGTTCGACTGGGGTGCGGTACAAATTCCGACGCTGCTTGGAACCACGGCCACCTGGGCGGATTCCCACGCCTTCGCCATTCCTCAGGGAACGGAAATGAGTCCGGAAAAACGCGCGGCGGTGATGACCGCAATCGGCTGGATGGAGAAGAACTCGATCTCCTGGGCCGGGGCAGGACATATTCCAGCCTACAAGCCTGTCGCGACCAGCGATGAATTCGGGGAAATGGAACCGAACGCCACCTATTCGTCACTCGCCGAAACCGCGGCCTACGACCCAAGGTCGCCGATCGCAGGGGTGGCCTCGCCTGTCTATGATGCAGCCATCAACATCATCTCGCCCGCCATGCATGGCTATCTGGAGCCTGCACAGGCAGCACAGCAGATGAAAGACGAGCTTCAGTCGAAGCTTCAATAGACGAAGGCTTTGCCCGGGACGCCTGCCGCACGCACACCATATGCGGCAGGCGTCTCCTGCGGCGAGAAAAGGACGATTACTCAAGTGGCCATGATTACCAACCGGCGCAGGGAAGTGGCGGTCGCCATGACGCTCATCGCGCCCTTTGTCCTGACCTTCGTGCTGGTCTTTCTCTATCCGACGATCCGGATGATCGAGCTGAGCTTCACCAACGCGCCCCTGATCGGTCCGGGGGAATGGGTCGGCCTTGCCAATTTCAAACGGCTGCTTACCGACAACCTCTTCTATACATCTCTGAAGAACAACGGTTATTTCGTTCTCCTGACCGTCGTTCCAACGACCGCACTGGCCCTTGCCATTGCAATGATGATCACGCGCATCAAGGGTCCGCTTCAGGCGTTGATCCTCGCGCTTTTCTTTCTTCCCTACATTCTGCCCGTGTCGGTGGTGACGCAAATCTGGGCCTGGATGCTGGACTTCCAGTTTGGCGTGCTGCAGCCGGTGTTCGCGTTCTTTACCGGCAAACCGGTGCCGGTCTTCAAGAACCCCTATTGGGTCATGCCGACAGTCGCCACGGTGACCATCTGGTGGACCAACGGTTTCAACGTGCTTCTGTTCATCGCGGGCCTTCGAAACATCTCCAGCGATTATTATGAAGCAGCGGCTCTGGACGGGGCAACACGCTGGCAACTGTTCACCAAGGTCACCTGGCCCCTGCTCTGGCCGGTAACCGCTCTTGTCCTGACCCTTCAGCTGATCCTGCAGCTCAAGATTTTCGACCAGATCTACCTGTTGTCGTCCGGTGGGCCGTTCAATTCGTCCTACGTTCTGCTTCTGATGGTCTACCGGGAAGCCTTCCAGTTGAACCACGGCGGCTATGCCTCTGCCATCGCCCTTGTTCTGTTTGTGCTGATCGTGGTCGTGTCGGTGCTGCAGTTTCAGTTGCTGCGCGCGGGAGGGAACAAGCAATGAAGACCCGCAAACTGGAAAACTGGGTTCTGGGCATCGGCAGCCTCTTGGCGGCGGCCATCTGGATCTTCCCACTCTACTGGGCGTTCATTACCTCGATCCGCACCGAGGAAAGGGTCGTCAGCGAAGGTGCAGGTGTCATTCCCGACGAGTTCAACCTGGCCTCCTATATCGACGTTCTGTTCGATACCAAGCTGCTCAACTGGTACTGGAACTCCATCGGCACATCCGTGATCATCACGCTGGTTGTCATTGTCTCCGGAATGATGTGCGCCTATGCCATCTCCCAGATGCGCTTTCCCGGCCGGAGGCTGCTTTACGGCGTGGTGCTCGCCAGTTTCATGGTGCCCTCGCAGGCGCTTGTGGTGACGCAGTTCATCCTGATGAACGACATGGGCCTGATAAACACCTGGGCCGGCATCATCCTGCCGCAGCTCATCGTTCCGGTGGTGATCATCGTCTACAAGCAGTTCTTTGACGCCGTGCCGAAGGAAATGCGCGAGGCCGTCGTCCTGGATGGCGGCGGTGACTATACGCTGCTGTTCAGGATCTACCTGCCGCTCAACTGGGGCATCACGACCGCTCTGGCAATCATCACCTTCATCATGGCGTGGAACCAGTTTCTCTGGCCCTTCCTCGTCATCACAACGGAGAACCAGATGACGATCCCGGTCGGGATCACCCAGGTGAACGATGCCTTTGGCGTCTATTACGCCCGTCTGATGTCCGTCGCGCTTCTGGGTGCCATGCCCGTCGCCGTTGCCTATCTGATCTTCCAGAAGAAGGTGACGGAAGCCGTCATGATCTCCTCGGGCGTGAAAGGCTGAAGCCTGCCCTTTCGAGAGCATTTCCTCTTCCGGTTTTCTGTAACTCCTCAGCCCCGCGAACAATGTCGCGGGGCAATCGGTCTTCTGCTGGCACTTGGATGCAGGCGCCGCAGTTCATATGTCTACGTCAACAAGATCAGCATGACGAAGACAGTTGAGCACTCACACCGTGTGTGTTTGGCAGACGGATGAGGAGTTCAGAATGACAGTTGGAGCCGGTCTCCCGATAGTCCTGGCGGGACCGATCCTGCGCCATATAACGGCGAACAACGTTAGCGTCTGGCTCGCCACATCCCGACATTGCGATGTTCGATTTGAGTTTTTCCCCGAAGCACAGCCGGACCTCAACCAGACCTATGAAACCGGCGATCAGGACTGGCAGGTTCTGAAGGCGGGAGAGAGCCTCTATTATCATCTCGTCGATATCGAACTGGGCACTTCGCTCCCCATCGATGTCCTGATTTCCTATCGCCTGAGCGTCAAGCCGACTGGTGAAGCAGGGACAGCTTGGCAGGATCACACGGTGTGGGCGCCCGATCTCTGCTATCCGGGACGTGACTTGCCCTGTTTCAAGGTGCCGGACCGTATCACCTCCCTGTTTCACGGGTCCTGCCGCAAGCCGCATGCGCAAACCCCTGATGGCCTTGCCGGAGCCGACGTGGTCCTGAGGCAGGCCCTTGGCCCTGAGGGCGAAACGACAGCCGGCAGTCCCGCCTTGCCATCGCTGCTCGTGATGAGCGGTGACCAGGTTTATGCCGACGACGTTGCGGGACCGATGCTCCAGGCGATCAGCCTGCTTGTCGAAAAACTGGGCCTGCCGGACGAACCGCTGGATGGCGTTGAGCCTGGCCTGCCGGCGTCGGGCAACGAACTGCGGAATGTCGGTAATCTGCTCTATCACCGCGATACGCTTTTGCCCCGGGTCTACAAGAACAAAACCGTGTTCGACGTCCTGTTCGGTGGCACTCAAAAACCGGTTTTCACAACCCAGCACGCCCGCAACCACCTCGTCACACTTGGCGAAATGCTGGCCATGTATCTGCTGGTCTGGTCGCCGGCGTCCTGGCAAGGCATGCCGGAGCTGAAAGCGCCGGAAGGCCTGGAGGCCAAGGACGCGGAGATGTACGCCGAAGAGACGGTAACGCTAAAGGATTTCCGGGCTGATCTGCCTGCCTGCAGACGGGTCATGGCGCATCTTCCGACGGCGATGATTTTTGATGATCACGACATCACCGACGACTGGAACCTGTCGCTTGCGTGGGAGCAGGCCGCTTACAGCCATCCCTTGTCGCGCCGGGTTATCGGCAATGCCTTGGTCGCCTATGCTCTTAACCAGGCCTGGGGAAACCGGGCACGCACCATCGGTCCGGACATTCTTCCGCCCGTGCAAGCCGCGCTTGCCGATCCCGGTTCCGACGCGCATGAGACCGCGATCACCACGCTGCTTGAATACGAGGAGTGGGACTATCAGTGGCAGACGTCCCCGCCGTTGATCGTTCTGGACACGCGCACGCGGCGCTGGCGGTCAGAACGCAACGCGCATAATCCCTCTGGTCTTCTGGACTGGGAAGCAGCCACCGACCTTCAGACCCACCTGAAAGGCAAGGACGCCGTTCTGCTTGTGTCCGCTGCCCCGATCTTCGGCGTCAAGCTGATCGAAACGGTGCAGAAGATGTTCACGCTGGCCGGCAAGCCGCTGACTGTCGACGCGGAATACTGGATGGCGCATTCGGGAACCGCCAGTGCGATCCTGAATGTGTTCGGTCACCGCGGCACCCCCCAGCACTTTGTCATCCTCTCCGGCGATGTGCACTACTCGTTCGTCTATGACGTTGAACTGCGCCAGACCGCACCGAGCCTGTCCGGCGCCACCGACAACGGTTCGAAGATCTGGCAGATCTGCAGCAGCGGGATAAAGAACAAATGGCCGGACAAGCTGATCAAGATTCTGGATCGCGGCAACCGATGGGCTTTTTCACCCCGTTCGCCGCTGAACTGGTTCACCAAGCGCCGTGGTATGCGTGTCATCCCGCGCAAGCCCGTCGGAACGCCACATGGCCGCCGGATCCTGAACGCGTCGGGGATCGGCCTTGTGCAGCTGGACGAGACGGGCGCGCCCGTCGACATTCACCAGGTTCTGCCGGACGGTTCGCTGGTGTCGTTTGAACGCCGTGAAGCCGAAGCCCGGGACGACTGACCGTTCCGGCGGACGGTTCTGCTTCAGCGCGTTACCGCCATCAAGGCGCTTCCACCGATCATGAACCCGCCCCCGGCATAGCCCATGCGGCGCCGGGCGAGGCGTGTCTGAAAAAGTTTGCGCGCACGCGCGGCGATCAACGCATAGCCCGCCAGAAGCACCATGACGACAATGCTTGAGGTCAGTGTCAGCACAACGAGTTGAACCGTCATGTCCGCGGCCGGGTCGATGAACTGGGCGAGGAAGGCCATGTAAAAGACGATCGCCTTGGGGTTGAAGATAGCCGTCAGGGTACCTGCCCAGAAACTGCCCCACGCAGACACTGTGCGTACGCCCGGTTCAAGGGAAACGCTGTCGCGACGTGCCTCCCTGATCTGGCTGTAACCCAGCCAGGCGAGATAGACGACGCCTGTCCATTTCACGATCTGGAACAGCACCGTGGACGCGGCCAGAATAGCGCCGACACCTGCGAAGGAAAGGCCTGTCAGAACGATACTTCCGACAACGTCGCCGAGAATGCACATCACTGCAGCGGTTTTGCCGCGCATCAAGGTTTGCCCGACAACCAGCATGACACTTGGTCCCGGAATGATGGTCAGAACGACACAAGCGAGAGTGTAGGCAAGCCAGGTTTCCAGAGACACGTTCAACTCTCCCTTGGGGTCAGGCAGCGGCGGGTTGCGGCAAGAGGCAGTGAGGCGAGGAGCGCGGCACATCCGATGAGGAGTATGCCGGCCAGATCTGCCCTGTCTGGCATATCCGCGAAGAAGACGACACCCCAAACCACCGCGAAAACGAGATAACCATTGTCGAAAAGCCCGATCAGAGGTGCCGGTGCCAACTGATAGGCAAATGCCACGGCCACCGTGATGAGGGCAAGCAGCAGACCCAGCAGGATCAGAAGTCCCCACGCAGCAGTTGAAAGAGCTGGCCAGGCGCTCAGCAGGAACCCTGCCCCGGCAGGGACGGAAAAGAGATGAAGCCCCAGCACGTAGGCACCGCCCGCCAAGGCTAGCACCAGGTTCAGGTTGAACGCCATTGCCAGCGGAGCCTCCTTCCGGCACCTGGCCGACGTGACGACCGCCGCTAGCGCATAAAAGAAGCCTGCCAGGAAGGGCAAGACCACTGCCGGAGACATGTCATCAATTCCCGGCCGCAGGAGCATGACAACACCCGCCATCCCGAGAACAATTGCAACCGTGCCTTTTGCACCGACGGGCCTTCCCTGAAAGACAGATGTCAGAATGGCCATCCACAGGGGCGCGGTGTAATAGCAGGCTGCCGCAAGTGACAGCGGCATCAGCGGCAATGCGGCGTAGTAACAGCCCCACATCAGTGCAAGGCATACGCTGCGCGTCCAGACCCAGACGTTTGCCGCAAGAAGGGGCTGCGATGGGCGCCCTGTGTACGCGAATGCCAGCCCAAGCAGAATGGCTGCGACGAATGAGCGGACCAGAAGCAACTGCCCAAGCGCGATACTGCCGCTGTTCAGTTTGACCAAGGCGTCGGACAAGGACAGCAACAGCACTGCTCCGGTAATCGAAATGATCCCGGCAAGGAGCGATCCAGCTTGTTGTTTCGGCAGAAATAAAGATATCATTTCAGCATGGAAGCATGTCCACTATCTTTGGAAAAATGAGAAATTTCGAGAAATACATGATTGAAACGCATGCATAAGGATGACCTCTCACTGGCCCGCCTGAAACCGTTCGAGGCTGCTGCCCGATATGAAAGTTTCACACGCGCGGCCGATGAACTCGGCCTGACCCAGACGGCCATCAGCCGGCAAATTGGTCAGCTTGAAGAGGAACTGGGTGTCCGCCTGTTCGAGCGGCGCAACCGCGCGGTGTTCCTGACCGAGGAAGGAAAACGCTTGGGCCAGGTTGTCGGTGAAGCACTCAGGGCAATCCGCACGGAAGTTGCCGCCATCCGCGGGACAGGCGATCCAGATACCATCGTCCTGCGATGCCAGCTATGCGAAGCTTTCTACTGGCTGATGCCGCGTCTCTCGGGTTTCCACGCGGCACATCCTGAAATCCAGCTTCAACTGGTCAGCGCATTGGAACCCCTGACGGAGGCGCGCGAACCATTTGACGTCGCCCTTCAGACCACCGGGCGGGCGGCCGGAGCCGCTCGGTTGGTGTTCACGGCATCCGACGAGATCTTCCCGGTCTGCGCTCCGGCGCTCTTGAAGGACGTGTCGTTGCCGCTGACACCGCAAGAGGTCTCCACCTTGCCGCTCCTGTCGCACCGGGTGGTGCCACAGGACTGGTTTGACTGGCCGGACTGGTTCGAAGCTGTCGGCGTTTCGCGACCCGCCCACAAGAAGGTCATCTATTTCGACAGCTACCCGCTTGTCCTTCAGGCCGCCGTTGCCGGTCAGGGCGTTGCCCTCGGCTGGAAGCGCACGGTGGACGGCCTTATCGACGAAGGCAAGTTGCGCTCCATCTGTGATGTTGCCCTGAGGAGACCAAGCGAAATCTCGGTTTACCGAGGCACCAAACAGTCGCGGCACAGTGCCGTCGACCAGTTGATCGCCTGGCTCCGCTTAGAGCTGGCGTAACTCGGCGATACCCTGCGGGAACCCGAGTTTATCCAGGTCAAGAACGCATCCTGGTCAGTTATAGCTCTGCGCCATCGCTTCCAGCGGCAGCGGGCGAATGCGGCTGGCGTGGCCGGCTGTTCCGAAAGCCTCGAAACGGTCGCGGCACACTTGCGCCATCAACTCCATGGCCGGCTTAAGGTATTTGCGTGGATCGAATTCGGACGGATCGTTCGTCAGGGCCTTGCGTACGGCTGCCGTCATTGCCATGCGGTTGTCGGTGTCGATGTTCACCTTGCGCACACCGCTCTTGATGCCGCGCTGGATTTCCTCGACCGGAACGCCCCAGGTCGGGCGAATATCGCCACCGTAGGAATTGATGATTTCCTGGAGATCTTCCGGCACCGAAGACGATCCGTGCATGACGAGGTGCGTGTTCGGCAGACGGGCGTGAATGGCCTCGATCACATTCATTGCCAGAACGCTGCCGTCCGGCTTGCGCGTGAACTTGTAGGCGCCGTGGCTGGTGCCCATGGCAACGGCAAGCGCATCGACGCCCGTGTCGGCAACGAAGCGTTCAGCTTCTGCCGGGTCGGTCAGCAGCTGGTCTTCGCTCAGCTTTTCGGTTGCGCCATGCCCGTCTTCCTGATCGCCCATGCCGGTTTCGAGTGACCCGAGCACGCCAAGTTCGCCTTCCACCGACACGCCGGCCGCATGAGCCATGTCCACGACCTGCCGGGTGATGCCCGCGTTATAGGCGTAGTTGGCAGGCGTCTTGCCATCCGCTTCCAGCGACCCGTCCATCATCACGGAGGTGAAGCCATGCTGGATAGCCGTCACGCAGGTTGCCAGGTTGTTGCCGTGGTCCAGATGCATGCAAACGGGAATATCGGGACAGGTTTCGGCGAAACCATCAATCAGGCGGGCCAGCACCCTGTCGCCGGCGTAGGCCCGTGCGCCCCTGCTTGCCTGCAGGATGACCGGCGCATCGCAATCGGCCGCGGCGCGCATGACAGCCATGCCCTGTTCCATGTTGGAAATGTTGAACGCAGGCACAGCGTAGCCGTTGTCAGCTGCGTGATCCAGCAGCTGACGCAAAGTGATGCGGGCCATCAAAAGCTCCTTAGGTGTTGTCCGTGCAATAGGTAATGAACATGTCGACGTTTTCGGGTGACCCGAAAATCAACGGAATGTTCTGGTGCAGGCTCTCGGGCATCAGGTCGAGGATAGGCGTTTGCCCGTCCGTCGCCTTGCCGCCGCCCTGCTCGATCAGAAACGCGATCGGCACCGCTTCATAGACCAGACGCAAGCGCCCGTTCTCATAGCCGGGCCGCCGGTCGCCGGGGTAAAAGAACAAACCGCCCTGAAGCAGGATCCGGTGAAACTCGCCAACCGCCGAGGCAAGCCAGCGCATGTTGTAGTTTTCGCCAAGACGCCCCTCCTTGCCTTTCAGAACGTCATCTGAAAAGCGCCGGACCGCATCCGGCCAATGACGGGCATTGGAGGCGTTGAAGGCAAGTGTTCTTGATTTAGCGGGCACCTGATGGTTCTCCCGCAACATGCGGAACACGCCCGCAGCGCGGTCGAAGACAGCAAGGTGAAGGCCGTTGCCCAGGCTGAACCCCAGGTCTGTGGAATGGCCAAACGAAACATATCCCGCCGCAATGACGGATCTGCCCGTGCACAGAAAACCCTGGTCCGATGCCGGCAGGATCGAGAACAGGGTCCCGAGCGGAGCGCCTGTTCCAATACTGCCGGACCCGTCGATGGGGTCGATGGCAACGTCGAGCGTGCCTTCCGGGTTGAGAAGAATGATCTCTTCGGCTTCTTCCGAAAGCAGCTGGCGGACACCTGCTGCCCGCAGCACCTCGACCATGTGAAGATGGGCACCGACATCGAGTGCCTTCTGCTTGTCGCCACTTTCATTGGTGCCGACGACTTCGCCGGGGTCCCCCGGCAACCGGCCCGCGGCAAGCCTGTCTGCCAGGACGCCGGTCGCATCCGCAATGGCCTGAAGAACGGCGGCGGTATCGCTCGCCCCATGCTGTCTTGCCAGATACGCCTGCAGCGTTTCGGCATTCACGTCCGTATCGTTCGGAAGTCTCAGCATGGTCTCATCATTCCTCAGGTCAGCAATTTCGATCAGACCGCATGATACTTCGAATCGACGGCATTGATCGCGTCAACATTGCTAGCAGAACGGCCGTTGACGTCGAATGTTTCCTTCAGAAAGGCGTCGGCGATGGATTTGGCGAGTTCGGGGCCAACCACACGCGCGCCCATGGTGATGATCTGGGCATTGTTGGAAAGGGCTGCCCGCTCGGCGGAATAGGTGTCGTGGGTCAGTGCGGCGCGAATGCCCGGCACCTTGTTGGCGGCAATGCACACTCCGATACCGGTTCCGCACACCAGGATCGCCCGGTCGTAGGCACCGGAGATCACCTGGCTGGCAACACGCTCGGACAGATTGGCATAAAACGCATCCGGCCCTTCGGGCGTTCTGGAGATCTCCTCGACCTCGAAACGATCCTTCAGGTAGTCCGCCAGCAGTTTCGCAAGGCCCTCGCCTGCACTGTCGCCCGCAATTGCAAGTTTCATGTCAAACCTCTCCGAGTTTCGACGAGCACCTGGCGAGAATGTCGAGGTAACCCTCGACTTCCCAGGCTGATCGTCCGATGAACAGCCCGTCCACATGAGGACAGGAAATGAGCTCTTCGCAGTTTCCGGGATTGACCGACCCGCCATAGAGGCAGGGGATACGCCGGTTGAGAACGTCCTCGGCAACGGCAATAATCTCCGCCTGGCGGGCGTCGGCATAGTCCGACGTTGCCGGCACACCATTGACGCCGATTGCCCAGACCGGTTCATAGGCAAGCAGGATCTCGGCCTGTTTCTGCCCATTGGACAGATTGCCAAGAGCCGCGCGAACCTGCGCCTCAAGCACCGCCTGTGCCTGTCCGGCCTCTTTTTCCGCCAGCGTTTCACCGATGCAGATCAACGGAACGAGCCCGTGACGCACGGCCGCTTCGGTCTTCAGGCCGACGGTCTCATCGGTTTCACCGAAAAAACTGCGCCGTTCGGAATGCCCAAGTTCGACAATGTCGAGACCGCAATCGGTCAGCATGAGCGGCGAGACTTCTCCCGTCCACGCCCCTGCATCTTCCCAGTGCATGTTCTGCGCGCCGACCTTCACCGATGTGCCTGCGAGCATCGCCTTCACTTCGCGCACCGCGGTGAAGGGAGGGATGACAAACCGCTGGATCCGGGGATCACGATCCGCGTCGGACGTGACAAGCCCGTCCGCAAACCGTCTGGCATCTGCCAGCAGCTTGTTCATTTTCCAGCTCGTACCGACCCATTTTCCGGTGAGGGCAGCCATTCGCTCAGTCCTTTGCGATCATCAGCTTGAGCCCCGCAGCCTCGATTTCCTTCGCCGCATCTCCGGCCGGCTGGTCATCCGTGATGATCCAGTCGAACCGATCCAGATCGGCAAGGGTATGAAGTGCGGTGCGTCCGAAACGCGTGTGATTGACGAGCAGGCAGCGCCGAGACGCAGCACCCATCATCTTTTGCTTGGAACGAACGACGTTGTCGTCCATGTGAAAGGCCTTTAGGTCCGCTACGGCCGGGGTCGACACGAAAGCGATATCCGCGCGCAACTGCGACAGCGCCGCTTCGGTAACGACGCCGAAAAAGCCGTTGAACTTGGCCGAATAGACGCCGCCGAGGCCCAAAAGGGTGATGCCGGGCTCATCCCGCAAACCATCGAGAATGGCGGCGTTGTTGGTGATGACCGTCAGCGGCCGCTTTTCCGGCAGCATTGAGCCGAGCACTGCGGCCATCGAACCGTCGTTGATAATCACGGTCATGCCGGGTTCGATCAGCTCCAGAGCAGCACGGGCCATCCGCTCCTTCGCGGCCGCGTCCTGGCGGGCCCGGATGCGGAAGTCGCTTTCGAACTGCGTTCCTGAATCCGCAGTGGCACCGCCGCGCACCTTTCGCAGCACGCCGGCCTGTTCGAGCTCGTCCAGATCCCGGTGAATTGTCATTTTCGAGACGGCAAATCGCTCCGCAAGGTCGTCGAGATCGACTTCCCTGTGTTCCACGAGCAGATCCATGATCGCCTGTCTTCGTTCTTCGCGTTTCACGCAAATCCTCCTCGTCCGGCGTTCACCGGATGCTTGATATCTAACATCACAAAATCACAAAATCAAAGTTATTTTGTGATTTTGTGATTTATTTTTGTGACATCCTCCGCTACGCCTATGCCGTAAGCGCAGAGGAGGACCTCATGACTACAGACACATTTCTATCGTCGAAAGCAGCCCTGGACCCGGAAAATTTCAAACTCGCCAACTGTATTCGGGCGTTGTCCATAGATGCCGTCGAGGCAGCCGCTTCCGGACATCCGGGCGCGCCCATGGGTCTCGCGGATGCAGCGACCGTGCTGTTCCGCAAACACCTGAAGTTTGACGCGAAAACACCGGACTGGCCGGACAGGGACCGTTTTGTGCTGTCAAACGGTCATGCCTCCATGCTCCTCTACAGCCTGCTGCACCTGTGCGGCTATGAAGACATGACGATCGAGGAGATTCGAAATTTCCGGCAGTGGGGCTCGATAACCGCAGGTCATCCCGAGCATGGTCACGCCAAAGGCGTCGAAACCACCACCGGCCCTCTTGGCCAGGGGATTGCGACCGCCGTCGGCATGGCCTTGGCCGAACGGCGTCTTGCAGATGAGTTCGGTGATGATCTCGTAAATCACAATACTTATGTGATCGTCGGTGACGGCTGCCTTCAGGAAGGCATTGGTCAGGAAGCGATCAGCCTTGCCGGTCATCTGGGCCTTGGCAAACTGATCGTACTCTACGACGACAATTCCATCACCATTGACGGCCCAACCAGCGTTTCCTTTTCCGAGGATGTTCCGGCCCGCTTCGCTGCCTGTGGCTGGCATGTGCAAACGTGCGACGGACATGACGGTTCTGCAGTCGACGCCGCACTGACCGCAGCCAAGGCAGCCACCGACAAACCCTCGATGATCGCCCTGAAAACGGTGATCGGCTTTGGCTCCCCCAACAAGGCAGGCACCGCCGGCGTACATGGCGCGGCGCTTGGCAAGGACGAAGCGGACGCGACCAAGAAGGCTCTCGGATGGACGGCCCCTGCTTTCACCATTCCGGATGAACTCGCTGAAAGCTGGAAGAAGATCGGGACACGTGGCCAGGACAGCCGAAAGGCCTGGGAAGGCCGGCTGGCAGCTGCGCCTGAAGACAAGCGCCGCGAATTCGAAAGACGCGTGAGCGGCACGTTGCCGGCAGGCTATGAGGCAGCAGTCTCCAGTGCGCGCGACAGCCTCTTTTCAGAGCCCAGGTCCGCTGCCACCCGCAAGGCAAGCCAGATGGCCCTGGAAGCCCTTGCCCCGGCCTTGCCGGAAATGATCGGGGGATCAGCCGATCTGACCGGATCGAACCTGACCCGTGTTCCTGCCGTCAACAGCCAGTTTTCGCGCGAAGCGTCCGGCCGTTATATCGGTTACGGAGTTCGTGAATTTGCCATGGCGGCAGCCATGAACGGCCTCGCGCTGCATGGCGGCTTTCTGCCCTACGGCGGCACTTTCCTTGTCTTTTCCGACTATGCAAGGAACGCCATTCGCCTCTCGGCCCTGATGGGGTTGCGCTCCATCTATGTCATGACACATGATTCCATCGGTCTTGGCGAAGACGGCCCAACCCATCAGCCGGTCGAACATCTCCTCTCGCTGAGGGCAATCCCCAACCTGACGGTGTTCCGACCGGCAGACACGGTTGAAACGCTGGAAGCCTGGGACTGTGCCATTCGCTCCATGAATGCACCGAGCCTTCTGGCCCTTTCCCGTCAGGCTGTCCCGCAACTGCGCCTGGAGCGGACAGAGGAAAACCTGACGGCACGCGGTGCCTATGTCATCCGCCAGTTCGGAGAGGGCCGCGACATCACGCTGATCGCGACCGGAACCGAAGTTGCACTGGCGGTCGAGGCAGCGGAAGGCCTGGCAGCCGATGGACTGGCCGTTGCGGTCGTATCGATGCCGTCGTGGGAACTGTTCGACGCCCAGCCGGACGCCTACCGCGCCGACGTTCTCGGCACCGCCCCGCGTATTGCCATCGAGGCCGCGGGAAAACTTGGCTGGGCCCGTTATGTCGGCAGTGAAGACAATGTCATCGGCCTGAGTGGTTTCGGAGCTTCTGCGCCGGCCGAACGCCTCTACGAGGAATTCGGCATCACGAAAGAAGGGATTGCCCGCATGGCGAAGTCTCTGGTCGGCTGATCAAGCCGTCTGCGCATCCTGACCGGTCACGCTCCGGTCAGGGCATGCGCGGTGGTCTCGTCGGTGATGAGGCCACGCAGGCGTCCGCTGCGCAAGATAGCGCGAATGGCCTCGATCTTTTCAGGGCCACCTGCAATCGCGATGATCTGACTGTCGGCCCGTTCATCCAGCGTGGCCGCAAGCGTGCGGGCGGTCAGGGTCGTTTCCAGTGTCCGTCCACTGGCATCGAAGAAATGGCCGAGCATTTCGCCGACACCGCCACCGGCCTTGATTTCCTGGATTTCACTGAGTTCGATCATGCCGGACGAGACCAGCTGCGCCTGTGGCTCGACGGTGCCAATCCCGACGAGCTTGATATCGGCTGCGTTCGCCATGTCGAACACGTCCTGAACCCCGCGCTGCGCGAGCAGCACCTCCCGGTCTTCCGACGAATTGGCAAAGAAGGGCACCGGCATGACAAAGGCGCTCGCCGCCGTCTTTTCGGCAAGGCGATGCATGACGTCATATGGATTGGCGGAAAAGTTGCGGGTCAATCCGCCTAGCAGGGAAACGAACTGGACACCGCCTGCATCCATGCGGCTCATCAGACGAACAGCGTTGGAAAGCGTCCTGCCATGGCCAAGGCCAATGACTTTGTGCTCCTTGCGCTCGATTTCCCGGCGGATGAAATCCGCACCGGCCTGGCCCAGAGCCCGCAGCGGCATGCCGGGCTCGCCCAGATCCGGTGCGACGTCACAGAATTCGAGGCCAAAACGGTCGCAGAGGCTGTCCTCCAACTCGACGCATTCGATGATCGCACCATCAATGGAGACCTTCACCACCCCTTCGGCAGCCGCCTTTGCGATCAGCCGGTGCGCCTTGACCGAGGCAACCCCGAGCCGCTTTGCCACGGCCGCCTGTGTCAGTCCACCGGCGTAATGCAGCCAGGCAGCCCGCGTCGCGAGCGATTCCTCCGGGTCGATATCCCTCACCTTGCGTACCTTCCCAATAATTCGCAATGCCGCTTGCCGCCGCCAACCGAACCGCGACGGTCACCTGATTTCAATAGCTTAGATATCGGGGCCTTGCTACCGCAAGCCCGTTGGCAAATAGCCGAAGACGCGATCAGCTAGATGTTGAGATCCTGCTGGCCCGTATCGATATGAGGTGCCCAGAAGGCAACACTCTCGGCGATCTGCGGAATGACCTGCCGGTCATTTGGCTCGCGCTCCTTGAAGCTGAGTTCCAGGCAGATCTCATTGTCCTCGGCGCCGCCTTTCGCCAAAGCTTCCAGGAGCGGTCCGGGATGGATCTGGCCGCGGGCGTTGAATTCCGCCGTAAAGGGCCGATGGCCGCTCTTGTCCAGAAGGCTCTGCTTGATGTGAATGATCGGCGACACCCGGGGAACGGCTTCGGCCCAGGCAAAGGGGTTGAAATCGTCCGGATTTGAGCTGGTCACGTCACCGTGGTCGATATCGGCCATCATCCACATCGGAATGGCCATCGGCGTGGCCGAAATTCGCTCCTGAAGGGCAAGGCAGGTCGCTATGGTCTCACCGAATTCCCGGCCAATGCTCATCGGCTCCCAGAAAACATATTCCAGACCCGCCCCCTTCGCGTGTTCGGCAACCTCCGCCCAGCAATCCATGGCGATCCTGATCAGGTCGTCCCGCCGGACCGGATCGTCGTAATCCTTGTAGGTGAAAATCGCGAACTGGGTGCCGACGGAAACGCCTCCGAGATCGCCGATGATGTCGGCGAAGGTCTTGAACCAGTCCACATAATAACGCCGCACATCGGCATCTGGATGACCGAAATGATTGAGACGGCCGTAGGGGCCCGTCATACCGCTGGTCACCCGCACACCTGTCCTGGCAAGTGACGCCGACATTTCGCGCGTCAACCGCCGGATAAGGGGCGCCGGCCAGCTGGGGTTGATGAACTCGTGCGTCAACTGCAGGTCGCGGATCTTCAGGTCGCGTGCAACCGTCTCGATCAGATCCGCGGGATCCGCGTAGCGATTGACCAGCGGGTTTGTGTTGAGCGAAAGCGTCAGGGGCATGAAGTGTCCAGTCGTCGGGGAAATGGCAGGCGTCCGAGCCGGATATCAGGCGGCGCGTGCGGCGTATTCGGCGTTGAACCAGCTCGAGAAGGCCGCTTTTTCATCCGCGCTCAGGTGCAAGCCGTGTTTGGTCCGCCGGGTCAGGATGTCATCGGCGGTCTGCGCCCATTCCTCGTTGACGAGATGGCGCACCTCGGCCTCATAGAGTTGCGCGCCGAAGTGTCTGCCAAGCCCGTCCAGTGCGGTGGCCGAGCCGACTATCCGGCTGGTTCTTGCCCCGTAGCAGCGCCCGTAGTGTTTCAAAAGGGCGCGCGGCATCCACGGATAGGCCTCCCGCATCGTTTCCGAAAAGCTTTCGAAATCCGCATTCGGAATTTCGCCGCCAGGCAACGTGGCGGTTTCCGTCCAGTCGCCGCCCATCTGCGGGAAGATCCGGTCAAGCTTGTGCATCGCGCGCTCTGCAAGCTCGCGGAAGGTCGTGATCTTGCCGCCGAAGACATTCAGAAGCGGGACATTTTCCGTCATGTCGAGATCGAACACATAGTCGCGCGTTACGGCGGACGGATTGCCCTTGCCGTCGTCGAACAATGGACGCACACCTGAGAAGGAGGTCAGGACATCCGACCGGCGCAGCTTTGCCTTGAAGTACCTGTTCACGGCCTTGATCAGATATTCGATCTCGAATTCCTCGGCCTGCACGTCCTCGGCCCGGCCTTCATATGCGATATCCGTGGTCCCGATCAGAGCCTTGTCGCCCTCATAGGGGTTGATGAAGATCACCCGTTTGTCGTCGTTCTGGACCAGATAGGCCTGTTGCCCCTGCCAGAACTTCGGCACAACGATATGGCTTCCCTTGACCAGCCGCACGTTCCGGCTGGAATTCGATCCGGCTACGTTCAAGATGACATCGGATACCCAGGGACCTGCCGCGTTGACGATGCATCTGGCCCGAACTGTTGACGTTTCGCCGGTTTCGCTGTTGCGCAATGTTGCCAGCCAGACGCCGTTGTCGCGGCGTGCGCTGGCAACAGCCGTACGCGTGAGAACCCGAGCCCCTTTCTCGAAGGCATCCAATGCGTTGATGACAACAAGGCGGGCATCGTCGACCCAGCAGTCGGAATATTCGAAACCGCGCTTGTAACTGTCGAGGATCGGCGCGCCTTCCGGATCCCTGAGCAGATCGAGCGTCCGGGTGCCCGGCAGCTTCTTGCGGCCTCCCAGGTGATCGTAGAGAAACAAGCCGAGACGCACGAGCCAGGCCGGGCGGTCCGCCGGGCTGTGTGGCAGCACGAAGCGCATGGGCCAGATGATATGGCTGGCGGAATTCATGAGCACTTCCCGCTCTATCAGAGCTTCGCGCACCAGCCGGAATTCATAATATTCCAGATACCGCAGACCACCGTGAACCAGTTTGCCCGACCGGGATGACGTTCCTTGCGCAAGGTCGTCCTTTTCGCAGAGCCAGACGGACAGTCCCCGGCCGGCAGCGTCGCGCGCAATGCCGGCGCCATTGATGCCGCCACCAATCACCAAAAGATCGATCGTCTGCGTTTCGCTCGTCATTTCATGCTCCTGTGGTGACACTGCTGGCAGGTTCCGTCTCGTCGCGGCTTTCGGTGCGCAGTTTCGCAAGCAGGTCCCATGTGCGTGCAAGATCCCTGCGAAGACCTGCAAAGACCGGGAAAATAGTCTCGTAGGACCGGACCAGGCCGGGATCGGGTGCTTCCGCCTGTCCAAGCAAGGGCGTGACCCACTCGCTGATGCAGCTGCGCATGTCCGGATAAACCCCGGTGGCAACCGCCGCGATCATTGCGGCACCCGCCGCTCCGGCCTCGTCCCGCGTCGAGACGCGAACCGGTGCGTTCACCGCAGCTGCCAGTATCTGACGTAGTGCCGGGGAGCGTGCCGCGCCTCCGGTCAACCGAAGTTCGGAAGGAAGTGCGCCCATTGCGGCGTAGCAATCACGGGCGGCCATACCGAGACCTTCCGCCACCGCACGCACCAGATCCGCGTAGCCATTTGCGGCGGAAAGCCCAGTAAATCCGGCGCGGGCGTTGGCATTGACGAAGGGGCCACGTTCGCCAGCTTCAGAGATGTAGGGGTGATAGAGGATGGCGCCCGGCTTGCCGGCGGCAAGCCAGCCCTCGATGTGGGACACCAGATCGTGGTGAGAGACATCCTGTCCCATGCCGCGCATCACGTCCGCGGCAATGTTGAGAACCCAGTCGAGATTGAGCGTGGCCGCCATGTTGGTCTGCACCTGGGTGACGATGCCCGGCACCGGCAACGCAATCACATAACCTGTGCCTTCAGCATTGAGGTGCACTTCTTCGGCTGGCTTGGCATGCATGTGCACACCGGTGGAGCCAATCGTCGAACAGGCGGCATCCGCTTCGCCCGTGTAGACACCGGCGCCAAGTGCCGTCATCACCATGTCGACGTAGCCGAGCGAAACCGGTGTCCCTGCCCGAAGGCCTGTCGCCTGCGCGGCCGCATCGCTCAAGCCGTGGGTCGTTTCCGTTCCCTCGACGATCTCCGGCAGCAGATGCCGCCGGTGCCTGAGGCCGAGTGCTTCGATAGCCACATCATTATATTGCCGGGTCCGGAAGTTGCCGAAGGTGAAACTAGCCTCGGACGGGTCCGTTGCCCGGACACCCGTGAGGTTCAGGTAGAGCCAGTCCTTGCAATGAAGCGCGACTTCCGCGCGGTCCAGGCTTGCCGGGTCAAACCGGTCCATGTGCGCAAGCTGGGCGCCTTGCTGACAGGTATTCAACCCTGTTCCCGTTGCCTCGAACCGGGCCCGGTTCAGCGCATTTCCTTCCAGCCGGCTGACAGTAGGTGCGGCACGGGCATCAAGCCAAAGCCAGGCATCACCGACCGGAACATTGTCCCGCCCCACCAGCCAGGTTCCGTCTCCCTGCGCGGTCACGCCGATCGCGACAGTGCGCCCGCTCAGGCCATCGACCAGATTACCAAGCTGTTTCAGGGCTGTGACACAGTCCTGCCAGGTTCGGCTCATGCACTGGGTCGCGGCACCTCCCGCGCCGGTGTCATAGGCATTCGTGACCGAAGCCACCGCAATCTGGGTGCCTGAAAGGTCGAACGCCACCGCTTTCACCACGGACGTGCCGGAGTCGATTCCGATAAGAATGTCGCCCTTATGCATGATGGCGTCCACCGCCCAAGCCATGCTCAAGAGCCGCTATTTCGGCTTGCATTTCATTCCTCCCAGAAAGCTTCAACTGACCGGACTCTCGCAGATCCCGACTGTTTGCACAGCCCTGCATGCGCCGTTCGGGACGAAGCTTCTGCAGTCTATATATAACACTATTATCTCATATGCATGTATTTTTTTACTGACAAAGTAATTTATTTCATCTAGGATGATTGTCATTGGGAGGCAAGCAGTAGGCATTTCTCCCAGTGCGAGGGCGGGAGCAACGTTCGCAGGAACGGGACCCTCAAACGAAAAAGCCGCGCAAGCGCGGACTGGGAGGAGAACAATGGTTTTCACGTTAGAAATGGCGGCCACCCGGAAGCGCATCGCGGACCAATGCCGCACGCAGCACCGGGCATTTGCGCATTCAGTTGCGCATAGCCGCTAAGGACGTGCTGAACGGGCGCGGTTAACGGGCGTCCGACACATCCAGCTCCTGACACGAGAAGAACATGCCGGCCGCAAGCCTTGTCGCGGCCGAACAAGAATCGCATGCCGGAGGAAGATATGGCCAAGGTCGAAACAGCAGTCGGCGGCTCATCATTCGTGAAGCCCAGCTATGGAAAGTGGATCGCGGTCGCGATCGCCGCTGTAGTGGCCGGCGCCATAGTCCTGGACACCAAGGTCGTGCGTGTCGGCTCCGAGAGCGACATTCGGCAACAGGCTTTTTCACCTGACGTCTACGGCGTGGACACTTTTCCGCGTATTCGCGACTTCGTTGCGCAGAAGGCCGTCGAAGCTAGCGAGATTGGCGCCCTGGCGCTTTCCGACAAAGCAAAGCTGGCCGAAACCTACGGCACGGCTTCGTCTACCGGCTCGATCATTCCGGTGAAGTTCGAAGGTGTCGTCGGCGAAGGAAAGTCGGGACTTTACAACGTCACGATTGACGGTGTGCCATCGGAAATCCGGGTTCGCGTCCAGACGGGTCCTGCCATCAACGGCACGGATCTTCGCGATGTCCCGGGGGATATCGCCTTCGGCGATTTCAAGAACCAGATCGAGTATCAGAACGCCGCTTCCGCCATCAACCGGGCAATGAAGCAGGTGGTGCTTGAAGGCCTCGACACGAGCGCCCTCACCGGCAAGACCATTCAGGTCACCGGCGCGTTCCGCCTGATCAATCCCAAGAACTGGCTGGTAACACCGACGGAGGTCACCGTTCGATGAACGCGATCCATCCCGTTGCCGCAGTTGAAGACGAAGTCGTGCTCGCCGCGCGTAATGTCGCCAAGTCCTACGGTGCGATCCAGGCTCTGAAGGGTGTCAACTTCGACATTCATCGTGGCCAGGTCACCACCCTTTTCGGTGAAAACGGCGCCGGCAAGTCGACCTTGATGCGCATCCTGTCCGGCATCACGACGCCGACGACGGGTGAAATCATCCTGGATGGCGCACCGATCACCTTTGCCTCGGCTACCGAAGCCCGGGACAGAGGCATCTCCATCATCCACCAGGAGCTGAGCCTGGCGCCGAACCTTTCCGTGCGGGACAACATCTTCATGGGCCGTGAAATTCGCGGACCGATGGGGGTCGACTTCGCGGAGGAAGAACGCCAGACGCGAGCGCTGATGGTGGAGCTGGAAGAGGATATCGACCCGCTGACACCGGTTGAGGATCTGCGCCTCGGCCAGCAGCAAATCGTCGAAATTGCCCGTGCGCTTTCATATGACAGCCGCATCCTGATCATGGACGAGCCAACCTCTGCCCTGTCCGCCTCGGAAGTGGAAGTGCTGTTCAAGGTCATTCGCGACCTGACGAGCCGCGGCGTTTCCATCGTCTATATTTCCCATCACCTGGAAGAAGCGCTCCAGATCACCGATCACGCGGTTGTTCTGCGGGACGGCGTGATGACCGCCTATGCACCACGCAGCGACATCGACCTGGAATGGATCGTCCGCAACATGGTGGGCGAGAACTATGATCTCGGCTCACCACCGACCGGTTACGAATTTGGCGAAACCGCCCTTTCCATTCGCAATCTGACCGTCGCCGACCCGTCAGGCGCGGATTACAACGTGGTCGACGACCTGTCGCTTGACGTGAAAGCCGGCGAGATCGTCTGCATCTACGGATTGATGGGCGCCGGACGCACCGAACTTCTGGAAACCGTGGCCGGGCGGTTGAGGCAGGAGACGGGAGACATCCTCCTGAACGGCGGCAATGTCTCGCCCCTCTCGATCGGCCAGAGAATTGCCAACGGTCTCGCGCTTGTTCCCGAGGATCGGCAGAAGGACGGCCTCGTCCAGACAATGACGGTTGGCCAGAACCTGTCGCTTGCCTCCATCATGGATTTCACGCGCGGCATCTTCACGTCCAGAAAGCTGGAATCCGATCTCATCGAAACCAGCATCCGCAAGGTCACCGTCAAGACCTCCGGACCGGACGCGGCGATTGGCTCGCTGTCTGGCGGCAACCAGCAGAAGGTCGTGATCGGCAAGATCCTGGCCACCGAGCCGAAGGTGATCATGCTCGACGAGCCAAGCCGCGGCATCGATATCGGCGCCAAGGCGGAAGTGTTCCGGCTCCTGGCCGAACGTGCCCGCGAAGGTCTGGCCGTCATCTACTCGACCTCGGAAGTCGGCGAATGCCTGTCCATCGCCCACCGCATCATCGTCATGCACCGGGGCCGGATCTCGGCGGAATTCGATTCAACCATCAGCAAGGAAAAGATCATGGCCGCCTCCGGCGAAGCCGTGGTCGCCTGACGGAGATCAGATCATGAGCGTTACGAGCGCCAACACGCAACCGGTCGCCAAGAACCGCCAGTCCCGCGAGCACAATATAGGACGGCTCCTTCTCGAAGGCCGCGCTTTCTTCGCCCTTATCGCGATCATTGCCGTTTTCTCGTTCCTGTCGCCGCATTATTTCACGGTCGGGAACTTCCTGATCATGTCCTCGCATGTGGCGATCTACGGCATTCTGGCCATCGGCATGCTGCTGGTGATCCTGAACGGCGGCATCGACCTTTCGGTCGGCTCCATTCTGGCCCTGTCCGGTGTCATTGCCGGCTTCCAGATGCAGGGCATCGTTCTGAATGCCTTCGGCGTCATCGTCTATCCGCCGGTCTGGGCGGTGGTCGTCATTACTTGTGTCGTCGGGGCGCTGGTTGGCGCGGTCAACGGGATCCTGATCGCCTGGTTCCGCGTTCCGGCTTTCGTGGCAACGCTCGGCGTCATGTATGTCGCCCGCGGCATCGCCCTGTTGATGACCAACGGCCTCACCTACAACAACCTGTCCGGCGATCCTTCGCTTGGAAACACCGGTTTCGACTGGCTTGGTTTCAACCGTCTGTTCGGCGTACCGATCAGTGTTCTGGTGCTGGCGGCACTTGCGATCGTTGCCGGCCTGATGCTCAGCCGTTCTGCCTTCGGTCGCTGGCTCTACGCTTCCGGCGGCAATGCCCACGCGGCCGATCTTTCCGGCGTTCCCGTCAAGAAGGTGCAGGTGTCGGTCTATACGCTCTCCGGCATTCTTGCCGCCATCGCAGGTCTAGTTCTCTCGTCCCAGCTGACATCCGCTGGCCCGACCGCGGGAACGACCTACGAGCTGACCGCAATTGCTGCTGTGGTGATCGGCGGAGCAGCCCTGACCGGTGGCCGAGGCACCGTCCGAGGCACCATGCTGGGTGCCTTCGTCATCGGCTTCCTGTCCGACGGCCTCGTGATCATCGGCGTCTCGTCCTACTGGCAGACCGTCTTCACCGGTGCCGTGATCGTGCTCGCCGTCCTTATGAACTCCATCCAATACGGCAGCGCGCGGAAGAAATAGCCACTGCCTCGAACAGATTTCGCCGCTCCCGGAGGACTTAGGGAGCGGGAATACCCGCCAATTGGCGACCCCCATTCACGCTAAGGGAGGAATACTCGATGTTGAAATTTACCAGACGGACCCTGCTTGCTGCTGCCGCCGTCCTGCCGATGATTGCAAGCCCGGCTCTTGCCGACGGCCTGATCTCGATCATCGTCAACGACCCGGCCAACCCCTACTGGTACACCGAAGGCCATGTGGCAAAGGCGACTGCGGAAGAGCTCGGTTACGAGGCACAGGTCAGCGCCCATAAGGGTGACACCAACACCGAAAGCACCCTGATCGACACCGCGATCACCAACCAGTCCAAGGCAATCATTCTCGACCCGGCCAATGCAGACGGTTCTGTCGGCGCGGTGAAGAAGGCCGTGGCCGCCGGCATTCCGGTGCTCCTCATCAACGCTGAAATCAACCAGGAAGGCCTTGCCCAGGCACAGCTCGTTTCCAACAACGCCCAGGGCGCTGCAATCGGTGCGCAGCAGTGGGTGGAAGCCGTTGGTGAAGAGGGCAAATACGTCGAGCTTTTCGGTGCGCCGTCCGACAACAACGCAGCAACCCGTTCCAACGGTTTCGAAACCGTGCTGACCCAGTACCCGGATCTGGAAAAGGCAGCACAGGAAGTCGCCAACTGGGACCGTACCCAGGGCTATCAGAAGATGCAGTCCATGCTTCAGGCCAATCCGGACATCATCGGCGTCATTTCCGGCAACGATGAAATGGCTCTCGGTGCAATCGCCGCCTTGAAGGAAGCCGGCAAGCTTGACCAGGTGAAGGTCGGCGGCTTTGACGGTTCGCCGGACGCTGTTGCTGCCATCCGTGCTGGCGAACTTCAGTACACCGTGCTGCAGCCGGTTGCAGTCTTCTCCGCTGAAGCAATCCGCCAGGCCGACAAGTACATCAAGACCGGCTCCACCGGCGCGGAAAGCGAAAAGCAGCTCTTCGATTGCGTGCTGATCACGGCCGACAACGTCGACAAGGTCACGGCAGCCTTCACCCTGACCCAATAATACCTCCCCACCTGACGGAGGCATCGCAAGGTGCCTCCGCTTTTTCCGGGCAACCGGACCGCAACGCTGCCACTTTGCCAAACTCGGACTTTGACGTTAAGTGAAGCTGATCGAGCAGCAGCAGAAGCGACACAGCGTGGCATCGGACAACACCAGTTCCCCCGGAAACCGGCCCCACCTTCCCACCGACAGCCGACAGGCGCGCCAGATCGCGCGCAGGCGTTTGATCGCCGACTACGTCAACAGCCGCCAGAGTGCGCGCATCGACGAGATTTCGAAACGCTTCGGCATCAGCCTGATGACGGTCCATCGCGATATCGACACGCTGGTCGAGGACGGGCTTGTCTCGAAGTCCCGCGGTGTGATCACCTCCAGAACCAGTGCTGCTGGTTTACCTGAACCGGCTGATACCGCGGCAACTGACGCCGGCGACTATCAGGCGATCGCAGCGGCCGCTGCGGATCTGATCCAGCCCGGTCAGACCGTTTTTCTCGCAGGTTCCCCGATTCTCAGGCACGCAGCCAGGCATCTCGCCAGCAAGGTGCCGCTCACCATCGTGACCAACTCCCTCGATCTGATGAACGATTTCCGCGAGCTTCCCGATATTTCTCTCATCGGGCTCGGTGGGACGTTCAAATCCTGGTCGGGCTGTTTCCACGGTCCGCAAACGATACGGGAAATCAACGACATCGATGCGGATGCGGCGATTGTCTCTGCGGATGCGATCTTCGAGGAAAAGACCTTCTACGAGACAGAAGAAGACCTGGCCGTTCGGAATGCGATGCAGGAAAAGGCCAAGCGGATCATCCTGGTTGCCAGCCATGGGATGTTCGACAAGAAAGCCTTTTACGGTGGCAACGATCTTCGTGACTACGACGCGGTTGTCGTGAATTCCGCCGTTCCCCCGCTGCTTGTCGACCGAATGCTGTCCAGAAAAATCGACGTCCGGCTTGCCTGAGATCCTCTCGACAATTCTTGTCTCCAGACAATCGTAACATTGTCGTCTTTTGTTGCAACGAAATGACAAATGTTACTTAATGTTGTCAAAAGTCAGATTCACTAATCGGCGGATTGGACTATCGGCCGAAATCGTGCAATTCAGATCGGCAACAAAGGGGGGAGCGGTCATGACAATGGAACCGTCTCGAGAGGTCAATCGCCGCGTACCTGCGGAGTTTGACGATGTCGTCGTCTGGGCAGCCTGGCTCTATTACGAAGAATCGCTCAACCAGAGCGACATTGCCGGCATCATCGGTGTCTCGCGCGCAACCATCGTGAACTATCTTCAGGAAGCACGAGAGCGGGGTGTCGTTCGCATCGCCATGGATGCGGGCGTCATGGCACGTTCCGATCTCTCACGGGAGATATGCGAACGCTTTGGCCTCAGCGAAACGCTGGTGGTGCAGCATCAACCCGGCGCGGATGCCCAGACACGGCTATTGACCCTTGGTGCAGCCGGTGCGCGCCAGCTGGAGCGGATGATCGACCCCGGTGAGATCCTCTGTGTTTCCTGGGGCAAGACTGTTCTTGCGGTTGCCGACGCGTTGAAACCCATGAGCGACGTCGACGGGGTCACGGTGGTTCAGGTGACAGGAGCCGCTACCAGCAAGCGCGACTTTTCCGCCGAACTCTGCACCGCAATCATGGCCCGTAAGCTTGGTGCGATCAGCATGAACCTGAATGCACCGGCTGTTCTGTCCAGCGCAGACCTGTGCCAGGCGCTGCGACGTGAACCTGCCCTCGAACGCCAGTTCGACATGATCCGGCACGCCCGTACGATCGTTTTCGGGCTCGGTGGCCTTGGTCCGGAAAGCACCATCCGCTTTGCCGACATCGCGACGGACGAGGAAATCGACGCCTACGGTGAAGACGGCGCGAAAGCCGTTCTGATCTGCCGGTTCCTCGATGAGGAGGGCAATCAGATCACCCGGGAATTCGACAAGCGCATGATGGGGATCGAACTCGACGAACTGCGCGCCATTCCACGCCGGCTTTGCGTGGCAGGCGGATTGTCAAAGCTCGAGGCAATCCGCGCAACGCTGAAGGGTGGTTATGCAACCCATTTTGTCACCGACCTGGAAACGGCGCGGGCCCTCCTCAAGGGCTGAGGCCCGCGCGTTCTGTCTGTCAGGCAAGAACCTTCGCCGAATTCATGAAGTTGACGGTGTCCTCGAAGCTCTTGATGCCCGCGTCAGACCCGAGCCCCGTCGCCACAAGCGCCGCCGAGGCCTGCGCAAAGTTCAGCGCAGTCTTCAGATCCATCTTGTGGTGAAGGGCCGTGATGAACCCGGCGTCGAAGGCGTCGCCGCAGCCGGTCGTATCCACGACGGAAATCTCGAACGCAGGCTGGCGGACAAACTCGCCCTTGTGATCCATGAAGCAGACGCCGTCACCGCCAAGCGTGAAGACACACTGCTTGACGCCGCGATCCAGGAAAAAACGTCCTGCTTCCTGGATGTCGCCTGCACCGGAAATCAGACGGGCTTCTTCGATCGACGGCATGAAATAATCGACATGCGGAAGCAGCGGTAGGAGCAGGTCGATTGTGTTTTCGTTGGCTCCCAGCAAATCGAAGGTGACCGTGCGGCCACGTTTCTTGGCTTCCGCCAGAAGTCTCGCGCTCGGCTCGCCGTCCAGTTTGGCCAGCAGTCCGGTTCCACCCAGGTGAATGATTGACGGCGCCAGCACGGCATCAAGCATGTCTGCTGGGACATCGAAATGATCGGACGCGCCGCGCTGGTGCAGGGCCGGACGGTCACCGTTGCGGCGCACGTTCAGGATGGTTGCCGACGTCGGTACGCCCTCGAGCCGCTGCATCAGGCTGGTGTCGACCTTGAACCGGTTGAGCGTCGACAGCACGAAGTCAGCCTTTTCATCGTCGCCGACGGCTCCGACGGCCAGACAGTTCAGTCCGAGTTTCGCCAGATCGATCACCGTACCGCCCGCGGTACCGGCAACGGTCAACCGAATTTCGTCGACGAACTCGACGTTTCCGCCCTCGGGGATCGCATCGACCGGGCGACCGAGAACGTCAAGAATGTAAAGGCCTATGACAGCAGCATCGTGGCTCATTTTTCCTCCCGGGAAAGTATGTTTCAGGCGCGGTTGCGCAATGCGAAGATCGTGCCCGCCAGCAGGATGAAGGCGCCGATGATGGCGAGTTGAAGCGTGCTGGGGATACCGATGAAGACAAGAACGTTGCTGACCAGCGTGATCAGGACAACGCCGAGCAGTGTGCCGACCACGGTTCCCGAACCACCGGTGATCTTGGCGCCGCCGAGCACCACTGCCGCGATGATTTCCAGTTCCATGCCTGCAAGGTCGAACGGGTTGGCAAGCCGGTTCGAAGCGACATGCACGATACCAGCGACACCAGCCAGAAGGCCGGCCCAGCCGAAGACGAACAACCTGACATAGAACAGATTGAACCCGAGGCGCTCGGCAATGCCCGGATTGCCGCCAGCTGCAAAGATCGCCCGTCCCATGAGCGTTCTTTCGAGGATGAACCAGGTCGCAAAAGCCGCGGCCACCAGCACCAGCACTGTTGCCGGCAGGGTCGAGATCACACCATTGGTGCCATGCCACGTGATCAGCGAGGCTTTCCCGAAGCCATCCATTGCGGCCGGAATATTCATGAACAGGGCCGTTCCGATGAACGTCAGCAGGAAACTGCGAATGAAGTACTGGGTGCCGATGGTAACGATCAGCGAAGGCGTGCGCAGCGCATGGACCAGAAGCCCGTTGACCACGCCGAAAGCAGCTCCTCCGGCGGCGGCCAGCGGCAAGATCACCCAGATCGGCATGCCCGGAAACACATTCGTGACCAGCATGGTCAGCGCGTACATGACGAAGGCTGCGATCGCGGTAAACGATACATCGATCCCGCCGGCGGCAAGAACGGCAAGCACGCCCATTGCAAAGATGCCGCGGACCACCGAGGCCCGCAGAATGTCGAAGAGATTGTTGACCGCCAGAAAATCCGGATTGGCAATCGCAACGCCGATCACCGTCAGGATGACGAGTGCAAGCGTGAACAGCTCCGGTCTGCGGCCCATCAGATCCCAGATGCGCTTGAACACGCCGGGTCCGCTGTTGGTAAGGGTCATGTCGGTCACTGTGCGGCTTCCTCGTCCATGTTCGCCGGCGCTTCCGTCGCCGGGCCTGCAGCCATTGTCTGGTAGATCCCGTCTTCATCGACCTCTTCGGCCGCATAATCGGCGACGATCCCGCCCTGTCGCATGACGAGAATGCGGTCGCAGTTCTGCAGCAGCTCGGGAAGGTCATCGGAAATGATCACGACAGCCATGCCGTCGTCCGCCAGACGCTGAATGATGCGGAAGATCGTGTCCTTCGAGCCAACATCGACGCCGACAGTCGGGCCGTGCAGCACCAGGAGGCGTGGTTCGATGGTGAGCCAGCGTCCGATCAGAACCCGTTGCTGGTTACCGCCTGAAAGCGACTGCACCGGCACCGTCACATCGGGCGCGACCACCTGAAGATCAGTGATCTGGTCTTCAGAGAGCTTGCGCGCCTTGCGCTGACTGATCATTCCGAAGAAATTGCGCAGCCTGTTCAGCACCGGCAACGTGACGTTGTCCTGAATGGATTTTTCCAGAAAGAGGCCTTCGGTCAGGCGGTCTTCGGGAACATAGCCGACGCCTTCCCTGATGGCCTCGGCCGGTGAGCGCAGGGCAACCGACCGGCCGTCCAGACGGATCGTGCCGCGTTCTGCCGGGACGACACCGGAAAGCGCGAGAGCCAGCTCGTTGCGGCCGGAATCCAGAAGGCCGGTCACACCCAGAATTTCACCCTTGCGCACCGTGAACGACAGGTTCTTGAAGGCACGTCCCTGGCTCAGTCCTTCGACCTGAAGCAGCGTGTCGCCGATTTTCGGCTCGGTCCGATACCGGGCCTCGGAAATCTCGCGACCGGTCATCAGATGACCGATTTCGGCCTTGTTGGTGGTGGTCACGTCGCGCTCGGCAACCTTCTGACCGTCACGCATGATGATGGCGTGTCCACCAAGAGACTTCACCTCGTCGAGCTTGTGCGTCACGAACAGGACCGTCACGCCCTTGTCCAAAAGCTTCCGGACCACGGAAAGCAGGTAGTTCACTTCCTGCCGGGTGAGTGAAGTGGTTGGCTCATCCATGATGACGAGCCGTGCCTCTGCGGCAATGGCGCGGGCAATCGCGACCAGCTGCCGGGTTGCAAGAGGAAGCGTGTCAATTCTTCGCGTCAGGAAGGCACGGTCCGTCGGCAGATGAACCTGCTCAAGAGCCTTGGCCGCAGTTTCGTAAAGCGCGCCCAGCTTCAGCCTCCGGGCGAGACTGCCGTCTGCTTCCACGAGCTGACCTGTGAGGGCGACATTTTCGGCAACCGACAGATTGGGGAGCAGGGAAAGGTCCTGATAGACGGTCTCGATGCCCGCACGCAGGGCACCGATGGCACCGAGATCGCCTGCGACCTCGCCTTCGGTCTGCACGCCATCGATGAAGATCTGTCCCGATGTCGCCGGTTGGGCGCCAGAGATGATCTTGATCAACGTGGACTTGCCGCAGCCGTTTTCACCCATGAGATGGTAGATCTGTCCGGCATGAAGCGTGACGCTGACATCCTTCAGCGCCTGCACGCCGCCGAACGACTTGCGCACATTGCGGATCTCGAGAAAAGGCGCCGTGCCTGTCTTTTGAGACTGAGCGGGCTGGGGCTGCATGGTGACGTCCTGTGAATTCGATAGGTTCGGGGACGCGGTGTTCCCGCGCCCCCTGTTTTGCAGTCGTGTGTCAGAGGATCAGAACGGGTATTCGCCGTAGTTTTCCTTGCCGACATCAACCCAGGCCTGACCCTGAATGATGATGCCCTTGCCCGGACCCTGGCTCACCTTGACCGAGTTATAGCCCTGCACGCCGAGGTCGGCGCCATCGGTGATTTCTTCGCCATTGAGGATCTTTTCCGAAACGACGTTCATCACGTAGCCGGCATCCTTCGGATCCCAGAAGTAGATCCGGTCGACAGCGCCGGTCTCCAGGTAAGGTCCGGTGTCCTTGGGCAGACCCAGGCCGAAGACGCAGGTCTGATCGGACCGGCCAGCTTCCTCGATCGCACGGCCAATGCCGATGACGTCAATTGCGGAGGAACCCTGGAAACCCTTGATGTCCGGATAGGCGCGCAGGATTTCCTTGGCCTTCTCATACGCCTTGTTGGCGTCGTTGAAGGATTCGTTTTTCGCAGCAACCAGTTCCATGCCCGGATACTTTGCTTCCGCGTTGGCCGCACCGGCATCAACCCACTGGTTGTGCGTCAGGCTGCCGAGTGAGCCGACGAAGGTCGTCCACTTGCCTTCACCGCCCATGCATTCGGCCAGACCTTCGTTGATCTTGGTGCCGAACGCGGCGTTGTCGAAAGCTTCGATGTCGGCATCCGCGTTGACGATGCTGTCACCTTCATGGGCGATGACCTTGATGCCACGGCCCTGTGCACGGCGCAGCACGCCTTCCAGTGCGGACGGATCCATCGGCACTACCGCGATCGCGGATACGCCCTTGGCAACCAGATCCTCGATGATGCGTGCCTGCTGAGCGGCATCGGCCTGTGCCGGGCCGATCTGGGTGGCGTCGATAGCCTCCTTGTCCGCATTGAAGGCATCGACGCCTTCGTTCATGCGGATGAACCAGTTTTCGCCGGTAACCTTCACGACCGTCGTGATGGTCTGCTCGTCAGCAGCCAAAGCCGGGCCGGCAAGTATAGTGCTCAGGACGAGCGCGCTTCCAGCCAGTTTCTTGACTGATTTCATAGTCTTTCCTCCACGGTTTTTTAAAAGGGCTGTTCATTCTTGCGCCGCCCGGGATGCCCTCAGGCCCGCGGCGCATCCGTTCATTGCCTTGATGGCAACCAGATGCTGAAGTTCACGCGAGCCGAGGCCAGCAGGGCGAGCAGAAGGACACCCCAGGCAAGGTCGCGGAAGAAGTTCGAGATTCCGAGAAAGTTGAACAGGCTCGACAGGATCTGCAGCGCCGTTGCCGCAAGAAGAACGCATAGCACCTTGCCGTATCCGCCTTCCGGCTTCACACCACCCAAAACCGCAATCAGGATCGCGATGAGGACATAGGAGCTGCCGTAATCCCATTTGACGGACAGATTGCGTGAAGCGATGACGACACCCGCGATAGAGGCCAGAATTCCGCAGATCGTATAGGTGATCACGATCATGCGGCGGGCCGGGATACCGCCATAGTGAGCGGCCTTGGCATTCGACCCAAGCAGCATCAGCTTCACGCCGAAGGGCGTATAGCGCAGGACATAGGCAATCAGCCCGGCCACCACGACAAACAGCGTGAAGCACAGGGGAACGCCGAGAACGGGCAGGTTTCCAAAGCTGTCGAGCGGCGGAATATATCCGAGGCTGAGTGCCGATCCGTTGGTCAGCCAGACGGCGACACCGGTGAACAGCAGCTGGGTGCCGAGTGTCGCGATCAGCGGCGTCAGACCGGCAAAGGCGATGACTATACCATTTAGAAGACCACCGACGAGACCGACCGCAATTGCAACGCCGGCGAACGTCCAGGAGAACAGCAGCGGATCGTCACCCGGCACGATAAGTGCACGAACGACCAGAAACGAAACGATGCCGGAAAGATTGGCCAGGGCGATACCGGAAAGATCGATGCCGCCGTTCCCGGAGATCATGGCCAGGGTCACGCCAAGTGCCAGGAGGCCGAGCTCCGGTACCTGGGCAGCCATGATCTGCAGGTTATAGCTGTCGATAAAATTGGCACCTGCAAGCAGGGCACCGGTGACCAGCACGATCACATTGATCAGCGCCAAAAACACCGTCTGTCGGTCAGCTCTAGGCAACAATCTTTCCTCCCAGGGGCCGGAGCGTTTGCACTCCGGATCGTTAATTGTATTTAGACAAGGGTATCTGACAAATGTCAATCACTCTGATTCAAGGTTTGACAATTCACCTTTAACCCATTGTCTTTTCGTCACTTTCCACCCTTCTGCTCACCGAGTTCCGTCAGTGCAGGAGTGTGGCAGGGATGGTCGAGAAGGGTGATAAGCTCGTCGTCCAGCTTCATCAGCGAGAGCGACACTCCCTTCATGTCGAGCGAGGTGAAATACGGTCCGACGAAGGTGCGGTGAACGCCGATACCATGCGCCTTCAGACGCTGGCGAACACGGCGTGCCAGAATGTAGAGTTCCATCGTCTGGGTGCCGCCGAGCGAGTTGATGAGCAGCGCCACGCGATCGCCGCGCACCGGTGCCATCTCGCTCAGAATGCGGTCCAGAAGCAGATCCGCGGCATCATCCGCCTTGACGATCTTCTGCCGCATCACACCGGGTTCACCGTGGATGCCGACCCCGATCTCCATCTCGTCCGGACCGACCTCGTAGCTCGGCTGCCGGGTATCGGGCAGCCTTACCGGCTCCAGGGCCAGGCCCATCGTGTAGGTACAGTCGGCCGCGCGCCGCGCAACGATTTCGCAGGCCTCGAGCGAGGCATTGAGATCTGCCGCAGCCCCCGCGATCTTGAAAACGAAGACGTTGCCGGCAACACCCCGGCGCGACCCGCGGGTATCCGGTGGTGACGAGGCGATGTCGTCTGTCGTCACAACCTGACGAACACGAATTCCCTCCGCTGCTGCCATTTCGGCAGCCATGTCGAAGTTCATGACGTCACCGGAGAAGTTTCCGTAGATATAAAGAAGCCCGGCATCGCCATGAACTGCACGGCTCGCAGCCAGAATCGGATCAGGCGGCGGCGCGGCAAAGATGTTGCCCATGACGGCAGCATCAGCGCAGCCCTGGCCGACATAACCCCAGAACCCGGGGTCATGGCCCGAACCGCCCCCAATGACGATGCCGACCTTGCCGGACCTCGGCCCGTTCCGCGCCATCACGGCACGATGGGTCCCCGGCACCTTGGCAAGCAAGGGTTCATGCGCCAGCAAAAGACCGTCAATACTCTCGTCGACAATGTCCCGTGCTTCGTTGATCAGTTTCTTGTCGCCACCGTGATGGATGCGCGGTGCAGCCCCGTCGACAACAGGGGCCGGGACTTGCGAACGCCGTTTCGGCTCCTGCCAGCCATCCGCCGTGAGCACACCCCTTGCACTGGCGGCATCGGTGATCAGCACATTGACGTATCCGCCGCGCAGCGCAGCAAGGATCGCCGAAACCTTTTCAATACCGCCGGCAACGGCAATGCGCTGCGGGATTGCCCGCAACGCTGCAAGATCAAGGCCAATCGTCCGATCGTTGACCGGACCGATGACCGGTTCCCCGCGTGCCGAGATGAAGCGCCCGCTGACGCTGCCGACCGCGTCCTGATAATGCGCTTGCTGGTCGACCCCGTCGAGAAAGCCGCTTGTGTGAATTGTGCTTTCCGGGCGCATCGACGAAATGCCCATCACGATGCGATTGGCTTCCGAAAGAACAACCATCTGCTCCGACAGGACGGTTTCGGCCAGCAGCCGTTCGCGCATTTCCGGTGAGGATACAATGGCAGGTGCCGACAAGGGCACCCAACGAGCCCCGAGCGCTTCGGCAAGGCGGGCAGCGCAGGCCTCCGGGGTCCAGGGTATACGCGCCGTCGTGCTGCCGGACGCCTGAACGACGCGAATGTCGGCAAGGCCCGGATGGTGCAATTCCTCGGCAAGGGACAGAACAGACCGGCCCCAGGCCACTGCAATCGTATCGCCGGCGCGCACCAGCCTCTTGAGCACCTGCGCACCTGCAGCCCCAAGCCGTTCGAACAGCGAGCGATCACCGCCTTCGCTGGGGATGACCAGGCAATCCTGCAGGTTGAAGCGGTCCTTCATGGCCTTTGCGATCATGACCGAACGGAAACGATCCGGTTCGATCTCGATATTGACCAGCCCACGCGTGCGCGCATCGGCCAGATAGGTATTTACCGACGCCCGGGAGAGCCCCATGAGGTTGGCGATGTCCGCCTGGGTCATGCCGTCTTCGTAATAGAGCCAGGCAGCCCACAGCAGCGGATCGTCGCCGAACCGCATCGGCATTTCACTCAGGACGGCCTTGTCGGGTTTCCCGCCGGAACGCTTCACCATCAGCTTGCCTCCCCTTGCAGGAGGTTCGCGAGACCCTCGCGCAATGCGGCAATGATGATGACTGCGGAGGCGGCTCCCGGGTCGACATGCCCGAGCGATCTTTCACCCAGTCTTGCGGCCCGGCCGACGGAGGCAACCATGGCGCGCGTGGCTTCTCGCCCTTCGCTCGCGGCCTCCAGCGCGGCATCGAGGCAAGCAACCGGGCCTACCCCGTTCTCTTGTGCTTCTGTTACGGCACGCGCAGCCGGCCCCCAGGCGTCCAGCATGGTCTTGTCGCCAGGGGTCGCCTTGCCCCGTTGTGCAATCCCGTCGCAGAAGCAGACAACCATCTCCGGGAGACGGTCCACCGGAATATCCTGCTGCGCATCAAAGGCCTGCCCAGCCCGAAGAAAGGCACTGGCATAGAGCGGTCCGGTCGTTGCACCGACGGCATTCAGGAAAGAGCGTCCTGCAATCGGCAACAGGGCACCGGCCTTCACGTCCTGGTTTGCAGCCTCAACGCACGCGGTAACGACCGCGGCAAATCCGCGTGCCATGGTGTTCCCATGGTCGGCATCACCGATGGCGCCATCCAGGGCACCAAGTTCGGCACTTGCTTCGTCGATCCGCATCGAGACGATGCGGAGCAATTCGGTCATTTGCGTTGCGTTGAGGTTTGTCATGGTTCGTCTGCTGCTCCGTTTAGCCCAGCCTCTTTTCAAGTGAGTCGGCCAGTGCCACCAGGATAAGGCAGCAGGATGTCGCGCCTGCGTCCAGCACACCGCGCGATCGTTCGCCCAGACGGCTGGCACGTCCGATCTTCGCGACCAGATCGATCGTGCTGTCACGTCCCTGTTCTGCGGCCTTGCGCATGGCGGCAAGGGCAGCAACGAACCCTTGCGATTTCGCACCGTCAAAGGCTTCGACCGCCGGAACAAGCGTGTCGATCAGTGTCTTGTCGCCGACCTTTGCCGAGCCGGTCCGGCGAACGCCATCAAGCGCGGCATTGAGAACGGCCGAGAACCCGTCGGCATCGATGGCGGGGCGCCCCTGAACGGTCGTTGCCATTTCCTGGAACATGAAGCCGTACAATGGCCCCATGGATCCGCCGATCTCGCTCATCAGGACATCGGACAGAACGCTCATCGCCTCATCAAGTGAAAGGGACTTGCCGGAAATACGCTCCGCGGCACGACCAAACCCCTTGGCCATGTTGATCCCGTGATCACCGTCCCCGATCAGACCGTCGATTTCGGAAAGATAGGCCTTGTTCGCGACGATCACCTCGGCAACTTCCGCCACGATCTCCTGAGATCCCGCAACAGGCACAGAAGGTCCTTCTATGGTGACATCCTTTGCGACGGTGGACCGCGCTTCTTTTCGGCTTCCCCGTGACCTGTGGGTCGGAGCGCCTTCGGTAACTTCCGGTGCTTCGACCTGCCCGGTCGACATGCCCGGTGCCTCGGCGGCCATGTCCAGCAGCTCTTTCAGCTCACTGTCGAGCGCCATGACCGTCAAGGTCGCACCGATCATTTCCAGGGAGGTGAAGTAGTTGCCGACAAACGCCTTGTGCACACGAATGCCCTGCGCCTGGAGACGTGTCTCGATGCGGTTGTAGAGGACATAAAGCTCGTTCACGGGCGTGGCACCGAGACCCGAAACAAGCACGGCGACTTCCGCTCCGTCCTCAAGTCCGTGATCATCGAGAACGATCTTCAGCATGTCGTCGGCCACGGCATCGGCAGAAGCGAGCTTTTCGACACGAACACCGGGTTCGCCGTGGTGACCTATGCCGACTTCCATCGTACCGGCTTCGATCGAAAAATTGGGATGACCCACAGCGGGCAAGGTGCAGGGCCCGAGACCCACACCAACGGACCGGCAGGCATCGATTGCCTTTTGCGCGGCCGCCTGCACTTCCGTCAATGACCCGCCGAGCGCAGCCTTCGCTCCGCCGATCTTCCACATGAAGATTTCTCCGGCGACACCCCGGCGCTTTTCCCGCTCGGCAAGCGGCGCAGAGCAGACGTCGTCGTTGGCAACCACCGTAACGACCTCGATGCCGTCGGGAGCCACCATTTCCTTGGCCATTTTCACGTTCATGTTGTCGCCGGCATAATTGCCGTAGAGGACGGCAACACCCTTGCCGCCATCGGCGGCGCGGATCGCATCGGCAAAGCTCTTGGCGGTCGGTGAGGAGAACAGCTCGCCAACAGCGGTGGCGTCGACAAGGTTCCGGCCGGTATAGCCGATAAAGGCCGGCTCGTGACCCGATCCACCACCAGTGACGATACCCACACGACCTGGCCGCGGCGCTGTGGTGGACACGACAACACGGTCGTTTTCCGGATCCAGCCGGACAAGGTCGCTATGCGCCCTCACGAAGCCGGCAACGGTCTCGTCCACGAGGTTGTCTGGGTCGTTGATAAATCTCTGCATTCTCTTTCCGCTTGAAAAAACGTCACAGAAGGGCTCAGCCCCGGAAGCCATGCGCGAGACACCTTTGAACAAAGGTCCGCGCTCGGCCAACCAAAGTTTCCGAGACAAGAGTGACGCTGATTAGCTCCTCCCTGAGCCGCCCTGAACGTGCAGGTCCGGTCTTGATGGGCTCTATGCTTCATCCGTATTTTGTCATTTGTCAAGCAAGAGTCGAATAATATCAAAAATCGACATTCTCCGTGTCGAAACGCTGTCGGCCAGCGACGCTACAGCATTGCAGCCGCAATCCCGGCCAGAGCCGGAACCGCGTTCTTACTACCTAAAGTTTCGGTATTTGCACTTGTTTGGAGAACGAATTTCGATGCCGTCAACTTGACCTGGCTCCGTCCAAATCGACAGAACGGCGGGTAGTGACCCACGGATCTAAGGAGCTGACCTAAATGAGCATTCAGACATGCCTTTTGGCTGCTCCTATCGACGCAGGGAAGCGAAGGCCTTGCAGATGCCCACAGCATCGATCGCCCTTCGCCACTCCTCGAACGCCCGACGGCACAAATTGGCACTTTCTAGTTATGAGGGTAAAATTCACCCGGATGCGGAAGGTCGAAAATCCGCCTTGGACGGACCACTTCTTCCAAGGGTCCGGCTAACGAAGAAGGTCAGTCCGATCAGTCCCGTCATCAGCGCCAGCCAGAAAAGGGAGCGTTCAGCGTGGCTGCCGATCTGGCTGAGCTGATAGGCGATCGTGGCACCGGAATAGGCGACAAACGTTGTCCAGGCAGCAGCAAAGACGGCCCAACCGGCACCGATCTCCCGAGCAATCGCAGAAAGGGTCGCAACGCAGGGGATGTAGAGCAATACGGCCAGCATGTAGGCAAATGCAGCGCTCTGGCTGCCGAAATACCTGGACATTTCGGCAAAGACGGCTGGCTGGACGTTCTGTTCGCCTGCGGCGGCTTCGAAACTGGATATGTCACCGACATCCAGTCCAAGTGGATCAAGCAGGGCATCCGCCAGGCCGAGCAGGGATTCGCCCAGGGCAAGCACCGTGGCTTGTGCGGTTTCCATCGGATTGGGAACCACTTCAGCTGTCGTTTCGCCGGACGCGTAGAGAGCCTGCAGGGTTCCCACGACGGTTTCCTTTGCGAACATGCCGGTGAAAAGACCGACCGCTGCCGGCCAGTTGTCGGCACTGACGCCCATGGGTTCAAGAACGGGCGTAACCTGCCGGGCTGTGAGCGCCAGTATGGAGGTGCCATTGTCCTCATTGCCGAAGCTGCCATCGGGGCCGACGGAATTCAGAAACGACAGAAGCGCAACCACGATCACGATGGTTTTTCCTGCCTCGGCAACAAATTGCCGGATCCGGGCCCAGCAGAGCCGCAGGACCCTGGAAAACGGCGGCATCTGGTAGATCGGCAGCTCGATTGCCAGAGGCCTGGGTCGCTGCAAGGTCAGCCGGGGAGCCAGCATCCAGCCGGTGAATAGCGCTGCCGCGATGCCGATCAGATAAAGTGCGAAAACGACATTCTGGCCCCCAACCGGGAAGAAAGCAGCGGCGAACAGCGCATAGACCGGAAGGCGTGCCCCGCAGGACATGAAGGGCGCCATCATCGAGGTCAAAATGCGCTCGGCGCGCGTGTCGAGTGTCCGCGTCGCCAGCACCGCCGGAATTGTGCATCCGAAACCGAGCACGAGCGGCAGGAAGGCGCGGCCCGACAGTCCCAGACGACGCATCACACGGTCCGCGACCACGGCTGCGCGGGTCATGTATCCGCTTTCCTCCAGAAAGATCTGGCACAGGAACAGGAACCCGACCACCGGCACGAAGGTCCCGACCGTCTGAATGCCGGTACCGATCGCGCCGACGGCGATGTCGAGGACCGTGCCGGACAGCCCGAGCTGATGGAATACGAGCGCTGGCGTATCGACAAAGGCAGCCTGACCGAGGCCATCGAACAGATCGATGAAAACGCCGGACACATTGATCGTCAGGAAGAACAGGAGATACATCACGCCAAGAAACAGCACCGGGCCGAACCATGGCGAAAGAGCGATCCGGTCGAACCTGTCGGACAGAAATCTGCGACCTGCAGGGGGCGGCATATCTATGCGGCGCGCCAGAAGGGTTGCCTGTGCAAGGGGCGCGTCCGCCAGATACTGGTCGAGCGGCACGCCTTCCACAGGTCCGGTCTCCTCGATTAACCGGTCACGGATTTCAAGAAGGTCTTGTCTCGCGCGTTTTTCCGTCAACCAGTCCCGTTCCATCAACCGGCGCGATGCGGCAACGGTGTTGGCGTTTTCATATTCGGGCCTGCCGTCCAGTACCTGTTGCAACGCCTCCAAGGCGTCGCAGACCTTGCCGGGCAAGGATGTCTGCTGAGGAGAGGAAACGCGCTGCCGATCTTGCAGGCAACGTGCAAGCTGGTCATGGAGCTGATCGAGCCCTGAAAGGGTTCTGCCGGAAACGGCAACCACTGGAACATTCAATTGTTCGCTCAGAACCCGAGCAGCTGCGTCCACGGCAGACGACGTCCAGCAGTCGGCCTTCGTCAGAACCGCCACAACGGGCACGCCGTTTCCACGGGCCTGCAGCAACATGGACAATCCGCGATGCGGCGCGGACAGATCCACCGCAACAATCAGGGCATCATGCGCCACGTTGACGAGCGCGTCTCTGGCAACCCTTTCATCTATCCGTTCCGCCTGGGGAGCGGACAGGCTCGAGATTCCCGGCAGGTCAACGAATTCAACGGTCAGACCCTTGATGACAGCCGTTCCGCTCTTTCGATCGACGGTCACGCCGGGCCAGTTGCCGATCGTTTGCCGGGCGCCGGTGAGCATGTTGAACAGCGTGGACTTGCCCGAATTGGCAGGGCCGAGCAGGAAAACCCGGTACTGGGCCGGCGCACAGGGCAGAAGATCCCGCCGAACGCAACCGGGTGCGGCACAACTGGAACAGCCCATCAGACGTCCCTCCCCCGGAAAACGTGTTCTTGTCCCTGTTCCTTCTGGCGATTGCTGTCGCAACCGCAGCCGCAGTCACAAGGAGAGAGATGGACCGACAAGGCCAGATCCGCGCCGATGGCGGCGCGAATGTCGCCACAGGCCACGATGCGCGGCCGCAAACCGTTGCCGCGAAGAAGATTGATGACCGTGTCGGGTGCAAGCCCGGCCGCAAGAAGTTCCATGCGCGAGTGGCGTGTCTCACCGAGGCAGACAACGTGATATGCCTTGCCCGGCACAGCATGCGCAAGCGTCAGAACATCCGCGCCACTGGCCGTCGGCGGCGGCATTATTTGTCCACTCTCGGTTTGAAGGATTGGTTCAGACATTGGCGAAGCCCTTCTTGTTCCGAATAAGGGCGTAGCACCGGGAGAACCCGACCCAATTGACCATAGTCAAGTCTGACAGGGGGCTCGGTCGCGGCGAAAGATCACAGATCGACCGGCAAAGGGCTGCCGGAGATCTAATTTCAGGCTGGTTCACCAGTCCATCGCCGCAGGTTGTCTCCCGGATCGATCCCCGCCGTTGCGAGCGTGCGGGCAGCAATCTGCCGGGTCATTTCCTCTATCGTTGAAAGGCCCAGATAAAACGGAGGCACCGGCGGTGCGACGATCGCACCCATGCGGGTGACCTTGAGCATTGCCTCCAGGTGCCCTTCGTGGAGCGGGGCTTCACGAGCCAGCAGGACAAGCTGCCTGCGTTCCTTCAGAGTGACATCTGCAGCGCGCGCCAGCAGTCCCTCCCCCGTGCCGTAGGCGATGGCAGCGAGGCTGCGCATGGAACAGGGCGCGACGATCATGGCATCCATCTGAAAGGAGCCGCTGGATATGGGTGCGGCGACATCCGAAGCGGCATATTCCTGCGTCGCGAGATCGTGGATTTCCCGGCGGGCCGCATCGCCCAACTCAAGCTGTATCGTCCGTTCCGCCGCAGCGCTCACCGTGGTGAAGGTGTCGAGCCTGAGTGCCTTGCACAACCGCAGAATTTCAAGTGCAATTGCCGCACCTGACGCCCCGGAAATGCCGATTACAAGTCGTTTACGCCGGCTCATGGGTGCACCTCGGCCGCAGGTGTTAGGCACAGCTGCTCGAAGAGGCTGTCAGCACGCGTTTCCATCTCCGCCGGCATGGTCAGTTTCTCCGCAAACCTCCGTACCGTCTCTGCGCCAGTCTTGATCGTCGCATCAATGCCGAGCTTGCCTCCCAGTCCCTCGCGCGGACTGGCAAAGTCCAGTTGATCGACCGATGTTCCGGTCAGGACGAGCAGGTCGCGCTCCGGGTCGGACCGTGTCGCGACAGCCCACATGACATCGTCCCAGTTCCGGATGTCGATGTCCTGATCGACAACGATCACGTATTTGGTCATCGAGAACTGTGGCAAGAGTGACCAGAAGCCCATCATCGCCCTCCGTGCCTGACCGGGATAGGTCTTGGCGATCTGAAGGATCGCCACTCTGTAGGAGCAGGTCGCAGGAGGTAGATGGACATCGATAATTTCCGGAATTGCCTGTTGCAGCAGCGGGCGGAAGAGACCCGTCATGGCCTCGCCGATAACAGAGGGCTCGTCGGGTGCCCTGCCTGTGAAGGTCGACAGATAGACGCAGTCCCGGCGCATCTTCATGGCCTTCAGCCGGAACACAGGATAATCGGCGGCTTCGTTGTAGTAACCGGTGTGATCGCCAAAAGGTCCTTCCAGCGCCGTCTCTCCCGGCTGGACCTCTCCCTCCAGGACAATCTCGGAACTCGCCGGGACATGAAGATCGATCGTATCGCAGGGAGCAAGCTTTGATGGCGTGCCGTTGAAGACGCCGGCCAGCGCCAGTTCACTCACGTTTGCCGGAGCCGGGATAACAGACGCCAGCAAGGTTGCCGGATCACAGCCGATTACCACGGCAACAGGCATTGCCTCGCCTGACTGCTGCCACTGGCGGTAATGCTGGGCACCGCCGCGAAACGGCAGCCAGCGCAGGATTGCCCTGTCCTTGTCCAGCACCTGGATCCGGTAGATGCCGAGATTATAATTCCTGGGATCGTCCTTGCCGGGACGACGGGTGACGACCATTCCCCAGGTGATCAGCGGTCCCGCATCGCCCGGCCAGCAGGTCTGGACCGGAAGCTGCGAAAGATCCGGCTCAACCCGCTGAAGATCCTTGGGAACGCCAGTCATCTTCGGCCTTGAATTCAGCCCTGCCTTTGCCATCGGGATCAGGGTTCCAGCCTCCCGCCAGGAAGCGGGCGGCTGCGGACTGCGCAAGCTGGCCAGAAACTGTCCGAGGTCGGGCAGGTTTTCGGGGTGAAGACCCAGTCCGTTCGCAACGCGCTTCGAGGTGCCGAAGAGATTGATCAGAAGGGGTGCGGCAAAACCGCCCCGGTCTGCCCGGACTGGATTGGAAACGAGGACCGCGGGACCGGCACTCCCGATCACCTTCTGATGCAACGCGGTCGCTTCAAGATGAACATCCACGGGGGTGCTCAGGGTCTTCAAATCGTCTTGACGACCCAGAAAATCCAGGAATTTCCGCAAGTTGGGAAAGGGAGGCAGGTCGCGACCGGTCTTTTGCATCGTGATTCCAGCAAGACATGCGCGTGTGGCAACACGCTGCTCAGAGTGTCCGGCGATATCGGCAGAACGACCGATGCCCGCCTTGATAATTGTCAAGTTGGCAAGGGGCGATGCCGGTCTAGGCTCCGCTCACAGAAAGTGAGATCCGGATGCAAACACACCTCTCTTCGGAAAGCCTGCCACCACTCGTTTCCTCCCTTGTTTCGCCCCTGCCGAAACCTCCAATGGAAGCGCTGTTGTCGACCCTCACGAAACGCCTCGTCGCACGCCGGCCGGATCTGATCCGCAGGCTCGGCGACGTTGTCCAGGTGCCGATCGCGATCGTTCCGGACGATTTGCCCCACGCCTTTCTTCTGTCACTGGACCCGGACAACTCCAGGGTCCGGATCTGTGACAAGAGCCGGATTGGCGATGCCAGGGCGATCGTGCGCGCTCCCTTTCTGGTGCTGCTGGGGCTGCTGGACGGCACCTATGATGGCGACGCCCTGTTCTTCAGCCGTGATCTTCGTATCGAAGGCAGGACAGAACACGTGTTGGCCCTGCGCAACACGCTGGAAGAGGCAGATCTCACCCCGGGCGAATTCTTCGGCCTGAGCGGACAATCGGCCGACTGGGTCAACACCATCAGCGACAAGCTGCTGGGCCAGGTTCGTGCCTTTGCGCAAAAATCCGCCCAAGCTGACTGTTCCCGGCAGAAACTCTCATGAAATCGCCTGAAGCAAAGCCGTTGGAACTGGTTTGCCCGGCAGGAACCCCTGCCGCGTTACGCGCAGCAGCGGAAGCCGGTGCCGACGCGATCTATTGCGGCCTTGCAAACGAGACCAACGCGCGCAACTTTCCCGGGCTGAACTTCTCGCCGGAAGAGCTGGCGGAGGGCGTTGCCTTTGCCCACCGCAAGGGGTCCAGGGTGCTGGTCGCGATCAACACGTTTGCCCGGGCCGGAGATGTCGGTCTGTGGCGAGAGGCTGTCGATACGGCTGCGCAATGCAGGGCCGACGCCGTCATTGCCGCAGATCTTGCCGTTCTCGATCATGCGGCAAGCAACCATCCTGAACTGAGGCTTCATCTGTCCGTGCAGGCGGCCGCCAACACGCCCGAGGCGATCCGGTTCTATACGGACACTTTCGGGGTGAAGCGCGTCGTCCTGCCCAGGGTGCTGTCGGTGCCTGAAATCGCAAGTCTGAACAAGGAAATCGACGTTGAAACCGAGGTCTTCGTTTTCGGCGGGCTCTGCGTGATGACGGAGGGCAGATGCTCGCTTTCCTCCTACGCCACGGGCAAGTCGCCGAACCTGACCGGCGTGTGTTCGCCGCCGGAACATGTCGACTACACCGAAGACGCCGACGGCAAACTTCAGGCCCGGCTCGGCGGGTTCACAATCGACAGTTTCGAGCAAGGCCAGGCAGCCGGTTATCCGACGCTCTGCAAGGGCCAGTTCACCGCGGAAGGCAAGACCGGCTACCTGTTCGAGGACCCGGTTTCCCTCAATGCCTTCGAGCTTCTCGGAGACCTTTCCAAGGCGGGTGTCACAGCGCTGAAAATCGAAGGTCGCCAACGCGGCAAGGCCTATATCGCGGGCGTCGTCGGCGCGTTTCGAAAGGCTGTCGACAGTCTTTCAGACGGCGGCGACCCCGGCCCGGCCATCGGCGCCTTGAAAGCCTTTTCGGAAGGCGGCCGTCAGACCGCAGGCTCCTACAAGAAAACATGGCGATAAAAGATGCCGGACCATCCGAAAATTGAACTTGCGCTCGGGCCCTGTTTCTTCAACTGGTCTGCAGAGCGGCTTGTCGACTTCTACCGCGGCATTGCCGAGGAAGCGGACATCGACCGCGTGTATCTGGGTGAAGTCGTGTGCGGCAAGCGCATGCCGTTCACAGATGCACTCTGGCCGGACATCATGGAGATGCTGACCAAGGCCGGTAAACAGGTGGTCCTGTCAGGGCTTGCGCAACCCGTCAACAAGCGGGAACGGGAGATCCTGCGCCAGCAGGCCGGTTATGACATGCCGATAGAGATCAACGATCTGTCGATGGTCCCGGGCCGCGCTGGCCAGGAATTCACGGCAGGCCCGTTTCTGAATGTCTACAACGAAGCCAGCCTCAGACTGCTTGCCGACAGAGGAGCCACGGCCTGGTGTCCTCCGGTCGAACTGCCTCTTGTTTCGATCCAGAAAATCGCCGCGCTCGTGCCGGAGGTGGACATTGAACTCTTTGCGTTCGGCAGGCTTCCACTCGCACTCTCATCCCGTTGTTACCATGCAAGGGCACATGGGCTGCGCAAGGATGCCTGTCAGTTTGTCTGTGATCGCGACCCGGACGGAATGAACATCGCCACACTGGACGATCGCAGGTTCCTGGCGGCAAACGGAATTCAGACCCTGTCGGATGCCGTTCATGTTGCGGGCGTAACCAGCGGACAATTGCAGGCAACGGGTATCCGCCGGCTACGCCTGTCTCCTCATTCGCTGGACATGGTGAAGGTCGCCGGCACATTCAGGCGTTTTCTGGATGGCGAGCTGACATGTGAAGACTTGAATGCAGAGCTCGCAGGCCAAGACCTGCCCGGCCCTGTCTGCAACGCCTATCTCGCAGGAGATGCAGGATGGAAGACAGCGACACTCCCGGCCTGAGACCGGGCACCGAAGCGCGAAGCGAACCATTTCCGGATGTCATCGAGCAGATCCACCGTGAACTGCAACGCTTGGACATGCCCTGTACGTGCAAGGAACAACTGGACCGGACGATCGTCGCCATAGAAACCTGGAGAACCCTCAAGCTGCAGAGGGACCTGACCGGCAATATCGAGACCGAGTATGCCCAGATGGCGTCCGGCATATCCTTTCTGAGCGACCTGGCGCTCCTCAGCCGCAAGCCGCTGTCACCGCAGGAGATGCTCGATCATGCCGAAAGCCTCAAGTTTCTGGCGGATATGGCGGATCGGTGTGCCCGGCGGCTGACGGAATTGGCCAGAATTTCCGGCAAGACCTGACGACCGCTGCCTTACGGCATCAGCGTTGCCACGGGATCGACACCTGCAAACAAGGGGTGCGCGACAGCCAGGACAATGTAGAGCACAACCCCTGCCGTTGCCCTGAAAAGGATTGCTTGCCAGTTGACCGGAGCCACGCTGGACGAACGCTTCATGTCGGCAAGCAGGCAATTCCAGGTATTGCCCATTTCCCTTTGTTTGCGCCGATCGATCAGTTTCATGCCCGCCAGAGAGAAAACCGCAAACGTTCCGAACAGGATGACGTGTGCCAGATCTCCGTTCGGAACAACATGCGCTACCGACCACAGAAACGCAGCCACCAGGATCGGGTGACGGGTCAGGCCGACGATGCCTGGACGCTCGGGATCGAACCGGTTGTTGTGCCGCCCGCCGAAGGAGAACGGGTTTGGTGCGCCGATCCCGAAGGCGAGGATCAGACAGACGGGCAGCATCATCAATACGGGTACATAGGTCTGCCAGGTCTCCCAAGGCCAAAGCGCAACGTATGGCGCATCACGGGCTGCCACAATCAACCACCACAGGATCACCAGCGAAAGCAGCGAATAGCAGAGTGAAAACCCGCGCGGTGAGAGGAAGGCGACCAGAAGGGGACGAATCGGCGGCCTGACCAGAACCATGTGGGAGGCGAAGAAGACCAGGAAGGCCGCGATAAAATTGAGCCAGTTGAGGCTGGGCATGGCAGGGGCGCTCTCTAAAGGAACACGTTTCCGGAACCTTGCAGCTCCGTCGATATACCTGACTCTTATAGTCATGAATCCAATCCGACTTGACGATGGTCAAGACACTTGCAGACCCGTCTTGGGATCATGAGCCAAGGGCACTTCGGCCTGTTTCATCTTCAGCTGCATTTGCCGGTCTGCCGGCAGAAACACCCTGAAAGGCAAGCTCATGATGGCAACTCATCGTTTTGGGGCATTGGGCAGCCCTACCCGGATTCCGACAGTGTTGACCGCCGGGTTCAGGTTCTTTTTCCTCTCCGCAGGCATTTTTTCGGTATTTGCCATGCTCGCCTGGACAGTCTGGCTCGGTGTGCACGCCGCCGGAGGCACTTTTATCTCCACACCCATGGCCATGGCACCACACCTCTGGCACGCGCATGAAATGGTTTTCGGCTATACGGCTGCCGTTATTGCGGGGTTCTTCGTGACCGCGGTGCCCAACTGGACCGGAACGAAGGAAGCCGGTTCGCTGTTTGTCATTGCCAGTGGCACGGTCTGGCTTGCCGGACGGTTTGCGATCTGGTTTTCCAACAGCATCGACCCGGTGATCGTTGCCGCGGTAGACCTTGCCTTTGTCCCGGTCCTCTCCACCGCCGTACTCGGGCGCCTTGCTCGCAAATCCCAGGCCCGGAACATGGTGTTCCTGGCCCTGCTGACGGCTCTCCTCACCGGCAATCTGATGATGCATCTGGAGTGGGTCGGCTGGACCGACGACACCGCCCAGGCCGGCGTTCGGATGGGAATATTCACCAGTACGGCCATGATCGCGATTATCGGTGGCCGGGTCGTGCCGGCGTTCACGCGCAACGCCCTGCTTCGGGCGGGCTATCAAGGGTCCCTGCCCGTGTCACGTCTCTGGCTGGACCGGGCAGGTATCCTGCTTGTGCTGCTGACAGCTCTCGCATTCCTGCCGTTTGTGCCTGAGGTGTTGCGTGGTGGGCTTTGCCTGGCGGCCGGGCTGGTCACGCTATTACGTCTTGCCGGTTGGCAAGGCTGGGCGGCGCGAAGGGAACCGATCCTCTGGATCCTGCATGCCGCCTATCTACTGCTTGGGTCCGGGTATCTGGTTTACGGTGTGACTTTACTGACCGGCGAATACTCCGAAACGGCTGCCCTGCATTTGCTTGCTGCCGGAGCAATCGGCAGCATGACACTTGCAATGATGACGCGCGCCTCGCTCGGTCACGCGGGTTTGCCGTTGAAGGTGTCGAGGCCGATCGTGCTCGCCTATGTGCTTCTGATCGCCGCCGCGCTGGTGCGAAGTTTCGGGCTCGGCGCCCTCGGCTACTTCGAAACCATGCTGCTGTCGGGCAGTTTGTGGATCGTGGCCTTCGCTTTGTATGTCGGGGTCTATTTCCCGATCCTGACGACGCCTCGAATACGAAAATAACAATATTTATCAAGGCGCTCGCCACAGGTGAGCGCCTTTTTTTCATCTCCTGAAAAATCAATTTCGACACGCTTGACTATCGTCAAGAAGTTACAGGCCATGAAGGCCGACAACTAGCCCCAAGAGAAAACACACGACTTCTTGGAGCGCGTCTCGTGGGTCATCCCCGTCACATTTTTCTGTTCGCCTTTTTGAGCATCGCTGTTGCCCTGGGTCTGGTGGGAAACACACCGGCCAAGGCAGATGAAGCGCTGGTCCAGCATTACCTCGACAAGGTAGCGCCGGGCGAACTCGTGCCGGGGGCCGAAACTTTCGGCCCGCTGAAGAACGATGTTCCGGTCGTGCCTGCCCTGAAAGGCAAAGACACGCTCGGCTGGGTTTACCTGACTTCGGATTTCGTCTCCACAACGGGCTATTCCGGCAAACCGATCCACACTCTTGTCGGGGTCGACAAGGACGCCGTCATCACGGGTGTCCGACTGGTCAAACACTCCGAACCGATTGTCCTGATCGGAATTCCGGACAAGAAAATCCGTGTGGTCACGGAAGGATATGCAGGTCTCGACCTGAAGGCGGAAGCCGCCAGTGGTGGCTCGGCACACGATCTCGACATCATTTCCGGCGCGACCGTGACCATCATGGTCATCGACGATTCCATCATCCGTTCGGGCCTGAAGGTTGCACGGACCCTGGGTCTGGGTGGTCTTGCTTCCGAAGTTGCGGAGAGTGGCCCGCAAAGGGAAGTCGATACCGGCAAGAAAGACATCAGTGACTGGATGACGTTGACCGGTGATGGCTCGGTACGGCGCCTGTCTCTCGATGTTGCGCAGATCAACGAATCCTTTGTGAGCCAGGGCGACAAACGTGCGGTCGATAGGCCTGAAAAAGGCCCGGAAACCGACACTTTCATCGACCTCTATCTCGCTCTTGCAGATGTACCTTCAATCGGCCTGTCGCTGTTGGGCGAAGCGGAATATGCCAACCTGATGGCACGGCTGAACGACGGCGACCACGCCATTCTTGTGGCCGGCCGGGGACGCTATTCCTTCAAGGGGTCGGGCTATGTGCGGGGCGGGATCTTCGACCGGATCCAGCTCATCCAGGACGATATCTCGGTTCGTTTCCATGACCGCCAGCACAACCGCGTCGGCACGATCGCCGCGGAAGGCGCCCCGGCCTTTTCCGAAATGGACCTCTTCATCATTCCGGCAGACTCAGGTTTCGATCCTGCCAAGGAATTCCGGCTGCAGCTGCTCGTGCAGCGCCCGGTCGGGCCGATCGAAAAGGTGTTCCTGACGTTCGACCTCGGCTACCGACTGCCGGCTACCTACCTGCGACCGGAAACATCTGTTGCTTCAGCCGTTCAACCCGCAGCAATCAGCAGCGCGGCCGAGGACGAGAAAGCCGCGGTGCAGCAGCTCTGGAAGAGGATCTGGAACGACCGCAAGGTGGACGTCATCATTCTTGGCGCGGCGGTCGCGGTGCTGACGCTGGTGTTCTTCTTCCAGATGCAGGTGACCCGCAACGAGCGTTTCACCTTCTGGTTCCGCATCGGCTTCCTCACCTTCACGCTGGTCTGGCTCGGCTGGATGGAAAACGCCCAGCTGTCGGTGGTCAACGTGCTGGCCTTCTTCTCCGCCCTCACGAGCGACTTCAGCTGGGACGCCTTCCTGATGGATCCGCTGGTGTTCTTGCTGTGGTTCTCCGTGGCTGCCGCCCTTCTGTTCTGGGGACGCGGCGCCTATTGCGGCTGGCTGTGCCCCTTCGGCGCCCTGCAAGAACTGACCAACCGTATCGCCAAGCTGTGCCGTATCCCGCAGATCGAAGTGCCGTGGGGTCTGCATGAGCGCCTGTGGCCGGTGAAATACATCATCTTCCTGGGGCTGTTCGGACTGTCGCTCTATTCACTCGATGTGGCGGAACACTATGCCGAGGTCGAACCCTTCAAGACGGCCATCATCCTCAAGTTCCAGCGCGCCTGGCCCTTCGTCCTGTTCGCGGTGGCCCTGCTGGCAGCCGGCCTGTTCATCGAGCGGTTCTACTGCCGGTATCTGTGCCCGCTCGGCGCGGCGCTCGCAATCCCGGCACGGCTGCGGATGTTCGACTGGCTGAAGCGGTACCGCGAGTGCGGCAACCCCTGCAATCGCTGCGCCAAGGAATGCATGGTCCAGGCCATTCATCCGGAAGGCCACATCAATCCCAACGAGTGCCTGAACTGCCTGCACTGCCAGGTTCTGTATCAGCACGACCAGAAATGTCCCGTTTGCATCAAGAAGCTCGCGAAAAGACGGCGGTTCGAGGTGCAGACCGGTCTCGTCAAGCCGGACACAAAAGCCAAGGCGGAAACGCCGGTGCCGGCCAAATAACCTTCAAAAGGCAACCTAAGGAGATCAGCCATGAAGGACACTCAAGAACAGAGCGGCGTATCCCGCCGGGATCTGTTGGGCGGATCAGCCAAAACCGCCATCGTCGCCGGTATGGGCGCAGTCGCCCTCAGCGGTGCAGACCTTGCATATGCGCAGGGAGACGGACAGAAGTTCGAACTCGCACCGGGTGAACTCGACGAATATTACGGCTTCTGGTCGTCCGGCCAAAGCGGCGAGTTGCGCATTCTCGGTTTCCCGTCCATGCGCGAACTGATGCGTGTTCCGGTGTTCAACCGTTGCTCGGCAACCGGCTGGGGCCAGACCAATGAGTCCCTCAAGATCCTGACGGAAGGTCTGCTGCCGGAAACCAAGGCGTATCTCGCGGCACAGGGCAAGGTCACCTATGACAACGGCGACCTGCACCATCCGCATATGTCCTTCACCGACGGCACCTATGACGGTCGTTACATCTTCGCCAACGACAAGGCGAACACGCGCGTGGCCCGCATCGATTGCACCACGATGAAGTGCGACAAGATCATCGAGATCCCGAACGCACACGACATCCACGGCATGCGGCCGCAGAAATATCCGCGCACGGGCTATGTCTTTGCCAATGGCGAGCATGAAGCCCCGCTGGTCAACGACGGCAAGATCCTGGACGATCCGTCCCAGTATTCCTGCCTGTTCACCGCCATCGACGGTGACGAGATGAAGGTCGCCTGGCAGGTGATCGTATCGGGCAACCTCGACAACTGCGACGCCGACTACCAGGGCAAATACGCCTTTTCGACCAGCTACAACTCGGAAATGGGCATGAACCTTGCCGAAATGACCGAGAGCGAACTGGATCATTGCGTCGTCTTCAACATCAAGGCGATCGAGGATGCCGTCGCTGCGGGCAACTACCGGGAACTCAACGGTGTGCCGATCGTCGACGGCCGGAAAGAAGCCAATTCCCAGTTCACCCGCTATATCCCGGTTCCGAACAGCCCGCACGGCTGCAACGCGGCACCGGACAAGAAGCACATCGTCATCAACGGCAAGCTGTCACCCACCTGCACGGTGATCGACGTGACCAAGGTCGACGCGCTCTTCTCTGACAATGCTGATCCACGCTCGGCCGTTGTCGCCGAGCCGCAGCTTGGCCTTGGCCCGCTCCATACGGCTTTCGACGGCAAGGGCAATGCGTTCACCACCCTGTTCCTCGACAGCCAGATCGTGAAATGGAACGTCGACAAAGCCATCCGCGCCTATGCGGGCGAAGAAGTCGATCCGATCATCTCGAAGGTCGATGTGCATTATCAGCCGGGCCACAACTCCACATCCATGGGTGAAACCGCGGAAGCGGACGGCAAATGGCTGATCTCGATGAACAAGTTCTCCAAGGACCGGTTCCTGAATGTCGGTCCGCTGAAACCGGAGAACGAACAGCTCATCGACATTTCCACCGACGACATGAAAGTCGTTCACGACGGGCCGACGTTCGCCGAGCCGCATGACAGCATCATCGTACATGCGTCGAAGCTGAATCCGGCAACTGTCTGGGATCGCAACCATCCCTGGTTTGACGATGCCAAGAAACAGGCGGCCGCCGACGGCGTCGATCTGGAATACGCCGCGGACGTCATCCGCGACGGCAACAAGGTGCGTGTCTACATGCACTCGGTCGCACCGACATTCAGCCTCGAGAAGTTCACGGTAAAGCAGGGCGACGAAGTGACCATCTACGTCACCAACATCGATGATATCGATGACCTGACCCATGGCTTCTGCCTGTCCAACTATGGCATCGCCATGGAAGTTGGTCCGCAGGCGACCGCATCGGTCACCTTTGTTGCCGAACGCCCGGGCGTCCATTGGTACTATTGCCAGTGGTTCTGCCATGCGCTGCACATGGAAATGCGCGGCCGGATGTTCGTGGAACCGAGGAACGCCTGAGCCATGCACCGCGCCTTTTTCAAATCACTGGCACTTTCCACCGCTGCTGTGGCGAGCCTGACCGTCTGCGGTCCGCTACAGGCGGAAGAATGGCAGGTACCAGCCGAAAAGGGCGCCTTGCAGCAGGTTCTTCAACAAGCGCAGGCCGGGGACATTCTCCGGCTTGCACCCGGCAAGCATCAGGGGCCTGTGGTTCTCGACAAACCCTTGACGCTAAGTGGAGCGGGCAAGGCTGGTATTGCCGGAAACGGCACCGGCAGCGTCGTCACCATCAACGCACCGGACAGTGTCGTGGAAGGGCTGGAACTGACCGGCTCCGGCCTCTCGCAGGAAACGCTGGATGCAGGCGTCAAGCTGTCCAAGACCGCGCATCGCGCCATCGTGCGTGACAACCGGATCCTCGACAACCTGACAGGTGTCGATGTTCATGGTGCGCGCAACGCAACTGTGTCCAACAATCTCATCGAAGGCCGTCAGGACCTGCGCAAGAACGAGCGCGGCAACGGTATCTACGTCTGGAACGCGCCTGATCTTCTGGCGGAATACAACACGATCCGGTACGGCCGCGACGGCATCTTCGTCAACACCAGTCCCAAGGACACCTTCCGCAACAACCGGTTCGAAGACCTGCGTTTTGCCGTTCACTACATGCACGGCAACAATGGTGTCATCGAGAACAACGTTTCCGAAGGCAACGACATCGGCTACGCGCTGATGTTTTCCGACCGGCTGAAGGTACGCAACAACGTCTCGATCGGCGACCGCAATCACGGCCTCATGCTCAACTATGCCAATCACGCCGAGATTTCCGGCAACCAGGTTGAAGGCGGCGGCGAGAAGTGCCTGTTCATGTACAACGCCAACAAGAACACGGTGACAGACAACAGCTTCGAAGGCTGCCCCATCGGTGTTCACTTCACCGCGGGTTCTGCAAATAACGCCTTCAAGGGCAATGCCTTCATCGCCAACAAGACCCAGGTGAAATACGTCGGCAGCCGCCAGCTTGACTGGAGCACGGACGGGCGCGGCAACTACTGGAGCGACCACCCGGCCTTCGACATGAACGGCGACGGCATTGCCGACACCGCCTACCGGCCCAACGACATGGTCGACCAGGTCCTCTGGACCCAACCTTCCGCCAAGCTTCTGGTCGGCAGTCCGGCTGTTCAGCTGCTGCGGTGGACCCAATCTCAATTTCCGGCGCTACTGCCAGGCGGCATCGTCGATAACGCCCCACTGATGCATCCGCCGGTGCGGGCGACACCGAATTCGGGAGTTCAAGGATGACCGAAACGTCCCTTTCTGCACCGACCCTCCGCGTGGACGGCGTCTGCAAGACCTTTTCCGGGCACAAGGCCGTCGATGACGTGTCTTTTTCGCTGAACGCAGGTGAACGGGTTGCCATGCTCGGGCACAACGGCGCAGGCAAGACCACACTGTTCAAGATCGTGCTCGGGTTTCTGAAGCGCGACCATGGAGACGTCGCTGTCATGGGAGCTGCCCCCGGCAGTCACGATGCCCGTGTCGGCACGGCCTATCTACCGGAATCGGTCGCCTTTCCCGCCTCGCTCACCGGCAAGGAAGTGCTGACCTTCTACGCGAGACTGAAAGGCGAAAACCCTGCCAGGGCCTTGCCGCTGCTCGAAAGGGTCGGCCTGGCGGAGGCTGCAAAACGGCGGGTCGGCACCTATTCCAAGGGCATGCGTCAACGCCTTGGTCTCGCCCAGGCTCTTGTCGGGAGACCTCGGTTGATCCTGCTCGACGAACCGACGACAGGCCTTGATCCTATCTCCCGGCTGACGGTCTATGAACTGATCGGTGAAATCGCCGGTCAGGGAACGACGGTGCTGCTGTCGTCTCACGCCCTCACCGAACTGGAGGCCCGGACAGACCGGATCCTGATCCTGTCGAAAGGCCGGCTCGTTGCCGACGACATCCTGAGCCGCCTGCGTGCCCAGGCAGGGTTGCCGATCAGGCTGAAGGTCTGGACCAGGCCCGAAGATCTTGCCCATGTCTCCGAAAGCCTCGGCGGCGGGCAGATGAACGGACGTTCGGTCGAATTCAACTGCAACGCGGACGACAAGGTCAAAGCCCTTTCGGCAATCAGCGCGCTCGGCAACCTGGTTGAGGATGTCGATGTGCACGCGCCGAGCCTCGACGACGTTTACCGGTATTTTTCCAGCTCCGCTGGCAAGGAGGCCTGAACCATGTTCTCCAGAATCCTCACCGTAGCTGGACAAGAAATCCGAATTGGTATCCGCAACAGGTGGATCCTGCTTGCAGCGATGATCCTCGCCGTGTTCTCGCTGGCGCTCGCCCTGCTCGGCTCGGCACCAGCCGGAACGCTCGGCGTCGACCGCCTGACCATTACCGTTGCCTCTCTGGCCAGTCTGTCGGTCTATCTCGTGCCGCTCATCGCGCTGTTGCTCGCATTCGACGCCATCTGCGGCGAGATCGAACGCGGTACTTTGCTGATGACGCTGTCCTGCCCGATCTCCCGTGTCGAATTCCTGATCGGCAAGGCCGTCGGCCACACGCTGGTTCTGGCATTCGCACTGGTTGTCGGCTACGGCCTGACCGCCGGGTTGCTTGTGGCAGCGGGTTTCGGCTCCCCCTCGGGCCTTGCGGATTTTGCGCGTCTGATCGCAACCTCGATCCTGCTCGGCGTCTGCTTTCTCGCCACGGGCTACGTTCTGAGTTCACTGACACGCCAGTCGCGCACTGCGGCGGCGGCTTCAGTTGCCGTTTGGCTGATGCTGGTCGTCCTGTATGACCTTGCGCTGCTTGGCGCGCTGGTCGCAAACCCAAGCGGTGTCTTTGCGTCCGACGTTTTCCCCTACGCCATCCTGCTCAATCCGGCCGACGCCTTCCGCCTGTTCAACCTGGCCGCCCTCGGCGCAAGCGATCTGGTGGGCGGCATGGCCGGGGTGGCAGACACGCTGCCTTTCGATCCCTTGCTTGCCCTTGGCTCCCTGGCCGCATTTGCCGGCCTGACCATGGCTGGCTCCGCTCTTCTGATAAAAAGGATTGCGCCATGAAACGCGCGCTCATTTCCATCTTCATGCTCGGGGTCCTGGCTGCCTGCCAGGAAGAGGTTCAGATTGCCAGACCCGAAGCCGTGCAACTGACACCGGAAGCGGCTGGTCACTACTGCCAGATGACCGTTCTGGAACATGACGGCCCCAAGGCCCAGATCCATCTGGCAGGAAATCCCAATCCGCTCTGGTTCACACAGGTGCGCGATGCGGTTGCCTTCCTGCGCTCTCCCGAAGAGCCGAAGGATATTGCTGCCGTTTATGTCAACGACATGGAGCGGGCAGAAAGCTGGACCCAGCCGGGCACCGACAACTGGATCGATCTGGATGGGGCCTGGTTCGTCATCGGCAGCAACGTGGCAGGCGGCATGGGCGCCCCGGAAGCAATTCCCTTTGGTACGCAGGCCGGAGCAGATGCCTTCGCACGGGACAACGAGGGCCGCGTCGTCCGCGCTGAAGACATCCCGACCGAGTACGTTCTGGGAGCCGTCGATGTGTCCGCTGCCACCTCGGTCCCCATGGCTGCAGAACACGGGGCTGCGCAATGACACATGCAACCATCAATCACCCCCCCATGAACCGCAGGCGTTTCCTGCGGATCTGCGCCGCCGGTGTTACTGGTCTTGCTTTGCCGACGGGTGCCGCAATGGCAGGTGCACAGGCCCAATTGTACCGCTGGCGCGGCATTGCGCTCGGGGCTGGGGCCGAGATCGATATCCTGCATGAAAGTGCAAGCGAAGCGAAACGCCTGTTCACCAGGGTGGAAGCGGAAATCCGCAGGCTGGAAGCGATCTTCAGTCTCTACCATCCGGACAGCGAGCTGGTCCGGTTGAATGCCAACGGACGGCTTTCGGCACCTTCTCTGGAAATGGTCGATCTGCTCGGCCTGTGCGACAGGCTTCATGCCGCGACTGAAGGAGCCTTCGACCCGACCATTCAATCTTTGTGGGCCTATTACGCCAGGCAGGCGTCCGGCGACACCGGCGAGGATCTTGCGGCTGCCCGAAGTCGCACAGGCTTCGGACACGTCGTTTATGGCCCGGGCGAGATCCGCTTTGCGCAAAAAGGGATGTCCATGTCCTTCAACGGCATTGCCCAAGGCTACATAACGGACAGGGTGACGGCCCTGCTAGCCGCGAAGGGATGCACGAACATGGTGGTCGATCTCGGTGAGATCGTCACCAGAGGCGGGCCGGATGAAGAACCTGCTCTTGACGAAGGCGCTCACCGTGGCTGGCCGGTGACCTTGCAGCCAGTGGCCGAACGCGCAGAGGCGGCTACCAGGATCAGATTGATGGACGCTGCCGTTGCCAGTTCCGCACGCCTCGGAACGACCTTCGATCAGGCCGGCCGGCGCTCCCACATCATCGATCCGCGAACCGGCCTGCCGGTTGCGGGTGCGGTAGATGGCGCCAGCGTCATTGCTCCGGCCGCAGCTCTCGCCGATGGCCTGTCCACGGCTGCATTGGTGCTTGAAGAGAACCGCCTTGGCAGAGCCCTTACCGACTTTCCGGCAACCAGCGCCTTCGTTGTGCGCCGCGATGGTTCGACAGGGTGGCTGACGGCTTGAGGAGGGCGTCTATCAGCGGTTTACGGCGCGCAGGGCGATCGAGGTAACGATCGCCCAGAAGCCCGTTCTGAAGATCAACGCCACGAGAGTGCGCGTTTCATGAGGCCCGCCCTGGGACACATACACAAGGAATGCACATAAGACGATCGCGGTCCCGATCAGAATCGCGATGGCCATCCAGCGAGCCCACCCTCTGGCGAACCAGAGGCCGATGCCGGTCGTTACATATGCAAAGCCCGCCAGGAAATTGAACCACAGGACAAACGAGACGACGTTGCCAGCCAGTCTGGATAGCTGATCGCCACCAAAGAGAACCGTTCCACCGCTCACGACTGTCATGACACCGAAAACAGCGGCGGCGGCACCAGCCATGCGCAGGCCAGTTCCTCGACGCATGTCCCTTTGTATCAACATGGTCCGTTTCCCGTTTACGAGGGTATCAATCTGCCGGTGGCAGTTTTCCATCTGCTTCGTCCATCAGTCGCCGCACCCACTTTGCTGCAAGCCATGTGGCCGGGATGCCGAGTGGCAAGCTGATCCAGATCGACACGATAGGCGACAGGGCCGGCAAGCCGATGGCCTGCCCCATCAGGCTGAGCATGAAGAGATTGATGGCAACGGCAGCGGCCGTGAACGGATAAAGCACGATCGCAAGTTTGCGCACCGGCCAGCCGGTTTCGATCCGGGTCACGCCGCCAGTTCCTTCCGATTGGCGCTCTCCAGCGCGCAGGCAATGAGTTTGGGTACGAAAGGCGCCTCGATCAGCGGAGCAAGGCGCAGTCCCTCGAACCCGGCCTTGTCGAGAGCTTCCGGAATGTCCTGGGTCACGTGGTGCCCGTTTCCGGCGAACAGGGGTAACAAGACCGTTCTCATGCCGCAACTTGTAGCCGTTTGTTCCAGTAAGGGTGCTTCTTCCAGGAAGCCCAGCCGAATCGGTCTTTCCGGCAACCATTCGGCAAGACCAGCGGCAAAGCGGACGGTGCTTTGCGCGGTCGACCGGCAGGTTGCCGACCCATGGGCCGCGAGCAGCAGTTCGTAGCCGGACGCGTTCCAGTGGGTTCTTTCTGCCGTCATTTCCAGAAAATGCGCCGTCAACCGTGGCAACTCGGGATGAATACCGAGGGCAGGCAGCTGCCGGGCGCCCGTCCCTTTCAGCCTGCCTGTCAGAGCGGTCTGCGTAAACCAGCCTTCGGCCATGAAAACCGGAAAAACAAGCGGTTCAGGCCCGGCAAGGCCCAGAGTCCGTTCAAGAGCGCCAGGCGCGGCCAGCGTGGCCGAGCGAATGGACCAGCCGGGCAGGAATTCGCGGACTTGCTGCGCAAGTCCGCGCAAATACGCTTCACCTGCCTGCGGGTGCGACGGCTGGCCGTGCGAGACGAGGATCGCCTCAATGGCTCGTTCCTTCCGAAAAGGTGATCTTGTTCCAGACATTGTACTTCCCCGAAGGTTTGCGCATGGGCAGGCGCCGGATCTCTTCCAGCGTACTGGCGTCGTAGACAATCACCGCACCGTCGTCCTCCCAGACGGAGACAAGGGCATAACGGCCATCTTTCGTGAATTCGACATGGGCAACCGTCGCGCCTTCGACGGGCTTCAAGGTCTTGACGATTTCCAGGCTTTCCTTGTCGATCACATGAATTTCGTCCTTGTTCGGACCGAAGAAGACATCGGCCCAGAAATAGGGCGTGTTCTCATGACTGCGCAGGAAGAAGCCGGGACCGTCGGTCTTGATTGTCGCAATCGGCTTCCAGGTTTCGGTGTCGATGACCGACAGCTTGCCTTCTTTCAGATGCGGGGTCGCCATGACCCTGCGGCCATCCCGCTCCCAGCTGATACCGGACCCGAGATGCGGCATGCCTTCCAGCGGCAGTTCAGCGATTTCACGTCCGACATTCAGGTTGACCACGACACCGCGCGCACCGTCGCGCGACGCTCCGACGAGATGCCGGTAATCGTCATCGAAAAAGAAATCGTCAAGCGGTTCCGCCGTCAGGATCCGGCGGCGGGCGAAGAGACCGACGGACGAAGGCAAAGCTTCGACCATGCCTTTTTCCCGGCTGTGCACGAAGCCTTCGTAGACCGGGTCGGCTTCCGGATCGGTCGCTACTTCCCAGATTTCCGGAGCATCCTTCAAGGCAAGGATGAAGCTCTTGCGGTTGGGAGCCTGATAGACCGCCGAAACGCGACTGGCCGTACCGTCCTTGGCCGTCACATCCATCACGGTTGCGACCGAAAGGTCCTCGGTCGACAGGATCGTCAGCGTCATCGGCAGATAGTTGGCAACCGCCAGCCACTTGCCGTCATGGCTCATGGCAATGTTGCGGCTGTTGAGCCCTGCCCGCACCCGGCCGACTTCCTGAAGCGCGTAGAGATCGTATTTCTGGACCCAGCCGTCGCGCGACATGATGAAGACATAGCGCCCGTCCGGCGAGAATTTCGGCCCGCCATGGACCGCAAACGGCGTTGCGAACCTGTCGAGTGTCTCGAAGGTATCGCCGTCAAGAACACTCACGTGATGATCACCAGTTTCGACGACAAGGGTGATGTTCATCGGATCGGACTGCCAGACCGGTTTTTCGACCGGCTGATAGTCCTCGTTGATCACCTGGCTGGCGGCAATATCCGTTTCGGTCCAGTCCGGAACCTCGCTCAGCGGTTCTTTCAAAAAGGCGGCAAGGGCCTCGATCTGATCGGCACCTAGAATATCGGCGAATGCCGGCATCTGCGTCGCCTTGCGGCCGTCGCGAATGACAGCGTCCAGATCCGGTCCGCGCATGCGGCCGAGGGTCTCCGGGATCAGTGCCGGTCCGACACCACCAAGACGGCCTGCTCCATGGCAATCCTGGCAGTTGTCTGCATAGTCCTGCGCGGGGCCTGCAACCGAAAGCGAGGTCATCAGAAGGAGTGCGCTAAGCGAAGCGGTGAGCCGGATCATGGCGTTTTCCTCGGAACGGGGTCACGGCCAGGCGCTCGCCGCCAGGGCCGGCAAGCCCGATTTCGTCGTCATTGAGATAACAGGCAGGGTCTTCGGCCCAGGGGTCGCCAGTCAGTTGCAGTGCGCGGATACGGGTATTGCCGCCGCACACGTCCTTGAAGGCACAGGTACCGCAGCGCCCCTTGAGCGGTCTTGGCCTTGTTCTGAGCCGGGCCAGCATGGGGTCTTCACCGGTCCAGAGTTCGGAAAACGGAACGGATTTCACGCTGCCAATGGTGTAGTCGGACCAGTAGGTATCCGGATGCACGTTGCCGAGGGTGTCGATGTTGGCGACACCGAGACCGGAGGAATTGCCTCCCCAGGCCGCAAGATGACCGCGCACATGGGCTGCCGTTTCCGGACCAAAGATCCGCTTTACCCAATCCAGAAAGTAAACCGCGTCGGCATCATTGTTGCCGGTTACGATATCGAGTGGCCGGCCACCGCTGACACCTTGCCATGCGCGGTCCATCAGAATGTCCATTGCCCATCTGGAGCGCTTGTGCGCGGCATCTTCGCCGCGGTGCTTGTCGCCCCTGCCGGCATAGACGAGATGGGACAGATAGAACTTGTCGACACCTTCATCGTCGCACAGACGCAGAAGATCCGGCAGGCTTTCGTGGTTGCCCTCGGTCAGGGTGAAGCGCAGCCCGACCTTGATGCCGCGTGACTTGCATTCGCGAACGCCCCGCAGGGCAGACTGGAAAGCTCCCTCGACGCCACGAAACCAGTCGTTTGTCGCCCCGATCCCGTCAATGGAAATGCCCACATAATCGAAACCGATCTCGGCCACCTTGTCGGCAGTCTCGCCATGCAGCCTGGTGCCGTTGGTCGACAGGGCCAGCATGCGCACAAGGCTTCTGGCGCGCCCCGCGATCTCGAACAGATCCTTCCTGTCGAGCGGCTCACCTCCGGACAGGATCAGGGCGGGAATGCCGAGGAGTCCAAGATCCTCCAGGGTTGCCATGGCCTGGTCGTGGCTCAACTCGCCCGGAAAATCGACGTCTGCCGACACGGTGTAGCAATGCCGGCATTTCAGGTTACAGCGTCGGGTCAGGTTCCAGATCACCACCGGTTTGACTGCACCGGTGCCGCGGCGTGTCCTGACAGGTGTCGGCTCTACGATCTGGTGCATGTATTCCGAGAGGCGGAACATCGTTCAGCCCTCCTTGCCGCGAAGGCGCATGCCGGTCTTTTTCAGGATGCGCGTTGAAAACAGGATGTCGCCGGCACGGCAGGCCTTGCCCAGCAGACTGGAAATCTCCGCCCGCTTTGCAATAACTTCCTCGCGGGTTTCTCCATGAACCATGGCAAAGAGGTTGTAAGGCCAGTCGGGCAGCGCCCGCGGACGGCGGTAACAATGCGTAACGAACGGCAGGGCGCCGACCTTTTCACCGAGACTGTCAACCACTGCGTCATCGACATCCCAGACGGTCATTCCGTTGGCTGTCATGCCGAGCCGGTAATGATTTGGGGCGGCCCCGATACGCCGGATGACACCTTGCGCCTTCAGCTGCTTCAGGCGGTCGATCAGCTCCGCTTCGCTCAGTCCCAGGCTTTCCGCAACCACGGCAAAGGGTCTGGTGACCAGAGGCAATCCGGCCTGTGTGGCTTCGACGATCGTTCGGTCCTGTGGGGTCAAGGTCATGCGTTCACCCGAAAGCCTATGAAAAACTCGCGTTCCTTCGGAAACAGCAGCACCGGCAAGCCTGTGTCGCGTTCGATTGCTTCGGCAGTTGCCGAAATTGCGGCCTGACTTTCCGTTGCCAGGACGAACCACATGTTGAGCTTGTGGTCCCGTTCATAGTTATGGGCGACTTCGGGGTAAGCATTGACTTTGGTTAAGACGTCTTCGAAACGCTCTGGCGGTACCGCGATGGCGCAAAGGCAAAAGGCACCGCCAAGGGCTTCCGCATCGAAGAAGGGTCCGAACCGTGTCAGTAGGCCGTCGTCGCGCAAGGTCCGGATGTGCCCCGCAACCTCTTCTTCACTCAGGCTCAGTTCCTGCGCCAATTCCTGAAAGGGATGCGGAACCAGCGGCAGATCGTCCTGCAGACGATTGATCAAGGTCCGCTCAAGAGGAGACAGTTTCCGGGTCATGCCGCAACTCCCTGACGAGAGATCAGCGCCCCGGTCTGCTTGAAGCAACGGGTGGAAAAGAGAACGTCGTGTCTGACGCCCCCCACTTCCGGCAAGCGCGATGCCTGAATGAGAACATCCAGTGCCTGCGACCGGCTCCGGCCGTGAATCATGCAGTAAAGCCGATAGGGCCACACGCCTGCCACGGGCCTGCGTTCGTAACACAGGGTCACCCCCGGATGCGCAGCAAGCGCCGGGCCCGCCGAGGCGATCCTTTCCGGTTCGATATCCCAGACAACCATGGCGTTCGCGCGCCAACCAAGGGCGCGATGACGTACAATCACGCCGAAGCGGGAAATGATACCGGCGTCAAGCAACCTTCCAATCTGTTCCAGAACGTCCTCTTCCGTTCGGCCGAGGTGTTCTGCGATACGCAGGTAGGGACGCTGTATGATCGGTAGTCCTGTGGTCAGAGCCTGCAGGAGGTCATCGTCTCCCTCCTGCAGTCGCTCCAACCGGACCGGCCGGGGCACTGGTGGCCGGCCCAGGCCGCCGTTCAAGCTGAAGCCTAGGTCTATATTGAACGGACGGATGATCGGGAGATCCAGTACGGCAAGCTGAGTCTGGTCTCGAATGGTGTCCAGAACCCCGTTGACATGCTCCCGGTCCGGGCCTGTGGCAACGAACCAGAGGTTCCGGTAATTCTCCCGTAGGTAGGAATGATTTATGCCCGGCTGAGCACCGACGATCCCGGCAACGGCCTCGATGCGATCGTGTGGCACCGACATGGCCGCCAATGTGCTTGCCGAAACCGTGTTGGGTGCACAGGTGGCACCAACACGCGTGATCCGGCCGGTCGCAGCCATATCCTGCAGCCGCCCGATAACGTCACCTTCGGAGCAGTTCGTTCCCGCTGCAATGATCTCGAAAGGTCTCGGCACCAACGGGAAGTCCCGTTGCCAGTTGTCGAGCAGGGTCAGGTCAATGGGATCGATGAGGCTTGTCATGGCTCACAACCCCGTCCTGTGTGCCCGGACTGTAAAGAAGATGCCGGATGGGCTTTCGGCGTCGATTTCGCCTGTCTTCTCGAAGGTCCGGGTGTTGTAAATCATGACCTTGCCGGCATCGCGCACGGAAACCCAGACCTCGTTACCGCGTGGCGTGAATTCCATGTGCAGTACGGCAGGGCCGGGTTTGAATTCGTGAACGACCTGCTTTGTGACCGTATCGATCACCTGGATGGTGTCATTGAGCGGATGTGCGAAGTTTACCCAGACCTGGCGGCCATCGGGTCTCGCCATGGCAAAGACCGGTTGACCATGGGTACTGGTGCGTCCGGTTTCGGCGAGCGTTTCACCATCGACCCACAGAACCTCGTGGTGCCCGACGGCAGGCAGGACAAACTCCTGGCCCGCGCGTGCCCAACCTTCCAGATGGGGCATCTTGTAGACCGGTAGCTCCGCTTCCCCGCGGCCATATCCGGGCAAAACGCGAATTGGTTCGGGATTTTCCTGCCACAGGTCGAGCGCGGTCAATCCGTCTTCGCCAAACAGGCCTGTGATGTAGAGACGGCCGTCACCGGTGATCAGAGCATCATAGGGGTTGGTGCCCATGCCGGTAATCCTGGTGATCTTCGGTTCCTCCGAATTGAGGTCCGCGATCCAGGTTTCGCCTGCATCCCACAAAGTGAAGACAAAGCGTTTGCCGGGCGCATCGACAAGACCGATTGTCTTCGACCCGGTCGGAATATCTGCAACCATCTCCAGCGTCTGAGCGTCGAAGATACGCACACCGCCAGGCTCATAGTTGGAAACCGCGACCAGTGAGCCGTCGTCCGAGATGGCCCCGCCGATGGCGTTTCCGGATTGAATCACCCGCTTGGCTATCCGTTTCTCGACAAGATCGACCTTGGAAAGGCCGCCATCGCGGCCGAAGACATAGGCGAAACGTTCGTCCGGTGAATAGACCAGGCTTGCATGGGAAAGGTCGCCAAGCCCTTCTATCCGTGCCAGGGAGGCACGGTCGGACTGATCGACCAGCAACAGAGACCCGCTCGCCCGTTCAACCACAAGACCGAGATCGCCGGTGGCAACGACCGACTGCGCCTGGACAGTGCCGGTCAACATGGCTGCCAGAACGGCTCCACATAGCCACTTCATTTCGTGTCTCCCTTCAAAAGATATTCGGCAATTTTTCTCGCGTCGGCCTCGCTCAGGATCGGACGCCAGGGAGGCATTGCCGTTTTCGGGATGCCGTCCAGAACCACCGTGGACAGGGTGTCGATGTCGTAATGGCCAAGTGCATCCGGCCGGATGTCCGGTCCAAGGCCACCTTTCAGTGTCATGCCGTGACACGAGCCGCAGTCCTGTCGCACCAGGTTGACCAATGCCGCAGGCGTTTCCTGTTCCTCGGCAAGCGCGAGGCTTGTGATGGCCAGAAGACAGAAGGCAATGGTGAGCAGCGTCTTAAGCATGGACCAGCCTTCCGGCTGCGCCGCTGTCCACGGTACTGAGCATGGCGTCAAAGGTTGTTGCCGGCCATTCGGCACTCAGGGTCACGACCTTGCCGACAACAAACAGCACCGGCGCCTTGAACCTGGCGTCGCGGATATCGATCGCGATCCTGTCGAGTTCGGAATAGAGCCTGGTTTCACGCGGTGTCGTCGCGTTTGCGATGGCAAGTACAGGGGTTGTCCCGCTCAGTCCTTCGGCAATCAGGCGCAGGGCAATCTGCCCGATGTTGGCAACCCCCATGTAGACGACCAGCGTGGTGTCCTCGCAGGCGAGACTTTTCCAATCGAGGTCGAGAACGCCGTTTGCCTGCCGGTGTCCGGTCACATAGCGGACGCCAGTTGCCAGACCACGATGGGTGAGCGGCACACCTGTTACGCAGGCAGCCCCCTGGGCAGCGGTAATGCCGGGCGCATATTCGACCGAGATGCCGCGTGACAAAAGATGTTCGGCTTCTTCCGAACCGCGACCGAAGATCAGCGGATCGCCGCCTTTCAGGCGGGCGACGGTCAAGCCTTCCAGCGCCAGTTCTTCAAGGATCTCGTTGATCCTCTCCTGAGGAACGGGATGATTGTCGGGCGATTTTCCAACAGGCACCTGCAGGGCACCGGACGGAGCCAACGACAGGATTTCAGGTGAAACCAGACGATCGAAAACGACCGCATCCGCTTCCTGGAGCATTCGCAGGGCCTTGAGCGTCAGAAGCTCCGGGTCTCCGGGTCCCGCACCGATCAGATAGACCTTCCCTGGCTGTTTCATCGTTTGCTCCTGCAGGCGGCATGGAAGAAAGAAACGGGAGAGGCGGAATTCCGCCTCTCCCGGCGGGACGTCAGTAGACGTCGGCGCGCGTGTTGAAGACGTTGAACTTGCCGGTCGGAGTGATCAGCCGTTCGTCCTTGATGACGTGCTTCAGCTCGAGCGTCTTGTCGTCAACGACGACGATCGCGCTTTCCTTGTCCTTGGCGTTCCAGACGGAGAACCAGATTTCCTCGCCCGCCTGGTCGAATTCGCCCTGAACGACACGCGGCTGGCCCTCGCCGACATCCGCCCATTCGACAATCGGCAGAACCTTGTATTCAGGTTCTTCCTGGGTCAGGTCGTCGACGTTGAACACAGCGATCGCGCCCGAGACTTCCGCGTCCGGGTTCAAGGGTGCATCCACGTAGAGATGGTTCGACTTCGGATGGGACTTGACGAAGAGCGAGCCCCCACCGAGACCATAGAGAGTCTGCACGACCTTCCAGGCACTGTCCGGATGGCCTTCCGGATCCGTCCCGATCAGGGCGACGGTTTCATCACCGAGGTGCGAAGTGACCCAGACAGGACCGTAGGTCGGGTGGATCAGGTTGGCACCACGCCCCGGATGAGGTGTCTGACCGCCCGTTTCAAGTAGGGCCGTCAGCTTGCCTTCCTTGGTGTCGACGACCGCGACCTTGCCGCGGGCATTGGCAGCCACGAGGAAGTAACGCTTGGTGCTGTCGAACCCGCCGTCGTGGAGGAAGCGTTCGGCTTCGATCTCGGTCGTCTTCAGGTTCTTGATGTCCGAGTAGTCGACCAGCAGGATCTTGCCGGTTTCCTTCACGTTGACGATGAATTCCGGGTTGTAGTGCGATGCCACGATGGAGGCGACGCGCGGCTCGGGATGATAGGTCTGGTCGTCGTAGACCATGCCACGGGTCGACTTGATCTTGAGCGGCTCCAGCGTGTCGCCGTCCATGATCACATATTGCGGCGGCCAGTAGGAGCCGGCGATCGCATACTTGTCTTCCCAACCCTTCATCTTCGATGTTTCGATGGAGCGGGCTTCGGTGCCGACCTTGATCTGCGCCACTGTTGCCGGTTCTTCCATCCAAAGGTCGATCATGTTCACAAGCGCATCGCGCCCGATCACGTAAAGATAGCGGCCTGAGGCGGAAATACGCGAAATGTGAACCGCGTAACCGGTGTTGATCACCGCATGGATGGCATAGGTTTCACCGTCGATAAGGGCGACCTGGCCGCTGTCGCGCAGGGTGACCGAGAAGAGGTTGTCGATGTCGATATCGTTCAACTTTTCTTTCGGACGGTCTTCCGGTGCAACCAGCACCTTCCAGCTCTTGCGCATTTCGTCCATGCCGAACTCTGGCGGTGACGCCGGTTCCAGCAGGATGTAGCGCGCCATCATGTCGACCTGTTCCTCGGTCAATTCACCCGAGGTCCCCCAGTTCGGCATGCCGGCGGGCGATCCGTAGGTGATGAAGTCGCGCAGATATTCGTAGCCGTTTTCCCGGGTGATATCCGTGGTCAGCGGCTTGCCGGTCGCGCCCTTGCGCAGCACGCCGTGGCAACCGGCGCAGCGTTCGAAATAGATCTGGTTTGCATTTTGATATTCTTCAGGCGTCATCACGGGATCGCCTTCCTTGCGCCCCGGAATCTCGACCTTCAGCTGGCCGAGAGTTGACATGCTAGGCTCATAGGCAGCTGAAGGACCACTGCCGTGGTCCGCCGGCTTGTCTTGGGCAGAAACGCCAACTGCCGACAATCCGAGTGTGAAAGCCACACTCATCAGCAGCGCATTTCTCCGAATGGCTCGTGTCGAGATCATGATTAGTCTCCGTTCGACTGGTGAGGCAATCGGACGGTGCGCGCAGGCAGGGTCTGCTTCCTTGACTTTCGTTAACTTGAAATTTTCAGGCAGGTTTGTTCAGCCATGTCCGTCGGGAAAACCGGCAAGACACGAGTTTCCTAGGCGTTTGTTTTTATTGATACAATTACGAGTTCACCGCCTGCAAAACGACACAATTGTCGCAGGGGAGCATGCACTTCACGGCACCATCGGCGAACGCGTCGATCCCATTGCAACGAATTTCACTGTCTTCGGCACCGCTTTCCGGTCCACTTGACTTTGGTTAAGGAAATGCGGCTGCGCGCTGGCACCCTCCCGGCAGGATCAACTCCGGGGAAAGGAGCGCGCTATGCGCGAAGTCATGACCAAAAGCATGGCCCGAAACATATTCTATGGCGGGTCGCTTTTTTTCATCATCATCTTTGTGGGGCTGTCGGCGCACAGCCACCTTTACATCACCAGCACATCGACGAATGCGGAAACGCTGACCGAAAGCGTTGCCGCAGGCAAACGGGTCTGGGAGGACAAGGCCTGCATCAACTGTCACACGATCCTCGGCGAGGGTGCGTATTTCGCCCCCGAAGTCGGCAACGTGATGACCCGTTGGGGCGTGCTGGACGATCCTGACCTGGCATTCGAGACCCTCAAGGGCTGGATGGAATCCCAGCCTTCCGGCATCGAAGGCCGCCGACAGATGCCGCAGTTCCACCTGACGGACGAAGAGATCCGCGATCTCTCGAACTTCCTGATCTGGACAGACAAGATCGACGCCCAGGACTGGCCGCCGAACGACGCCGGCTGATTTTGAACGCTGAGGAAACCCAAGATGAAATACCAATCTCAAAAGGTTGCGCTGGCGTATTTCGCCGTGGCGCTCGGCCTGTTCGCCGTCCAGGTTCTGGGCGGGTTGCTCGCGGGCTACATCTATGTGGCGCCGAACTTTCTGTCGGAGCTGCTTCCCTTCAACATCGTGCGGATGCTGCACACAAACAGCCTGATCGTCTGGCTGCTGCTCGGCTTCATGGGCTCCGCCTACTTCCTGATCCCGGAAGAAGCGGAACGGGAAATCCATTCCACCAAGCTCGCCTATCTGCAGCTCATCATTCTGGTGGTCGGCACATTAGGTGTGGTTCTCACCTATGTCTTCAACCTGTTTGAAGGCAACTGGCTGCTGGGCAAGGAAGGCCGCGAGTTCATCGAACAGCCCAAATGGGTCAAGGTGGGCATCGTTGTTGCCGCCCTCATCTTCCTGTTCAACATCACCATGACAGTGCTGAAGGGCAAGAAAACCGCGATCACCAACATCCTGCTTCTGGGCCTGTGGGGCTTGGCGCTCCTGTTCCTGTTCAGCTTCTACAATCCAAGCAACCTCTCGCTCGACAAGCAGTACTGGTGGAACGTCGTACACCTGTGGGTCGAAGGTGTCTGGGAACTGATCATGGCCTCGGTCCTCGCCTACCTGATGCTGAAGCTGACCGGCGTCGACCGCGAAGTCATCGAAAAATGGCTCTACGTCATCGTTGCCGCCGCACTGTTCTCCGGCATCCTGGGCACCGGCCACCATTACTACTGGATCGGGACACCCGGATACTGGCAGTGGATCGGCTCGATCTTCTCCTCGCTGGAGGTGATCCCCTTCTTTGCCATGATGGCCTTTGCCTTCGTGATGGTGTGGAAAGGCCGGCGGGACCACCCCAACAAGGCCGCGCTGCTGTGGTCGCTCGGTTGCGCAACGCTCGCCTTCTTCGGTGCCGGTGTCTGGGGCTTCCTGCATACCCTGCATGGCGTGAACTACTACACCCACGGCACGCAGATCACCGCTGCCCACGGACACCTGGCCTTCTTCGGTGCCTATGTTTCCCTGAACCTGGCGATCATCACCTACGCCATGCCGCTTCTGCGCGGCCGGGATCCCTACAACCAGGTGCTCAACATGGCATCCTTCTGGCTGATGGCCGGTGGCATGTCCTTCATGACCTTCGTGCTGACGTTCGCCGGAACGGTGCAAACTCACCTGCAGCGTGTCATGGGCGAATACTACATGGACGTTCAGGACCAGCTGGCCGTGTTCTACTGGATGCGCTTCGGGGCCGGTGCTGCCTTCGTCCTCGGCGCCATCCTGTTCATCTACGCAGTTGCTGTGCCACGCCGCGAAGTCATCCAGCCGGGTGAAGCAGCCGGCGCCCCGGCGGAGTGACGGATATGGACGCAACAGTCTCCATGGAAAGGGGGGCGGCACCTGCCCCCTTCTACCTCTCGCAAGGCGACGAATGCGATGTCTTCGAAGCCGCGCACCGGAACGGCCTGCCGGTTCTGCTGAAAGGACCGACCGGCTGCGGCAAGACCCGGTTCGTCGCCCATATGGCGGCAAGGCTCGGCCGCAAGCTTTATACGGTCGCCTGTCATGACGACCTTGCCGCCGCCGATCTGATCGGCCGGTATCTTCTCAAGGGTGGCGAGACCGTCTGGGTGGACGGACCGCTGACACGGGCCGTCAGGGAAGGCGCTATCTGCTATCTCGACGAGGTTGTGGAGGCGCGCAAGGATGTGACGGTCGTGCTGCATCCCCTCACGGATGATCGCAGGACCCTGCCGATCGACAGAACCGGCGAAGAGCTGATGGCCTCACCCGGCTTCATGCTCGTCGCCTCCTACAACCCCGGTTACCAGAACATCCTGAAAACCCTGAAACCATCCACCCGCCAGCGTTTCCTGTCGCTTGAATTCGATTTCCCGCCGGCGGATCTGGAAACCGAAGTGGTTTGCGAGGAAAGCGGCCTCGATCGCGACCAGACCGCCTCGCTGGTGCGCCTGGCCGGGAAACTCAGGGCGCTGAAAGGCCAGGATCTCGAAGAAGGCGTGTCGACCCGTCTGGTCGTCTATGCGGCAACGCTGATTGCCCAGGGCATGCCTGTCGGACGGGCGATCGAAGCTGCAATGATCGAACCGCTGACCGACGATGAAGACGTGAAACGCGGGCTCCTTGATCTTGTCACGGCCGTGTTTGGGTGAGGCCAGACCGATGGGCAAGATCGACATCGAGCCATGGGAACCCGAGGAAACTGTCGGGAAACTGTGGCACGCGTTTGCAAGCCGCCTGGATGCACCCGAGGTGCATCATGGAGCCGCGGTCGGCCTCGATGAGGTCGGCGGGCGGCTTGCTGTCCTTTTCCGGGGATTGGGCGGAGCTCACAGTGTCGAGCTCCGCCCGGTCGCCCAGGAAGTTTCCCGCCATCGCCTCGGATTTCTGAGGCGGCTCGGCACGGAAGCCGAAACCGTGACACGGACCAGCTTCGACGGCGAAATCCTGAGATTGCCGGCCAGCCTTGCGGTGTTCCCGCTGCGGGAGGCAAATGCAGCACTCTATGTCTGGCTGACGGCCCTTGCGGCCCATGCACCAACCCATATCGCCGAAACGGATCCGCTCCGCGCCGATCTTCAAGCGCTCAGGGCGATTTCCGCGATGGTGCGGGACACGCTCGAACACGCTCCCGGCTTGCGGGATCTTTACAGCGCACTCTGCCAGCAGGTGCTGGCAGCAAGACCTCAGGCCCCGCTGCCGGACATGGAAGCAAGGGTCGACAGGCTTGTGCGTCAAATGCTGGGAGACCCCGCACTTCCTCCCCGCGATGTCCTGGTACTTCAGGAGCGGGTTGACCGGAATTCGTTCGAGGAAATAACTGCCCCGCGCGGGTACCGCCCTTTCCGGCCTGTGCCGCTTTGGCCGGATCTCAGAGAGGTCGTGTTTTCAGCGGGAGACGAAGTCGACAGCCGCGAGACAGACGGCCCACCCGAGGAAGCGACCGGCAAGACCGTGCGCGCCCGCAGACGCAAGGCAGATCAGGCGGAACGCAAGGACAGCCTGATCCTCCACAAGTTTGAAGCCATTCTGAGTTGGGCGGAGTTTCTCAATCTCAATCGGCGTGTCGATGACGACGACCACGACAGCGCCAAGAAAGCGGCAGACGATCAGGACGAGATCGGCCTTGGGCAAATCTCCAAGGCACCGGCAACACGTCTGAAGCTGCATCTTGATCTCGCCCCGGAGGATGTCGACCGCGAAAGACTGTCCGGACGGCATCTCTACCCGGAATGGGACACGCGCAGCGGCCGCTATCTGGCAGACCACGTCTGCGTTCTGACCAGCACCGCGGAAGCGGATCCTGAAAAGGGATCTGCCGGTATGGATGAGAAGGCCAAACGGCGCATCCGCTCGGTGAAGAAGCAGTTCGAGGCCCTCCGCCCGGGCCGGGTGACAACACGTGGACACCTGGAAGGCGACGGACTGGATCTTGATGCAGCCGTGCGCTCTGAAGCCGAACGGATTGCAGGCGGCACCGGCTCGGAACGAATCTGGCTGCAGACCCGTCCGGAAGCGCGTGATCTCGCGGTTTCCATCCTGCTCGACGTTTCCCGCTCGACCGAGAGCGCCGTCACCGGACGCGCCGTGATCGATATCGAACGGGAAGCCCTGACAGCTTTGGCCTTGGGTCTGAACGCCTGCGGCGATGATTTCGCCATCACTGCGTTTTCATCCCTGAAACGGCAGCGGGTGTACCTGCAGTCCTGCAAGGGGTTCCATGAACCGATGAGTGCCCTTGTCGAACAGAGGATCGGAACGCTGCGTCCCGGCTTCTACACCCGTCTCGGGGCAGCCATTCGTCATGTATCCGCCGATCTGGCAGCGCAGTCGCGCAAGCGCAAGCTTCTTCTGGTGATCACGGACGGCAAGCCGAACGATCTCGATCACTACGAGGGGCGGCACGGCATCGAAGACACCAGGATGGCAGTTCGGGAAGCCCGGCGGGCAGGCCAATCCGTCTTTGGCGTCACCATCGACAAGTCGGCCAAGTCCTGGTTTCCGCGGTTGTTTGGTCAAGGCGGCTTTGCCGTTATCCCGCATCCCGATCGGCTGACACAGGCCTTGCCGCAGATCTACCGCCAGATTGTCGGAGGCTAGAGCCGCTGATGCACGCTCCGTCACCGAAGCCGGATCAAGACGGCGACGCCGGCATCCTCGACGAGTTGCCCGGGGAACTGATGATGTGGGTGCTCATCGTCAGTGAACTGCTGGTGTTCGGTGCCGGTCTTGCCGCCTTCATGAGCGTGCGAATATCCGATCCGGCAGGATTTGCTGCCGCAAGAGCTCATCTCGACCCGGCGCTTGCGGGCATCAATACGATCGTTCTGATCACCAGTGGTTTTCTGGCGGCCAGAAGCCTGGAGCTTCGGCTTGCGATGAAACGCACCGCGGCGCGTTTGCACCTGATTGGTGCCATGGCCCTCGGCGGCTTGTTCCTCGCCATCAAGATACAGGAATATGCGGTCAAGATAGAACAAGGGATCTCCACAGAGACCCACCCCTTCTTCACCTTCTACTACCTGCTCACCGGATTTCACGCGGCTCATGTGCTTGCCGGTATCGTTGTGCTGGGTCTGGTTGCCTGGAAAGACGAACCACGTACCATCGAAACAGGCACCGCCTTCTGGCATATGGTCGATCTCATCTGGGTTCTGCTGTTTCCGGTGATCTATGTCCTGGGATAGCGAACGATGACCCTTCCCTCCGTCACGCTGGCGTGGATTGCGCTATTGGGCCTGTCGGCCGCTACCGTTCTGGTGACTACAGGCGGAACCGGTCGTTTCAGTCCGGCTCTTTTCGGCGGACTGCTGTTGCTGCTGGCCTTCATCAAGGCACGGATCATCCTGTCCCGATATCTCGGGTTGTGGCAGGCGCCTGCCTGGCTGTCAGGCTTCAGCTGGGTGATCGGGTTCTTTTGCCTGCTGTTGCTGGTGCTTTACGTGGCACCGGGGCTCAGTCCCTGAACGCTTCGGCAAGCTGCTTTGGAAGATCGAATTCGGCAAGCACCCGGGCCCGTCCGTCCTCCGACATCTTCCGTGCCGTTTTCTGCACGATATCGAGCACCTTGCCGTCCTCGTGCTTGGCGGCAAATGGCGCGAAATACCATTTCAGGAACACAAAACAGATCACGTTTTCCAGCGCCTGCACGTCCGCGTCCCGCTTGAGACCTTCCTTGCGCAGCATCTTCGCCGCCGCCTCGATCTCCTCCGGTGAATAGCCCGCGCCTGCCATGATTTCACCGACCCGGTCCGCGTGATGACGGGCCTGATCCCGGCGCCAGGCGTGGTAACCGGCCTTGCCTTCGGGGTAGGACTGGCGCGGAGTGATCCAGCGTTCGATATGCTGCCCCCTGGCCGCGACCTTCAACGGATCGGCCGCATCCGGGTAGAGCCGGTCCAGCTCTTCGCTCATCCGTTGCCCATATAGAAGAGCCGCGGGCTTGCCGTCTTCCTGGTTGGGGTCGGCAGCGTTCGCGGTGTCGATGGCCGTCAGGGCAATGTCCAGTTTCATCATGGTCACCCCTTGGTCCAGGCATCCACCGGATCTTCTTCGGAGAAGGCCCGAAGCCGTTCGATATCCTTGATTTCCGCATGATTTCGATTGATGCGGACCCCCGCAGATTTCAACCGCGCAAAAGACCGCGACAGGCTTTCCGGCTTCATGCCGAGACGGCCGGCGATCAGGAACTTGTCGTAAGGCAGGGTTACCTCGCAGCTGCCGCTTTCCTGCTCGCACAATTCCAGCAAGAACTCGGCAACCCGTTGCGGTCCGGTTTGCGCCTTCAACTGCTCCAGCTGCGAAACGAGGGAATGCAGGTGAATGAAGGTCGACGCCACAACGGACACGGCAATGTCCGGGTCCTTGCGCATGGCTTCCAGGATGGCCGTGCTGGGTATGCGCATCACTTCGCAGGCCGTTACCGCTTCCGCCGAAACCGGATAGGCAAGCCCGCGGAAAGCAACCGCTTCACCGAAGCTTTCGCCCTTGGCAAAGACATTCACCACCGCTTCGCCCCCATTGGGTGCGATCCGGTAAAGCTTGACCCAGCCGTCCATGACGATGTGGATTGCCTGGGCTGTCTCGCCATGCAGGAACAACGTCTCACCGCGGTCATATGTCCGCCAGCTCGACATGCCGAGCACCATGTCTCGGATCTCCTGCGGGAAGCTTTTCAGAAGCAGGGAGTTCTGGGCAATTTTCCGCTGGCGGTCGGTTGGCATCGATGAAGGTCCTGGGCAAGTGATATGCAAGAACGTCTAGCCCGACCTGGTGACTTTGCACAATAGCAAGCGCGGACCATCGAGGGATTCTTGCCTTTCTTGACTATTGTCATTCAGCCTGCCCCGCCCCGCAACTAGCGTCTACCGGACACTTGAGAAAGCGGGGACGTCATGGACTATCAAGCCTTTTTCAAAAGCCGTCTTGCAGATCTGAAGCATGACGGAAACTACCGCGTCTTCATCGACCTTCAGCGTAAACGCGGCAATTTTCCGGAAGCGAAGTGGACCAGCGGAGAGAGCACCAAAGATGTCGCCATCTGGTGCTCGAACGATTACCTCGGCATGGGGCAGCACCCGAAGGTTCTGGCAGCCCTGCACGAGGCAGTCGACCGCTGCGGAGCCGGGGCAGGCGGAACCAGAAACATTTCCGGCACGACACACGATCACGTGCTGCTGGAAGCCGAACTCGCCGATCTGCATGGCAAGGAAGCCGCCCTGGTGTTTACATCCGGTTACGTCTCCAACTGGGCGGCGCTCGGTACGCTCGCCTCGCAGATCCCCGACTGCATCGTTTTTTCCGACAGTCTGAACCACGCCTCGATGATCGAGGGAATACGCCACTCGCGCGCCGAAAAGGTGATCTGGAAACACAACGACCTGGAAGACCTGGAAGCCAAATTGCGGGCTGCCGACCCGGCAAAGCCGAAGCTGATCGCCTTTGAGAGCGTCTACTCCATGGATGGGGATATCGCGCCGATTTCACAGATCTGCGATCTTGCAGACCGATTTGGCGCCATGACCTACCTGGACGAGGTCCATGCCGTCGGCCTTTATGGGCCGCGCGGTGGCGGTATCGCAGAGCAGGAAGGCGTGATGGACCGCCTGACCGTCATCGAAGGCACCCTTGGCAAGGCCTTCGGCGTTGTCGGAGGATATATCGCAGCTTCTGCCGAACTTTGCGATTTCGTGCGCAGTTTTGCCAGCGGCTTCATCTTCACCACAGCCCTTCCCCCCGCGATCGCGGCAGCGGCAGCGGCGTCCATCAGGCATTTGAAGGAAAGTTCGGTGGAACGGGAGGCCCACAAGGCCATCGTCGCGAAGGTTCGGCGGCGTCTCGATACGCTCGGCATTCCACATGTCGACAATCCCAGCCACATCATACCGGTAATCGTCGGCAATCCGGCCAAGTGCAAATTCCTGTCGGACACGCTCCTGGAGGATTTCGGCATCTACATCCAGCCGATCAACTACCCGACCGTTCCAAAGGGAACCGAGAGGCTTCGGATTACCCCGTCGCCGGTTCATACATCCGGGGATGTCGACCGGCTGGTCTGCGCACTTCACTCGCTTTGGTCGCAATGCCAGCTGGCAAGACAGCCCGTTGCCGCCGAATAGCCGGGGGCTCGCTTGACGGATGTCAAGGATGTGAAAGGCAATCACCGGCTTTCTGGCGTCGCACCCTCACCATGACCTCGTCCGTCCGACAATGAGGCCTGGGGACGGACCGGTCAGGCCGGGCAAACATGGTTTGCCCGGCCACCACGAAAACCCACCGCGGCCGTCCGCCGGCCGTATCGTCGGCAATGTGCCGGCAACAGGAAAGGAAACATCATGAGAAAGACACTCACCTGCCTTGTCACGCTAGCGGGTCTCTTCGCGGCGGCTCCTGCCTGGGCTGACGGCGACGCTGCTGCCGGCGAAAAGATCTTCAAGAAATGCCAGGCCTGCCATGCTGTCGGCGACGGTGCCAAGAACAAGGTTGGCCCGGCGCTGAACGGGATTGTCGGCGCGCCTGCAGGCCAGGTCGAAGGCTATAAATATTCCGCCAGCATGACCGAAAAGGCTGACGGCGGACTGGTCTGGGACGAAGAAACCCTGACGGCCTATCTGCACAAGCCAAAGGAAGTCGTCCCCAAGACAAAGATGTCCTTCGCCGGGCTGCGCAAGGACGAGGAAATTGAGAACGTCATCGCCTACCTGAAGACGTTTCAATAAGCGGATTGCAACGGGCACACCGGGCTCGCGCCGTTAACTCAGGCGCGGTCCGGTCGTGGCCTACCCATCAGTAATTCCTGGGCTCAAAAGCCCGGCACACTTGGTGCACCGGCCGCGGTTACCTGACGTTCCCCCAGGCTTTCCGAAAGCCGTTGGGTGATGGTTTTCATCACGTCGGGAGCGTTTCTGTCGACGCCATAGACAAACCCCGGAAAGTCGAGCGGCTTCTGGATCGTCCAGATGGCTTCATGCTGGTCTGCCGACAGGATCCGGGCCGGTTCACCGACAGCGACCCATCCAATCGGAACGGTCGATCCGGGTTCCAGCCGCGTGCGAAGGTGAACCGTGCCGTTGACGCGAACCTCCGACCCGTGCCCCACCTGCGCGCCATGGAAAACGGCAGCTCCGGTTGCGATGAAGACTTCATCCTCGATTTCCGCGCCGACAACATGAGTGTTCGGGCCGATCAGACAATGATCTCCGATTTTGCAATCGTGACGGGACGTTGCGCGGATCACGGCGTTTTCGAGCACGATACAGTTTCGGCCGATACGGATTGTGCCGCCGCCTTCCGCCACCAGCCGGGCACCATTCATGATCCTGCTGCCCGCACAGATTCTGACATCGCCCGCAACCGTTGCGTCGGGCGCAACCCATGCATCCGGATCGATGAAAGGTGAGACGTTTCCTTCAGACGTGCTCATAGCCGCTCCTGCGCTTTCTCGATTTCGCTTGCCTTGCAGCCAATCGGGCAAACATCGGCGCTGCACAGGTTATGCTCGCACAGCCGGCAAGTTGTTCTGGCAAAGGATCGCGATGTCGTCGCCTCTTCAAGAACCTTGTCCAGCAGCAAAACGAACCGGTTCCGGTCTGTCTCGGGCAAGGCGCCAAGCAAACCGTCCAAAGCGGCCAGCCGGCGCAACTGCAACGCTTCGGCCTCATCGTGCCCCGCCTTTGTCAGGCTGAGCGGGGTGACGCGCCCTACCTGCTCGCCGCGCTTGATCAACGCCTGTCGTTCCAGCCCGTCTATCAACCTGACGGCAGTCGGTTGACTGACGCCGACGACCGTTGCGATTTCACTCGTCGTCAACCCGGGCTTGAAGTGAAGCATCGACAGAACGGCCGCGGCGCTTGGCGACAATGGTCCCAGCGCCGCATCTGTCCGGTCGCGGATCAAAGTGCCGAGGGCACCCAGTTTGTTGGCGTCCAATAATTGCATAGCCTATGCATATATTAATTTCTCTCCTTGTCAACGTCCATGTCCGCCTCCGCCAATACAAACTCTTCGCGCTCATAACGCCACGCAAGATCCGATGCGCTGGAACAAGAAACGCCTGAAGGGTGCCCCCAAGAGGTCTTCTCATTTCGAAGAATTCAAAAAGGCAATACCTCGGAGGCTTCTTCTTGTGTCCACTCTGAAGGCATGTCCGACAGCTTGAAACGCAAACCTTGGATGCAATTTCGTGCCGAACGGAGTGTCAGCTGGCTGCTGTGACGTTTCGATAAAAACAGGGCCTTCCCACTTTGTCTGTATTCGACGAACGAGTTGCGAATACATTTTCCGGAACACTCTGAAACCTGACTATTCAGTACGTGTCTTGTTTCACAAACCTGACAAAGTCTAGCGTCTCGATAAATTGACCTAGGTATTGCGATATCTAATGTAAATTATTTTCTTCACCCAATTCACATCAAGAATTATTCTTGAATTACTGCAAGCTTCGCATTGTCAAACTAAAGATTATTGCCTTCTTGAAGATTAATCGCGTTGACGAACTTTGCGATTAAAAGGTCTCAGGCCTCTCGGAAAAACTTTCGACATTCAAAGCTTTCCCTGCGTAGCGTTAATGGTGTATTATTTGTTAATATAGGGCGGATGGTTAATTATCATTTTTTTCTTCGCTCCAGTGCGGCAAGTTCAGGTAGTGGGTTGGGCAACCTGACAGCACGGTGAGGGAAGTGGCATCGTCCGATCTGCGAGCATGGAGAGTGCTCGTAGAAAAATGCGCAAGACCACGTTTGGAATGGCAGCTATTGCAATTTGATTTTGGAAAGTTTCCTAAAGGAAAACGACATTAACACGGAAGGTTCTATTTCAATTTAGAAAACAACAAAGCTTAGGCAACACAAGAAGATCCCAAAAGTAGTTGCTTCCTGATTGATAAGGAATGCCAACCATACGGTTGGTGGCAACGCTATATTTTTTACAGTGTATTTCTCGGTGGATATTCTTTTTACAGCTCATCACGGGCAAGCGAAATCCACCTTCAGCGTAATACGTCCTGTAAATCCATAGCTATAGATAATTCATACAAGAATAAAATTCGCTTCCAATTGAATATGGTGGGGTGACATGGGCAAGGTACATAGTAAATCTATCGGTCAATTATCCGCTGAAGCGTTCCCTTTAAGACGTCAAGCCAGAATTACGCGGACGAATGGAAGGGGACACAACAAAACTGCAGCGGAAGTAACGCTTGATACGGCCCGGCTTGATGGCTCTGCGTCGGCACTGACCCTCGGCAACGGCATTCACTGGGGTTTCGCCGCCCCGCATGAGTGCGCGCGGAGACATGGTGCGACCTCCGGACACCAAAGTCCCGTCAAGCAAAACAGGACCTGCACTACGGTCTTCCTTTCTTCAAATCATCACTAAAAGCCGATCTGAAGGGAAGCGTTACAATGACGCCAAAGCTTACCCGTATGGTCATCGTCGACGAGCATCAAGTGATGGTTGCTGGAGGCCGGGGCCACATCGCACATTCAGAGACTAATAGGCATCCGACATCGAAAGGCTTCACCAGCCCCGCAGCGAGAAAGGATCCGTAATGCGTGTTGTGTTTGTTCTTGCGGGCCTCGGAGCAGGCGGTGCTGAAAAAGTCGTCAACCTGCTGGCGCACCACCGCCTTGCCGCTGGCGACGATGTACATGTGATCGCCCTGAATGCGACCGATGCCACCTCTTATTTTTCCTATGACCCCAGGATTCAGGTCGAAGGGCTAACCCGCACCGGCAAAAATTCTCGGCATTTTGTCACCATGCAACGGGTAAAGGATCTGCGCAGGCGCTTTGCAAGGATCAGACCGGATATGGTCGTCTCCTTCCTGACCAAGATCAACGTCATCACCGTTCTTGCGACCGCAGGTACCGGCACGCCGACGATCATATCCGAACGCAACAATTTTGATGTTCAGCAAATGAGCCGCTTCTGGCGCTGGTCTCGGCCGATGGCGGCCTTTGCAGCGACCAGTATCGTCGTCATGACGGAGCGCGCGCGTGCAAGACAACCCGCCCGCGTTCGCAAAAAAACCATCGTTATTCCAAATCCGGTCACACCGCTGCCGCGCGCCATGCCGCTGCCCGATGCAGGTCGCAGGGTGGTCGCGGTAGGACGGCTGGACCGACAGAAAGGCTTTGATATCCTCATCGCCAGCTTTGCCCAGGTAGTGGAACGCGTCCCTGATGCGGTGTTGACGATCTATGGCGAAGGGCCGGAGCGGTCCGCACTCGAAAAGCAGATTTCCGACCTTGGGCTGCAGGAAGTCGTCCGTCTTGCGGGTGTCACGCAAGTTCCTGGCGAATGGGTATCACCCGGCGACGTATTTGCCCTGAGTTCGCGCTTCGAAGGTTTCGCGAATGTCGTCCTCGAGGCAATGTCGAGCGGGATGGCCGTTGTGTCCGTCGACTGCCCGTGGGGTCCCAGCGAAATCGTGCAGGACGGAACCACCGGTCTACTCGTGCCGATGGGTAGCAAGGAGGCACTTGCTACGGCGATCACTCGGGTCCTTACCGACCCTGAGCTGCGCGGATCTTTTTGCGAGGCCGGCCCACCTTCGCTGGACCGCTTTTCCACGGCAACCGTCCTGGCCAAATGGGACGAGACAATTTCTCAAGCCGCAGGCCGTCCTCCATTGACGGTTTTTGCCGATGCTTGACATGGGGTTCATTGGCACCAAAACGACCATGTATGCCAATTTCCGGTTTCACCTAATGGCCGTGCCGCCCTTGAGCGCAAAACAGGTCTCGCACACCACAACGGTGAAAAGGCGCATGAGACGCCGGGGCATTGCCTATTTGGCGCGCCCTGGCGCTGGTTCCAGAATCGCACAATCGAGAACTTCCTGGCTTAACGCCCCCTCCCCGACAGCCCGTGACAGGACAAGCGCTCCGACCATGCCAGTGATCAGCCGAATTGCCTCACAGCGGGACTGGGCACTTTCGGCGCGGGTGTCGGTCAGCAGGGTGATGGATTTCTCAACGGCTTCACAAAACGCATCCTGAAGATCCTTGCCGTGACGCGGGGCTTCGGCCGCCAACGCGGCATAAGCGCAACCTGCGTCACGCCTGTCGACATGTTCCCGGGATAGATACCAGCGTCGTAGAGCGTTCAAAGGGTCGTCCTGGTGACCTTCAACAACGGATTGCCAGGCGACGAGATTTTCGTCCAGCGCCTGCTGTGTTGCTTCGGTGATGATGGCGTCCTTGTCGGCAAATTGCTTGTAGAAGCCACCCTGCGTCAGCCCGGCAGCTTTCATCAGTCCTGCGATACCGATCCCGTCGTAGCCGTGTTCCCGAAACTGTCTGCTCGCGGTTTTCACGACGTTCTCGCGGTTTCTGGCTGCCGTTTCCCTGCTGACACGCATTTCCACCTCCGTTGGCTGTTGGAATCGTAATTCGGATTACGATCCAAATCTATTCTTGATTTTATAAATTATGATCATAATCTAATTCTGGACGCCAACCAGGAGATACCCATGAGCGAACCCGATCCGATCGTTATCTGCGCCGCCAGACGCACACCGCTAGGTGCTTTCATGGGGGCCTTGAGCCCCGTAGCAGCTCCAAAGCTCGCCGCGGCAGCGATTGAAGCAGCACTTGAGGATGCGGGAGCTGGGCGAGACTCGATCAGTGAAGTTCTGATGGGCTGCGTTCTTCCTGCCGGTCAGGGACAGGCTCCGGCCCGGCAGGCGGCCCGTGCAGCCGGTCTTTCCGACCACACGGGCGCAACCACACTCAACAAGGTTTGCGGTTCCGGCATGAAGGCCATCATGCTCGCACACGATCTCCTGATTTCCCGATCAGCAGACATCGTCGTTGCAGGCGGCATGGAATCGATGTCGAACGCACCCTTCCTGTTGCCGCAAATGCGCGCGGGTCGAAAGTTCGGCAGCAGCGAGGTACTTGACCACATGATGCGCGACGGCCTGGAGGATGCCTATGAGGCCGGCCGGCCGATGGGGTCTTTCGGAGAAGCGGCCGCTGAAAAATACGGTTTCACTCGCGCCGACCAGGACGCCTTTGCCCAGGAAACGCTCGTCCGTGCGCAAAAGGCGGTGACCGGCGGTGCCTTCCGGGATGAAATCGTCCCTCTTGAGGTCGCAGGCCGCAAAAGCACGGTCACTATCGAGGACGATGAAATCCCGGGACGGGTCGATCCGGAAAAAATCCCTAGGCTTCGCCCGGCCTTTTCTGAAAACGGCACCATCACAGCTGCCAGTGCCTCGGCCAATGCGGACGGTGCCGCGGCACTGGTTCTGACCCGCAAGAGCTATGCGCAAGCCAACGGACTGCCGGTATTAGCAATCGTGCGTGGCCACGCGACCCATTCGCAGGACCCGGCCTGGTACACGACCGCGCCGATCCCGGCGATCCTCAAACTTCTGGATCGCACCGGCTGGTCTGCCGATGACGTCGACCTCTGGGAGATCAACGAAGCCTTCGCGGTGGTCGCAATGGCTGCCGCACATGACATCGGCATTCCGCGCGAGAAGCTGAACGTCAACGGCGGCGCCTGCGCACTCGGCCACCCGATCGGCGCGACCGGTGCCCGGCTGGTTGTCACGCTTATTCATGCCTTGAAAGCTCGTGGAGCTCAGCGCGGCGTTGCAGCGCTCTGCATCGGCGGCGGCGAAGCCACCGCGCTGGCCATCGAACTCTCCGCCTGAACACTTTTGAACGCGCAGGACTAACGGCAGCGCATTCCCCCGATTTCAAACTGACAAGAGACAATCTTCATGACCGAATTTGAAATCCACACGGCACAAACGGCGCCGGATCGCAGCAAACCCTTGCTCGAACAAACAAAGGCTGCCTTCGGGGTCGTGCCCAACCTCCATGCGGTCATGGCGGAAGCTCCGGGCCTGATGGAAGGGTATCTGGTTCTTCACCGGCTTTTTCTGGAAAGTAGCTTCACGGACGAGGAAAAGACTGTTGTCTGGCAGTCGATAAACGTCGAGCACGATTGTCACTACTGCGTCCCCTCCCACACCGGCATCGCAAAGCGAATGGGCGTTGATGATGCGGTCTCGGACGCCTTGCGCAACGAAACGTCATTGCCAACACCCAGGCTTGAAGCGCTTCGCCGGTTCACGCTGCAGATGGTTCGCGAGCGCGGATCGGCCGGCGACCAGCAGGTGGAGGCGTTTCTGGCTGCCGGTTTCACCAGCCGGCAGGTTCTCGAAGTCGTGCTTGCCATCTCCCAGAAGGTGATGAGCAATTACACCAACAAGCTGGCCGATACGCCGGTCGAGCCGTATTTCGAGCAATTCGCCTGGCAACGCACGCCGGCAGCAGAGCTCGTCAGCTGAGAGGGTGACGGGCAAAACCAATTCCTCACAGTCGCCCGGCATATGGCGCCGGGCGACAGTAGATCGTGCATTTTTACCGGTGCAAGTGAACGAGATTGCCCTCTGCGTCGTCATCCGAGCTGTGAACAAGATGCAGAAATGACCTGCCTTGCCGTCTGCCGGATATCGGACGTTGCGGCACATCCAAGCAAACACCACCCATCGCTTCTGGTTGGTAGGCAACCCCGATCACCGTGAGTGTCCTGCTCTGACGAACAAGGCCCGTTAGCTCAATGCTCTGCTTTTCCGACATGCCAAGCAGGGCCATTCCCGTTGTCGTCGTGATCGGCAAGGTGAGGCCGACAAGACTGTCGGCTTCATCGGGAATGACCACCCTTGTGTCGGGTGCATGATCGTCCACTTGGAAGGTCACGCGGCTGTTCATGGTGACGACGTTCACCGGGATCTCCGATGAGGGCACTACGTGGGCTTGCGCCAATTTCCGGCGCAGCAGGGAAACAAACGGCGTATTGGTTCGCGGGCATTGCGACACCATTCTGGTCAAAGTCGCGTAGTCCTTGTTGGTGAAGATAAACTGCTTTGGTTCGCGCATGCGGTGTCTCCTTCGGCCCCGCTTTGGCAAAGGCCGGTGTTGGAACTGATTTCAGCTTCAAGACTGTTCCCCCTGTCCGGCCATCTCGGGTGCGAGAGACCGGCAGGGGCTAAGTTCCTGCGAGAAGACTGCCTGCATGATCCAGGAAACGGGGTTTGTGAAACGGCGAGCCGGAATTCATGACTAGCCGCGATCCGGGCTCTGCAACTCCGGACCTCCACCGACGAGCGGCGGCTGGCTGACCGACACGACGGTTAGGCGATGCCGACGTCCGTCGTTTGCACACCAGGTGATCGACTGGCCCGCGGAAAGGCCAATGAGGGCGGTGCCGATGGGTGTCAGGATGGAAATCCTGCCGTTTGCGATATCCGCGTCACCCGGAAAGACCAGCTGCACGATCTTTTCGTCCGTATCGTCGGTTCTGAACCGGACGACGGAACCCATTCTCACACTATCGGCAGGCAACGCCCCATCAGGGACGAGTCTGGCCCGGCTCAATTCGGCCAGGAGATCCTCCGTGACACTTGGCAATCGAGTTTCAAACGAGGAAGCGAGGCCTTCCAGCCGTTCATAGTCGGTTGTGCCGATGACGATGTCAGGCTTCGAAGCAAAATCAGTCAGTTCGCGCATAAAGTCCCCCTTGCCGGGTACCTTCAGGCACCAATGGACGGAACACGTCCGGACGGCGGAGTTAAGTCTCAAGATGTGGTGATTTGTGCGCTTCGATGATTTCGACCGGCAGGACCGGTTCCTGTTGCATCATCTCAAGTGTTTACCCCGAGGCTCGGGGCGCATGACAGCCGAGCCGGGGGCTACTCTCCCGCTTTGGGGATAGCTCTGAAATCTCGTTTGTAGCTGGTCGCGGCGGCTTTGTTCATGACGGGATAGTTGCGAAGAATTTCATGCAAAGTCAAGCCGCCCGCACATGCTTTGGCTAGACTGGCGGGCGGCAAGGAGAGTTGTCAGGTCTGAACCAGGAGTATCAAGCCGCTTCGGCCTGCTGCCGGTCCAGGATCTCCCGAACCTTTCCGGCAATGGCCTTGCCCAGGTCGATGTTGTTCTGGGCCGTGAAATGAATGCCGTCGCAGCCGTCAGTGGTGATGTGGTCAGCCGCGCTGAGGAAATCGACCTTCATGAAATCGGCCATGTTCCGGTATTGCTCTGCCAGCGCCGCCGACTTTTCGTGGGCCCCGCCAAACATGCCCTGGAAATAGGGATGCGGCATAGGCGTCAGGGGCGGCGGTGCAACGACAAGGCACTTTGGCGCCGGATAAGGCGTGCCGATGCCGCCACCACATGTCAGCACCTGCCCGACCAGCTTCGACATGCCATAGGCAATGTCATAGGGCGTGCGATTGAAGAACGGCTTGGTGTCGTTGGTTCCCAGAAGAATGATCGCCAGATCCAGCGGCAGGTGGCTGGCCAGGGCCGACGGCAGGTACTGGCTGCCGTTCAGACGGGGATCGTTGGGATCATCGGCGCTCGTCGTGCGGGCACTGAGGCCTTCTTCGATAATCCGGTACCCTTCGCCCAGCTCGGCGGCCATTGCCCCCGTCCAGCGCTGTTCATAAGGGTAGCGCATTGTCGGGGCGCCTTCGACGACGGGGATCCAGCCCCAGGTCAGCGAATCCCCAAAGCAAAGTATCGACTTTTCGTTTGCCATTGTTTCCTCCTCAAATTTTACGGAAAGGCTCAATTGGATCTGGACGTTCTGATGCCGTAGAAGATGGCGGCGAGCAGGATGATCAGCCCCTGGGCAATGAGCTTGCCCGGGTCATCGATGCCGAAGGTGGTCATCACCACGAACAGGAGGGCGAAGGACAGGACCCCGAAGAACGGGCCCCAGACCCCGCCTTCGCCCCGGCCAAAAACGACCCCGCCGAGAATGGTTGCAGCCACCGCCAGGATAGGCAGATCGAGCCCAACCCGGACACTGCCGACCGCGATGGAGGCGGTTTGCACCAGGGCTGCAACCGCTGCGATGAAACCGGCCAACGTGTGGGCAAGAATGACGGTCCGCTCGACCGGTACCCCTGAAAAATGTGCGGCTTCCGGGTTCTCGCCGACCGAAGTGACATATCTGCCGAACACCGTCTTTGAGAGAAACAGCGCCATCACCACGGTCAGGGCGAACCAGAACAGCACCGGAACCGGGGCCGGGCCCCATTTGATGTTGTAGATGTCGTTCAGGTAGGACGGCACGTCGCCGGGTGGTTTGCCGCTTGAAAGATACTGCACGAACCCGACCAGGATGATGCTGACCGCCAGTGTGACGATAACCGCAGAAACCCGGCGCTTGCCGATCATCCAGCCGTTGAAGAGGCCGATCGCGGTACCGGTTGCCAGACTAAGCCCGATGAAGAACGGCATCGACGCCCCGGGAAAGATCCCCGAGGAAATGAAATAGTTGACCAACAGGATGATGCCACCGCCGGAAAGGTCGATGCTCTTCACGCGCATCACCAGCAACTGAGCCAGTACCAGCACGCCGAGCGGCGCCACCTGGCGAATGAAGATGCCCATGATATTGGCGTTGAGCATGTGCGGCCTGGCAATCCAGAGCGTGATCAGCAGGATGGCGAACACGTAGTACGCCGGCGGAACACGCAGCAGGCGCTGCAGGAAAGGATGCTTCACGATCGCAGACATGATCAAAGCCCTATCTTCTTGCGGGTCTGTAGCCCCACGACCAGGAGCAGGAGACCGCCCTTGATCGCGGTCTGGATGAAGGGCGACACGTTGGTGAGGTTCATGCCGTTGGACAGGAGCGCCAGGACCAGTGCCCCGATCACCGTGCCCTGCAGGCTGCCGATACCGCCGGAGAGCTGTGTTCCGCCGACGGCGACGGCGGTAATCGCATCCAGTTCGAACAAGAGACCGACATTGGGATCGCCCGAAACAATCCGGCCGGCCAGGAAGACACCGGCAAGGGCCGCAAAACACGAACAGGCGACATAGGCGAGCAGGATGTTGCGACGATCCGGCACGCCGAAATTGCGAGCAGCATCCGGCGTGCCGTTTGCAACTCCGCCGCCGATCGCAAACAGATGCAGGCCGAAGCGCGATCCATGCAGCAGTTTCCAGGCCACCAGAACCACCGCGACACCCCAGAACACCGGCATCGGCACTCCGAGAAACGTGCCGCCGACCGACTGGATGACGATATCCGGCACGGTGCCTCCGGAAACCGGACGCAGGATGCGCGTGATGCCCAGAATGACATATTGCATTGCCAGCGTTGCGATGATCGGGTGGACATTCAGCCGGGTGATCACAAGGCCGTTGCTGAGGCCGACCAATACGGCGAACAGGAAAACCGCCGGTATCGTCACGTAGCCGGGCGCATCAAGCGCCAGAATGGCCGTCGTGAAGCTGATGAGGGAGCCCACCGACAGATCGAGGCCGCCCACCACAACCACAAACATCTGGCCAATGGCCGTGATGACCAACGGCATCGCCTGGGCAATCAGGTTGAAGAGGTTTTCAGAACCGAGAAACTGGTCGGTGCGAAGACCGAGATAAACGCTGATGGCAATGGCGATCAGCAAGGGCAGCATCCACAAACCCTGCCGGCCTTTCGGCTGCGTCAATCTCGCGAGAAATGCTTGTGTCATGATCACTTCAATCTTGTGGGCAGGGTCAGGCGCTCAAGGCAGCGTTCAGGATCTGGTGCTCCGTTGCGGTCTCGGCGGGCAGCTCCGCGACAATGGCCTTGCCATGGACGACATAAATGCGGTCGCACAGGCCGATGAGCTCAATTGTCTCGCGGGAAAGAACCAGAACTGCGCCCCCCTCGTCCGCAAAGCTGCGCAACAGCTTGTAGATTTCCGCCTTCGCCCCGATGTCGACGCCCCGGGTCGGTTCTTCGATGAGCAGCAGATCAAGACCGGCCGCAAGGTAGCGCCCCAGGAGCACCTTCTGCTGGTTGCCACCCGAAAGCGTGCCGACCTGCGCGGATGGGCCGGACGCCTTGATGTTCATGCTCGCCATCGTCTCGGCAATCGCCTTGCGATAATCGTGCGCGATGGAGAGTTCGCCATGCACGGAAGACAGACCGACGGCAATGTTGTGTGCGATGGAAAGCCCCAGGAAGAGCCCCTCTTCCTTCCGGTCTTCGGGAACGAAGCCAACTTTTCTTGCCTGGAGCTGCCGGATGCCGGATGCTTTCGGCGCGGGGAGCGGCAAGATCTTGCCCTTGATGGAGGCGGTGCCTGTCGAAGCCGGGTAAAGCCCGGCGAGCGATCTCAGCAATTGCTGTTGTCCCTGCCCTTCCAGTCCAGCAAGGGCGACGATCTCGCCCTTGTTGACATGAAGGGACAGCGGTGTGCTGCCCGGATCGATCCTGAAGTCTTCGAGGTCGAGGACGGTTTCTGTTGACGCTTTTCCGCGTGCGGGAAAGAGGTCCTGCAGTTCGCGGCCGACCATCAGGGCAATGAGGCTGTCCGGCGTCATGCCGCTCAGGGGCCGCGTTGCAACCAGCTTGCCGTCCTTGAGAACCGTCACCGTGTCGCAGATGCCGAATATCTCGTCCATGCGGTGCGAAATATAGACAATCGCCTTGCCTTCATCGCGCAAGCGCCTGATCTGCGCATTCATCACCTCGACATCGGCCGCATTCAGCGCGGCTGTCGGTTCGTCCAGAATGAACACCGAGGCATCCGCCTTGATGCCATGGGCGATTTCAACAAACTGGCGCTCCGCAATCGACAGCTCGGAAACCAGAATATCGGGGTTCAACTCCAGCCCCAACGCGGCAAGGGCCTTGCGGGTTTCGCGCCGCATCCTTGCCCTGTCGACCATTCCGAACGCTGTAACCGGTTCCCTGCCGAGGAACATGTTTTCCGCAATCGTCAGGTTGGCAAGCAGAGACAGCTCTTGAAACACGGTCGATATGCCTGCTTCAAGAGCTTCCCTCGGCGTCTCGAAACCAGCTTTCCGCCCCTCGCGGAAGATCTCCCCGCTGTCCGGCTGGTGGACACCGGCCAGGATCTTCATCAGCGTCGACTTGCCGGCACCGTTCTCACCCATCAGGGCATGGACCGTGCCGGGCATGAGCTTGAGTGACACACCGTCGACTGCTTTGCTTCCGCCGAACGATTTGGAAATGTTCGACATTTCAACGAGGCAAGTCATTGCCTTCTCCCCCGGATCATACTCTGGATCTTTGCTGTCGGTGACCAGCCGGTGCGCGGAACTGCAGCACCGGCTGGCCGTCCGGCCTCGGGAGGAGGCTATTTCTTGCCGTAAAGCTCCTGCAGCTTTTCCTCCGGCAGCTCGGTTGGCCACCAGACGTTGGCGGACAGGTCCTCGCGGTAATATTGCTTGGCCTTGTCGACGTCCCAGCCTGCCGGGTTGTAGTCGTAGTGCTTCTTCAGCTCCTTGCCTTCCAGCAGGGCGACAGCGGCACGCACACCGGCAGCCCCCTGGGCAGGCGCGTATTCCGCAGACACGGATTTAAATCCGTCCCGGATCCACTGACCGAAAAAGCCGTTGTTGCCTTCGCCGGAAATCGGCGGAATTTCAGCGCCGAACTGCTTGAACACGTCAACACAAGCACGGGTCATGTCGGCACCGGAAGACCAGATTCCGTCGACAGACGGGTTGTTCAGATAAAGCGTCTCACACAGGTTCTTGGCCTTGTCGTACTGCCAGTCGCCATGTTCCTCGGCGATGACTTCGACATTCGTGCCTTCAAGAGACTGCAGCAAGCCGTTGTAACGGTTGGTGTCTTCCGGGTGTCCGGCGAGACCGCGCAGAACCCAGATCTTGCCGTCGGCGCCAACCTCGTTGACGAGCCAGTCGCCCATCACCTTGCCGAAGTGTTCGGCGCCGCCCTGGATCTCGGTCGTATAGGCATCGCTCTCGATACGGCCGGTGTGCAGGACAACCGGAATGCCGGCCGCCACGGCCTTGGCGATCGACGCATCTGCAGACGTTGACGTCACGGGCTGGACAATGATCGCATCGACGTTCTGTGCAACCAGATCCTCGATATCGGCCACCTGCTTTTTCTGGTCGAAACCGGCGTCGAGCAGGATGAATTTGGTGATGCAGTCGTTCTTGGCAGCAGCCGCTTCGGACTCATGTGCCACCTGAACGGTCCAGGTATTGGCGTTCACCCCAAAGTGGCTCATGCCGATGGTCCAGGGGCAATCCTTCTTGTATTTGTCCGCTTCGACAACCGGATTGTCGCCTTCCCTGGCCGTAACACCATCCATCAGAAACGTGTCTTGCGCGAATGCAGGGTATGACGAGATGGCGACCGCCAGACAGCCCGCCAGAGTGGCAGGTTTGAAATATGTCATCGAAATTCCTCCTCCAGGGTCAGGCTTTTGATCTGCTTGCAGGAAGACTGCCGAGCGCCTGACCTCGGCGAACAGCCTTCCTCTACGCACAGGTCAGCCGTTCCGGCAGCGACAACGGGTGCCGGCCGGCAGACAAGGCGATGCCGTTCGCCGAAACGCATTCCGGCGGCGGGTGAACGCAACTGCGATGGGTGGGACCTCCTCCCAGGTCCGTTAAAAATCACGGCAGGACTTGCCTGTCAATAGTTATTCATATTGAATGATTAATTGGAAAGCTTGTCAGATCCCGCGAGCGATGCAATGTATGGCAACAGAGGTTTCGGCCAACCTTCGGGACAACCGACTGTTTTCAATAACTAAATCAGGACGCTGCCAGCATGCGCACGATCTTGTGTTACGGCGACTCGAACACGCACGGACAAATTCCAGGCGGGACACCACTGGATCGCTACACTCTGCTGCAGCGGTGGCCGGGTGTGCTTGCGCGTGAACTCGGCAAGGGCTGGCACATCATCGAGGAAGGCCTCAGCGGTCGGACAACGGTGCATGACGACCCTATCGAAGGCGCGCTGAAGAATGGCCGCACCTATCTGCGACCGTGCCTCATGAGCCATGCTCCTCTGGACCTTGTCATCATAATGCTGGGCACGAACGACCTGAAGGCCCGGTTTGGCCAGCCGGCGTCGGAAGTGGCAATGGGCATCGGCTGCCTGATCCACGACATCAAGGAACTCTCGCCCGGCCCTGACGGAACGGTGCCCGAGATCATGGTGGTCTCGCCGCCGCCGATGCTGGACGACATCAAGGAATGGGAGAACATCTTCAAGGCCGCCCAGCAGAAGTCCCATGAACTTGCCCTTCAGTTCGAGATCATGTCGGATTCGCTTGAGGTGCATTTCTTTGACGCGGGGTCCGTCTCGACCTGTGATCCGCTGGACGGATTCCACATCAATGCTCAGGCACATGAGAACCTCGGTGTCGCCCTGGCGCGGGAAGTGGAGGCGATCGGGTGGAAATGAGTTCGCTGCGTGCACAGCTGCCGGCAGGAATTTATCCGGCACGGCAACGGAGGGCCTTCCATGCCTGACATGAGATTTGCTCCACCCAATCCGCTGCGCATAGCCGACCGTGCGTCAGGCCTGAATGCCGTCAGTGTGCGAAGCTACAACGAGCGCCTGGTGCTTTCGCTGCTTCTGCAGAACTCCTCGACGACACGGCTGGAGATCGGCGAACAGACGGGCCTTTCGGCGCAGACCGTGTCCGTACTCGTCAGGTCGCTGGAGCAGGAAGGACTGGTGGCGAAGGGGGAAGCGCAAAAGGGCCGTGTCGGCCCGCCAACCGTGCCGCTGACCCTCAACCCCGAAGGGGCCTATTCCATCGGGATCAGCGTCGGCAACCGGCACACCGATATCGTTCTCATCGATTTTGTCGGCAAGATCCGCTTTCACAAGACTTTGCCCAATCCACAGCTTGCCCATGGCAGCAACCATTCGGAATTTCTGGAGACGATTGCGAGCGCGGTGAAGCTGCTGCCGGATGCGGAACGCGAACGCCTGGCTGGCGTCGGTCTTGCCCTGCCCCGCCGACTGTCGGGCGGCATGGACGAAGAAGCCTATTTCAAGGCCTTGCAGGCGGAGATCGAGGAACAGCTCGGCATTGCCGTTTTTGTCCAGAACGACATCACCGCAGCGGCCAGCGGTGAGAGCATGTTCGGCGCTGCCAAGACACTTTCGGACTATATGTTCTTCTACCTCGGCGCCGACCTGCACGGCCGCCTTGTCCTCAATCACCAGATCTACAACGGCAATTCCGAAGTCAGCTTCGATGTCGGCATTGCGGCGCTGGAGAGAGATCTGTCGGCACAAGGCAAGGAAGTCGACCCGCTCTGGGACCGTTCAGGATCCTGGCCAGACTACGGTGCTCTGGTGAGTGATTGGGAAGAACGGCTGATTGCCCAGATGCGCGCCTCCCTGCATGGGGTCGGTCAATTCGTGGAAATCGAAACAGTCATCCTGTCGTCTTATGCGCCTGAAAGCATTTGCCAGGACATCTGCCGGAAACTGGAAGCAGCAGCCCCGCAGATCAAGGCAATCGCAGGCAACATCGTGCCGGCACCGAAGGCGATCGGCGCTGCCAGTCTGCCGTTCAGTTCCAGGTTCATGGTCAGCGGAAACTGACCCGCTGAGGTCAGTACTCCCCGACAACCCGCCTGATCTTTTCCGCGGTCGGAAATTGCTTGATTTAAAATGTTCATAATTATAATAAACATAAAATCATTCGGGAGAGAGCCATGTCGACGTCAGCGATCGTTCAATTCGGGACCAGCCGCTTCCTGCAAGCGCATGCGGATCTATTCGTTTCCGAAGCCATTGCCGAGGGGCAGGACGCCGGTCCGATCACGGTGGTTCAAACCAGTGGCGACGCGTCCCGGGCACATCGCCTGAAGGCGCTTGCAGACCCTTCCGGCTACGAAGTCCGGATCAAGGGCATCGACAACGGCACCCTGGTGGACACAAGCAAGACCGTCAGCAGCATCAAACGTGCCTTGTCCTTGCCGGAAGACCTTGCCGAGGTTGCGAAAGCCGTGGCCGGCGAAGCAAGGATTATCCTCTCAAACACCGCAGATGCGGGCTATCGGCCAAGTGAGGCAGACAAGAGCACCGACTTTTCCATCGACATGTCCTATCCGGCCAAGCTGACGTGGTTCCTGTTCCAAAGGTTCGGCATGGGCGGCGCTCCGGTGCAGGTCATGCCGGCCGAACTCATTCCCGAAAACGGCAATGTTCTGAGAGATCTTGTCCTTTCCATTGCAGCTCTTTACCCGCCTGAATTTGCAGACTGGCTCCGCTCAAACGTGACCTGGGTGAATTCCCTGGTCGACAGGATCGTCTCCGAACCGCTGGAACCCGCCGGAGCAGTGGCCGAACCCTATGCGCTTTGGGCAATAGAGAAACAACCCGGCCTCATTCTACCCTGCGTGCACCCATGCGTTCAGGTGGTCGGGGACCTGGAACAGGTCGAGACCCTGAAGCTTTTCATCTTGAACCTTGGACACACTTATCTGGTGTCACGATGGCTGGCTGCAGGCGGCTCGTCCCTGCAGTTTGTCCGGGAACTGATTGACAGTCCCGACTATGGCCCCGACCTTACAGATCTCTATCGACGCGAAGTCATCCCTGCCTTCGAGGCTCATGGCCGCAAGAACGAAGCGGAAGCCTATGCCGCCACGACAATCGACAGGTTCAAGAACCCGTTTCTGGACCACAAGCTTGCCGACATCGCACAGAACCACGGGGAAAAGATAGACCGACGTATTTCATCTTTCCTGTCCTGGGCACGGAAAGCCGACGCGTCACTTCAGATGCCCCGGCTGGATGCAGTGGCGGCTGGTGCCGAGGCAGCACGCGCATGAGGGCACGCAGACAGATCGGCAACACAGGTGTTCTGGTAACGGATATCTCCTTCGGAGCCTCCGCCATCGGAAACATGGGTCGGGTAGTGCCGGAACCAGAGGCAAACGAGGTTCTCCAGTCTGCCTGGGACGCCGGGATCCGGTACTTCGACACCGCACCTCATTATGGCCGTGGCCGGTCGGAAGAGCGGCTAGGCCGGTTCCTGAAATCCAGGCGGCGTGAAGACTACGTCCTGTCCACCAAGGTTGGGCGCGTTCTGTCGCCTGGAACTCCCCTGAAGGAGGCCGACGGTTTTTTCGACCCGCTTCCGAACGCTGTTCACTACGACTATTCCGGCGACGGCATTGAAGCGTCACTGGAAGGCAGTTTCGAGCGGCTGCAGACGCGCCATGTCGATATCGTCTACATCCACGACATCGGCACCTACACCCATGGCGCTTCAAACGAAACACATATGCGGGACTTGCTGGCGACCGGGCTCGACCGGTTGCAAAGATTGAAAGACAGGGGAAAAATCCGCGCCTTCGGCCTCGGCGTGAATGAAACCCGGGTTTGTCTCGACCTCCTGAATGAGACCGACCTGGACGCCATCCTGCTTGCAGGACGCCTGACCCTGCTCGACCGGGAAGCCGAAGACCAACTCGTCGGGCGGTGCCGGGAAAAAGGCACAAGCCTGGTTCTCGGCGGGATCTTCAATTCCGGAATTCTGGCAACGGGACCGGTTGAGGGCGCCTGGTTCGATTACGCACCTGCGCCAGCGGAAATCCTGGCAAAGGTGACCGCGCTCAAGGAACAGGCCACGACACTGGGACTTCCGCTTGCCAGCGCGGCCCTTCACTTCGCCCACAGCTATCCCGGTGTCGCCTCTGTTCTGCTCGGCACATCGAAGGCCTCATCCCTGAAGCGCAATCTCGACTGCTTCGCCGAAGCACCGCCCGCCAGCTTTTCAAGAGTGTTTGGCACCCCTGCGCAAGAGGGCCTTCAGGCGAACTTGTGAACCCGCAGCGACTGCAGAAGCGTTTCCTTCGATCTCCGCAGATGCTTTAGCGCTGCGGCTTCCGACCTTGCGCCGTCCTTGTCGAGCATCGCGTCGATCCATTCCAGATGCTCCTCGATCGCGGCCGCATTGCGTTCCAGTTCGTCGCGTTTGTCCCACATATAGTGGTAGTTGAAGATCAGCTTGATGAGCTTCTGTGCCTCGAGAACAAACCGGTTTTTGACCACGCTGTTGACGGCTGAATGAAACTTTTCGTCCAGCAGGGAAAAGTCGTGATACCGCTCCTCAAGGACCGATTTCAGGTCCTCATGTTCGCGCTTCAAGGCCTTGAGCTTTTTCCAGATCTCGTGCTCGGGCGGAAGGGTCAGCAGCTGCCGGACCGCATTCAGCTCGAGAACCATTCGAAATTCTGACAGTTCAACCGCAAATTCCGACGTGAACCCAAGGAGCGACCACCCTCCTCTTGGACGGCGCTCCACAAGACCGAGACGGCTCAGTCCGGCCAGAAATTCCTGAAGGTTGTGGACGGGAACACCGAATTGCCGCGACAGTTGCGCCACATTGAGCGACGTCCCCGCCGGAACGTCGAAACGCAGGATCCATTCAAAGAACCTGTGCTCCAGTTCCTCCGTGGACAGAGAACTTTCGGCAGGAACCAGGCGGTGCTCCGCCTGCGGTTTCCGGATCAGCGTCTTGGTACGGCCTTCCCAGCGAATGAGATTGTCGCTGTCCAGCTTTTGCAATGCGGTGCGTACGATGGTTCTGCTGACTTCCATCTTGTCCGCAAGCGCGGTCTCGGCGGGCAACTCGTCGCCAATCGCCATGGTGCTGCAGATGTCCAGCAACCTGTTGTATGCGCGCCTGAATCGTTCGTCCGTTCTTGCCATGGCAGCAACCTAACATATCCAAAACGCTGAACAATTCCGATTGTTTGTATTAAAAAATAAAAAACTGTTGACGCGCCACATTACCTGACCTCATATTGTTTTTAATAATTTTATTCAATATCCGGACCGGGAGGATTTATGGCGGATCTTGATCGAGGCGCAGAGCCTGCTTCCTGGACCTTCAAACTGTCTGCCGGTTCCTTTCACAAGTTATCGGCGCTCCTGACCCTTGCCCTGCTGATCTTCGCGTTCTCCTTCGGAAACGCGGCCTTTTTCTCCATCAACAACGGCCTGACTGTGCTGCTGCAGACGTCCGTCATCGGCTTGCTGGGCATCGGGATGACGATGGTGATCATTACCGGCGGCATCGACCTGAGCGTCGGCTCCGTACTTGCCCTTTCGGGAACCATCACCGGATTGAGTATCAAGGCAGGCGTGCCGGTCGGCCCCGCCATGGCGATCGGCGTGATGGCCGGCGCCGCTTGCGGTTTCGTCAACGGCTTCGTCATTACCAAAATGCGGATCACCCCGTTCGTGGCAACGCTCGGCATGATGCTGATCGCCCGCGGCGTTGCCCTCCAGCTGACGGGCGCAGCGCCCATTTCGCGCCTGGGCGAAAGTTTCGGTCTTCTGGGCAATGGCTCCTTGTTCCGCATCGTGGAGAAAACCGGCGGCATCTTCCCGAAAGTCGTCTTCCCCGGAATTCCCTATCCGGTCATTCTGCTCGCGGTTGTCGCGCTTGCCGCAGCCTATCTTCTCAGGCGCCGCCAGATCGGCCGGCATATCTATGCCACAGGTTCGAACGAGGAAGCCGCGCGCCTCTCCGGTGTCCTGGTCGATCGCACCAAGATCTTTGCCTACGTCCTTTCAGGAGCTCTTGCAGGGCTCGCGGGCAACGTCCTGATGTCCCGTCTCGTGACGGTTCAGCCGAACGAAGGCGTCATGTACGAGCTCGACGCGATCGCCGCGGCCGTCATCGGCGGGGCTTCGCTCATGGGCGGCGTCGGCAATATTTCCGGAACGATGATCGGCGCCGCCATCATCGGCGTTCTGCGGAACGGCCTCAACATGGCCGGCGTGTCCGCATTCATCCAGCAAATCGTGATCGGCGTCATCGTCATTCTGGCGGTCTACGTCGATCAGATCAGAAACCGGCGCTGAGAAAGCCGGACGATTTCCAGAGCAACTTCAGACGGAGGAGAATGAAATGAAGAAGCTTTTGACAACAGCGATGATGGCGAGTGCCCTTGCGATGTCCGCAGCAGCCGCGCAGGCAGGAGAAATTGCGGTCATCGTCAAGACGACGAATTCCAACTTCTGGCAGAACGTGAACAAGGGCGCCAGCGCAGCCATCGAAGGCCAGTCGGACCACACGATGACCTTCAACGGTCCGGCGTCGGAATCGGCCGTTGCCGATCAGGTCAGCCTTGTCGAGAACGCCATCAACCGCGGCGTATCCGGAATTGTCCTGGCACCATCCGATCCGGAAGCCCTGATCCCGGCAGTGAAGAAAGCGTATGAATCCGAAATTCCCGTCGTCATCATCGACTCCGGCCTCGCCGACAACGGCAAGGAATTTTACCAGTCATTCCTGTCGACCGATAACTGCGCTGCCGGTCAACTGGTTGCCGACAAGATGATTTCGGAAGTCGGGACAGAGGGCAAGGTTGCCGTGATGTCCTATGTCGCGGGTGTCGGCTCCGAACTTGGCCGCGTCGGCTGCTTCGTCAAGCGGATCGAGGATCAGTCCAAGATCGAGATCGTCGGCCCCTATTACTCCCAGTCGCAGATGGCCACCGCCTTGAACCAGACCACCGACGTTCTGGCGGCAAACCCGGATCTCGTCGGCATTTTTGGCGCCAACGAACCGACAGCCATCGGCATGGGCCGGGCCCTGGCGCAAGCTGGCAAGGCCGGCAAAGTCACGGCAATCGGCTTTGACGGCAACACCGACCTTCAGGATTTCGTCCGTGATGGCACCCTGGCCGCGACTGCCGTTCAAGGCTCGTTCCAGATGGGCGAGATCGGCGTTCAGACCATTTTGAAGCTTTTGAACGGTGAACAGGTCCCGAACTTCATCGATACCGGCGTCGTCCTGGCGACCAAGGACAACATCGATCATCCGAGCGTTCAGAACGTCCTTTACTAACGCACCACAACGCGGCCGGAAGCCTTTCTGCTCAAAGGCTTCCGGTCTATTCAATCGTCGATCGGGACACGGAATATGAAACCAGATGCACAATCCGCGGCACCGCTGGTGCAGATGGAGGCAATCGAAAAGCACTTTGGCGGCATCAGGGCGGTGAATGGTGTTTCTCTGGAGCTTTATCCAGGTGAAGTCGTTGGCGTTCTCGGCCACAACGGCGCCGGCAAATCGTGTCTGATGCGCATCCTGTCCGGGGCCATGATCCCTAATGAGGGGACAATCCGCGTCAATGGCGAAATCGCCGACATTCAATCGCCCCACGACGCCCGCGATCTGGGCATCGAAACCATCTACCAGACGCTTGCCCTTGCTGATCATCTGAACGCTCCCGCCAACCTGTTTCTCGGCCGGGAACTGAAAACAAGGTTCGGAAATCTGGACGACAGCCGGATGATGGCCGAGGCGGTCCGCGTTCTGAAAAGGCTCAACCCGAACTTCAAGAACCTGAACGATCCGGTGTCGAGCCTCTCGGGCGGTCAGCGTCAGGTTGTTGCCATTGCCAGAGCGATCTATTTTGACGTCAAGATCCTGATCATGGACGAGCCGACAGCCGCTCTCGGCCCTTCGGAAACGGCCATGGTCGGTGCCTTGATCAGACAATTGCGCGAAGAAGGAATAGGCATCCTCCTGGTGAGCCACGACATGCATGACGTGTTCGAACTCTGCGATCGTGTCATAGTGATGAACAAGGGCCGTAAGGTCGGCTCGCACCGGATTGAAGACGTGACCAAGGATGATGTTCTCAGCCTTATCATCAAGGGCGACCTTCCTCACGACTGGGCTCCCAGGAGCCGGAAAGCCGTTCAATGAATATTGAAAAGACCAAATCACCCGCAGTGGCCCGATCAATGGAATGCGGAACCGTCATCGAACCGGGCGTCTTCAGGCTCGAAACGCGGGCCCTGCCCGAAGACGCGCCAGACGGCTGGGTGCTTGTGGACATCGAGGCCGTCGGCATTTGCGGCACCGACTACCACATTCTGGAAGGCAAGCACCCTTTCCTGGACTACCCGCGTGTCATCGGTCATGAGCTTAGCGGCAGGGTCGCGGAAAGTGTCGGCCCGTGGACTGCCGGGGAACTGGTGGTGGTCAACCCGTATCTTTCGTGCAACGCCTGCCGGGCCTGCATGAAGGGCAAACCGAACTGCTGCAGCAGCATCGAGGTTCTCGGTGTTCACCGGGATGGCGGAATGTGTTCCCGCATCGCCGTTCCCCAGCAAAATCTCTATCCGGCGACCGGCTTGACGGAACTTCAGGCGGCGATGGTGGAGTTTCTTGCAATCGGGGCCCATGCCGTTCGCCGGGCGGCGTTATCTGCCGACGACAGGGTTCTGGTCACCGGGGCCGGTCCCATCGGCATCGGCACAGCTCTCTTTGCCCGGCTTTCGGGAGCCGAAGTCCATCTTCTGGACATGAGCCAAACACGGCTGGCCCAGGCGACGGAAAAATTCGGCTTCAAGAACACGCATCTCGTCGGAACCGACATTCTGTCAGGTCCGCGGCAAGACGGCTTCGACGTGATTTTCGATGCAACAGGCAATGCGGCCGCCATCGAAGCGGGCTTTCCTCTTCTTGCGCATGGCAGCCGCTATGTGCTGGTGAGCGTCGTGAAGGAAACCATCAGCTTCAGCGACCCGGAGTTTCACAAGCGCGAAACCCAGATCATCGGCAGCAGAAACGCCACGAGAGAAGACTTCGAGACCGTCATGTCGGCAATTCGCTCAGACCGGATCGACACGGACGCGCTGTGCACGCTGACCGTGCGCCTCGAGGATCTTCCGGCGAAGATCAAGGAGCTGGCGACAGACAGGGAAGCCTTGATCAAGGCCATCGTCACTCTCTAAGCCCCCTTGTGGATCAGGCAGACCACCAGCAGGCCTGCCCGGTCCATGCTCGCTCAAGATTGAAAAAGCGACATCATACCGTTTCCGAACGCGGCTCCCGGTTGGCCGGTGCAATGGTCGCAAGGGCGCTTGCCTGGCGTCGGGAGTTCCTGTGTTTGGCGATCTGATTGTCTGCGATAACACCGATCAGGATTACGCTGCCCATAACCGCAAAGTTGAGTGATGAGGGAATGCCGAGCAGATTGACGAGATTCTGAAGCATCTGCAGCAGAACGACACCCAACACGACGCCGACAACGGAGCCCTCCCCTCCCCTTAGGGAAAATCCTCCCAGCACAGCGGCTGCAATTGCATAGAGTTCATAAAAATTGCCGTGGGATGCGGGGTGGATGGAGCGGGTATACATGGCAAAGAAGATGGCCGAGAGACCGGTTAGAACAGCGCAGATGACATAGGCCAGAACAATGACCCGTCTCGTGTTGATTCCGGTGTAGCGGGCTGCTTCCTCGTTCTTGCCCACAGCGAAAAGATGCCTGCCGAACACGGTGCGATGAAGCACGAACCAGGCGATCACCGCTATAATGGTGAAGGCGATGATCGAGTGGGGGACACCGCCGCTCCGCCCCGAAATCAGCCACTCCAGAACCGGAAAACTGTCTCCGAACGAAAAGCCTGCCGTCCCGTCCTTGGTGTAGAACCGTGCGACCCCGCGATAGATCAGGAGGCCGCACAAGGTGACGATGAAGGGCTGAAGCTTCAACCGGGTGATCAGCCAGCCGTGGATGAAACCGAAACAGGCTCCCAGCAGAAGCACGATCAGGCAGGCAACAGGCCAGGGAACGCCCTGCTGAACGATCAGATCGACGAAGATGACACCAAGGAGCGCGATAAGAGAACCGACGGACAACTCGATACCGGCCGTCACGATCACGAAAGCTTCCGCCAGGGAAAACAGCCCGAAAAGACCAATGAGATTGGCCGTGTTCGCCAGGTTGATCGGCGACAAGAACCGGGGATTGATCAGGGCGACAACTGTCCCGACCACCAGAACAAGTACCGCCAGTCCGATATCCTTCTTTTGCATTCTGTCTCCCCAACTCCCTTACCCGACCGCCAGCCGGAGTATGTTTTCTTCCGTCAGTTCGTCACGACCCAGGATCCCCGACACGTGCCCCCTGCGCATGACGGCCACACGATCCGACACCCCGATGACTTCCTCCATGTCGCTCGAGATCATCAGGATACCGACGCCTTCGTCCGCGAGCGCCTGCATGAGGTGATAGACTTCCGCCTTCGCGCCCACATCGATGCCTCTGGTCGGTTCGTCGAAAATGAGAACCTTCGGCTTCATCGCCAGCCACTTCGCCAGCACCACCTTCTGCTGGTTTCCGCCGGACAACTCAGCAGCGGCTCGTGTGATGGCGCTGGTCTTGATGGAAAGCCGGTCGCGCGAGCTTTCCGCCAGCGTTGCCTCGCGCGCCCGGTCAACGACACCTCGGCGGCTCAGCTTGTTGAGACAGGGCAAGGAAATGTTCGCGCAGATCGCAAAATCTAGAAGAAGGCCCTGCTCTTTTCTGTTTTCCGGCACCAACGACAGCCCTGCGGCAATCGCTTCTGGAACTGAATGAGTTTGCAATTCCCGGCCGTTGAGCCGGATGGTGCCATCAACCAGAGGCTCCACACCGAAGACGGCGCGTGCAAGTTCCGTTCGGCCCGCACCTACCAAACCGGCAACTCCGAGGATCTCACCGGCATGAAGTGTCAGGTCGACGTGTGAGCCGGGAAAGGTCGACGTGCGCACACCCTGCAGCTCAAGCACCGGCTCGCGCAACTGGTGGGGCTTTTTTTCATAGAACTGACCGACATCCCTGCCGATCATCATCCGCACCATTCTGTCCTTGCGGATGCCGGCACCGACCAGTGCGCCCGCGTTTCTGCCATCGCGCAGGCACACAACCCTGTCTGCAACGTCTTCCACTTCACTCAGACGATGGCTGATAAACAGGATTGCAACGCCCTGATCCTTCAGCTGCCGCATGACCTGAAGCAGCCTGTCGGTTTCCGACAAGGTGAGACTTGACGTCGGCTCATCGAGAATGACCAGGCGTGCATTCATCGACAATGCGCGGGCAATTTCGAGCAATTGCTGATCTGCGAGCGAAAGGTCTGCAACGGAATCGCTGGCACCGAAACGCGTACCGAGCATCTCCAGAATAGGCTCCACCTTGGCCACCATGGCGCGCCGGTCGAGCAATCGCAGCGGACCGGATGTGATTTCGCGGCCCAGAAGAACGTTTGCGGTCACGTCAAGATTTGAAAACGGATTGAGCTCCTGATGGACGAAGGCAATGCCGAGCGCAGAAGCTTCGGCCGGGGTCAGTCCACCGGTCCGGACGCCGTCTATGATGATATCGCCCCCGTCGGGGGAGATCGCGCCACCCAGCACTTTCATCAAGGTGGACTTACCGGCGCCGTTTTCGCCGATCAGGCCAACGATTTCTCCGCCCTTGATGCTCAAATCGACATCCTGAAGGGCAACGACACCCGGATAGACTTTCGTTACCCGTGTGAGTTCGAGGGAAATCTTCTCAAATCCGGGGATCAAGGTTTTGGCTCCGCCATAATGATCAGCTTCGGCTGCACGGGCCGGCAATAATCCGGTCCGCGCAGCCTCAGGGTCCGCCTGGGAGGGCCCGACCTAGCCTTTGATGCGCTCTTTCAGCTGCTGTTCGAACGGATCGACATTTTCCGCATCGATGATCTTCGTCGGTACGATGATCAGACCATCAGCCGGAATTCCGGATTTGTCGCCTTCCAGAAAGTCGGCCATCAGGTGCATGCCCTGGTAGCCCCACTGATAAGGATCCTGCACCACCGTTCCGGCGAAGCTGCCTTCACGGATAGCACCGAGAGTGATCGGGTCCTCGTCGAAGGCAATGACGGTGATTTCACGCAGTTTGCCAGCCGCCTGAAGCGCTTCGTAGATCTTCGGGGGATTGTATGAGTAGAAGCCGACCATGCAGTCGATTTCCGGATTGGCAGCGAGAACGTCATCGACGTTCGACCGGGCCTTGGCGAAGTCGACGTCGTCACCTCGGACGTCGACCAGCTCGATGCCCTTGTCTTTCACGGTTTCGCGGAAACCGGCGATGCGTTCCTTGGCGTTATCGGCACCGAGAAAGCCGACAAAACCCATGCAGGTTCCCCCGTCCGGCAAGGCCTTGATTGCAATTTCGCCAGCCTGATTTCCAGCAAGCGTGTTCGATGACCCCAGATAGGCAATCCGGTCGCTTTCCGGCGCATCGCTGTCGGTCGTGAACAGCGGCACCTGTGCGGCAACACGATTGAAGGCGTCGGTCGATGTCTTGGGATCCACAGACGAAATCATGATGGCGTCAGTCCCGGCAGCCACCAGGTCGTCCATGAGGGCATTCTGAAGCGCTGCCGTTCCTTGGGCGGGATACCGGAACTGCAGCTCGTAGCCGGGCAGTTCCGCCTGCGCGGCGTTCACGCCGGCTTCAGCCAGTTTCCAGAAGTCGGAGGCCGCGTTCACAACGAATGCCAGTTGCGGCTTTTCCTGCGAATGCGCCGCCGTGGCGGCGAGTGTGGCAATGGCTGCCACGCAAAGGGTTTTCCGAAGTTTCAATTTTTCCTCCCTGTCTCTGGGCAACGATACATCGCCCGCAACAAATTATTACTAATATTAATTAATTGAAGTTTTCAAGTATTAATTACTAAGCCATCCTTTGCAGCTAATCGTGGGTAATATTTCGAACCTTTGCACCCTTCGCGAAAAAGATCTGATGGGCGCACGCACGCGCACCGGCAGGAAAGCACCATGTGAAAGCCATGGCCCCACCAGGAAAAAGCGCCGCCGAACCAATGCGCCAGTTCGGCGGCCAGTGGAGAAGTTGTCTAGTTGTCTGCGCAGAAACCAGGGTCTTCCTGGTTACAGACATCCAGCCCCGTATAGAGCGGATCGTCTACGCTATCTCCGTTGATGAGCTGCATCATCACATCCGGTGCGCGATAGCCCATTTCAAACGGCCTCTGGCCGACCTGAGCATGGCTCCTGCCATCGCGGAAGGCTTTCGTCTGAGGTGGCAAGGTATCGCCGGCGATGATGATCAGATCCTTGGACTTCAGCTTGTCCATCACCTGATCCGTCACCTGCGTATAGGCCTGCGGCGCGAACTGAGCCCACCCGCCGATCAGGATGAACGCATCAAGATCGGGATTGGCGATGAACGTGTCAGCCATCTGCTGGTTTGCAAGATCAGCCTGGTCATTGGTGAAAACGGGACATCCATCGATCTCGGTCCAGCCGTTCTGGCCAGTCAGGCGATCGACACCTTTTTCTCCAGCGGCCGTATCACGGAACCCCTGAGCCCGGGCATTGATATTGTCGGCAGCGACGTTTCCAAGTTGCAGGCACACCGTTCCGCCATCCGCCTTGAGCTTCGCGGCCTCCTCGGCCATCTTGACGCCCATCAGATAATTGTCGGTACCAAGATAGGTCTTGCGAAGGTCGCGGTCGTCGGCCAGGAAATCCGCATCAATGGTCATGACCGGCACGCTTGGCGCGATCTGACGGATGCGGTTTGCCATGGCAGGTGCGTTGGACGGCGAAATGGCGATTGCGGCAACACCGCGGGTAAGCAGATCATCCACGATCTGGACCTCGCCAGCCTCATCGGCGGATGATGCGGGGCCGGTATAAAGACATTCATATTCGCTGTCCGCGTTTTCGGACATCCACTTCTGGCAACCCAGATTGATCTGTTCGAAGAAAGGGTTATCAAGCCCCTTCACCACGATTGCGAGGGTTTTCTTGTCTTGTGCAAGGCTCGATCCGACTGAAATTGCCAAAACGGCAGCGGCGCCAAGCAACAGTAAATTCCGTCTCATGCGTGTCACTCCCTTCTGTCCAGCAGGTCCCGGAGCGATTTACCCCGGGTACCAGATTTTACGGGGATCTTTGATGTCCCTTCTGTAGTTCCAGGCCCCTTCAACAAGGGCCTCCAGGTCTACCGACGGTTCCCAGCCCAGCCTCTGGCGCGCCTTGGAATTGTCGAGCCAGTTACTGTGGAGAGAGGTCGGAATTTCCGCGATTTCGTAGGATCTTGTGGCCGCGAGATGGTTGGCGACGCACCGGTAGTCGACCGGTTCGTTCATGGAGATATTGAAAAGCTGGCCAGCCGCCTTCGGACTGTCCAATGCCGCAAGGATCGCGGAAACCAGATCATCCACGTGCACGAAATTGCGCTTGAGCGGCGCACCTTCCCGATCCAGCAGCAACGGGGCAAATCGGCCGCCGGCAAGGCGCTGGATTTCATCGGCGGCAAGAAAGTCCGACCACAAGGGGCCGCCGAACTGGTCCGGACCAAAGCTCAGCGCAAACTTGAAGTCGTCCTTTTCCATGATCCAGGGCGCGCGCAATATGCAGCCGTTCAGACCATATTGATGCCGGTATTGCTCCAGCATTACCTCTTCCAGAACCTTGGTCAGGGCATAACAACCCGGATAAGCCTTGCGCTCCGAAGTTTCCGTGACCGGCTCCGAATATGGCTGGAAGGCATGACCAACGGCACAGTCCCCGCTGATCAGAATGAATTGCCTTGCATTTGCCAGTTTCCGGAACTCTTCGAGAAGGACAAACATTCCCTTCACAGAAACGTCGATTGCAAGTTCGGGAGATTCCTTGACGGCCGCCATGTGAAGCACATGCGTAACACCGGCCATCGCTTTCGACACACAAGCGGGATCGGCAATTGAGCCGCGGATGACCTCCACGCGGTCCCCGGAATCGATCGTCCGGTTGTTGCACAGAGCCACAACGCCCCACCCGCTGAACATGTCCTCAGACAGAAAGCGCGACAGGAAGTTTTGCCCGACCTTGCCCGTGGCACCTGTAAGCAGAAGCTTCATTTATCTCCCCTTGCCTTTATTAGATAATATTTACTAATATTAATTAGTCAAGAATTGAAAAACGACACCAAAACGTGTGTCATGCGGTAAGCTGAAACCGGCCTGTCACGGGGACATGACCGGGAGGACTTCCCAAGTGGCGACGTCCATCTGGCCGGGTGTTTGGGGAGGAAAATCAGAATGTCGAGGCTGAGGCTGAGCGGAATCTCAAAAAGCTTTGGAGCCATTCAGGCTTTGAACGACGTATCCCTGGAAGTGGCTCCGGGCGAGGTTCTGGGACTGATGGGGGACAACGGAGCGGGTAAATCAACCCTGGTAAAGATCGTTGCGGGCAACTTCAGGCCCACCCACGGTTCGATTTCCATTGATGACACCAGCGTGGATTTTCATCGTCCGCTCGACGCGCAGGTAGAAGGTATTGAAGTCGTTTATCAGGACCTGGCGCTTTGCGATAACCTGTCGGCGGCGTCCAATGTCTTTCTTGGCAGAGAGCCGCGACGGTCCTTCGGCGGGATCAAGCTGCTGGACTACGCCACCATGTACAAGCGCTCAGCGGAGCTTTTCGCGGCCCTCAAATCCGAGACCCGCCCTCGAGACCTTGTCAGGCGTATGTCCGGCGGGCAGCGGCAGGCTGTGGCCATTGCAAGAACGCTTCTTTCCAACGCCAAAATCGTCCTCATGGATGAGCCGACCGCCGCCATTTCGGTACGCCAGGTTGCCGAGGTCCTGGACCTGATCCATCGGCTGAGTGACCAGGGTATCAGCGTTGTCCTGATCAGCCACAGAATGCCGGATGTGTTTGCGGTCTGCAGCCGCATCGCCGTGCTGCGAAGAGGACAACTCGTGGCTTGCAAGCCGGCAAACGAAAGTTCTCCGGAAGAGGTGACCGGTTTGATTACCGGCGCCATTGAAACGGCTTGAGGGGGATCACACCATGACAACTCTTGAGCAAGCCATTGGGCACAGCCAGCACGGATCGCCCTTCTCCAGGATATTCAACTCCCAGATTTTCTGGGTCTTTCTGGCAGCCCTTCTTGCCTGTGTCGCCTTGTCTTTGCTGACGGATTCCTTCGCAACCCAGCGGAATCTGTTCAATGTGACACGCAACTTTGCATTTGTCGGCCTGATCGCGATCGGCATGACGACCGTAATTGCGTCGGGAGGGATTGATCTGTCCGTCGGATCGACAGTCGTCCTGTCCGCGATGGTCATCAGTGTCCTGATGTCGTCGGGAAACCCGTTCTGGATATCAGCGATCGCGGCACTTGTCGCAGCGGGTATTGTCGGAGCGATCAACGGTACATTGATTGCTTACGTGGGCATGCCGGCGTTTGTGGTGACGCTCGGGATGCTGTCGGCCGCCAGATCTCTGGCAATGGTCCTGTCCAACAACAAGATGATCTGGGAATTCGGCCCCGATCACGACCTGTTGTTATGGGTCGGTGGTGGCTCGACACTGGGTTTGCCGCATCCGATCTACGTCCTCGGTCTTCTGGCCGTCGTGATGAGCGTGGTGTTTCGGTGGACGAGATGGGGGCAATACGTGTTTGCCATTGGCGGAAACGAGCAGGCAGCGACGCTGACAGGCATTCCGGTGAAGCGAATCAAGGTCTCGATCTATGTGTTTTCGGCCATGACCGCGGGGGTCGCCGGCATCCTGATGGCCGGCTGGCTCGGCAGCGTGACGACAAATCTGGGACAGGCGATGGAACTGACGGTGATTGCCGCGGCGGTGATTGGAGGTGCCAATCTTGCCGGAGGCCAGGGAACGGCCCTTGGAGCGGTCATCGGGGCTCTCTTGATCGAAGTGATCAGGAACTCTCTGATTCTTCTTGGCATCTCGACGTTCTGGCAAGGCATGTTCATCGGCTGCTTCATTGTCATTGCAGTTGCATTCGACCGCGTCCGCAATTTGCGTTCACTCGACTAAAGCGTGAGGAGAAACAGACACCTGTGCAGATATCGACGGTGCAGAAACGTTGCGTTTGACCGTCTTTCCCGATAGTCATTCGCCGGTTCAGACACCTAATCCGTCCATTGCGAGGAGACCGGAACGAATATGGCGAAAAAAGCCCGGCTTGGCAAAGATAGACGTCCTACAATGATGGATGTTGCGGCAATGGCCGGAGTTTCGCAGGCAACGGTATCGCTCGTCCTGAACGGAAGTCGCGGCGCGAAGTTGAGCGACGCGACGCGCAAGCGCGTGCACGAAGCCGCCAGAGAACTTGGGTACAATCTGATACGCCGGGGTGCGCGGACCGTGCCCGATGACCGGTCGAACATTGTTTTCATTGCGGACGAAATCACAACCGATCCGTGGATGGCGCTGGCTTTCGAAGGTGTTCGGGACAAGGCGTACGAATACGGCATCAACGTCAGCCTGGCAGTCAGCCACGGAGACGAAGAAACCGAGCAGATGATCGTCAACCAGATGAGCCGCCTGCCTCTTCTGGGCATGATCTACGGCACGATCCTGACCCGGCGCGTCGAACTGTCTTCCGCCTTTGACGGCCAGCACACCGTGCTCCTGAACTGTTACAACGCCGATCGCTCCCTTCCCTCAGTCGTACCTGGCGACGTTCTGGGAGGGCGGACGGCAACCGATCATCTGATCAAGGCCGGCTACAAACGCATTGCCCTGATCAATGGCCAGTCGGGCGTGGAAGCGACGCGGGACAGGCTCAAAGGCTACCGGCAAGCCCTCTCGAGCCACGACATTCCGTTCGACGGCGACCTCGTCAAACCGGGCAACTGGGAGCCGCTGTCCGGTTACGAGCACACCCATGCGCTCATGGATCTCGACCTGCCACCGGACGCAATTTTCTGCGCGAACGATCTCATGGCCCTTGGGTGTTTCGACGCCCTGAAGGAACGCGGCCTGCGGATACCGGAAGACATTGCGGTGATCGGATTTGACAATCGGGAAATTTCCGAAAGCACGCATCCGCCGCTTTCAACGCTCGTACTGCCACAATACGAGATGGGAGAAATCGCCTTCGAACTGCTGCTCGACAACGCGAATGGCCGCCAGTCCGGACCGGCCCAGATCAAGGTCGAATGCCCGCTCATCGAGCGGGCGTCCGTAAGGGCTGCAAAACCGGTTCTCGGACAGGAAGCCGAAATGTTGTAGTGGGCCCAGGCGGCGCTCCAGGATTAACCAACGAACCGCCCCTCAGGGGCTTTTAAAGGACTTTCTCATCGCCGAGAATGCTTCCTCACAAGCCAGATTTGTCAGATCGCCGATCTTGCGTTGACCGCAATCTCATAAACCGACGTGGTTGCGGTGATCAGCAACCGGTTGCCGCGCACGCCACCGAAACACAGGTTGGAGACCACTTCCGGCACCAGGATCTTCCCGAGACGGGTCCCGTCGGGGTGGAAACAGTGAATGCCGTCGGACGCCGAACTCCAAAGATTGCCGGCGGTATCAACCCGCATTCCATCGGGAAGGCCCCGGTCAATCGTGGCAAAAACATCGTCCGACAGGATCCTGCCGGTGTCGTCCAGTTTGAAGGAGCGGATGACGGAGGGAACCCCGGCATCATGACTGGAGCCGGATTCCGCCACGTAGAGAACGCTCTCGTCCGCTGAAAAGGCCAGACCGTTCGGCTGGGTGAAGTCGGTGATGATTGCCTCGACCTCCCCCGTCGCCGGATCAACGCGGAAGACATTGCGGGCCGCCTGCTCCGGCTCTGCCGTGTAGCCTTCATAATCGCTCAGGATGCCGTAGGTCGGATCGGAGAACCAGATCGCACCGGCCGACTGGACGATCACGTCATTCGGTGAATTGAGACGTTTTCCCTGGTAGCTGTCTGCAATCACGGTGCGGGTGCCGTCCAGCTCGGTCCGGGTAACAGAGCGGGTTCCATGCTGACAGGACACCAGCCTGCCCTGACGATCCCGGGTGTTGCCGTTGGAATAGTCCGAAGGCTGGCGGTAGGTGCTGACCTGGCCATCGAGCGTCAGCCGCATCATCCGGTTTGCGGGAATATCGGAAAAAAACAGGTGCTGGTGATCGGCAAACCAGACGGGCCCTTCGGTCCATTCAAAGCCGGTCGCAAGTTGGCGCAACCTGGCATTCTTCTGGATCAGGTTCCTGAACCGGGGATCGTCGATCTGATAGGGAGAAGAGAAACTGTTCATGTGGGTCTGCCCTTTCCGGATGCGGCAGCGACGATGCCAATGATGATGGCGCCGGTCATGATCAGGCGCACGCCTGCGCCGAAGCCGTAGGAATTCAACATCGAGACGACCAGGAACATCAGCAGCGCCCCACCCCAGATGCCCGGGACATTCGAATTGCCGCCTGCGATCGAGCAGCCTCCGATCACGACGACGGCGATGGAAATCAGGAGATATTCCGTGCCCATGTTCAGCGCGGCACCTCCTGAAAAGCTCGCCAGAAGGTATCCGGTGAACGCGGCCAGGACGGCGGACGCGATATAGGTGACCGCGCGGACCGTCTCCACCGGGATCCCGCTCAGCCGGGCCGCGCGCGTGTTCTGCCCGAAGGCGGACACCCAGCGTCCGAAGATCGAGCGTTCCAGAACCACCCAGCTCAACAGCGCAATCAGCACGCCAATGATCGTCAGGTTTGGCAGGCCGGCGATGGCACCGGTCGAAAAATCCGCGAGCGCCTCGGGCGGTTTGATCCTGAGGCCGCGGTTCCACCAGATCGCCAGCGACTGATAAAGGAACGACGCTGAAAGGGTCGCAATGATTGGCGGGATCCGCAAAAGCCGGATCAGCAGGTAATTGAATGTGCCCGCGCCGATACCGACGGCAAGCGCGACGGCGAGCCCCGGCAAGATGAGATTTGCCGCGCCGTCCATGAACTTGAGCGACAGCGTGCCGGCCAGGGTCATGGTCGCAGGGATAGACAGATCGACATTGCCCGGCCCCAGCGTAATGACGAACATCTGGCCAAGCCCGACAATGGCCGAGAAGGAGGCAAAGGTCAGCGCTGCGGAAAGAAGCTCCCCTCCGCCGCGCCCTTCCGTCAGCGAAAGGGTTGCGAAATAGGCGATAGCACTGGCCGCGAATGCCCAGAACCAGGGTCTTCTGGGGATTGCGAGAACTGTCGAAAGACGGGAATTATCCATTTTCGGCCCCCTTCCATTTCCGGCTGCGGCGCGAAAAGATCAGCCGCACCGCCAGCACAAGGATGAGGATCGCGCCCTGGGCGCCTATCTGCCAGTCCGGCGACAGGCGCATGAACGAGAGGAAGCTTCCGGCGAGCGCGAGTGTCAACGCACCGAGGACCGCACCGACAGGCGAGACCCGGCCGCCGGTGAACTCTCCTCCCCCCAGGATCACTCCGGCGATGGAGAGCAACGTGTAGCGCAGCGCGATATTGGCATCGGCCGACGTTGTCAGTCCGACGAGGCAGATACCGGCCAGGACCCCGAAGAAGCCGGCAAGCGCATAGGCGCCCGCCTTCAGTTTCGTGACCGACCAGCCGGAGCGGGCGACCGCCTGGGCGTTGCCGCCGACTGCGCGCAACAGCGTGCCCGTCGAAGACCGCATGATCAAAAGGTGCGTCAGACCGGCGATGAGGATGCAGGCCACCACCGCCATCGGCACCAGTGGGGGTTTGACGGTCATCACCGTCCGGATCCATGTCGGTGCCGCACCACCCGGCGATGGCAGCAGCAGAATCGCCAGGCCTCCCCAGACGAATGACATGCCGAGCGTAACCACAATCGCCGGAAGCTGGCGAATGTGAATGAGCGCGCCGATGGCCGCATAGGCGAGGATCGATGCCAGCAGGATAGCCGCACCGACGAGCGGCGCATCGTTCAGGAAGGTTGCCGTTACACAGGCGACGAAGCTGACGAACGTCCCGACCGACAGGTCGATGTCGTTGACCATGATGATCATCATCTGCGCGATGGTTGCCAATGCGATCGGCACCGCGAGATTGAAGAGCAGGTTCAGGCCGAAGTAGCTCATTGCCCGGGGTTGAAGGTAAAAGACGGCCGCCAGCAGCACAGTCAGGGACAGGACCGGAAGCAGAATGCGGTACTTTCCGTTCATGCGCCGGCCCCCTGCATCTGGAAGGATGCGGCCAGAATGTTTTCTTCCGTGATGCCGTCCCCGGTCAACTCCACAGAGATCTGCCCGTTCCGGAACACAAACACCCGGTCACACTGGCAGACTTCATCCGTTTCCGTCGAGTACCACAGGAAGGTGCGCCCGTTGGCGGCTTCCGTTCGGATCATGTCGTAAGCTTCCTGTTTGGTGCCGACATCGACACCGCGCATCGGGTCGTCCATCACCACGATCGGGGCGGATGAGGCCAGTGCGCGGGCGAAAAGAACTTTCTGCTGATTGCCACCGGACAGGGACAAGATGAGATTTCCCAGATTGTCGGTCCGAATACCGATGCGTTTCTTCCAGTCTGCGCCCAGCGCCTGTTCAGCAATCCTGTCGACCAACCCTCGCCGGGTCAGGCTTGGCAGGTGTGTCAGCGTGAGATTTCGAAGGATCGACCAGAGCGGCATGACCCCGTCCCGGCCGCGGTCACCGGCAACGAAGGCCGCTTCAGGATCCTTCACCCGCGTAAGTTTCCCCGACCGGGACATGAAGAACCGGGCCAAAGCTTCTGCCTGCCCATGCCCGGCAAGACCCGCCAGGCCAACGATTTCCCCTTTGCGGGCACTGAGCCCTTCCGGCGTCTTCAGCACTTCTTCGCCGATGCGTTGACTGCTTTCGACCGCCGCCCGGGCGGCGGCCTTCTCGTTTGCCACATGTCCCATGGCATCGATCAGGCCCTGCTGGGTAAATTCAGACGCCGGTCTGCTGGCGATGATCTTGCCGTCCTTCATCACGTCGATCCGTGAAGCGACTTCGAAAACCTCTCCCAGCATGTGCGAAATGAAAATGACCGCACCGCCCTTGGCGCAGAAGCGACGGACATGTTCGAGCAGTTGCCGGGCAATCGAGGCATCAAGGGACGATGTCGGCTCGTCGAGGATGACGAGACGTGGTGGTGTAGGGCCACCTGCAAATCCGGCAGCGATCTCGACCATCTGCCGTTCCGCCAGGGTCAGGTCGCCGACGATCATGCCCGGTTCGATCCTGTGTCCGGGAAAGATTTCGTCGAGAGCACCGGCAATCCGCCCGGCAGCCGTTTTGCGCCAGCCAAACCCTGTCAGATCACGATGTGGAACCCTCAGATTTTCCAGTACGGACAGGTTTGGGCATAAGGAGAGTTCCTGAAAAACACTGCGGATACCGCAGGCACGCGCACGTGCTGCCCCCGTTCCTTTTCTGCCGTCCTCATGCCCGTAACGGACTTGTCCGTCCGTTGGCGTCAGTCCGCCATTGATCACGTTGACGGCTGTCGATTTGCCCGCACCGTTGTGACCCATCAGACCGACACATTCGCCGGGACTGACGGTCAGACTGACCCCGTCGAGCGCGCGCACTGCACCGAAGTGAACACACGCGCCCGAAAGGGCAACCAACGGGACATCCGGCTTCGGCCTGCCGGCGCCAGTTGCCACTTCCAATTCCGTCTCTCCCTCAGTTGGCAGCTGCAATGACGGACTTGGCGTCTTCCTGACTGTATTCGACGTTCGCCACCGAACCGGCAGGTGTTGCGGCAAGCGTCTCGTCAAGCGTTTCCTGGGTGACTTTCAGGAAAGGTACCGTGAGATCCTTGGGCACTTCTGCACCGTCGAGCACTTGCTGGGCGACCCAGAAGGCAAGCGTGCCAACACCCGGGGCAATGGAAAGAGACAGGGTCTCGTAGCCGTTTTCGTCACGCGCTTCGGCCCACCATTTCATTTCGTCCTGGCGGTTGCCCATCACGATGATCGGCATGTCGCGGCCGGCCGCCTTGATCGCCTGGGCTGCCCCGTAGCCATCGCCGCCCTGGGTCACGACCCCGACGATCTCCGGCAAGCTCGGCAAGACGCCTGCAACTGCCTTCTGGGCAACATCCTGCGCCCAGTCGCCGTGGACCGACCCGACTATCTTGAATTTCGGAAATTCCGTCACGCCCTGCTCGATACCTGCGTGGATTTCATCGTCCACGAAAACCCCGGCCAGACCGCGGATTTCAAGAAGGTTGCCGCCATCCGGCAGGCGCCCGGCGAGATATTCGACCTGCTGACGGCCCATTTCCTTGAAATCGACCGCAATGCGCCATGCGCAGGGCTCGGTGACGATACCGTCGAACGAGACGACCGTGATGCCGGCGTCACAGGCTTCCTTGATCGCGCCGTTGAGGGCCGTTGGCGAAGCTGCGTTGACCACGATCGCATCGTAACCCTGCAGGATCATGTTCTGAATCTGTGCGGCCTGTTCGGTTGCCTGGTTTTCGGACGTGGTGAATGCGTCGGCCGAGGCGACCACGCCGTCTTCAACAGCCTTGTCGCCGACCTTGGCCCAGCTTTCCAGCATGGCCTGTCGCCAGGAATTGCCGGCGTAATTGTTGGAAAGGGCAATACGTTTATCCGCGGTGTCCGCTACAGCGTGACCCGGCAGGGTGACCGCAACAAGCGCGACCGCCCCCAAGAGCTTGGCTTTGGTGTTCATGTTTCCTCCCTGACGCCAGCAGGCGTCTTTGATAACGGGACACGGTTCTCCCAATGCATCCCGCGCTCAGATTGATGACGTTAAGGAAATGCGTAAAGCGGAAGAAACGCATCACGGTTGCGGGAACCCGCAACCGTGATGCACTGAAGCGCGCAACAGATGGGTTGCCGACGCAAGCCCTGTACCGCACACTGGCATGCAATAAACGGGAGGAGCTTGTTGTTGCCATGCGACAGGAAGCCAATGAAAACCAGGAGGTGTCAGAGCCGACGGCTCTCGTCTCCCTCTTGCGCATTTCCAGTCATCTTGCGGGCCAGGTCGAAATCCGGGCTGCCCTGAGATCGGTGAAGGCCGAGATCGAGAACCTGCTTCCGATCGATCACCTGGACGTCTGCCTGGTGGACGACAAGAACACCTGGAACACCAGTTACGAAGTCGGCATGAAGACGCGCTGGAGCCTGTCACGCACGCCTGTCGCCATCTCGCCCGTTCGCAGCATCCTGCTCGGGGAGACGGATTACATGCTCACCGGCAACGCCATGGAAGACAAGCGCTACACCTATGAGGGTGCGCTGGCCCAACCGATCATCAAGCACAAGCTGCGCAGCCGGGTGAATGTCGCCATGAAGGTGCTTGGCCGCACCATCGGCGCGCTGAACTGTTCCTCCTGCACAGCGGACATCTACGACGAGGCAACAGTTGTGCGCGTCAGGCAGATTGCCGATGTGCTTGCCCCCTATTTCTATTCCCTTCGCGCGAACGAAAAGGCCAAGCGCGCAGCCGTCGTCCGCGCGGAAGCCCAGGCTCGCGAAGAAGGCCTGCGGCAAGGCGCACTGGAACTGACGCGGGTTCTGGAACAGGAACGCCAGCGCATCGGCATGGATCTGCATGACCAGACCCTTGCCGATCTGACCCGGATCATGCGGGACGTTGAAAAAATGGATACGGCCTCCGACAAGGCCCGGGTGATCGGCAGCATACAGCACTGCATCGGTGACCTTCGCCGGATCATCGATACTGCCGTACCAACGATCCTGGACCTATTCGGCTTTGCACACGCCTTGCGAATACATCTGGAGCGCGCGGTGGAGGACGTTTCGTCCACCTTCCTTGAAGCTGCGGACGAGACGGACGGATTGATCGATACCCTGGATCCCACCATCCGGATTGCCCTGTTTCGCATTGCCCAGGAAGCCATCAACAATGCCGCTCGCCACTCCGGAGCCGACCAGATAAGTGTCTCCGTGAAGCGTGTGAAATCCGGCCTGCAAATGACAATCAGGGACAATGGCAAGGGGCTTCCCGGTTCCCGTCTCGGCCGGCACACCAGCAAGGCAACAGGAGGCATTGCCCATATGCGCACACGGGCAAGGTTGATTGCCGCGGACTTCGGGATGTCGAGCAAGGAAGGCACGACCATCACGGTGAAATTGCCGATGACCTGCGCCCCGTGCCAGGAAACCGCACCACACACGGGTGAGGAAGAGCTGGCATGAAGGTGCTTCTGGTAGAAGACGATCAATTCCATGCCGGGTATCTGAGCGAGGCCCTTCAGCTGGCCTTGCCGGATGTCGAGGATATCCTCCACGCGACCAACGGCCTGGAGGGCGAGCAGTTGGCACGCAGGCATTCCATCCAGTCGGTGGTGATGGATCTTCAGATGAAGGAACGCAACGGCATCGACGCCGCCCGGACGATCTGGCGCGAACGCCCCCAGACCCGCATCCTGTTCTGGTCAAACTATTCGGACGAGGCGTACCTGCGCGGCATTGCCCGGATCGTGCCCCAGGAAACCTCCTATGGATATGTTCTGAAGACGGCAACACAGGAGCGGCTCCACCTGGCGCTGCGCGGTGTTTTTCTGGAGTCCCAGATCGTGGTGGACCAGGAAATTCACCGGGTTCAGCAGCGCCACATCCGGACACACGACACACTTACGGACAGCGAATATGCCGTTCTCCTGGACATGGCTCTCGGCCTGTCGGACAAGGTCATTGCCGTTCGGCAGGGACTGTCGCTTCGCACCGTCCAGAACCGCCTGCTCTCGCTTTATGACAAGCTGGGCGTCGACAATCTCGAAACGGTACCTGCCGATTTTGCGATCAACAAACGGACACGTGCCATTACACGCGCCCTGAACCTGCGTGCCATAAACGCCGAAAGCCTGGAAAGCGCCGAGCGCGACTTGCAGAAGTGGCTTGACAGCCATACCGAGCAGATCGAAAAGGCGCGTTGACGCTTCGGCCCGATTGCCACAAACCACCCGGCATCCAGATCTGTCAAAGACGCTTCTCGACGCTGTAATTATGTATGTCGACATCGCCGATCTTCAGGTCGCGACGATGCAGACGTTCAAAGCCCTGCTTCAAAAATACCGGCAGTGCCGTCTCGCTTGCCTCGGAATAAAGGCAGCCCAGACCCCGTTGCCTTGCCGCGCCTTCAAGCGCCCCGATCAGGCTTGAACCAACACCACGGCCAGCCGCAGCTGGATCAACGTAGAGGAACTGGATATGACCATCCTCTTCGAGGTCGGAAAATCCGATAACCCGCGCTTCGTGATCTACCGCCACAAGCGCGAGCCTTCCATCCCCATAGGCCGTTTCCATGATTTCACCCGTCGGTGCAATGGAGAGCCAGGCAGCCCGCTGGACTTCTGAGTAGTCGGCCCTGGCAATCTGATCGACCGCGCCTTGATAGATGGCGGCAAGGGCATCACCGTCGCCTGGCTCAAATACCCTGATCTGGTAGGTCTTGTCAGTCATGGGTCCAGTGGATCTTTCGAGGTTGGCGGAGGGCGTGAACCAGCGTACCGGTAACGTGATGGCCTCTGCGTGAAGCAGCAGGCCATCCGTTTGATCCATCAGCCGCGAGCAGTCAACAAAGCGGCCTTCGGCACTGCAATCATGTTCTGGATAATTTAGCCCTGCATTTCCTGACCTGGTCGAACCTCGAGTACCTCGGTTTTTCCGACCAGGACAAACTTGACCTTGCGATGCAATGGCTCAAGGCGTCTGGTGACGCTTGAAAGGCCACGTACGGAACCAAATACCGTTCAAGCCTGGGAAATCAGCCTTCGGTTCTGGTCGCGTGCGATCTCGATTTCAGTGCCGATCCAGGCCCGCAGATCGCTATATCCCTCCGTGTCTGCATAGGCAGCCGTCGTCACCAGCCAGTATTTTGCCTTCGAGGCGACCGGTTTGCCGACGACTTCCAGAAACCCTGCCTCGATGTCGTTTTCGATCAGTAGTGTCCTGCCGAGCGCTACACCCATGCCACTGATGGCGGCCTGGATCGCGAGGTCGGCTCTGGCAAAGGAAGCCGCAGGTTTTGGAGGTGATTCCGGCCAGTTGTGGCCCTTGAAATAGTCGGTCCAGCTGAAGCCCGTTCCGTCTGTCCCGCCGGACCTGTCTGCAAGCAAGGCCGGTGCTCCCTTGCCGGGAACCATTTGCCCCTTCAACAAGCCGGGCCGCGCAACGGGCACAAGTTGCGCAGTCATGAGTGCTTCGGCGTGGAACCCCGGATAAGGGCCGGTCCCGTAGCGGATCGCCGCCTGGGCTTCACCGGTGTGAAGGTCGACAAGCCTGTCTTCCACATCGACCACAAGGTCAAGACCGGCCTCCTGCGCGCGCTGCAGCGCCGGAACGATCCATTTCATGGCAACCGAGGACGACACGGACAAACGTATGGTCCTGGACGTCTTCACATCCGCTATCCGCGACAGCGCACTGCCCCAGATCTCCTGACAACGCTGCGCGGCATCACAAACGATCCGTCCCGCTTCCGTCGGGACGATGCGCCGGGTCGTTCGCTCGAAAAGCCGAATGCCGAGCGCAGCCTCCAGAGACTTGATGCGATGGCTGACCGCCGACTGCTCCAGACCGACCGCGACGGCTGCCCGGGAGAAGTTCCCTTCTTCTGCAATAGCGTGCAGCAGCTGTGCGTTCAGCAAAAGACGGTTTTGCAGTTCGTCTCGCTCATTCATGAAATTCACTCATGTATTCAGGCGTTGAATGAGCAATAAGACGACATCATTCTTGTGTCCAGTCAATGATTGAGAGGTGCATGGAATGAATGAAACGAGAGAAATTGTCGCCCGCATCGTGAACGGGTTCGTTACGCGCCGGAACGGTTCGGAAGCCTTTGGCGGAAATCCGGCCGGCGTCATCCTCGATGCCGATGGCTTGTCGGAAGCAGACATGTTGACCGTTGCGGGAAAGATCGGACTCTCAGAGACAGCCTTCGTGTCTAAATCAGCGAAAGAAGGGTTCAAGCTGGACTTCTTCACGCCAAACAGGCGGATAGCCCATTGTGGCCATGCAACGATAGCGACCTTCAGCTACATGGCAGAACTGGGCCGGGTTCGGGAGGGTGTCACCTCAAAGGAAACCGTCGATGGTCCGCGCAAGATCGTCATCAAGAACGGCGCGGCATACATGGAACAGCTTGCCCCGACTTATGAACGGAGCCCAGCCTGGGCCGAGCGCGGTGTCAGCGAAGCCGACGTGCTGGCTTCGCTCGGTCTGAAGGCAGACCAGCTGGATGAGCGCCTGCGCCCTGTCCTCGTGAACACAGGCAACAGTTTCGTCGTCGTCGCTGTACGCGATGCAGAAGTCTTGAAGCAGATCGTACCGGACCAGTCGAGGATCAATGACATCAGCAACAAGCTGGACCTGATCGGCTACTACGTTTTCACGACCGATCGAAACGCCACGCAGGCCGACGCCACCACCCGCATGTTCGCACCGCGCTATGCAATTGACGAGGAATCCGCCACTGGCATGGCCGCGGGCCCCCTCGCCTGTGTGCTGCACGACCTGCTTCACGAAAGGAAATCACGGTTCGTCATTCAACAGGGCCACTTCATGACCCCGGCTTCCCCTAGCGTCATTACCGTGGATCTTGACCTTGAAGATGGCAGGATTACCGGCCTGATGGCGGGTGGTTATGGATCCGTCATGGAGGAAATGACCGTCACGATCTGACGGCATGACACTCAAATGCCTGGAGGTCTGCGTTGGCGGGCCTCCAGAGACGTACGGTGATGGCAGGATCAGTTGAAGCTCATGTCCAGCAGGCGCGAGAAGAAATTCTGGGCTTTTTCGTTGCCGGGTTTGTCCTTTTCAAGCCGGACAGGCAGAAACTCGAGCACGATCTGCCGCGAGGACTGTTTGCCGATGAAGCAGGTGCGAATGCGGTAGTGCCTCTTGAGTCCGATGTGACTTTGAACCTGCCACACACGGCCAGCGTCCCAACCGACCTTGTCGAGAACAAGGGTCAGATCACGAACGTCATTCGCGCTCATGAGCGTGTCGGATAGCCGTTCGGTTCCTATTTGTTTTGCGGACAAGCCCAACTCGCCGCGCCCGGCCTTGTTGGCGTATTTGATGCGGCGAGTATCCAGATCGGCAACCAGAATTGGGGTTGGAACCGCATCCAGAACTTCATTGGCAGATATTTCCACTGAATTGGCAGCAAGTTCCCCTGCAAAGATGATACCCCCGTTCGGATCATCGAGCGCCATCGGATGCAGATCGTAAAGAACTTCAACAGGATCGCCTACTGTCTGAGGCAGCTTGAGTGTTCCCTTGGACGCAAGGCGGCTTCGCAACATCTCGGCAAATGAGCCGGCGAGCTTCTTGCCTATGTAATTGGGGATCGTTCTTGCATCTCGGCCGACAACCTGTTTGGCGTTACTTATGCCGAACAGCTTCAGAAACTGGCGATTGGCCGACTGAACCACCCCCTTGTTGTCCGTAATGAGGACAGCACTGGCGTTCGAGATAAAGACGTTGGACAGGTTTTGCAGAATGTCCGGCAATTCCGCGTTGACCGGCGCTTCCGGCGCACACTCCTTCATCAGCCCTATGATCAGAAACGCCGGTTTGCCGGAAATGCGAGAAGCCACCAGGTCGTAGGACTTGTGACCGCCATCCGTTTTCATGGTGACACGAGTGGTCTGCGACAGACCGTGTTCCACCGCATTGGAAATCACCTTGAGGAAGCGGGTTCTGTCACGCTGGATGTAGTATTGAAGCGCCCTTTGAATGGACAGCTTTGCAAGGCGATAACCTCTGACAGAGGTCGGATCCGACCTTTGCCAGCACAACTCTTCCGCAACCGGATCGTAGGCCCAGTAGGAAACACCCATCGCAGTCAGGATCGCGCTTGTTTCCGGATTGGGAACCAGCTGACGCATGGACCGAATAAGAATGTTGACTTCTGTAGACATGCTGCGTCTTCGTCATTAGCGCCAACTTGCACTCAAGTATTGAGCACGTCAAAGCTGAAAAAAGCCTGAATCCGCATTTATAAACCGGGTCTATTTAATCGAAAAAGTTCTGCACTCGTGAAGATTTAATCCAGTACGACCACGCTGTCAGTTCTACCCCCCTCTACCCTGCGTCAAGCTGCAGGACAAAGCGGATTTTCGACAAACATTCAGCGCCGTTTCTTCTGTAGAACTCAGTTGCCTGACGGTTCCAGTCCGGCGTCTGCCATTCAAGCCGAACGCACCCGGCAGAATGCGCTTCTTCACGCACCTTCAGGAACAGTATCTGGCCGACGCCCCTGCCGCGATATTCCTTCGCAACGAAAAGGCAGTCGAGATGCCCGTAGCGCGCTCCGGACCAGAGCGAATAGTCTGTCGTCAACGCGGCATATCCCGCGATCTGATCTGATTCAGCGACAAGGATCCGAACCGGTGGCTCCTCGACCTGAAGCAGTCGTTCCAACACGCACTTGTCGATAGTGGCTCTCCCGCCCTCATACTGCGCATGATCTTGGATCAACCGGAGAACTTGCGGGGTATCCTCCGGCCGCGCGGTCCGAACCATCATTGTCCGGCTCGCAGCAATCGCACGGCAATTCTGTAAGGGCATTTGGCAACGCAAGCCTGTTTTGAAACTGGGGGCATTTGAAGTTCCGCGTTCAATGTCGACCCGCAGATGTGGCGGAACCCCGTCTGGGAAGCAATCGGGTTCCAGGACTAAATACGTAAAAATCGTGCCATGATTTCCGGTTGCCCGAACCCTGGGAGGGTCACACCCCTTTCAAATAATACTTAAGTACTCCCACGAATTGAGAACGTTCCCAATCACCGGTAAAAAAGATGCAAGTTTCAAGTGCTCCCATCGCCCAAAACCAAGAACACCGCCCTTGAAGCTGCTTACGACAATAAAAACGGTGTGCCAAAAATGTCTTTAAACATAAGAATTCTTGAGCCATTGGAAACAAGCAGCTGCACAACGCTCGAAGACTTGCAGGAAAAAGGGTACTCACTCTCCAGTTATTGCAAGTCTTGCAATGACCTTAACTCTCTGGAAATTGATTATTGGATCCAGACGCTTGGAAGAGCGTTTCCGCTCTACCTCGTCAGCACCAAAATCAATCTGTTCGCGATTGACCAATGTCATCCCGAGACGAGGGTCTGCTGCCTTTCGAGAAGCGCGGAAAACGCCTAGACGCAATTTCTTCTTCCGGCGGCGGTCAATAGCACCGCCGGAGCGAGGTCAGCGTTTTACGAGAACACCGCTTGCAAGCGCTCACACCAAAAGAGCGCTTGCGCCTACCTGATACGTCATCACGTACCTTTCGTATCACCGTTGGTGGTTTCGGCTGCAGCGTGAGTTTCCTCGCTCTGTTCAACGCTCTTCTTGAGAGCACCCAGCATGCTGGCTGCATAAGCAGCGTAGGGACCGATCCAGCGCTCGTGAACTGCTTGAATTGGCAGTGCGTCCAGGTGGTTCCACCGTTCCCGCCCTCGGCGTTCGACCACCACCAGCCCTGCTTTTTCCAGAACCTTCAGATGCTGCATGACTGTGCAGCGGTCTATCTGCGGCAGCGCCTCGCAAAGGTGGCCGGTGGTTAGCGGACCCTTCTTCAAAAGGTCAAGCATGTGCCTGCGCGCCCTGTGGCCAAGCGCCTTGAAAAGCGCGTCATCCTGATCATCTGTTGACATGTTATGTTTTTATAACATAATAGCTCGCAAGGCAACAAGGAACAGGGCCATGGAACTGAAATTCACAGTCGGCGGGAGGATTTCTAAACCCGTCGCGGAGGTGTTTGAGGCTGTCGTCGACCCGGCACAGCTTTCGGAATTCTTCACGACCGGGGGAGCCCAAGGCCGCATTGAAGCGGGTGCGGAGGTGACTTGGGACTTTCATGACTTTCCCGGTGCATTCCCTGTTCTGGTGCAGGAGGTGGTGCCGAACGAAAAAGTCGTTCTGCAGTGGGAGGCAGGAGATGACGCCCGCACCTGGACGACCGTGACCATCACGTTTCAGGAGCTGGAAGACGGGCGCACCTATGTCCGCATCAACGAATTTGGCTGGCCCGGAACCGAAACAGGTCTGAAGTCCTGTCTCGGCAACTGCGAAGGCTGGACGGGCATGCTCTGCGCCATGAAGGTCTGGCTCGAAAACGGCATCAGGCTACGCGACGGATTTTACAAATAGGCAACACGCATCGAAAGGGAATTGGAAATGGAACCGGGCAAGAACATCGCGATCAAGGTGCCGCTGTATCGGTGGGACGAAACCGTAGCCTTCTACCGGGACAAGATCGGGTTGAAGGTGACGCGTGAACTGAAGGACAGCACCGGCTTCTCGTTTGGCCCCATGACATTGTGGATCGACCGCGTGCCGCATCAAAGCCAGACGGACGTCTGGATAGAACTGTTCGATGAGGATCCCACGAATGCCCTGGCGGCATTGGGATCTCCCAAACGCGATGAACTGGAGCCGCTGACAGATGTCACAGGCCATTGGACATGCGATCCGGCAGGAACCGTCATATTGCTTCGGAAAGGTTCCTGAACTGCTTGGCGTTCCTTGTCGGACGTTCCAAGATTGGCAACAGCGACCAGAGCCAGGACGCCAATCGCCGGTTTTTCAGCCTCCACTCAGCTGCAAAATAGAGCGCAATCTCTTTGATGCAGGGCGCCCAATTTCAACGACATTGTTCCCATTCGAGAAATGAATGCTGCTGCGTCCGCTAGCGTGCCAATTGACGCGCTGGATCTGTGCGCAGTTCACGATAGTGGAACGATCCAGCCGGTGAAAAGGCGGTGCTGGAAGCCTGGTTTCGAAAACGCGCAGGAGGCCATTGGCGAGGTGTTGCTGACCGTTTTCCAGATAGACGCGGGTATAGTCCCCTTCGGCCCGCAGAAAGGCGACTGCATCGTGGGACACCAGGATCGACGCTGAACTGGTCTTGAATTGAAGACGACCCTGCGCTGTGACCAAGGTTGGCGACACATTGTTATCCGGAGTGGACGGGACCCGCGGCAGTCTTTCTCGCAGACGACCAATCGCTGTTTCCAGCCGCTCCGGCTTGACCGGTTTCACAAGGAAATCGAGTGCGGCTACATCAAAGGCGTCGATCGCGTATAGATCGTATGCACTGACGACGATCACGAAGGTTTCGGGCGGCAGGTCCGTTGCAAGGTCAAGACCCTTGCCGTTGGTCAGTTCCACATCAAGGAAAACCGCATCCGGGCGGACCTCATGCATCACTTGCCGGGCAGACTCGAGGTCCCCCGCTTCACCACTCACAGCAATGTCGGGAAATTCGGCAAGCATTCGCCTGAGGCCGCGCCTGGCGGAAGGTTCGTCGTCAACCAGAACTACACGGAGCATGCCGGACCTTTAAGCAAGATGCGGGCAACGACCATGCCTTGCCCCTCACACAGGCTGAACTCGTGCATTTCCGGATAGTAGAGCTGCAGGCGTTTTCTGAGGTTGGCGTGACCGATCGATTTCCGTGTCGGGTCCGTTTCCGAAATCTTCCCTGAGTTAGTGACCGAAACCTCGACCTCATCCTTGCCGAGACGGCTGACAGAGACGTGAATGTCGATACGGTTCGACTGATGCTTTAACCCGTGCTTGACCGCATTTTCCACGAGCCCCTGCAGAATCATGTGGGGAACGATCATGTCCCTGACGGTTTCATCGACGCTGACGGTGCATTGTAGCTTGTCTTCAAACCGGATTTCCTGGATGCGCAGATAGGCGTTCATCGCCTCCACTTCTTCCGACAGCGGACAGAGGTCCCGACGCTGCTGGTTCAGGCAATAGCGCAGGTAACCTGCAATTTCCCTCACCATTTCAAGCGCGGTGTCGGGTCGCTCGTGAATTTCCGAAGCGACGGAATTGAGCGCATTGAACAGGAAGTGAGGCGCCAGTTGCAGCCGCAGCTGTTCCAGTTCGGAACGCATGGCCTCCGCAAGTGCCTCGCTGCGCCGCAACCGCGCGATCCGCGCCTCGTAATCGGACCTCAGGCAGAAATAGGCCAGCATCCAGCCCAGCAGAACCGAAGTGTAATAAACGACCGGCGTCAGAGGCGTGTTGAAGGGCAGGGCTTCAGGAAAAAGCAGGTCGCGCAGATACCAGGCTAGATACATCTGCAAGGTGCCACACACGAGCGAAAACGCCGCCGCCCCCAGGAACACCGGAATCGTGATCAGCCGCTGGACGTTCCGGAGAACATAGTGATGCGCTGCGCTCGTCAGCAGAAAGCCGACCAGGTCCATCGAAAGGGTCAACGTGAACGCAAGCCGGAAGTCGGAGAACGTCACCACTCGGGCGAAAAAGCCATAAACGGCTATGAACAACCAGCCGCCGATCTGAAGTTTCCAGAAGAGATGCTCGGTCTCTGGCTGCAGGCGCTCCTCGTGATGAGACTTACTGACGGCGTGCACGCGGACGTCTTCTTCTGGAGTGGAGACAGTCCTGCGTGTCGTCGCCGGAACGGCTTCATCTAAAAGCATGTTACAAGCAATCTCGTACTGGAAAGGTAACTTTCAATATAGGACCGCTCCTGCGGCACGGCCCACAATTTCATCGATGATTTCAGCTGGTTCATCGAATTTGCAGTGAAACCCGCTGCCCTGCAACCATAGTTATTCCTGACGAGGAAGAGCAAAAAGTTCCGTCTCAAAACTTTTCAAGCCAATTGTTTCAGGGATAAGAAAATGGGCCTCGGCCTTACAACCGAAGGAAAAGACCAGGTCTCCCATCCTTCGGTCAGAAAAAACATTCGCGTGAAATCGCTGCTGTTGTCCACCGCATCCGTTGCGAGCCTGTGCCTTTCATCCCCCGCCCTGGCGGATTCCCTGTGTGACGATTCCGGCGACCCGTGGGTTTGCACCTTCAATACCGGCACGGATGTCAGTTACGTCGATCTGACCGCAACAGGTGCATCCGCTGGCGCCCAGGCCCCTGGCATCACGATCCAGAATTACGCCCAGCAGAATATGGTTATCCCAACCAGCAAGGGCATCTATGCAAACTGGTATGTCGAGTCCAGAGGGTCGGCAGGCGAGGACTCCGGCGCAGCCGGAGCAGGCGGAACAGTTACAATCGTCAATCAGTCAAATATCGATATCAGCGTGTCGGAAGTCAGCCAATTTGCAATGGGCATCTTCGCCCAATCCAGCGGCGGCGAAGGCGATCAATCCAACGGAGATAACAATTCGAACGGCGGCGCAGGCGGCAACGGTGGCTCGGTGCAGGTTACCAACAACGGCCTTGCAAGCTATACCGCCATTGGTTACGCCAATTTCGGATTTGCTATTTTCGTTGCCGAAAGCAACGGCGGAACAGGAGGCAACCAGAACAACAGCGTCCTGTCCGACCAATATGGCGGCAAGGGCGGTGACGGCGGCAGCGTCACCGTCAACAACACCGCCCCGAGCAGCTTCACCGTCGGTTCGAGCAGCAACCGTTTTCAGGGGCTTGCAGAAGGCGGCGGATTCATCGCCAGATCCTTTGGCGGCAGAGGCGGCGATAACAACGGCAATGCCGGTGCTGGTGGAACAGTCACGATCAACAACGCCATGAACGGCGACATCTACTGGGATGTCACCACAGCTGGGGGCGACGGCCTGTTCGTTCTCTATGGGTTAAGCGAAGGCGGCGCCGGGACCGCCTCGACTGACAACAGCGACGACGGCGGCGATGGCGGCAACGGCGGCAACGTCTCGATCACCAACTCAGCCAGGCTCGTCCTCGATGTTACCGGCGGCAGCTACGAACCGAGCGCAGCAATCGGCGCAAAAAGCCTCGGCGGCAAGGGTGGCACCGGCCCCACCAAGGATCATAGCGGCGGCGATGGCGGTACGGCAGGATCCGTGTCGGTATCTCTTCAAGACGGAAAATCCATCGAGACAAGTGGCGCTAATGTGTATGGCGTGCTGGCACAGAGTATCGGCGGTGAAGGCGGAGACGGCGGCGACGGCACGGCTCTCGCCGGCACCGGTGGCGGCGGCGGTTTCGGCGGCGATGCCGGCGCGGTTTCCGTCACTGTCTCAGGCGATACCAGTATTGAGACAAGCGGCGCTTTTTCCGCAGCCATCGCGCTGCATTCCATCGGCGGCGGCGGCGGAACGGGGAGCGATTTTCAGAGTGTTCTCGGCGGTCAGAGCGGCAACGGCGGCAATGGCGGCGATGCCGGAAACGTCACCCTTTCGCTTGGTAATGCGACAGTCTCAACGGCAGCAGACCATGCCTTCGGTGTCGTCGCGCAGTCGATCGCAGGAAGTGGCGGAACCGGCGGGATCGATGCCTCTACCCTGGTCGGACTGGGCGGCGATGGCGCCGGTGGAGGCGCAGCCGGTACCGTAACAGTCAACTCAAGCGCGGACATCACGACCAACGGCTTCAACTCGCTCGGCATCATCGCCCAGTCGGTCGGCGGTGGCGGCGGTGCCGCGGGATCTTCCAGCGGGTTTGTCAGCGTTGGCGGCAGCGCTGCCGGATCGACAACGTCAAATGGCAGTTACGTCGGCGTTTCGAATACGCAGAAGGTCACGACCAAAGGCGACTCCTCTACCGGAATCCTTGCGCAATCGATTGGCGGTGGCGGTGGCTCGGGTGGCGATGCCACCGGCACTGTCGGCGTAGGCGGCCAGGGCTCAGCGGGCGGAAAGGGCGGAACGGTCGCCATTCCGAACATCGGAACCATCGTCACCTCCGGCGGCTATTCTCCTGGAGCCATCTTCCAGTCTGTTGGCGGCGGTGGCGGCAACGGCGGCAGCGTGCAAACCCTGTCGACCATCGCCTCCATCGGCGTCGGCGGTTCCGCCGACCTCGGTGGTGACGGCGGCGAGGTCTGCGTCGACAACACCGGCGGATGCGTTTACTCCGACCTTCCCTCACTTCTGGCTGCCACAAGCAACGGCAACGCGCACATCACCACAACCGGCGTATTCGCACCTGGGCTGATCGCCCAGTCCATCGGCGGCGGCGGCGGCAACGGCGGCAGCGTCAAGAATTTCAGCGTCCTTTCGTTCCTCGCCTTCCAGATGGGGGGCAGCGGCGGCGATGGCGGTGACGGGGGAACCGTTTCCCTGACCCAGAACCAGTTTTACGCCGCGACCTCCGGTGCACAGTCGACAGCTGTCCTCGCACAGTCCATCGGTGGTGGTGGGGGCACGGGCGGCAGCGCCAATTACTTTGACGCGACCGTCGGCTTCAACGCAGCCTTTGTCCTCGGCGGCAGCGGCGGCGACGGAGGCGACGGGGACGACGTCACAATCGATCTTTCAAGCGGCACCATCGCCACCGGACTTTCCGCGTCTTCCACCTCCAAATACGCCCCCAACAATGCCACCGGCATTCTGGCCCAGTCCATCGGTGGTGGTGGCGGCAATGGCGGCTCGACATCCGCCGGCGATTTTCTGGTTGCCGCTCCAACCGGCACCGGCGTTCCCCTCGCCTTCAACTATGTGGCAACCGTTGGTGGCAACGGCGGCAATGCGGGAGCCGGCGGCGACGTGACCGTCACCTATGATCAACCCTCCAGGCTCACGACAATCGGCGACGCCTCTCACGGGATCCTGGCCCAATCGGTTGGCGGCGGCGGCGGCAACGGCGGCGATGCGTCCGCGTTGACAGCCACGCTTGGCGACAAGGACACTGTGGAATCCACCGCTACCGTTGCTCTGGGGGGCGGCACCGGCAATGTCCTGAGCGACTTCAATATGGATTATGCGTTTACGACATCCGGTGGCGGCAATGGCGGGGAAGTCAACGTAACCTTGGGAACCTACGGCTCGTCTTCCAATTCAGGCAGCACCACCGCAACGAAACTCACGAGTCTGGCCCCGGAAAGCACGCTTTTCACTTTTGGTGACGGTGCCCATGGCGTTCTGGCCCAATCGATTGGCGGCGGTGGCGGTAACGGCGGGCTGGGCAACAGCAACGCCTATTCGCAAGGCGGTATCGCGTCGCTGGAAGCGAAGATTTCCCTGGGTGGCCAGGGTGGTTCGGGCGGAGACGGCTCCTCCGTCGAGATCCATAACTTTGCCGGCTACACGGTCCAGACGCAGGGATCGGGCTCCAAGGGTCTGGTCGGGCAGTCCATCGGTGGCGGTGGCGGCAATTCGCAGGGTGGCACCGTCTACCTTGGCGTTGGCGCCAGCAGCGTCTCCGGCAGCATGTCCCTGGGTGTTGGAGCCATTGGTGGAAGCGGCGGCAACGGCGGTACCATCTACGCCGAACAATACGGCCGCATCGAAACCTTCGGCGGCGACTCGGACGGTGTCGTGCTGCAATCCATCGGCGGCGGCGGCGGGATCGGCGGATCGCTCGGCAATGACGCGTCGTCTCACAAGGTTCTTGACGCCATTGGGGCCTTGAAGAAACAGATCAAGCGCCTGTCGGATGCGGGAGCTTCCTATTCGTTCACGGTCGATGTCGGTGGCGGCGGCGGGTCTGGCGGTGACGGCAATCAGGTCAAATATTACCATGATGGTCAGATCATCACGCAAGGTGCCTGGGCGGACGGGGTCGTGCTGCAATCAATTGGCGGCGGCGGCGGTCAGGGTGGCTCGTCCAGCGCCAGCGGCAGCGAAGTCAGTGCCTCCATCGAACTTGCCGTCGGCGGCAGGGGCGGCTCGGGCGGGGACGGCGGTGAAGTCGCCGTCTGGCTGGCAGACGGCAACAGCAATTTCATCAACACGGCCGGTTTTGCAGCCACCGGCATGACGATGCAGTCCATCGGTGGCGGTGGCGGCCAGGGTGGCGACGGCTCGGACAACCAGACCGGCACACTGGCAATCGGTGGCGACGGCGGCGGCACAGGTGGTGCAGGCGGCGATGGCGGCCAGGTTCACACCTATGACACCAGCGCGGTAACGATCACCACCAACGGTAATGATGCCACCGCCCTGGTTGCCCAGTCCATCGGCGGCGGCGGCGGCACCGGCGGGGTCGGCAGCAGCGCAGAGACAACCCGTGTCGACGGTAGCGAGCTGAGCGTCTCTGTTGGCGGTTCTGGCGGTGTGGCCGGCAATGGCGGCACAATCGATCTGGCAATGGACACGACGATTGCCACCTACGGCAACCGCTCTCATGGTGTTCTGCTCCAGTCCATCGGCGGCGGCGGTGGTTATGGCGTCACCGGTAGCGTAGAAGGCGGGCTTGATCTGGCAATCGGCGGCACGGGCGGTGCGGCAGGCAACGGTGACGCGGTGACGTTCCAGCTAACCGGAGGCGCCGGCATCCAGACCCGCGGCAACGGCGCTTTCGGCCTCGTGGCACAATCCATCGGTGGTGGCGGTGGATTGGCGGGCGATGCGACCGGCGGTTCCATGACCAACGCCACCGCGAACCTGACCTCCGGCGGCGCCAACGGCAATGGTGGCCAGATCACACTGGATATCGACGCGCCGATCACCGTCACGGGTGACGAGTCCATCGGTATTATCGCTCAGTCCATCGGCGGCGGCGGCGGTATATCCGGAACCGGCACCGGCGGCGTCGCTGGCCTCATGTCAACAGACAGCACGGGAACCGCGGGCGCTATCGATCTGGAAATCGCAAGTCAGGTCTATGCCTCCGGATCGCGTTCGTCGGGTGTCTTTGCGCAAAGCCAGGGCGCAGACGGCAACGGCACAATCGGGATCACGGTTGACGGACAAGGCAACGTCCAGGGGGGCACGGATACGGATGCCGCGGCCATCAGGGTCTCCAACGGGCTCAACAACACGCTGGTTCTGAACGACAATGCCATTGTCCAGTCAGGCGCATCGCGCAACGGCACCGACGACACCGGCTCCTATGCGGTCTGGTATTCCGGAACGGGCACGACGGCTGACGGGGCAATCCTCAATGTAACCGTCAACGACACTGCGTCTCTTTACGGGGATGTCGTCCTGACCAATGCCGACGGCGGCAGCGCCGGTACAGTCACCAACAACTCACCCAACACCCTTGCTGACGGCTATCTGTACGATGCAAATGTGGTCAACAACGGTCGCTTTGTATTGGGGCGCGCACGCGACCCCGGCAAGACAGTGATTACCGGCAACTTCAAGCAAAGCGCACAAGGGTTTCTGGTCGCGGACATCGACCTGAACAATTTCAATTCCGATTGGCTGGAAGTGCGCGGCGACGCGACGCTTGCAGGCACACTCGGTCTCAAGACCATCAGCCTTCTTCCGGACAGGAAGACGAAAGTTCTGTCGGTCGGCGGGTCTGTTACAGGCACCCTCACCCCGCAAGACTCTCTCATCTTCGATTACCTGTTCAGTCCGGAAGGCTCCGACTATTATTTCCAGGTAACCGGCGCCGACTTTACCCCCAACGGCAAGGTGAAACTCAACCGGGATCAGAAGGCCGTTGCGGAAAACCTGCAGAATATCTGGGATCGCGGCGGCAACAACATTTTCGGAACACTGTTCGGGGCCATTGCCGACGAGGTCGACAATCAATCCGGAAGCTATGCAGACACCCTGAACCAGCTTCTGCCGCGCACCGGGCTTGCTGCCGTCGTCGAACAGACCTTCGAAATGCTGTCCTTCGGCGACAGCCTGATGAGTTGTCCTGTCTTCGAAGGCGATGGCGCAGGCATAACCGAAGGCTCCTGTGACTGGGCACGCGCAACCGGCGGAACGGGCCACCGCTCAGCCATCGGCAATTCACCGAGCTATAACGCTAATGCGCTGACCTACCAGCTGGGAGGACAACGGGAAATAGCGCCCGGCTGGTTCATCGGTGGCGCTGCTGCATTTCAGCAAACATGGATTTCACAGGCCTCCGGAACCGTGAAAGGAGACGGCAAGGCGGGGTATCTCGGGGCAAGCCTGAAGCGGGAGATAGGGGCCTGGACCCTTTCGGCCGCTGCCGCTGGCAGTTACGGAGCCACCAGGTTCGACCGTAACCTGTCGATCTCCGATCTTTCCGAGACGATCTCCAGCTCTCCCGACGTGCTGGCTGGCTCCGTCAGAGCACGGATTGCCCGCACCTTCGCGGCAACCAACGTCTACGTTAAACCTTATGTCGACTTCGACGCTATCTACTCCAGGGTCGGCGACTACCGGGAAAGCGGTGATTACGGACTTGAATTCGACTCCACCGGCCACTGGAATTTTGCCGCAACGCCTTCTATCGAGATCGGAAGCCGCCTGCGCTACAAGGACGGCAAGGACCTGCGTGTATATGGAAAACTCGGCGTGTCGTTCCTGTCCAGTGACCAATGGGAAACAGATGCACGCTTCACCAATCGCGCCGGGGGAACCGGGTCGTTCAAGACGTCTCTCGAACATGAGGATCTGTTTGCCTCGATCGGGGCCGGCCTTCAGCTCACATCCATTGAAGGGGTCGACCTGCGCCTGGAATACAATGGCCGATTCTCCGAAAATCTGGCCACCAACAGCGGCTCTCTCAGGCTCAGCATTCCGTTTTAAGTTTGGCGTTGGTCGGCAACGCAACCGCAAATGGCCAATCAGACCACGTCTTCCGCATTTCCAAATCGTGCAAGCAGCAACTCGGCACCGCCGTGCTCCTTGAGGGCATTCTCCAGTGCGTTTTCGTAATCCGGTTGCGCGGTTTCAAAATGTGCACGTCCCTTGTCGGTGAGAACGGTGTAGACACCACGCTTGTCGTCCGGACAAAGATCACGAACCGTGAAGCCACCCCGCTCCAGACGCTCGACCATGCGTGAAACGGAACTCTGGTTCAGCTGCAGATGGGCGGCCAGTTCCTGCATGCGCAATTCGGAGGTGGGCGATTTGGAGAGGATCTCGAGTGCGCGATAATCCGACAGACCGAGGCCATGCCGGTCTTGCAGGACTTTTGCGAGGTCTGCTTCGACATTGGCGACCGCGTGGATCAGCCTGAGCCACGAACCACTGCTATTGGACATGATCAATCTGGACCTTCGAGTGTTCTGCGCTTGCGTCGAGCATTTGTATGCTCATGCAAGCGCAGAAACAAGTAACTGCCATTAGTCGGAAATGCGGCTCATCGCGGCAAAGTTCTGGAAAGGCCGCATAGCTTTGGGCACGGCCAGCTTGGCCACGCGAGGCGACTGCCAGGCCAACGGATCACTGGCAAACAGCCCATAGGAACCTCGATAATCAAAGCCGTGCCTTGCCACTTCATCACGATCGGCGGCAAAGAATACCTGCGAGAGACCTGCATAAAGCGCGCTCATGTAACACATCGCGCAAGGTTCGCCTGAGGCAAGCAGAATGGCCCCATGCAGATGTGGAGTTTTTAGCGTGCGGCAAGCGTCGCGGATCGCGTCGACTTCCGCATGCGCGGTCGGATCATGATGATCCCGAACGCGGTTGACACCGCGCCCGATTACTGAGCCATTTCCGTCAACGACAAGAGCGGTGAAGGGAATGCCGCCTTTGTGGACATGATCCACGGAGAAGGCCACGGCCTCCTCCATGAGCTGGTCAAGGCGTTCTGAACGATCCGTCCCCATCAGGCTGTCGCCGCAAGCTTCGGGCTGTCGGCCAGCTTCAGCCAGACGACACCTGCGATAATGACACCCAGCCAGACTGCCTGGATCAGCGTCAACGGCTGGTCGAGCAAGAAGCTACCGAAGACGGCAGCCCCGACCGAGCCGATCCCTGCCCATACGGCATAGCCGATCCCCACGTCGATGGTTCTCAGCGCGGCACTGAGGAAGTAAAGCGTGAGCAGGAAGAAAACGACGGCGGCAATCGACCAGCTCGGAATGGTGAAGGCCTGACTGCCGCCGACGCTGAGCGCATAGCCGATTTCGAACGCGCTGGCGAGCATCAGCATGCCCCATGCACCGCCATTGCCCTGGGTTTTCTGGAGCGTATCCATGATTTGCTGTTCCTTTTGATCAGAAGAGAATTGGAAGAGATATTTTGTGTTTCAGGTGCTCAGGCAGCACCACTCAGGCGCAGGCCGACAACGCCGCCAATGACGAAGACAATGCCGAGGCCTTTCTTCCAGTTGAGCTGCTGACCAAAGAACAGCGCCCCCAGGACGACGATCCCGACACCTGAGACGGAGGTCCAGATTGCGTACCCGACACCGACATCGAAGGTGAGGAGCGCAAGGCTCAGGAAGAAGGTGGCGATAGCGCCGCTCACGAGGGTTGCGGCGGTCCACCCGAACCGTGTGAACCCTTTTGCATTTCCGGCACTTATTGCGACCGCGATCTCAAAGATCACGGCGATTCCGAGATAAACCCAACTCATTGCATGTTCCTTTCGTAGATTGAGAGTGTGTGAAGGCGGATGCCTTTAGACCTGGCCGCGTCGATTAACGGGAGCGGCCGCTACTGCCGGGGGCGCTTTCCAACCGGTCGATTGCCTGAAGCAACTCGTCCAGCGGGGGCACTCCCCGGAAAATCTGATCACCGACCACGATCGTGGGAACCGACGTGATCGCCATGTCTTCCCGAGCGTGGCGCAGTGCTTCACGGTGACGTTCGCGATAGGCCCCGCTGTCGAGAGCCTGCCGGGCTTCATCCGGGTCGATCCCCGCTTCCGCAGCCAATGCGACAAGAACCTCGGGATCGCCGATGTCGCGATCCTCCTGGAAGAAGGCGCGCAAGATCCGCATCGAATACGGATGATCCAACCCCTGATCCTGTGCCAGGGCCAGAAGCTCGAAAGCCTTGTTGGTGCGTGGCTGAGGCGAAATCGACGGCAGCTTGATTGGCACCTGAAGGCTTTCCGCAAGCGGATAAACCGACCGGTTCCAGATCGCCGGAAGGTAAGGATCCTCGGGCTTCAGCGTTGGCACCGGGTCGGGCCGCAATTCATGGGCCCGCCAGGATATCGGGATCTTCCTGTCACCGATCGCCGTCGTCACGACCTGTTCTGCGAGCAGGCAAAAGGGACAGACGTAGTCGGTGTAAACTGTAACGGCACTCATCAGGTAGGCTTTCATTTTATTTGTATGTGCATGCAATATAGTTAGAGCCTTGCGATCGTCAATATATTTGCATGCGCATGCATGTTTATTTTTGCCTTACGAGTGAAAAGGTCTCTTCTTGTTGCCGCTGCCAAAACCTCAAGGCGCGACCGTGCGGCACTGCCAAAAGGCCATGGTGAGACTGGCAACGCTTGAGAGGTTTCGCAGTCGCGGTGGTTCGCCTAACGTTGTTACAAAGGGATTTTGCTCAAAGGCTCAATCCGCGGGGCAAACAGCGCAACGGAAATGCCCGCAAGGCCAGAGCCCTGCGGCGGCGCCATCCCTCATTGGGAGCGCAAAAGGAATGGAAGAGCAATTTAGCCGGGTCATTAACGCTGCAACACTTCAGGTCAATGGGTGGCCCTGAAATAGCACCGATCGAACGTTTTATTTAAGTGATATAATTTCTATCAGAATGATCTGTTTAAATGATCATTTTCCCAGCCGCCGCAACATCGATTTTCACGACGGTCGCCAGCGGACAGGAGCCCCTTTGCCAGGAGTTTCCGATCCGCAGACACTCAATTGGGCGGCTGGGATATCACGCGTGCAGGAGGGCGTTGCCGGTTTCCCTGTCGAACAGGTGGATGTGTTCCGGTTTGATCGAAACGGAGACCGACCGAACGCCATCTTCGACACGAACCGGAGCAGTAATCAGGAGCCCGGGATCCGTGTCGGTGAGCACGTAGGAGACTGCCCCCGTTCTCTCAACGAGCGATACCGGAAGCGTCATTTCATTTCCGGAGTCCCCCTGCCCCACCATCAGGTGTTCCGGCCGCAGTCCGACCGTTACCTTTTGGCCGGGCAGTTGCAGTCCTTCAAATGCGATCTCCGGTGTCCCGGGAAGAGCAAGACCAACACTCTTGCCCCCCTCCGCTACGACGCCATCGACAAAATTCATCGCCGGGGAGCCGATAAAGCCCGCAACGAACTTGTTCACTGGCCTGTCGTAAAGGTCGAGTGGCGCGCCTTTCTGTTCAATTACTCCGCTTCGCATGACCACCACCTGATCGGCCATTGTCATCGCCTCGATCTGGTCGTGGGTCACATAGACGGACGTCGCACCGAGGCGATTGTGAAGTTGCCGGATTTCGGAGCGCATGTGCACCCGGAGCGCCGCATCCAGATTGGAAAGCGGTTCGTCGAACAGGAACGCCTTCGGGTTGCGGATGATGGCCCGGCCCATGGCAACGCGCTGGCGCTGCCCACCGGAGAGTTGCCGCGGATATCTGTCGAGAAGTTCGCCCAACCCGGTCACGCGGGCAATTTCCTCCACCGCCTTGTCGATTTCGGACTTGGGGCGTCTCCGGAGCCGCATGGAATAGGTCAGATTCTGCCGAACGGTCATGTGCGGATAAAGGGCATAGGACTGGAACACCATCGCCAAGTCCCGCTCGCGTGGAGCCTTATCATTGACCGCATCCCCCGCGATCCGCATCGTGCCGCTGGAGATTTTTTCCAGTCCGGCGATGGTGCGCAACAAGGTGGACTTGCCGCATCCCGAAGGCCCGACCAGAGCAACGAATTGTCCCTTGGGGATCTGCAGGCAGACGTCGCGGAGCGCGTGATAGGCGCCATAATATTTCTGGATGTTTTCCAGCTCGATCTGATAGCTCATTTGAGGGCTCCGGAGGTCAGGCCGCTGACGATCTGGCGTTGCAGCAACACAAATATGATGAGAACCGGCGTCACGTAGATCGCGGAGTAGGTCATCACACCGGACCAGTCGGACGTGTTGGGGCCCATGAAGGATTGCAGACCGACGGTCGCCGGCTGTAGCGCCCGCTGCGTGATCAGGGAGCGCGAATAGACATATTCCCCGAAGGACTGCAGGAAGATGAGCACCGACGTCACCAGAATACCGTTTCTTGCAAGCGGGACGATGATTGACAGGAAGGCACCGATCCGCGAGTTGCCGTCGACCAGCGCGGCTTCTTCCAGTTCCCTTGGAACCTGCAGAAAGGTTGCGCGGCACAGCACGATATAGAGCGGCAGAACCTTCGCCGCCTGCGCCAGTATCACCGATGTTCTTGGCACCTCGTTGAGGCCAACCTGGTTGAAGGCAACGAAAATCGGCGTGATCATCAGGGAGGATGGCAAGACCTGCATCATCAGAACGATGAAGAGCACCACGTCCATCCAGCGGTTGCGGATGCGAGAGAGAACATAGGCACAGCCCGTGCCGCAAATGGCGACGATAATCGTCACCCCCGAGGCAATCAGAAGCGAGTTCCAGAGGTAGACGTCCATCTTCAGGCGCGTCCAGACTTCGCCAACCATCCATTGCGGATTTTCCGGCCAGAACGTCGGTGGATTGGCAAAGATTTCCGTGCCGCTTTTCAGGGCCGTGATGTACATCCAGTAAAGCGGGAAGAGATAGAAGCTCACCAGACAGATCGCGATCGCGGTCAGGCCATATTTTTTCATCATCGCTCGACGCCTCAAGCTAGCTGTTCGTGGCGCGTGGACCGCACGTAGACCGCGGCAACGAAAATCACGAACAGGATCATCAGAACCGAAATCACCGAACCGACGCCAATCTCGTAGTACTGAAACGACAATTGCCAGCTCCAGTACTGGAAGACATTGGAAGCATTCGACGGACCGCCCTGCGTGAGGGCTGCAAACAGGTCGAACTGCTGAAGGGTGAAAATGACACCCAGTGAGATCACCGCTCCGAGCTGGGCGCGCATCATTGGCAAGGTGATGGTGAAAAACCGTTGGATGGCATTCGCACCGTCCATTTCGGCGGCTTCGTAGATATCCTCCGGAATTCCCGCCAGTCCGACGGACAACAGGATCATGTTGAACGGAACACCCAGCCAGATGTTGGCGAGGATGACCGAATAAAGGGCCACGTTCGGGTCGGACAGCCAGAAGATACGCTCACCGGTCAGGCCGAGAGACAACAGGACATGGTTGAGAACGCCAAAATCCCCTGCAAGGATCCAGCTCCAGACAGCGCCGACAACAAGGGCCGGCATGATCCAGCCTGCCAGGAACAACCCGCGCAGCCAGGTGCTTCCCGGAAAATTCTGCTGAAAGAACATTGCCAGGGCAAAACCGATGGACAATTGCGCAGCGACCGAGATGCCGACGAATTTCACGGTGTTGAGGAAGATGCCCCAGGCCTCGGGACGTGACAGTACATCAACGTAATTGTCGAGACCGACATAGGGCCTGTCGAAGGATCCGAGTGAAAACAAGTCCACTTCCTGAAACGACATGACGAGGTTGTAAACGAGCGGAAAACCCGAAAACAGAACCAGGTACCCGAGTGCCAGCGTCACGAGGATCGTGTCGAAACCGGCCCCGTCCCGGAACGGTCTGGTAAAGTTGAGCATCCGTCTCCTCCTCCATGGCGGATGAAAAAGGGTGTGCGCTCCCGTCCGGTCGGACGGCTCGCGAGCACACACCCCAAGGCAGGGCGAACATCGCAAAACCCCGCCTGAACAGACCCTACTTCAGGACCTTGTCGATGCTGGTCTGCGCGGCAGCGAGAGCATCTTCAGGCGTTGCCTGACCGGTCAGTGTCGACTGGATTGCGGTCTGGATCGCCTTGCTGATGCGCGGCCACTGCGGATGAGGTCCGCGGTTGCGGGCATATTTCATCGATTCTTCGAAGACCGCATAGATTTCAGGATACTTGGGATCCTTCACCTCGACCTTGGAAGCCGGCAGGTAGCCGAATTCATTCCAGACGCGGTCCATGTTGTCATAGAGAAACTCCAGGAACAGGAAGGCTTCATCCGGATTGTCAGTGCTGGCCAGAATGACGTTGTCGCCCTCCCCCAGCGCCGAGGCACGGTCCGCTCCCTCGTCCGGTGCGGGCAGGAGCGCAGCCCTGAAATCGAACTTGGCTTCCGAGCTCATTCGGGGCAGCTCCCAGGGTCCCGAGATCGACATTGCGGCGGTCCCGGCATTGAAAGTACCGGTGCTGTCCCACTGACCGCGAATGAGCGTGTCCGGCGAGGCCAGTCCTTCGTCGAGGATTTTCTTCCAGAGTGAAAGCGCTCGGACCGCCCCGTCCGTGTCGACGTTGTCGTAATCCCCGCCGGTCATCTGCAGCCAGGGCAGAAACTGGAAAGTGCCCTCTTCGGTCGCAACCGCAGAAAAAGCGAGGCCGTAGATATTCTCTTCCGGCTTGGTCAGCGCCTTGGCGGCTTCGTAAAGCTCGTCCCAGGTGCGTGGCGGGTTGTCGGGGTCGAGCCCGGCCGCACGGTACATGTCGGCATTGTAGTAGAGAGCGATCGTGTTCGCCCCACGCGGAATGCCATAGATGCCGCCCTCGTAGCTGACCGATGACAGCGGTCCCGGGAAGATGTCGTCGGCATTCACGATATCGGACTGCTCGATATAGGGTTTCAAATCGAGCAACAGTCCGCGAGAAGCAAACAGCGCCACTTCCGGATTGTCGATATAAGTGATGTCGGGAGCATCGCCCGTCGCCACGCCGCGTGCGAGGTCATTGACCATGTCCTCGAACTGGACGGTCCGCACGTTGATCTTGATTTCGGGATGCTTGGCCATGAACTCGTCGGCCATGACGTAGTGATATTCGCCCGGGTCGTCGATGGTCCACAGATCCAGCTCGACCGGATCGGCAACGGCGGTTGAAGCCAGCGCGATCAGCCCGGATGTTGCCAATGCTATTGATTTCAAGTCCATGTTGGGTCTCCTCCCTGTATGCGACATGAATGACGGACGGCGTTGCCCTAGGTCAGTGAGGGATCGCCGCCTTCGTATTTGCCGGTTCCCGGTATGAAGGCACCGCCCCGGCTGGTTTTCAGATGGTTGAGCGCATGCACCTGGCCGGTCATTTCGAGCTCGTCGCGATAGACCGGGTCGTGCCAGCCCTCGATGTCGATGGAGCCTGAATACCCTGCAAGACGCAGCTCGCTGATGATGTCTGTCCAGTTGCTATCGCCAAAACCCGGCGTACGCATGAAGACGAACGGATGTTTTCCGAAGATGCCGTGTTCCCGGATGACATCATGGCGGACTGTGGCGTCCTTGCCGTGCACGTGAAAGATCTTGTCGGCCCACTTGCGGATCTGCGGCAACGGATCGATCAGATAGACAAGCTGGTGGCAAGGCTCCCATTCCAGGCCGAGATTGTCGTCCGTCGTTTCGTTGAACATCAGTTCCCAGGCATCCGGATTATGGGCGATGTTCCAATCGCCGGTCTGCCAGTTCCCGTCCATGGCGCAGTTTTCAAAGGCAATTTTCACGCCCTTGTCGGCGGCGCGCTTTGCAAGCTCGGACCAGACTTCCCTGTATTTGGGCAGGCTGTCTTCCAGGGGCTTGCCACGGATCCTGCCGGTAAAGCCGGCGACGCAAGTGGCGCCGAAGTGATGGGCGTTATCGATACAGTCCTTCCATCCCTGCAGGGTGTCCCGGTCCAGCGGCTGATCTTCCAGCGGGTTCCCGAACATGCCCAGGGTCGAGATGGTGATGTCCCGGTCGCCGATCGACTCGACACAGCGTTTGCCGAGCTCGGCCAGGTCCTGCCCGTTGGTCGTCTGCCAGAAGAACGGCTCGAAGCTTTCAAACCCGAGATCGGCGATTTCATCGATCCGCTTCGCAGCTTCTCCGCCCGTGGCGGCGATCATCGTTCCGATGCGAATGGATTTTGCAGGATTGCTCATGAATGAATGTCCTCGGGTCAGATATCTATCTCGACGAAGCGCTCTTCCTCGGCGCTCCGGATTGCAGCAAATGTCATGGCGAGTGAGCGGATGTTGTCGGCGGAATCCGTGAGAGCGGCCCTGCCGGTCTCACGCGCATCCAGGAAATCGGCAATGACGCCTGCATGGCCGGTGACCTCCAGCGATGCGGGCAATTCGGGCACCTCGACCTCTTCCAGCGGATAAAGAAAGCCTTCGGCCGATTTCACGATTTCGGCTCGGAAGCCTTCGTTGCCGTCCCACAAAAGAGTTCCGCGCGATCCGATGATCCGCCAGGAGGCTTCCCAGTCCGTGCGCGCACCTTCCGCACACCACGAACCGCGATAGGTCATGGTCACATTGTCATGGCAGTCGAAGATGGCGGCGGCACTGGCTCCGTGGCGGTACCAGGAATGGGACGGATTGCTCTCGTGACAGAAGACCCGGCGCGGTTCCAGCCCGGCAACGAAACGGGCCGCGTCGAAAGTGTGGATTGCCATGTCGTGCAACAGCACATGATCCATCTCCTCCCGAAACCCGCCGAAATGCGGTGCGATGAAGAAGTCGCAATGGACTTCCGCGATCCGCCCAATGCCACCCTGGTCCAGAAACTGTTTTGCACGCCGGATGCCGGGCAGAAACCGGCGGTTCTGAATCACGGCATGCAACCTGCCCTGATCCCGTCGCACGTCGAGCAGCGCTTTTGCCTCATCCAGGGAGTTCGCCATCGGTTTTTCGGAAAGCACATCGCAGCCGGCAGCAAAGCCCTGGGTCACCACCTCGTTGCGGGCGGATGGCACGACGATGTCGAACAGGAGGTCAGGCTTCAGCCTGGACAGCAGTTCCGTCAGATCGTTTCCGGCCTCTGCATTGCAGAAGCCGGAGGTCTGAGCACGTTTTTGCGCAAGGTCCGTGTCAAGGTCGACAAAGCCGACAATCTCGACCCGCTTGCCGGAAGAGTTGATGTCCTGAAGTGCACGTAGCCAGCCCTCGGACATGGCTCCGCACCCCACCATGACGGCGGTCTGCATGTGATTTCCTCCCATCGGGCGCGGTTGTGACCTTTCGTCTTTCCGGGCTCCGTAAACGTTTACGACGCTAGATTACGATGGAACTTTGTGTCAAGAAGTTTCGTAAACGTTTTCGGAAATCTTTTCAGGAGCCCCTGTCCTTGAACATAAAAGACCTCGCGCAACATCTTGGGATCTCTATCGGAACCGTTTCGCGAGCGCTGAACGACAAACCGGATGTAAACGCAAAGACCCGAGAGCGTGTGCTCAATGCCGCAGTTGAACTCGGCTACAGTGCGAACGCTTCGGGCCGTTCGCTGCGTCGTGGAACAACGCAGACAATCGCCTTCATGCTTGAAACCGGGCAGTCGGAACTCAGGAGCGGCGACAACTTCTTCATGCGCGTGATAGACGCCATGCAGGCCGAACTCGATGATCAGGGCTATGATCTCATCATCCTGCCTTGCCATTCCGCCAACGATCCGACGGAGTTTCTGAAACGCGTTATCGCGCGCGGCACGGCGGATGCCATTGTTGTAACCGCGACCATGAAGAATGATCCGCGGATCGAGTTCCTGCTCAAGTCACGGCTCCCGTTCCTGACACTCGGACGGTCACGCCTGGAAGACCAGCACCCCTGGATCGATCTCGATTTCGAAGGATATGTCGATCAGACAATCCGCAAGCTGGTGGCCCTCGGGCACAAACGCATTGCCATTACCGTGCCGCCGACCCGATCCAACATCGCCAGTGTGTTGCGCGAAGCCTATGAAACCGCAGTTGCCGAAACGGGGCTGGAATTCGATCCCGGTCTGATCTTCGAGTGTGAAGTCAGCGAGTCCGGCGGCAATCAGGTGACCCGCCAGATCCTGGAAATGCCCAACCGGGCGACAGCGCTGCTGCTGAACTACGAACTGATGGCCTTTGGCGTTTACTCGGCCCTTCAGGAAGCCGGGCTCTCACCGGGCAAGGACCTGTCGGTTGCAACACTCCGCAGAAGCAAGCTCCTTCGCTTCCTCAACCCGCCGGTAACGGCATTCGAGATCGATCTGGAGCAGCTCGGGCGAACAATCGCTCAGGAAGTTCTGCAAGTGCTGCGCGACAACAGCCACAAGACCAGGATTGTCTGGCCTGCCACAATGGCCATAACAGAGAGTTTCGCGCCCCCACCTGGCCGGTAGTCCAATTCGTATCCGACCGGCTTGCCACTTGTTTTTCAGCGGACGCTGCCCTCCCCTCCCAAAGGCAGTCAGTCTCGATGACGCGTCACTACATCGGAAATCGCTGTACAGCTGCGTCAAACAGAGCGGACGAGCAGGTCGTTCCAAGGACATCGCCGACCGGTCGTGTCAGCCATTCCGGCTGAAGTGCATCTGACAGGAATGACGGCAGTTTCTTTTCGTGTTCGCTGAAAGCCTGTTTGCTCATCATGCTGGGATCAGCGTCCAGGCACAGGGTCAGGTTGCTTGCGTCATCCTCTCCTCGGAAAGTGAGATTGAAGCCGTCAGCGGGGCCACTGCCAAGAATATGGCGGCGAGACCTGCAACCGGTGAAAGCCGGTGCATTGAAGGGCAGCACGTTGATCAGGGGAGAGAAGAAGTACCGGCTGCCTTCTGTCAGCCCCTGGTCTTGTGAAATCTGCTCGATACGGTAGCGGCTGTATCGCCTTTGGCGTTTCAGCTCAGCAGCCGAGCCTTTCAGAAAATCTGCCAGGGTGTCGGTTCTGTTCACCTCCATCCGGAACGGCAGAATGTTGACCAGCAGCGCCGGCAAATGCGCCCCCACACTGCCCCACCGGCTCATGAAAGGAAGCCAGAGTGTCAACGCATTCTCGGTCGGCATCTGCCGACCGGGCCGTTCGGGCAGAAGATAGAGACCGCAGAGCAGTGTCAGGAGATCCGGCCAGCCAATTTCAACCGCCGCAGCGGTTGCCTGCAGGTTTCGCGTGAACTCCGGAAATAGGGAAACCTGAGCGTGATAGCCGGGGCCACCATAGTCCTCATCTCCCCGCTCCAGAACTTCGATGTCGGCGGCACTTGCGAAATAGTCCGACCAGAACGCCTTGTCTTCGTTCCACTGCCGGCTCTCCTGATATCGAGCCTCTTCAGACAGAAAACTTGCCAGCGGATGGAATGGCAGACCGGCATCGCCCTTGCCGCGATAATGATTGTACAGCTCGGCACAGCGCTGTTCGATCAGCGCCAGACCATAGCCATCGACGATGATATGGTGAGCGCGGATGTACCAGAGGTAGTTTCTCTCCCCGACGCGGTAAAGCGCATGTGCCGACAGTTTATCGTGCCGCAAATCCAGCTTTGCGGCCAGATCGGTTTCCATCCGCTTTCTGGCAACTTCTAGTGGCTCGGCTTCCTCGCGCAAGTCCACCTGTACAAGCGCGGGCAGAAACTCCGGATCACAAACCTGAACCGGCGCTCCACCATCCGGGCTCACCCGGAACCGGGCCGACAGGATCTCGGCCTCGCGGATGGTGCGTGTGATCGCCCTGGTCAGCGCAAGCTCGTCAATGTCGCCTTCAAGCTCAATGTAATGCGCGACCGTCGACACGGGCTGGTCGGGATGAAAGGTGAATTCTTCCCAGAAGTCGAGCTGTGGCAGCGTCAGCGGCATCTCACCGGTTGGACCGATGTCCGGCATGAACGAAACTCCTTTTTCGATGTCAATTGACGAAGGGATTATTCGCAAGGTTGGAAAATGGAACGTCTTGAGGCCAATCAAGGCAACTCTCGGGAAACGAGTTCCTCCACCTGGTTCGCGTTTCGGCACATGAGAAGTTGCTTTGGCGGCAAAGCGACGCCGAATTCGTCGGAGATGCGCTGAGCGATCGACTTGAGATGCGACGGTAAAAGCCCCATCGACAGGAAGTCTGTAGCCCCATTTACAGCTGACGGTGCTCCGCAGCCGACGACCTCCAGATAGATGTCGAGAAGCCGACGGTTTGCCGTGGATGTTTTCCTTTGCGGCACCGGTTGTCTGGAAGGGAAATCTGCAAACAATTGCCTCGCAGCCCTTCGATCCGGTTTTCCATTGGCAGACAGAGGAATGCTATCCACCTTTAAAAAGTACGCGGGAACGTGGGATTCCTGCAGGTGCTGTCTTGCAAAATTCCGAAGGTCCGCATCGGAAAGTCCACTTCCTGGAACCGGTTCATAAAGGGCGCCCAATTCGGTTTCCCCACGGCGTTCGTCTCCAAGATCCGTCAGTAGAACGCGGGCGACGTCAGGGTGTTTCACAAGTTCATTCTCGACGTCAGGCATGGAAATGCGGACGCCGCGCACCTTGACGTAGCCCTGAACGCGGCTGTCGAACAGGATCAGGCCGTCGCGCCTGTATCGCCCCCGGTCTCCAGACCGGAATGCGCGAACTGGCTCTCCGTGCTCATCCCGGATCATGACGAAGTCATGCTGCCGCAACTCGCCGTCTTCCAGATATCCGAGCGCCGTGTTCACACCCGAAGAATGGATACGGCCAACAACACCGACAGGGCAGTGCTCGCCTTTTTCGTTGAGCACGAAATACCGGTTTGCCGGCAGCGGGCGGCCGTAAGGTATGTTGCCTGTGTCTTCCGGACAGATCCTGTGCCAGATACTCCAGATCGTGGTTTCGGTCGGTCCGCCGATTGAACTCAGTCGGATAGCCGGGTTGCTGCGCCTTACTTCTGCGATCACCGCCGGTTTGAGGTAGTCACCGCCCTGGTTGATCAGGCGCAGCTTGGCAAGTTCCGGCTCTTGACGGCAGGAAAGCAACATCTCGAAGATTGTCGGAACCGACGACCAGATCGTTACGCCGTGCGCGTCAATCAGCTGGTTCCACCGAACGGCATCCTTCTCCTCGCCCTCAGCGGGTTGAACCAGCGTTCCGCCAGCGGTCAGACACCCGAAGACCTCGTAGACAGACATGTCGTGATGCAATGGACTGACTGAAATGAAGATGTCATCTGAAGTGATTTCCCACTCCGCATTGGTACTGCCGATGACGTTGTCGGTCGATCGGTTGGACAGCACGACGCATTTCGGTTTCCCGGTCGTGCCTGACGTATAAAGATAGTACGCGGCCTCCGGACTGGACGAGAGCTCCTGAAGCGGCGGCATGAAGTCAAATACGTCGCCGGACGGTTCTCCCTGCAGCAGCGTCTCGGCAGAAACGACGTCGTAGCCCTCGACCGGCTGCGTTCCGACGACAAGGTCTGGCTTGCAATTGTCGCAGAGAAATTTTCTGCGCTCTTCTGGGGCAGAAGCATCCACGGGAACCCAGGTTACCCCACGCAGCGCACAGGCCAGCGTCACCATCGTCTGTTCAGGAGAACGCGGCAGCGCAAGAACCGCAACATTTCCCTTTTGAAGGTTTCGGGCCGCGAGAGACGCCAGCACCTTGTGCACGCCCCTGCCGAGCTCTGCATAGGAGACTCGACGGGCACCGCAGACGAGCGCGTCGTTTTTCGGCGGTGCTGAAAACATGTTGTCGGCAATGCGCCTCAGGAACCCGCAGGCGGCATAAGTCTCCTCCCGCATGTTGAACCGATAGTGGTCGAAATCCAGCACGTTTCGCGCTTCGACCTGAAGCTCTTCGCATTCGCAGATGGCGGTCACGGCCCTGTCGATTGCTGCCAGAGTGTCGTCGACGACGGTGCGCTCGATAGCCTCAACGGCATGATCGATATCGATCACCAGGCCTCCGTCGGCCAACGCACCCAGGCGAATGTCCAATGCGACCTGCGGTGTCTGTGTCAGGCCGTCATGCAGGCGAACATGCGCATCGGACGAGAGCACTGGCCAGGACAGCCCGTTCGTGAGGACAACCGGCAAGGCGACACCACTTGCACCACCTCCGAGGTCCATCAGGAACCGGCTGATTTCGACGCCGGAAAACGACAGGTGATCCAGCCCCTCCAGAACGTCGTCCTGCAAAGCCTTTGCCCTGGCAACAAAATCGTCTGTTCCCTGCCCGTCCCAAGCGACGGCAAAGAACGTCGACCCGTTTTGGTAGCCCCCTTCCGTTCGCGGGGCCGCCGGCACGCCGACATGAAGGCTCCCTTCGCTCAACCAGTGCGACAGAACTTCCAGGATCACGGCCGAAAACACAGTATTGCGAAAGAGGCCCGCCTTTGCCCCCATGCGCGTGAGCTTGCGGAATCGCACTGCATCGATCGCCAAACCGGCCCGCGCATAGCGAGAGCTTCCGATGGTCTCCAGAGATTTCGCCCAGGGAAGCTTCGGCGCGCCTTCGTAAGACCCGAGCTTGGCCTTCCAGTAGTTTGCATCAGCCTCGTTCTGGCTCTTGATCGGCTGTATGGCAGAAGGAACTGGCAAGCTTGTCGCGGATTCGATCTGTCGATCCTCGAACAGTTCAACCATCAGCGCAGCTATGGAAAAACCGTCCAGGATCAGCGCATCGAACCGGAAGAAGATTGCACAGTCATCTCCGGTCTTGCCGGCCGTTTCGGGCAGCTGGAACGCGACGACCCGCCAGGGCGGTGCTGTCAGATCGAACAGCTCATGGGTAAACCCCTGCTTCAACTCGGCGATCTTTTGCTCAGCACTTTCCGGCGTCTGGTCGGACAGATCGATGCGGAGGAAATCGACCTGCGGCGTTGCCAGGACGTGCCTCGATTGGCTTTGGCCGTCGACAACCGTCCGCAGGCTGTCATATCGCTCCGCCAGATGGAGCAGCCGGCGCTCCAGAAGAGCGAGGTTGAAGCGACCGCGATACTCGCGAAACTCCTGCATCGCGACACCGCCGAGAGGCACATATTCGCTTCTGCCAAGGAGGTACGCGCGCTGCAGCAACGTCAGTTCGGATGTCATGATGTCTCCAGCGGATCTATTCGGCAGGTTGAGCTGCAAGCGAAATCCGGCTGCTTGGGCCAACCGCCTGCAGAAAAGCTCGTGCGATGCTGTCCGACGCCTTGCCGGAGCGATCGTTGATCAGGGATGCCAGGGTGGCCGTTGTGCTCGCAGGCCCAATGTCCTCCGGTGCAATGGCTGCAGACGGAATGTAACGATTGAGAAAGGTGACGAAGTCCGCAAGATCGCCCTCGCCCAGTCCGAAATCCCGGATAGGGAGATGCATGTCAGCGTCACTGCCAGTCACCCTGCCCGGCGCCAGCCGGTTCAACAGTTCCAGAAGCATGTCTTCGGTGTATGTGGCGGGCCGTCTTGCAGAGCCGCACGTCATGACGCTGCAAACTGCCAGTTCGCCAAGTGACCCCGGGTCGGCGGCAACTTTCCTCGCGAGCCGCTCATAGCTCTTGAACGCGGCATCGACCCAGGCTTCGGGCAGTGCATCATAGCGGATATCCCAGTTGACCAGGATACCACCGTCCAGTTCCGCAACTTGGGCATCCAGGGCAACTTGCGGCCCTTGTGACACGGCCCAGTTCATCGATCCGAAAACCTGGCAGACACGTTCGGAGAAGAGGCCTCCCCCCGGCAGACCGAGGCCGGAGGTAAACACGATGGGCGCAGACTGCAGGGACCGTTGATGGCGCGACAGATCACGCATCACGCTGACACCCGGATAGGCAGAATGGGCGAGCAGGTCCAGCATACTGCCGGCCAGAGATTTGCAAACCTCTTCGTAGGTCTCCCCGGGCCGTAGATCGACCGCCAGAATGAGGGTGTTGGAAAAGTCTCCGACAAGCCGCTCGACACCGGCGGTGTAAGGAGCACGCCAGAACATCGGCACGTTGAGACGAAAACGGCCGCTGCCGGTGGCCCCGCCTACAACGGCGGCGAACAACCCCAGCATCAACGCCGACACTGTCACGCGCAGCCGGCGCGCGGTTTCTTCCAGTGATCTGCGTTCAGCAGGCGACAGATAGGCGGCGAGCCTGCCGCTTTTGACCCTTTGGCCAGCGGCAACGACCGGCAGATCGGGAGCCGGCGGCATGTCATCCAGACGCTCTTGCCACCAGCGCTTGTCTTCCTGCTGACGCCTGTGCAAATCGGCATCATCGGCTTTGGCGTCCAGCCAGTCGAAAAAGCTGCTTTCCCCGGGTTCGGCCGGCAATGACGGCTTTTCGTAGTACCGGGCAAGGTCCTCCATGAGGAGGCAGAAACTCGGCGGATCGATCGCCGCCATATCCGTGTCGACATGCAAGCGGCTGGCACCATCGGGCAGCAGGCTAAGTCCGAATGCGGACGTCTCACCGCTGGCAAGGTCCAGCGATCGACTGGTCCAGCTTTCCCGCTTTTCCGCCAGTCGATGGGCGAGTGCTTGCGGCTTGAGACGGCTCAGGTCCTCGACCTCGAAAGACAGGCTTTCTTTTGGTTTTCCAATGACTTGCCGGCCATCCACCGTGATTTGCATGCGAAGCATGGCATGCGTCTCATAGAGTTTGCGAAGCGCGCCCTCCAGCCGGGGCGGATCGATGTTGCTGCCATCGAATTCCACATAAAGATGAGCTGATACATTTCCGAGGAAGCCCTTGGCTTCGCGCCCGGTCCAGTAAGCGGCCTGCATGGGTGTAAGATTTTTCATTGCGACTTTTGGTGTTGACAAAACATGAGTATCATACTCAAGTATTGAGGCAGGTCAACCATTCATATAGGAGATGCTCCATGGCAACCGGAGCGAGAGTGATGCGTCACGAAGACGTGGCCATCCAGCCTGATCCCAAGCGAAAATTTCTGTTCACTTCAGGCGGAAACGAACTGCATGCAGACGGAATTCGCGAGCGGATTGCCGTCCCGGCCCGGACCGGAAAAACTTCGGGCGACCTGTTTCAAGCCACGGTTGGCGCAGCCCTGGAACGCGCCCGCAATGCTGGCCAGGAAAACCCGATTGTCGTTGGTGCCATTCCGTTCGATCTCGGTGAGGTGTCCTGCCTCTACGTGCCTGAACGCCATGAATGGCGCACCTGCAAGGAGCCGAACGGAGGCGCCGTCTCCAAACGCATCATGCCGGAGCTGCTCGCGCAGCGGAGTTATCCGGATGAGGCCGGCTTCAAACGGGCCGTCCAACACGCCATCGTCAACTTCCAGCACAGTGATGTCCGCAAGGCCGTCCTTTCGGTCATACGGGAACTGCAATTTGCAGAGCCTGTCGATGTCGAGCGGCTCATGACAAGCCTGCGGGCCCAGAACACCGACGGCTATCAGTTCCAGGTGCCACTTCCGGATGGCAGCGAGCTGATCGGCGTCAGTCCGGAATTGCTCATTCGCAAGAACGGCCGCTCGTTCACGTCAAACCCGCTAGCGGGGTCGACCAGACGCCTGCCCGAACTCGCCGCCGACAGGGACGCCGGCACTGAATTGCTTCGCTCCGAAAAGGATCGCTACGAGCACAGGCTGGTCGTCGAGGACATTCACCGATTGCTGCAACCCTATTGCTCACAGATCGATGTGCCGGATCAGCCGTCGCTTCTTGGCACAGCGGCTTTGTGGCATTTGTCCACCAGGATCGAGGGACAGCTGAACGACCCGTCGATGACCGTGTTGCAGCTAGCATGCCTCCTGCATCCGACGCCTGCTGTCTGCGGATATCCAACAGAGCTGGCTCACCGTCTCATCCGGTTTGTCGAACCCTTCGAGCGCGGGCTTTTCACCGGAATTGTCGGCTGGTGCGATGCCCAGGGTAACGGCGAATGGGCCATCACCATCCGCTGCGGCATTGTTGAGCGTGACGTCGTGCGGCTTTTCGCAGGCGCCGGCATCGTTGAGGCCTCTCAACCGGACTGCGAATGGGCCGAAGTCCAGACCAAACTGGGCACCATGCTCAAGGCTTGCGGCCTCGCCGCCTGAGCCCCTGACCTTATCAAACAATCAGGTTTTCCAATGAACGTCGAATTTCAGCGCTGGCCAGAGGAACTGGCAGCGCATTACCGCTCCTGTGCCTACTGGATCGATCAGCCATTGACCCGAATTCTGGATCAACAAAGGCAAACACGTCCCGCCGCGCCGGCGATCGTGTGCGGCGAACGAACCCTTTCCTATGACGCACTCGACCGGCTGTCCTCCAATCTGGCTGCAAGATTGGCGGCAAAAGGGTTGGGCCCCGGTGACACCGCACTGGTGCAGCTGCCAAACCTCGCCGAGTTCTACATCGCCTTTTTTGCGTTGCTGAAGGCCGGCATTGCACCGGTCAACGCGCTCTACAGCCATCGACGTCACGAGATGACGGCCTATGCCCGGCAGATCGAACCGAAACTTCTGATCGCCAGCCGCCAACATGAGCTGTTCAGGGCGGACGACTTCATCGGCAGCCTGCAGGAAATGCAGGACGGTGCTCTCACTGTTCTTCTTATGGACGAAGCAGATGACGCCTCCAGCCTGTCACACTGGATCGAAAGTGCTCCGGACGGCGTTGCCCCCGATTACGGCCCGACACCCCCAGGCGAAGTCGCCTTCTTCCAACTGTCCGGCGGCAGCACGGGTACACCGAAGCTGATCCCACGCACGCACAACGACTACGACTACAGCGTCAGGGCCAGCGCGGAAATTTGCGACCTGACACCCGAAACGCGGTTTCTTTGCGCGTTGCCGGCCGGGCATAACTTTCCGCTCAGTTCACCGGGCGCACTCGGAGTGTTCCATGCCGGTGGCTGCGTCGTGCTCGCCCCCAATCCGGAACCTCTTGCCTGCTTCGAGCTTATTCGCAAACACAAGGTGACCATGGCCGGTCTTGTGCCTTCCGCCGTCAATCTCTGGCTTCAGGCAGCGCCTGATCATCGCAATGCGCTGGAGAGCCTGAAACTCCTGCAGGTGGGCGGCGCACATTTTCCCGAGTCCCATGCGCGTCTGGTCCCTCAGATACTTGGCTGCAGGCTGCAACAGGTCTTCGGAATGGCGGAAGGACTGGTGAATTACACCCGTCTGGATGATCCGGATGAGCTTGTCTTCACGACCCAGGGACGCCCGATCAGCCCTGACGACGAAATCAAGATTGTCGGAGAAGACGGGCAACCTGTTCCCGATGGCGAAACGGGCAGACTTGCGACGCGTGGTCCCTACACCTTCCGAGGCTACTTTCGAAGCCCGGAACACAATGCCGACGTCTTCGATGAGGACGGGTTCTACTATTCCGGTGACCTGGTGTGCCGCACCGGTGAAGGTTATCTGCGGGTCGTTGGACGGGTAAAGGACCAGATCAACCGGGGCGGGGAGAAGATAGCCGCGGAAGAAGTGGAAAGCCTGCTTCTGCTTCATCCTGATGTCCGTGAAGCGGCCCTTGTCGCCATCCAGGATCCGGCACTTGGCGAGAAAAGCTGCGCTGTCATTGTCTCGGACAACTCCTGCATCAAGCCGCTTGCTCTTCGCAGGCACCTGATGTCGCTCGGAGTTGCCGACTACAAGCTGCCTGACCGCTTCAGTTTTGCGGACGCCATTCCCCTTACAGCCTTCGGCAAACCCGACAAGAAGAAGCTGCGCACGGATCTCGCGCAGAAATTCACTCCCGCTCTGACACAGTAGAGGTTCCCAATGACCATCCCGACAATTTCCGACTACCCGATGCCGAAGGACTTTCCGGCGAACAAGACCGGCTGGAAACCGGATACCGCTCGTGCTGTCTTCCTGATCCACGACATGCAGGATTATTTCCTGCGGTATTACAACGCCGACGGCGAGCTGATGACGCAGTTGATCGCCAACCTGCAGCGTGTCCGCAACTGGGCCTACGCCAACAATGTCCCGGTCATCTACACGGCTCAGCCTCATGACCAGCCGCCGGAAGACCGAGCACTTCTGAACGACATGTGGGGTCCCGGCCTGACCGTGGCCGACCCGGCCCTGCAGCAGGTGGTCAAGGGACTGGAGCCAGGCGAAAACGACGTGGTTCTGACCAAATGGCGCTACAGCGCATTTCAACGATCCGACCTCAAGGCCCGCATGGCATCCCTTGGCCGCGATCAACTGATCGTCGGTGGCATCTACGCACATATCGGCTGCCTGATGACTGTTGCGGATGCGTTCATGAACGACATTCAGGCCTTCATGATTGGCGATGCAGTTGCCGATTTTTCCGAGGCCGAACACAAGATGGCCCTGAAATATGTCGCCACCCGCTGCGGTGCGGTCACAGATACGGCAAGCCTCACAGGTGCAGCCCAGAAGTCTGAGCCGATGCGTGACTGGCTGCACAGCCGCGTGTTGGAGCTCATCGAAGACGACGCCGATCTCGATCCGGAAGAAAACCTGATTTTCTATGGTCTCGATTCCATTCAGGTCATGAAACTTGCCAGTGAACTGAAGGAACGCGGCATTGTGGTCGGCTTTGACGAACTTGCGCGTGTCCCGACCCTGAACGGCTGGTGGGCGCTCATTGAAAGCAAGCGCCTTGCAGCCTGACACATCAGAGCGCTCCGACATGTCAACTCGGCAGTTCGCAGGCAAGCGCGTGTTCGTAACCGGTGCCGCAAGCGGCATCGGTCGGCGCATCGCCGAAAGGTTTTGTGACGAGGGTGCCACGGTCCTTGGTCTGGACAGACAGGCCGGCGATAACACCCTGCCATTTCGCATTCTCACAGCGGACCTTGCCGATGCCCGTCAGGTTGAAACGATCTCTAGCGGGCTCATGGCGGACCGATGGTACCCGGACATCCTGGTGAATGCCGCCGGTGTCCTGCGAACCGGGGCGGCGGAGGATCTGTCGCTAGAGGATTGGCAGGCCTGTATGAACGTCAACGTCAGCGGACCGTTCTACCTGCTGCGCCAATGGATACCGGTGTTCAAGGAACGGCAAAGCGGGGCGATCGTGAACATTGCCTCCAACGCGGCGCATGTGCCGCGCACGGGCATGACTGCCTATTGCGCGTCCAAGGCGGCGATGGCGAGCCTCAGCCATTGCATCGGGCTGGAACTCGCGCCCTTCGGCATCCGCTGCAACCTTGTCTCGCCGGGTTCGACCGATACACCGATGCTGCGCGAGATGGCGGGTGGAGCATCCGGCTACAGGCAGCTGGTCGCGGGCCAACCGGATCGGTTCAAACTCGGCATTCCACTGCAAAAGGTAGCCACGACGGACGATATTGCCGAGACGGTGCTGTTTCTTGCATCCGACAAGGCCGGGCACATCACGCTGCAGGACATCGTGGTCGATGGAGGCGCGACCCTGGGCGCCTGACAGCCAGCGCCCCTCCCCTGCCCTCCATTGAGCCGGACCCTCCGGCAAATTTTCATTTACAAGGATTGCAAAATTGACAGCACCAGCTCCCACACCTTCCGAACAACCGGCCCCCGTTCCGCCCTTCAAGCTGATGGCACAGATCACGGCATATCGTACGTCTCAATGTATTCGTGCTCTTGTCGAACTCGGGATACCCGCCCTTCTGGTCGAGCGGGCGAGATCGCTGGGAGAGCTTGCGGAAATCACAGGAACAAAGCCCCGTCTCCTGGAACGAGTGCTCAGGCACCTGGTCAATGAAGAGGTGATTTCCCTGGATGACCAGGGACATTACCTCCCCTCCCCTGTCACCCGCCACCTCGTGCCGGGGCATCCGCAGAGCCTGCGCAACTGGGTGGCCTGTGAACTCGACCCGTTGCTCTGGCGAAGCTGGGAAAACCTGCCCGAACAACTGCGAACCGGTACGACTGCCTTCGATCTGGCCCATGGCTCCGCGTTTTTCGATTGGCACGCACAGGATGAGGCCGCGCAAAAACGGTTCGACGACCAGATGAACGGGGCCTCAAAAGGCATCGGTGCTGTCGTCGTCGACAAACTGGCATTCGCACCAGGCACCAGAATCATGGATGTTGGCGGCGGAAACGGGTCGTTTCTGGCACAAATTCTGGACAGGAACGCGGAAACCACGGGAACTCTGTTCGAGCTTCCGCGCGGTGTCGAAGACCACGACCCGCTGTTCGAGCAGATGCGGTCAAACGGCCGGGCATCTACTCAAAACGGATCCTTCTTCGAGCATGTACCAGGTGGTGCCGATGTTTATCTGTTCAGCCGGGTCTTCCATGACTTTGACGATGAAGCTGCGATCACCATCCTGCAGAACACCAGCCAATCCCTGAGCGGAAAAGAGCGCCTTTACCTGATCGACATGATGACCAGCGACGCTGCTGCCGACGCCCGCGGATCGTCCCAGGATATCTTCATGATGACGCAGCTCGGCGGCAGGGAGCGGACGGCGGACGAATTTATCGAACTGTTGGCGAAGGCAGGTTTTGAGACTTCTTCCATAACACCGATGGCCAGCCCCGTCAGCATTCTGGAATTCAGGCTGGCAGGTTGAAGAAGCCACTCCCCTCCCCTCTCACGCGGAAAATCGGTTCGCGTCAGATAGATATTTAAACGGCTAAGTTTCTTAAGCAACCAATGTTCTGCCGGCGGCTGGGGAACCCCGTGCCGCCGGCAGAATTGTGTCGTGAAGCCTGATTTAGAACGTTGCCTTTGCGCCAATGCCGAACATGCGCGGTGCCGTCATGGTGGCAAAGGAAGCGACACCAGGCCGGTTCTCGAGATAGGTCGGAACACGCTCGTCGAAGATATTGTTCACGTAGCCATAAAGCTGGAAATGATCGTGAACCTGGTAGGTCGCCCGTGCATTCGCGATTGTATAGGGATCGACCTGGAAAGCCGGCGTGTTGAGATCGTCCGAATAGTACCCGTCGAAATGCTCGACATTTGCCGAGAGGGTCAGGTTTTCCAGCACACTCCAGTCCACACCAAAGCCCAGCATATAGCCCGGAGCCTTGCCGAATTCATTGCCTTCGACCGACGGCAGCGTGTCGAATTCGGAGATCTCGCTCTGAAGCACACCGGCATTGGCATTCACACGCAGATTGTCCAGGACCTGGTAGCTCATCGCCACTTCAAGACCATAAGCGTGGGCCCGTTCCGCGTTCAACGTGAGGAGCTGCGTCACGCTGCTGCCAGGCAACACCGTTTGGAAGTAACGCTGGGAGTCGTGATAGTCGGTGTAGAACAGGTTTGCGGACACAAACAGTTTGTCGTCCAGAAGATTGGCACGGCCAAAGATTTCATAGTTCCAGGACGTCTCCGCCTTGAACGGCAGGGCTTGTCCATTCAGGAAGTCGAAGGCAACACCACCTGGATTGAAACCCCGATTGACAAGGCCGCCCACGGTAACGTCCGGCGTGATGTTGTAGGCGAGCGCAATCTTCGGCAGAAGCGCGTTGAAGGTCTCGTCGTAATCGAAATCCACGGGCCTGGGCGCAACCGTCGACGACAGGCCGGTGCGCTTGATCCGGTCGCTCTCGAACCTCAAGCCGCCCGTCAGGGTCCAGGCATCGCTGATCCGGTAATCGATCTCGGTGAATACACCCAGATTGGTCTTGGAATCCTCGAAATCCGGCGAACCATTGAAGGGCAAGAGCAGGGTTTCGTCTGACTGTGTATGAGCTGCATAAAGGCCCGCAACACCACTGAAAGTGCTGTCTTGCGTTCCGAAGTTCACCAGGGTCTCGTTCGACCAGTTCTGCTGGTCGATGGTCGCATCGCCGTTGCCGACTGTTTCGACGCTCCGCTTCACTTCCAGATCGGTGTATTGGGTGACGTTGCTGACGACAATTCCGTTTTCGAACTCATAGGAAAGGTCGGCGATCCCGGTGTGTGAACGGGAATAGAAGCTCGGCACGTTTGCCTGGCTGTTTTCAAGCCGGTCGTAGGGCTGGACCGTCGCAGCTTCATATGTCGGCTGATTGTTCTGAGCGGTCGCATAGGTGAGCTTTGCCGTCAGACCCGGAATGGCGTCAGGCGTATAGAGCAACTTCGCCCGTCCATTAAAGGACATGATGTCGAGGTTGGTCTCGTCATCCGTGAAGCTTGAATTGATATAGTCGATGAACGTGTCACGGCCGTAGTAGTCCAGCGCGACACGGGCGGCGAGCTGGCTGCTCAGCGGTCCGCTCAGCATGCCCGACACACGGTGAGTGTTGTAGCTGCCGTATTCAGCCTGCAGCGCACCTTCCGGCGTGAACGTGGGATCCTTGGTCTTGACGATGATCGCACCGGCGATGCTGTTCGCACCTTGAGACGTTGTCTGTGGGCCCCGGAACACTTCGATCTGGTCCACATCCCAGATCGATGTCGCACCGAACACCGTTTCGAAATAGGTCTGGTAGTGTCCGTCAATGTTGATGGACGCCCGAGGAACGGTACCTGAATAAAACGCGACCGCGCCAGTGTTCGGCCCTTGCGTATCCTGCCCGCGGATAATGGGCGCAACGCCTGCCGTGCCGGGATAGTAGACGTTGGGAACGTCCTGAATGGCGCTCTGGACATTTTCCTCATCCGGCCGTGTTTCCAGATCTTCCCCCGTTATGATTTCAACCGAGCTGGCCGTCTCCTGAAGGCTGCGCGAAATCTTCTCGCCGCTCACGAGGATCGTATCGAGGACAGTTACGTCTGCAGCAGTTCCGGTTCCTGCATCTTGAGCCCATGCGATGCTGGTAACCATCTGTGAAACGGTGAGCACGGCGGTGCTGCCAAGCATCGTCGCAATACGAGTCGGTTTCATCTCTTGATCCTGATGAGTTTATGACTGCGCGAGCTGGAAAAGCCTTGCCCACGAGCAGTTGGGGAGAGGCGACCCTGTCACCGGTTGCGGCTCATGCTTGCCCCAGCCGCCGGTGACCGGATCAACTGAATTTCACTATACAGAATTCATTACACATTTCAACATGAGTATAAAACTCATAAATAAATGTGGCGAACCGGCAACACCTTCTGTCAACAAACTGAATTTCAACGGAAAATCTGCTGCATTCACGATTGAACTTGCAACGGTTGCCAAATACCCTGTCGGTGAGATGGGAGGGGTGTGCGTTGTCGAAATTTTCAGATTGGTTGCACGACGAATCCAGGCATCAGTCGATTAAGGTGCCAGGCAATGAGTGAAGACGCAGATGGTGAAATGACCGGACAATCACCCAAACGCTCCGGTAACATTCAATCCGTTTCCATTGCCACGCGATTCTTGAACATCCTGGCCAATGGGTCCGAAGCCATGGCACTTGGCGTCATCGCCAAACAGGCCGGCACCGGCAGCCCGACCGCACACCGATACCTTCAAAGCCTGGTGAAGGAGGGGCTCGTCATGCAAGACCCCCAGACTGGGCACTACGATCTTGGCCCAACCGCGCTGAGTATCGGCATTGGCGCCTTGAAACGTGTAAACCCTGTAGAGATCGCCGCAAGGCACACGAAGCAACTCGCCAGTGGCTACGCAGCAAGTGCGGGCATCGCCATCTGGACCGAGCGTGGCCCAACAGTCGTGCGCTGGTATCGCAGCGCACTTTTTTCGATCAGTTCCGTCGGGCTTGGTGACGTCCTTCCGGTCGACAATTCCGCGTGCGGTCTAGTCTTCCAGGCATTCCTTCCCGAAAGCCAGATCAACGTTGCCAGGAAATTGCAGCCACCTCATTTCCGGGGCAAACCACCCTCGCGCAAGATCCTCGAAACCGTTCGCGCCGAGTGCTGGGCCGAACTGACCGACCACCTGCTGCCAGGTATTACGGGGCAGGCCGTGCCGGTGTTTGATGCACAGCAGGAGATTGCCTGTGTCATGACGACGGTCACAAATCTCGGCCTCATGCACAAGCCCGAGGATAGAAAGGCTCTGTTTGACTGCGCCCGGCAAGCTGCTCGTGAAACTGGTGGCCTGGATGCGTTCACGGGTTTGTAAACCCCCTCCCCTCTCCGGGGATTTGCGATACAGTAGGCTCGCAAAGGCTTTTGGCCAGTTCGGCTCCAATCAAAAGGTCGGCGATCATCTAAAGGCCCACCAGGCACTCGTTGCCCAATCGGCCAGAAAAATCTTCGAGAGTGAAGACAGGCCCTGACATCTAGTGCCCAGCCCTCACAGGTCGCCCGCCCATTTTTTTGCTGCGCATTTTAACCACAAGGACCGCAGGACTTTTTCGCCTGAAACCCTCGCATTACAAACCACGTTCATCTCAGGACAATCGGCAAAATTGGCGTCAGGCTCTTCGCGCCTCTACGAACACTCAGCACGGCACCAGTCAAATATAGCAATTGCTATAATTTCTAGCGGAGCGACTTTTAACACTGAAGGGTCATGCCTCACACCCGGAAAAATCAACTGATATAGCAATTGCTATATTCACAACGTTTTGCCCATGGCAGCGTCTGAAATGTTTGCGAACGTTATGAGCCGTCGGTGACTGTGAACCTGAAACCTCCGAAATTTCTGAACAGGCAACACATTGCCGATGGCCATCTAAATCCCCCAGGCCTTGGACCCTCCGAAGAAAGTCCTTTCACAGAGACACCGTTCGGTTTCCGGCGAGCATTCTCAGAACCAGAACATCGCGCCACCCAATGCAAGACCAAAAGAGATCAGAAAACACCTCAAGCCGGACAAGGCATCGGACGAAAAGTTGGCCCTTGGCATAACGAGCGCCGGTAGGCGTGGACTGTCTCGATATTCCCTTTTTGAAGCGCGTCAGGACAAAAATAGAGCGGGCAGGGAGGTGACACCGAACGATGAAAGTAACGAGACATCTGGTTAGAGACACACGCCACCGCTTCTCACAATGCGTCCAGCTGAAACGACCGGAACATCTGCTCCTCCAGCGCCACCCGTCTAACGCTCCATCCACCAATGAGTGCTCCGCAACACCTCCCGCAAACCATGTGACAATAAAGAGCTCAACCATTCGCCAGTTTCAATTCAAGGCTGAACGACGAACCGCCTGTATGGCAACAACCGGACTCCGGATCAGAGATCATTAGTCCAACGAAAACTACGCGGCGCTTGAAGAAAACTTCTTCAAGCTAAGAAACGCATCGCACTAGGGGAGGGCGCTATACCCACAGAACGAACCCTTCTGCGCTAAAGGCCGTTTCGCGCAACTAGCAAATCCCAAAAAGCAATCAATTAGCCGAGCCTGTCCGCGAGCTCTCCGGCATCGCACTACTAAGTATTTTCAGACCGGAAACCAATGAACCGGCAACACAAGCATGGACCAAGCCGACGGCTCCCTTGTTGGCTCAATATAGCTCAACCCGTGTTGGTGAAACCCACTGTGGCTATGCGACCAAACTTTAGTTTCCTGCTTGCTTCCCCAATCAGCCTTCCCCCATCCGAACGAAATCTTGAAGAGAATGGACCAAATCAAGAGAGGAGTAAGTTGCCACGTATTTAGGAGCTGCCAGATACATGTCCTGCAAACGCTAGCTGCTGAATTTGTGCAACCGGCCTGACAGGAACAGGACGACCTGTTTTCAGAAAGATGATTGCAGACTTGATGGCATCCACCTGACCGCCGGCCCTGCGAACAGAATTCAAACGACAACCAAGAGAGGCATTACGTGCAATGGCGCACACCAATCATTACGCTCAATGATCATGCCTCGCTGAACAACATTGGGAAATTGCGCGGCAGTCCCGTGCAATGCAAAACGCCAGCCTCAGGAACGACCTCGCAGCAAACAGAGCCTGCCGAAGTCTGCACAACACGAAATGGATGCATCTTGGCCATGACAACAACCTCTCGTCGCTTGTGTGCCGCAAGGGAATATGAGAGTTTATTAACTGTTTTTTAAGGAGTTCAACTCGACTGATGGATCAGCTAATGATTGAGGAGAAATGATCCGGACGGGCCACTTTCAAGACCTGCCCGGATCTCCCTCATGAGCTTCCCTCGCGTTGAACATCACCCCAACAATCTGGCCGACCGCCGTCTGCTGCGCCCGGCATCGCTGTAATAGCTGGACGCCTGGGCGAGAGACCTGTGCCGGGACTGCAGCATGGCATCCTGGATCGGAATGTCCCTGTTGGCCGCTTCTGTCAGAAAGCCTGAGCGCAAGCCATGCGCGGAAAAGTCCTGCGGGTCCAGTCCGGCAAGTGCACAGCGTTTCTTGACGATGGCATTCACCGATTGCGGGGTGAGGCCGCGGGTTTTCAGGTTGCCCCACTGATCGATCGCGCGGAAGACGGCCCCTTCCTGAATCTGGGCCGCTTCCAGCCAGGTTTTCAGCGCGTCGACACTCCGTCCGATCAGTAGAACCGAATTGTCGTCCGAAGATTCTTCCGTCTTGGTGCGCCCCAGTCGCAGGCTGGCGGCAGGCAGGAGGTCGCTATCCGGATCACTCGGGTCCAGAGGCAAAAAGTCCTCCCAGGTGATCTGACCAAACCGCATTCCGGATAACTCGGAGCGCCGGCGGCCACCGGAGGCAAACCCGACCAGCAGCAAGGCCCTGTCTCGAATGTCCATCAGGCTTGGTGCGGCGTAGTCCGTGCCGTCACATGTCGCGAGTAGCAGCTCCAGACAATCGGCCGTGATCGCCTTGCGGCTTTTCCTCGCGCGCGGCCGATCGGCGACACGAACAGCCAGACGCATGGCGGAGCGCACTTCCGCCGCGGAGAAGTCTCCCGTCAGACCCCGCCAGCGATGCAAGGTCGACCAGGAGGCCAACCGCCGCTGCACAGACGCCGGTGCATGCGGGGACCGTTGGCCCGCTGTATTTTTCGCGCTGCGGAGCAATCCTTGCGCCTCAAGTTGCCTCGCAATGTCTTCCGGCATCCCGTGACCGGGATCCGACATCTTCTTGTCCGGATCCCACAGGTGATGGGCGATGTACTTGAGAATGAGCGGCGCCGGTGCGGGCCAGGGCAGGGGGCTTCCGGTTGCCGCCAGGCACCAGCCTTCCAGATAGGAAAAGTCGGAGGTCAATGCCCTCAGCGAATTCTCGCCCATGCCTTCCCTGGCAAGGTGGCGCAGGGTGTCGATGTCCTCATCGGTCAAAAGCCGGGCCAGCTGCTCTGCCCGGTCTGACCCGGCGATGGCTGGCAGAATGGCGGACAACGTGTCGAGGGTTTCTATCTTGTCGCGCATTGCCTGATCCGCAGCCTCGTTCCGTGCAGCCTCCTTCCGTGCGGGCTGCGACGAGTGACAGGAAGCGGGGAGGGGGCTTTCGGGCATGGCTGACAGGCTTTTGCGGGTCGGGACAGGGGCCAATGTTTAGCATGAGGTCGCTGAAAAGTCTAACCATCGATAAGCTTTAATTATCATTGCTTATGATCCTGAGTTGACAGATATCCATGTAATGATACTTTTTTGCTTGTTGATTATCGTTAATGAAATATTATCAGCCGATGTCAATGGTTTACGATCTCCACAAGTCCCTGAAATCACTGGATTGGCTCGATCTGGCCGACCCGCTCGATCGCGCCAGCCGGTCACTGACCCGAGCCGACGAGAGATTGCGCCGGACACCCGCGCTGGAAGACGGTGTGCGCAGCCGGTCCCACCTGTTTGAGACCTGTGCCTCCATGGCCCTCGATGGAGACCTTGTTCATCTGGAGGACCTTGTCCTGCACGACGCCGGCACCGACAGACGCGCGCCCACCCACGAATTGACACGGGCCGCCAGGTTCCTGGCGCTCCGCAGACGGGTCGACCGGCACCCCCCGGACAGTATCTTGAGTCGGGACGGTCTTCTGACACTTGTAGGCCGGCCGACAGATGACGCCGAGTTCGAGACAACGACAATCAGAAACTCGGGGGAGGGGAGGAGACCTGCCGCCTCAACCTCGGCCCAACAGGACATTACCGATACGGAAAAAAATCTCTTTGCCGAAATCGACGCCGTACTTGAACGCTCCAGACAGCTGGCACAGGGAACCGTCCCGGAAAGACCTGTCTCGTCCCGCCAATCCGGAGACATACTTTCCGTACACTTCTCTCGGTTTTCGGAACGGGGTGACCGTCTGGACGACTGGCTCACTGTCAAAACGGAAGCTGAAGCCCTGAAATTACCGCCCGTTCTGGCGGCGGCAATTTTGCTTGATGCATGGCAGGTGCTGCAGCCACTGGACGGATGGCCGGAACTTGGCCGCCTGCTGTCGGCTGTCTTCCTGAAAACACAGGTGACCACGTCTCATTTGCCAAGCCTGTCAGCGGGATTGCGAAAGTCGCCCTTTCGCTGGCGCCGCAAGGACACGTTCCAGGTGCGCATCGCCGGCTTCCTGTCCGGTTTCGAAAAAGCCGCCCAGGAAACCATGGATCAGCTGGACCGGCTATCGATTGCCCAGGAGCAATTGGCTCGCCATTGCCAGTCTTGCCGAAGCCACTCCAGGCTGCCGGAGTTTGCCCGGATGTTTCTGTCCCGGCCCCTGGTGACCATTCCCATGGCCCGCCAGGACCTCGGCGTCACCGCCGCTGCCGTCGACCGCATGATCCGCCAACTCGGCCCCGCGCTCCCCCGCGAGCTTACAGGCCGAGACAGATACAGGGCCTGGGGTATCCTGTGACGTCTGATTGAGTGATCTTCCCCAGGAAGATCCCATGGAACAGGGATCAGGCACAACGCCACAGCCTCATTCCGGGCGATACCCGCGCTTATGCTTTAGTGCCGCCAGCTTCTGCTGATGCGCCACAGCCGATGACACATCCGCAAACAGATCAAGCCGCGTTCGACCCCAGGTGCCCAGGCGTCCCCATGTCCGGCGAACGGCAAATCCGCCGAACAGGGTGGGCTCGACCGACAGGTGGTAGAACCGGTTCATGTTCCGGCCGGGGTCCACGCGTTTGAGGAGAAGGAGATCGTCATCTGGTTCCATGACCGCAGTGTCGAAGATCTCCGAACAGCGGTCCAATGAATGATTGGAATCGATGCGAAGGAACGGATTCAAATAGATGATGTGTGGCTGGGAGGAACAGTGCCAAAGGCGGAGGCTTCTCAGCCAGATTCGGACGGCGTCCAACATGCTTTTATCTGGCCAAGGGTGACACCGCGACACCTGAGACGAGCTCACAAAAACCCGACAACGTTGCTCGAAACAACCTCTTTCAACCAAGAAGTGCACTTAAGAGCTTGTCAAAAATTACCGAGGTGTTAACTATAGCCGCGCAACCAGAAAGAGGCGTCTGGTTGCGCATATAATAAATTCAGAGGCGAAGCCTCTGATCAGGGAGACAACGCGGTGCGCGTTGGTTAGGGCATTCAAGTGAGGGAAGAAGATACTCTTTCCACGCGTGTAAAAGGTTACTCTGCAAATCGGGGAAGCATCGACCCAAAGGAATGGGCTGATTACGGTCGCGCAGGGGAAACCGCGAACGCGAATGATATCACTCAAGAGCGAACGAGCATCAAACTCCGGCTGGCGGACGGTTCGGAAACCGATTGCCGCGCCGGCATTCATTTGGCGCGTGAAGCGCATCTTCGACCGATCTTTCGCGATATTCCGTTTTCAGAAGCTAAAGCCCGGGCGATCTTCGACAAGGCGATAGTCGAACCGGAGCGCTTCGGGCTGATCTATGCCGTGCCGGGGCGGACGAACCGCTCGCCGAAGACGGGCTTCTCGGCTTTGCCTCGGTGCAGGCGAGGGAGCATTTTCTGGGGCAAGGCACGCTGATCGCGACGGTGTAGGCGCTGAACATTTCTCAAAAACTCACCGGCACGCTGCTCGGCGGCAAGGTGGCACTGCGCCTCGTACAGGCGGTGCGCCACTAGGCCGAGACGCGCAGCTGCGCCCATCTGATGGTGCATGTCACCAACGGCGAGAACGCGAAGGACGCGGATAAGTTCTTCCGGCGGTGCGGGATGGTGACGTTTGGGGGGAATTATGCCGTGCAAGTGGTGTGATTAACTTTAGCATCGCGCCTAAAAGCCAATCCGTAGAGTTGTTTACTGAGCTTCGTGTCGAAAAGGTGTCTAATGACTAATTTTATTGTTTTGTCAGTGCTAGCGATGATTTTTATTTCAATAGTATTTTTTGCCTCGTTCCTAGCCAATCTTGGAAATACCTTTAGACAGAAAAAAGAAGATAATATCATATATCGTTTTATTTCATTTGCCCCAGGCAAGATGATTACTCTTGTTGGAGCTAAGGTCACTTACTTTCGATTATGCGTCGTCAGTCTTGTGGTGTTCCTAATTACTGTATTCGGTTATTACTTTTCTTTTTCTTACTTCTATTAGGATTTCTATTAGAAATTCACCTTTTGTTGATCCTATATCTAGGGAATAAAGATGGCGAACGAAAAAAATCTCAAACTCCGCACGGGAGGAATCTCTCTCGAGTTGCCTTTTTGGGTGGTGGGCAAGGCGGCTTAATTGAAAATGCTAATAACAAAACCTGGGCATTATAGTTGTCGCACACCGTTCCATTATCGACAGTCGAGAAGATGATTGAAAGCGGTGAAATAAGTGAGCTGGATTTTAATATTAATGCTTACGAGTCGATGTCGAAAGGAGGAGACTTATTTCGGGTCTGTCGCAAAAATTTACGGTCCAGCCTTTACGGCGCTGTTATCTCGCAAAGTGCTTCGGGCGCACGTACCGCTATTGATGACCTGTCGGGCGAAATCCACGCGTCTCTTTCGGCGGTTGTGATCGAGGATGCACGGCTCCTGCGCAATGCTGCCTATGACCGAAGCCGTTCCGTCAGGACCCAAATGGGCGCGGTAGACCTGGAGCCGGGTGGTACCACAGCGCACACCGCCACCTATGGGGACAGCTTTTCCGCTGCGGACAACGCCCTCTGGATGACCGCGATCGGCGGTTTCGGGGACTGGTCCTCGACCGGAAACACAGCGAGTCTTTCCAGCTCAAGCGGTGGCTTCCTGGCTGGGGCCGACGGTGTTCTGGGCGAAACCGTGCATCTCGGCCTGATGGGCGGATACCAGAGGGCAAATGTCGATGTGAAGGCGCGCTCGTCCACGTCGAAAGTGGACAGCTATCTATTCGGGGCCTACGGCTCCACCAACGTGAACGCGCTGGCCCTGCGTTTCGGTGGCTCCAATTCCTGGCATGGCATCGACACCGGCCGCGATGTCACCGTCGGCAATTTCTCCGACAGTCTGTCTGCGGACTATACCGGGCGAACCCTCCAGGCCTTCGCTGAAGCCGGGTACGAGATTGGTCTCGGTGCCTATTCGCTCGAGCCCTTTGCGGGGCTGGCCCATGTCAACCTGCACACGGACGGCTTCACCGAGAGCGGCGGCGCCGCCGCCCTGACGGTCAATGCCGCGACCTCTTCAGCTACATTCACGACCCTTGGCTTGCGTGCGGCTGGTGTTGTCAACTTCGACCAGACGGCGGTGAATTTTCATGGTGGCCTCGGCTGGCAGCACGCCTTCAGACCTTTGAACCCGTCGGTCCGAAATAGTTTTGCAGGTGGCGCGGACTTTACGGTTTGGGGCGCGCCTATCGCACGCAATGTCTTGACCGTCGATGCCGGGCTAGACATCGACCTCGCTGAAAACACCACGTTCGGTGTTGCCTATGGCGGCTATCTCTCCGGAGAGAGTGCGTTGCATGATTTAAAGGCTAACCTGACGTTCCGTTTCTAGGTCGGTCACCTTCTTGACGAAAGCGTTCGGGGACGCATGCCTCAACGACACACTCTTCACATCGCTCTCCGAATACCGATCTCAAATCACCTCGTGGAAGGGTGACCACAACCGAAACAGACACCACTCATCCCCGGACAATCTCGCGTCCTGCGAATGTGCACTGAAAATGACACTGCAAACACCGGCCGCAAATGGCCAAACATATCATCTAAAGGACTCCACGCTGATGTGGAAGAGAAACGGGTCTCGGGTCAAGCATCAAACTCCGGCTTGCGGTCGGCTCGGAAACCGATTGCCGCGCCAACATACACCTGGCGCGTGAGGCGCATCTCAGGACGATCTTTCGCGATTTTCGGTTTTCTGAATTCAAGGCACGAGCAATCTTTGACAAGGCCATGGTCGCACCGGAGCGTGTCGGGCTGATCGATGCTGTGCCGGGGGCGGACGTTCGCAGAAGGGCAATTACATCAGCATTGATTACTATTAGGCTTAAAGGCAGTCGGTTGACGAATAGTAAGTCTTCTAATTTTACTTTGTGGTGAGTAAACAATATGAGAAAAATTTTGGCAGAATATTATGATGAAAATAAAATTCTTATATTTGCCACGATACTTGGATGTTTGTATTATTTTTATAGAAAAATTACGGGAACAGACTCATGGTATACTGGTAAGGTTCTGATAGCAGTGCTTCTTTCATTTGTTTATTTATTTATCATCTTTGTTTTAAAGATGAAAAAGCATAGCACCTAATTATTCTTGAGAAAGCACCAATAAGTAGAACAAACTTCTAAAGCTCTAACACATCCTCGAAAAATCTGTTTGGTGGTAAAATGGCAAATCCAATTACAGAAATTCAAAGCATCCTCTAGGCGTTTTCCTTTCGCAAGGCCCCACAAAATAAACACCCCCACCCACTTACTACAACGAAACAATTACTTTTAGTTTTGAAGATTTGTATCCAGACCTTAGAGGCTACCTCGACTCCCTTTTTTCTGGGGCTGGCAACATATTAGCCGAAACTCCAGACGCGTCGTCCGTAACAAAATTTGTTGGTAAGGCGACAGGAAACCCTGGAATTGGCATTGGTGTTTATGAGCGCTCCACCGACGAAGATAGGTTAATTTTCAGAGGCATAGCAGCCGTTGGCGGCGGCAACCTGATCGCGACGGTGCACACGTTGAACATATCCCCAAAACTCACCGGCACGCTGCTTGGCGGCAAGGTCGCCCTCCTTCTCGTCCACGCGGTACGCCATTGGGCTAATACACTAGGTTGCGCCCATGTGACGATGCATGTCACGAATGGCAAGAATGCGGAAGATGCTGACCAGTTTTTCCGGCGCTGTGGGATGGTGACAATTGGAGGGAATTATTGTTGGTCACCATGAGCCAATTGATGAAAAGAGAAAATCAAAAGAAAAATAAGAGTGGCATAATGAAATATCTTAATCTGAAGATTATTCAATATTTCCTTTTATATTTGAAAGAATACTTTAAAATTCATATTTTCAAGTTTGTTTTATTATTCTTCTTCACTATCTTAGTAACAACATTTTTTTTAGATAAACCATCGAAGGCAAGCGAGAATTTAGCAAGTGAATTAGCGCAATTGCTGGAAAGTAATATATTTCGCTATGGCGACGAAGAATTACAAGTCAATGTCGACAGATGCCGAATCGAAATTATAAGCAACAATAACAATTGTTACTATCCAGAAAACACAGAAATAACAAAGAACGAAATTTGCCTGCACGAATTTGAATCAATCAAGGTGATAAAAAACAGCCATTCATCATCGATTAGCTTAAATCCGGGTAGAGAGACTAGAAAAAAGATTGAGAAACTCGACCTATTTTCTAAAGGAAAAGATGAAGACTTTGGAATTTTTTGCCCCTCTCAGGATAAGCTATTTACAAAAACAGCTAATTTCCAATGCAATGGCGGCAAATATTTTCTGGTTGATCCAGGAGGCGCTAATATTCGGTTGCACTTAGGAAGTGAAAAAATTGTGGAAGAAAAACTGAATTATTACCTAAATACCATTTGCAAAGGAGAATAAACTCATGTCAAGCAAGCGGTGCTGTCACCTTATTCCTTAGGCAACAATTTGTGTGTAGCTGCGAGAGCATGGACAGGACTGCTCCGACTTACAAAAACCATCGCTATCCGATTGAAATCATCTCGCGCGCGGTGTGGCTCTATTTACGTTTCAATCTGAGCTGCGCGATGTCGTAGAAATGTTGCTCGAACGGGGCGTTGTCATTTCTTATCAGACGATCTGTCTATGGTGCCTCAAGCACTGTACCGAGTATGTGCGTCTGCGCCGCAAAGCACCGGGAAAAGCAGATATCTGGCACCTCGTCGAAGTTGCGGTGCGCAATCATGGCTGGAAATGCTGGCTGTGGCGGGCGGCTGACCAGGACGGTTAGGTTCTCGATGAGATCGTTCAGACGCGCCGCAACACCAAAGCAGCCAAGCTGCCTTCTGATGCGACTTTTAAAGAAGCAAGGCCTGCCACCAAAGCGCATGATCCCCGACAAGCTGCGCTCCTACGGTGTGGCCAATCGCCAAGTCATGCCGACCGTCTAACATCGCTCACACAAAGGCTTGAACAATCAGGCCGAGAATTCCCATTTTCCGTTTCGAAAGCGGGAACGAACGCGGCAGGGTTTTCGGTCGACAAGGTCACTCCAGCAATTTGAGTCGATATTTTCCTCTGTGAGGAACCTCTTCGTCCCGTCACACGCCGTCCACTCAGCAGCACAAATTCGAGATCATCGACTTCGGGCCATGGCCGAGTGGAAAGCCGTGACTGAACGACTCGTTTGAAAAAAGCCGACGCAGCTTCCCGCGTCTATACTTCAAACAATGCGACAGCTCTGTAGGAGCGGCTTCATATTGATGATCAGTGGCTGGGAAGAACACCGCCAAAGGCGGAGGCTTCTCAGCCACATTCGGATGGCGTCCAACACGCTTTAATCTGGCCAAGGGTGACACCTCAACCGGATTGCCCCTGGCAAGACTTGATAGGCGGCCGGTCAATCAAGCCGACGGGGAGACAACGGTTTGTCGCTGTGTCCCAAGGCCGGAGATGCTTAGATCGACAACGTCACCAAGCTTGAGAAACTGCGGCGGATCGAGCCCAAGGCCTACGCCTTCCGGAGTTCCAGTGGCAATGACATCACCGGGCATCAGACGCATGAAATTGGACATGTAGGAGATGATTTTCGCCACGGTGAAAATCATGTCGTCGGTTGAGCTGTCCTGGCGCATCACTCCGTTCACCGAGAGCGTCAATCGAAGGTCCTGCGGATCCCGGATCTCGTCCCGTGTAACCAGCCAGGGACCAATCGGGCCAAAGTTTGGTGCGGATTTGCCTTTGATCCACTGGCCACCGCGCTCGATCTGATAGGACCGCTCACTGACGTCGTTGATGAGGCAATAGCCGGCAACCTTCTCCAGCGCGTCCTGCTCTGGAACGTATTGGCATTCGCTGCCGATCACGACACCCAATTCGACTTCCCAGTCGGTTTTTTCCGACCCCTTCGGCAAAATGATCGGATCGTTCGGACCGCTGATGCATGAGGTGGATTTGGAAAACAGCACCGGTTCGGAGGGATTTGGATTGCCTGTTTCCTTTGCGTGCCGGGCATAGTTCAGCCCGACTGCGTAGAAATTCCGGGCGCCCCCCACACAAGCACCAAGGCGCACGTCCGGATCGACGACAGGCAACTTTGCAGTGTCCAAGGCACCCAGGGCAGCAAGGGTGCTTTTTGTGAGCGTTTCGGGCGTCAGGTCGCTTATGTGCGCGGACAGGTCACGGATGCGGCCTTCGGCATCAACACAGCCAGGTTTTTCCTGGCCCAACGGGCCAAAGCGCAGAAACTTCATGTGAAATCCTCGTGGTTCTGTTTCTTGGGGAGATTTGTCAGGCGGAGAGCAGGATCATGTCTGCGGCCTTCTCGGCAATCATCACGACGGGTGATGCCGTGTTGCCGGAAACAATGCGCGGCATGATCGAAGCATCCACGACACGCAGTCCTTCAATGCCCCGCACCCGCAGTTCCGGGTCGACGACGGCTTTGTCATCGACACCCATCCTGCAGGTTCCGACAGGATGAAAAATGGTTGTCCCGATGTCGCCCGCAGCACGCATGAGCGCCTCATCGGACCGGACGTCGGGGCCGGGCAGAGCTTCCTCCGGCTCGTATTTTTTCAAGGAAGGCATGGACAGCAACGCGCGTGCATGACGCAGAGACCTGAGTGCAACCGTCCTGTCATGAGGAGCAGACAGATAGCGCGGTGTTATTTTCGGTGGGGTTTCCGGACTGTCGGAAGCGATGTGCACCGTGCCGCGGCTTTCCGGCCGGAGATTGCAGACCGAAACGGTGACGGCCGGATAGGGATGCAGAGGCTCGCCGAGCCGGTCAGTCGACAGGGGTTGAATGTGATACTCCAGATCGGGCGTCGCCACGTCCGGGCTGCTGCGGGTGAAAATGCCGAATTGGCTGGGCGCCATGGAAAGCGGGCCTGACCGCGACCACAGATATTGGGCAGCCATCGACACTTTGCCTGAGAGCGAATTGACGACCTGGTTCAAGGTCCGGGCATTGCGGACTCGAAATACCATGCGCAGTTGAAGGTGGTCCTGGAGGTTTTCACCGACGTCATCCAGGGCATGCACCACATCAATGCCGGCCTGCCTGAGGACCTCCGGCCGGCCAATGCCTGACAGTTCAAGCAGCGCGGGAGAATGAACGGCTCCCGCCGCAAGGAGGACTTCTTTTCCGGCCGTGGCTATAAGCTCCTGTCCTGCGCAACCGAAGGCAATGCCCGTGGCGCGGCGGCCGTCCAGAATGATCCGCTCGACTGTGGCACCGGTCAAAAGTCGCAGATTGCCGCGTTTCAGCGCCGGCCTCAGGAAGCCCCGTGCCGAACTCCAGCGGCGGCCGCCTTTCTGGTTGACCTCGAAATAACCTGCGCCTTCGTTGTCTCCTGCGTTGAAATCGGTCGTTCGGGGAATGCCCATTTCGCTTGCGGCACTCTGGAAATCATCCAGGAGGTCCCATCTCAACCGCTGCCGCGCGACCTTCCACTCTCCGCCCGCACCATGCAGCCTGCCATCCGCATCCGGTCTGTCCTCGGACCGCACGAAGTAGGGCAGCACGTCCTGCCAGCTCCAGCCGGTGTTTCCCATCTGCGCCCAGCCGTCGTAGTCGGCTGCCTGACCGCGCATGTAGATCATGCCGTTGATGGAGCTGCATCCGCCGAGGACCTTCCCCCGCGGGTAGGCGAGGGATCTGCCGTTCAGCCCCGGATCGGCTTCCGTGCGAAGCATCCAGTCCGTACGCGGATTGCCCATGCAGTAGAGATACCCGACCGGAACATGGATCCAGGGGTAGCTATCCTTGCCGCCCGCTTCCAGAAGCAGAACCCTGTTGGCCGGATCTGCCGAAAGGCGATTGGCAAGCACGCATCCGGCCGTTCCGGCTCCTATGATGATGTAGTCGTATTCGCCGTCTAACCTGCGTCTCATGAGGTCGTCTCGATTGCCATTCTTGAGGGAAGTGCGTCAGCGCAGTGCGAGGGCCGGGAACATCACCAAAAGCCCTACCGCAATGACCTGAAGAGCGATGAACGGAACCAGGGACCGGAAGATCTCTCCAAGGGAAATCTCGGGTGGTGTCACGCTCTTCAGATAGAATGCGGCTGGCCCGAAAGGTGGCGTCAGGAAAGACACCTGCATGTTCATGGCAAACAAGACGCCGAACCAGACGGGGTCATAGCCGAGTTCCTTGATGATGGGCACGAAGATCGGCATCGTCAGAAGTGCGATCCCGACCCAATCCAGAAACATTCCGAGTATGAAGAGGATGAGCATCATGAACAGGATGATGACTGTCGGATTGTCGGATATGCCCGTGATGAGCTGGGAGATGAAACGGATGCCGCCCATCAGGTTGTAGACGCCCACCAGGGCGCTGGCACCGATGCCGATCCACATGATCATGCCGACGGTTGCCAATGTGTGCATCGACGCATCCAGCAACATGGAGAAGGAAAACTCCCGCCGCAGGATGGTCGAAACGATCACGCCGGCGACCCCGATGGCCGAGGCTTCCGTCACCGAGGCGATGCCGCCATAGATTGAACCCAGGACCACGAACACCACCGCCATCGGCAAGACCAGGCCGCGCAGCAGGGGCAGATGTTCTGAAAGCGAGATCCGTTTTTCGGGCGGGGGAGGCGCGACCTTGGGATCGGTGTACGAACGGAACAGGATATAGGCGATATAAAGCCCCGCCAGCATGAAGCCCGGGACGAACGCTGCAGTGAACAGGTCTCCGACAGAGACGTTTGCTGTCAGGCCGTAGATGATGAGAACGATGGACGGAGGCACCATTGTGCCGAGCGCACCACCGGCGCAGACAACACCGATTGCCAGGCGGCGGTCATAGCCAAGTCTCAGCATCTGCGGCAAGGCGACGAGGCCCAGGAGCACGATTTCCCCGCCGATAATGCCGCTCATTGCAGCCAGGATAACAGCCACGAATATGGTCTGGACCGCCACGCCCCCACGCAGCCGTCCGCCGACGAGTTTCATCGCATCGAACAGATCCCTGGCAATGCCGGACCGGTCGAGGATCGCCGCCATCAGCACGAACATGGGCACTGAAATGAAGACGAAGGACGAGACAAAACTGTAGACGCGGCTGGTGATCAACGGAACGGCCATCGGTCCGAACCAGCCAACTGCAAAAAGAAGGGCAACCAGCAAGGTCACCATGGCAAGAGGCATGCCGGTCAGAAGAAGACCGACCAGTAGGGCGAACATCACCAATGTGCCCCAACCGATGCCGAGTGCCTTGAGGTTCAGACCGAAATCGAGAAGGTCAAGCATCGCTGTCTCCCCCTGTCCGGAGTGGCCGCCGAAGGTAATTCACCGTCAGGATTAGGAACTGGATGCTCATGGTGACCATCACCACGAGCAGGAAGATCTTCAGGAGGGCCGGTGCGGGTGAGTTCCAGGCGCTTCCGCTGGTTTCCAGGAAGAAGGACCCATCCGGGCGGAACATCGCTTTCTTGACCATGAGCCAGGATGCCCAGGCAAAGAACAGGCACGCCAGCAGACTGGCCATGGAAATCAGCACATCCAGAACCCTGCGTGCGCGCCGGCTGACCACGTCGTAAATCAGCACGACCCGGATGTGCGAATTGCGAGCGACACAGAAAAGACCACCGAAGATAAAGGTGACGGCACTGAGGAAGGTGGTTGTTTCATGCGCCCAGATAGTGGGCGAGTTGAAGACATATCGAAGGAATATTTCGACGACCAGCACCGCCATGGCGATGATGATTCCAACCGCGAACAATCGGGCAAGGCGGGTGATGGCCCAACCCAATCGGCCAGATTCAGGCAAATATTCCTGAGCCGGCACAAGAGGTTCGGCCTGATCCGGCACTGGGGCACGTTCTGGCGGCAGAGGCATGGACAGCCACTCCAGTCTGATAGAGGGGGATCAACCACAACGACGAGGGACGTTACCGTTCGTCCCCTGAAACCGGTCGGCAGGTGGCAGCGTGTCGGGGCCTGACGCGATTGCCCGGTTCCCGGACGCATTTGTCCAAGCCAACGCCCTCAAAGGGTTGCTTGCCGATTGTGGCTTATCAAAAGTTCGAAGGAGGAATTCGGGCGCTGAGGCAGCGCCCGAAAACATGTGTCACTTCAACATGCCCTGACTGTCGAGATAGGAGGTCAGGGTCTCATAGACGTTCTGGGCATTGTCGGAGCGCGCGGCCACCTTGGCCCACTGGTCCATCGCGATCCTGCGGAACTTCGCCCGTTCTTCTGCCGACCAGTTGTGAACGGTGATGTTCGGATCTGCGGTCGCTTCCGCATAGGTCTTCAGGTCGTTCATCGACAAGACGGCAACCGCATCCTGCGCAAAGTCACGAACGGAGACTGTCAGGATTTCCTGAAGATCAGAGGGAAGGGCGTTCCATTTGTCGAGGTTCATGGAAACTTCCACCAGAGGCATGGAATGGAACCCCGGATAGACCGGATGTTCGGCAACCTTGTGCAGGCCCTGCTGGTGGTTGGTTGAAAAGACGGTGGAATCCGCAGCGTCTATAACGCCCTTGTCGAGCGCTGTGTAAACCTCGGAATAGGGCAGGTTGACCGGAACCGCGCCGGCGGCCGCGAAGACTTCCTGAATGAGGCCTTCCGGGGCCCGTACCTTCAGGCCTTTCAGGTCATCGACCCCGTCCAGAGGACGTTTGGAAACGAAACCTTCAAGACCCGTGGTGGTGGCGCCGATGAAATGAAGACCATAGGGCTCCTCAAGTGCGTTCATCAGCTCATAGCCACCGCCGTAGTTGATGAAGCGGAACATTTCGTCGGGTGCCGCCCAGGCACCGATGGGGTTTGCAATCAGCCCGAACGCAGGATCCTTGCCGGAGAAATAGCTGACATCGGTGATGTGGCCGTCCAGAATGCCATTGCCGACTGCGTCCTGGGTTTCATTGTATTCGACAACCGAGCCAACCGGCAGAAGCTCGATCGACAACCGGCCGCCGGACATCAGTTTTACACGTTCCGTCCAGGCCTGCTGGATGGCGAAGTTCGGGTTTCCGGCCGGATCGACCGACTGGAATGTCAATTCGAAATCCTGTGCGACGACCGAGGTGCTGCTGAGCATGCACGCTGCGATGAACGTCTTGAAAAACGTCACTTTCATACTTTCCTCCCTGAATTGGACATGTTTGGTGATCCCATGTCCTCGGATCATGTTGCGGGTTGCTGGTCCCGCAGGAGCTTTGCGTCAGGCCGCCCCGCTGAAAGCTGGCGTGACCGGTGAATTGACGAGGTTGCGAAGGCGGCCCTCGCGCAGGAACTGCATGGCCGTTTCCACCGAAAGGCGCCGCGCGTCGGCGACGCTTTCCGGGCTGGACCAGGCCGCATGGGGCGTCACGAACAAGCGCTCGCCGACGATCGGATCGGTCCCATTGGCATAGGCAAGGGCGATTTCATCGGACTTGGAAGGCGGCTCGACCGGAAGCACGTCGATCCCGGCACCTGCGATCGTTTGCTGTCGCAAGGCGTCCAGAAGCGCGTTCACGTCGATGATCGCGCCGCGTGCCGTGTTGATCAGAATTGCGTGCGGCTGCATCATCGACAGTCGCTCGGCGTTGATCATGTTGCGGGTTTCCGCTGTCAGCGGACAATGCAGGCTGACGACATCGCTCTGGGACAGCAGCTCTTCGAGATGGTCGCACCGGTCCACACCTGCGGCGATCTCGGTACCGCGGGACACCAGCGGATCATATGCCAGAACGCGCATGCCGAAAGCCTTGGCCCGAAGCGCCGTGGCAATGCCGATCCGTCCGAGGCCGATCACGCCGAACGTCTTGCCGCGCAAGCGCGCCAGCAGCGGCGCCCGGGCATGGTCAAAGCCGTCTTGGGGCGATTGCATGAGGTTGCGGTGGTAGCTGGCGATACCGCGCCGCATGGTGAGCATCAGGGCAATGGCATGATCGGCAACTTCGCTGGTGCCGTAGTCCGGTGTATTGCACACCGGAATGCCTGCACTGGCGGCTGCCTGAAGGTCGATGTGGTCAAATCCGACACCGGCTCTCACAATGATCTTGCACCGATCCAGCTTTGAAATGAGCTGGGGTGAAACCGGCATTTCATGCCAAACCACCATTGCATCACACGACCGCAGAACCTCTTCAGGCAACTGCTCGGGAGAGCGCTCGCGGTAAATATCCCAGTCCACATCGTCACCCGCCGTGGCCCGTTCGATCAAGGCATCGTCTGGGTATTGGGCATCAGGGGTCAGGAGACGCAGGCGGGACATGAAATACCTCTTGAACTTCAAAGTGCATTTTGTGTTTGCATTGGCTCTTCTAGAATTCTAGAATTTACTCGAATGTCAAACAAATTTTTGAAACTATGAAAAAAGCAAGGTTTTTGGCGATTACAGGTCTGCTAGACCGTGGTGTAGTGAGCCAGGTGGATGCGAGGAGAAGAGAGTGTCGCTAACCCAGGAAGCCAGCGAGCGCATTCGCGATGCGATCGTGTCCGGTAAATTTGAATTCGGTGAGCGGCTCTCGGAAGAGCAAATCGCAAGAGCGCTCGGGATGAGCAAGGCACCGGTTCGAGCCGCCTTCATGGAATTGCGTGACATGGGTCTGGTGACCATTGTCCCACAGGCTGGAACCTACGTGTTTACGCCTTCGCGAAAAGACGTCGAGGAAATGAGCCAATTCCGGGCCATGCTAGAAAAGGAAGCTCTCCAGATGGCGCTGGAGCGGAACCGAAGTGGGCTGGTGCAACAGTTGTCCGCCGCCATTTCCCAGATGGACCACGCGATAGAAATTGGCGACCGGCTGCGCTACAGCACGGCCGACAGCGCGTTTCATCGGGTCATTCTTCAGATTGCCGGAAACAGGTATCTTGAAAAGGCCTATGATCTGACTGCAACTGCTCTGGCCGCGCTGAGAGCACGCCTTCAGTCAGGCGAAGGCGACTACTGGCACCGCTCCTACGCCGAGCACACCCGCATGCGCGACCTGATCGATCAAGGCGAATTCGACGCCGCTCACGCACTCCTGCAAGAGCATATCCTGATCATCAATCGATCCCTGGCCCTGCCGGATACCAACACCCAGGTCCGCCAGAAGGCACAGCTGCGCTCGGACCAGGAGTGTCAGGAATTGCTTCTTCAAAGTCAGGGATGACTGCCTTCGGTGAGTAGCCGCAATTTTTGCGGCTAAGCGCTTGCGACAAGCCCGGCGATAGTCGCGGCGCCATGACCTTAATAGCGAGGGTCTTTTGGGGAACAGATCATTCAGAATCTGACCCCGGCCGTCGGACGACCAACAGTTTTCCGGCACCTCCGCTGCCGCAGAAAAAGCGATCACCGCCATCGGATTCAAGTCCCGAGACGCCGGAACCCGATGGCATTTGCAAACGCTCCAGCACATCTCCAGTCGCGGCATTGATGTGCCGGATATCGCTTTCGCCGTCCTGCCAGGTGCCGTGCCAAAGCTCGCCATCCGCCCATGTGACGCCGGTGACGAAGCGATCCGATTCAATTGTACGATGAACCTTGCCGCTTTCCGGATCCACCTGGTGGATCTTGCGGCCCCGATGCTGTCCAACCCAAAGGAACCCCTCGGCCCAAGCCAGTCCCGAATGCCCGCCGTCACCGGGGGCCGGTATCGTGGCCAGCACTTCTCCGGTATTGGGGTCGATCTTGTTGATCGCATCATCGGCAATCTGGAACAGATGAGTTCCATCGAAGGCGGTACCGGCATCGGCGGCAGTCGCGATCGATCCCGTAATCTCTCCACTTTCCGGATCAAGCGCATTTAGCCTGTCTCCGGACGCGAACCAGACCCGCTCGCGACCAAAGCTGACCCCGGCAATGTCATCGATGCCGGGGAAGGGGCCGAACTCCCGGATGATCTCTGCTGTTCTGTGTTTCATGCGGCAATTCTAACCGGTGGCGATTGCAAGGGGGAGTAACAAACTTGTCGGGAATCCGGGAACACTCGATAGGATCCAGCGGCAGGCCCGCCCTCGTCCGAAGGATCGAACTTTCCCGGCAAGAGCAAGGTCTTCAAGCTTCCTTTGAACCGTGCGTGGACTTACACCGAGTGCCATCGCCAGCGCAGAACTCGACCAGGCCTCGCCGTCCGCGAGCAGCGCCAGCACCTCCGGGTGGTCGCTTTCCACCGGCGGCGCCAGCACGGCGACCTGGTGAGCGCCGTACAGCTTCAGAGCAAAACCCAGGCTCGTTGCCCTTACCGCGGCGACGGGTTTGATGACCTTGCGAAGGCGAGCAATCTCGACACGCAACCTCGCCCGGTGCGAATCGTCCACATGCTTTGCCCCGAAGGCGTGCATGAGAAGGTTTTCGCGCGAAACATCTTCCGGCCAGACCTCTGCCAACGCCCGGGCCAGAGCAAGCAGGACTGGACGGCGGTCGAGTGAGATCAACTTTTCCCCAAGCCTCACAGCATTTCGGCAGGTATCTACAATAAACGTATCGGAGGCGACCAGAGCCTCGACCCCGTCAAGCTGCAGCAAGTCTTGCCTGTCGCGAGAGACAAGACGGGCGGCCGGTGCCTCCAGCGCATGCCATGCCTTTTCAACCTCGGCCTTGAGGGAGGGAATACCGGCATCCCGGGCAGCACGCGCTGCCTGCTGGAGTGCGGCTCGTGCAGGCCCCGTCCGGATTTGCCGCATGGCAATGCCGGCTACCACAAGACCGTAGCCGGCTCGAGACGCAGGCGGCAAGACGTCGATGTCGATGCTGTCGAGTGTCCTCTGGGCATCTTCGAGCCGGCCGATGAGCAGAAGCTGGCGGGCTTCGAGATAGCCGGCATGTGCGGCATTCACCTGGTCACCACCGGCTTCGAGCGTCGCGCGGGTTGCACCGAGCGTTTGAAAGGAACGGCCGAGGTCGCGGCAGACCAAAGCGATCTCTGCTTCGGCAACCATGCAGCGTGCACGCGCCATCGGCTCATCCGGCCCGAAGGCGCGGGCCGCATCCTTCAGCAGCTCTCTGGCGCGCGCAAGGTCGCCGAGCTGGGCCATGGCAATGCCGCGCAACGCCAATGCCGGCGCGTCGTTGCGCAGTGCCACTCGTTTCAATACCGCCAGAGGATCCCCGGACGAAAGGGCGCGCGCCGCCGCGGCGATCAGCATGTCCATGGAAATCCCGCCAAACTTGTAACTCTCACCCGCCCCGTCTCCGCATCTATGTCTTTGCTCACCGGGCGATGGTCGCAAACGCCGGATCATACGGAGGACCGATAATGACGATGTTTGCAGGTACAGGGAAGACACAAGCACCCTCTGGTCACCACCGCGACACAGCAGGGTGCCTTCGGCTGGCCGCCGCGCCAACCTTTGGCTCAATGGCATGGATTTCCGCAACCGGAGTGCAGGGGTGGGAGATCTGTTCATCCGTTCCAGGCTTCCTGCCTGTGAATGACATGACCCTGATGTACGTCCTGATGGGCCTGTTCCACCTGCCGCCCTGGCTCAGGCTGATGTCCGCCCGCTCGCGGCGCTTCGATATCCCCACCACCCAAACTGAAGGAGAATGATCATGCAAAACGCTGTTGTTTCACATGAAGACTGGCTCGCCGCCCGGCGGGACTTGCTGCAAAAGGAAAAGGAACTCACGCACCTGCGCGACAGTGTCGCCAGCAAGCGCCTTGCCTTGCCGTGGGAACGCATCGAGAAGGACTACGTCTTCGATACACTTGACGGCCCGCGCTCGCTTGCCGGGCTTTTCGAGGGACGGTCTCAACTCGTGGTGCAGCATTTCATGTTTGCGCCGGGATGGAAGGAAGGCTGCCCGAGCTGTTCTTTCATGGCCGACCACGCAGACGGCATGAACCTGCATCTTGCCAACCATGACGTGACCATGATTGCGGTCTCCCGCGCACCACTTGCCGATATCGAACGCTACCGCAAACGCATGGGCTGGAGGTTCGGATGGGTCTCGTCCTTCGGAAGCGACTTCAACTACGACTTCCAGGTCAGTTTCACCCCCGAGGAAGTCGCCAGCGGGCACATCGACTACAATTTCGGCGGTTGGAACATGACGGGCGAGGAATGGCCCGGCGTCAGCGCCTTCATCAAGAATGAGGCCGGCGAAGTTTTTCGTACTTATTCGACCTACGGACGCGGTGTCGAAGTGATGATGGGCACTTATGCCATGCTCGACCTGACGCCCAAGGGGCGTAATGAGGCGAGGGGAATGGACTGGGTGCGCCGACACGATCGCTACGAATAAGCACCTGGGAATTGAGTGCGCAATGCATGTCGGCATCGCCGGAAAAGGTAAGATCGCCGGGCCTGCAAAGGCCCGGCAATTTGCAAATTAGCCTCTAGGCCCACCGGCTTCTTTCCGGACAGCTGCGACCAGGGCGAACGGCTGATTGGAAGCGGACGACCTGAGGCAACCCTCGCTGCGGCCAGCGTGCCATCACGGAGACCACAGTCGAAATCCTGAGGGTCGCTCGGGACGTCTACACCAACCATCTCGTCATTCCGGAAAGACATTGCCTGAAACCCTTCGATCCGGCCTCGGAAGGTGCGTGTCACACCGACTGCGGATCAGGCCGACCTAACGTGTCCTCGGTCAGAGGCGCAATTTCTTGTTTCAATCGGTAATTCCTGCAGACATTATGTTTCCGGTGACGTTGGGTCACAGCACATCGGGTGGGGGAACATTCATGAGCACAACGGCAACGACGGCGCAGACACTGGACCCACCGCCGGATTCCTGGGTCGCGCCCGGCGCCAGCGACGGCTTTGCCACGGCCGGGTTGATCACACTGCTGCTGCTCCTTTTCCTGGTGATCTACCTCTATGCCGTTTTCGACCGCTACGCGGAGCACAAGGGATCGAGGACGCCGATCCGCACCACGATCCCGACCATGCTGGTGATCGGCCTTGCCTATGATCTGGTGCCGCCCTTGCGGGACGTGAGCCTTCTGTTGCCGTTGACCCTGATTTTTGCCGCCTTTGCCTATGACGTCGTTCTCTGGATGAAGCCGGAACCGGCCGCGGACGAGACGTTGCAGGAAGAGGAAACAGCATCAGCCGAGACCGTTTCGCCTGCCAATGGGACGCCCCCTGCCAAAGAACAACCGATAGCAGAGCAGTCGGTTGCGGATCTGCAGACACCGGTCGAAGGAAAAGGAGCCAGCGCATGATCGAGCTGCTCATCACCTGCTTTCCGCTGTTGCTGCGCATGGCCTATCTGCGCTGGCGGGGACGCCCCGTGACGCTCTACAACGTCCACCGCGCACTGTTCGTCTGGATTGTCTTGTTCGTCGCGCTGATCTTCACGGTCGAGTATTATCATCCGGACACCCCAAATGCGTTGATCCCCTACCGTGTCGTGCCGATCGTCACCGAACGTGGTGGCACGGTTACCGAAGTGCCCGTTAAAGCCGGTCAAACCGTCAAGGTCGGCGATCTGCTTTTCACGGTCGATGACAGCAGCGAAAAGGCGGCGGTCGCAACCGCCCAGACCGCGGTCGGCGAGGTGAACAGCCAGATCGATGTCGTCAAGGCACAGATCAAGGCAGCCGCGGCCGACCTCGCCCGGACGAAAGCGGTTCTCGACACCGCCAACCTGACCCTGTCGGAACAGCAGGACCTCAAGGACAAGAACTCGCCCGCCTACACGCTGAACAGGTACGAAAACGCAAAGGCCGCACAGGAGCAGGCGGCCGCCAATGTGAACGCCGCCAACTCCAAGATGGAAGCGCTGCAAGTGCAGCTCGATCAGGTCCTGCCTGCAGAACTGAAGTCCGCGGAAGCCGCCCTAGACCAGGCCAAGGTCAATCTTGCCAAAACCAAGGTTTATTCGTCGGTTTCCGGCAAGATCGAGCAGCTAACCCTGAATGTCGGCGCTCGCGCCGCGCAGTTCTCGGTTAATCCGGCGATGGTCATCGTGCCGGATCGCGACGAGTCCGATCCCATCGAAATCGTCGCTGGTTTCAGCCAGACAAACAGCGCGGTTCTGCATGTCGGCATGCCTGCGGAGGTCGCCTGCGAGAACAACATCAACAGCGGCATGGCGAACACGGTGCTGGCAGCGCGCATCGTCCGCATCCAGGACGTTATCGCGACCGGCCAACTCGGTCCGACCGGCGTGCTGATGCAGCCGTCAGACCGTCGCGGCCCCGGTGACCTGGTCGTACATGTTCGGCTCGAATATCCCGAACAGAACGCTCTGCTGGTTGATGGTGCCAGATGTCTGGTACAGGCCTATACCACCCATATTTCCGGCTCGCTTCAGGGCACCTTCATGGGTGGCATCATCCAGGCCTGGGCGCTGGAAAAGGCGCTGATCATGCGGATGAAGGTCTGGATCATGCTCTTCGCTGGAACGGGACTGATCGGCGGGGATTGAGTCGGCAGAAAATCGTCAGATCCGTGACGCGATGCTCGATGTCATCCGCAAGGACAGCGCAAATTCGACTTGTTGACCAGCTGCGGGCATTCCCCGCTGATGATTGGGTCGGGTTTCCGGATCCTGACGAGAGCCGCCGAAAGACTGATATGGGGACGCTTTGCCGGCTGGCAGGCGCCGATGGCACCAACCGCGTGCGCAACGAAACCTTTGGTGCAGTGTCAAATGTGATGCCGGTAAAGGTCCTGAGATCTGTTCAGGTGCGAGCGCATTGCGCTTTCGGCCTCTTCAGCGACGCCGCCTTCGATGCACTCGACGATTTTCGAATGCTCGGCAAGCGTGACGTTCTCCCGTCCCGACCAGATCAACAGGTCCGTATGATAATTGAACAGCCAGTTGAGCATGGCGTCACTTACTGCTGCAAAAATCGGATTGCCCGAGATCGAGGCAATCTTGCTGTGAAACGCGATGTCGGCCTTGATGAAGTCGGACGGACTGTCGAGCATGTCCTCTTGATGGCTTATGAGGTGTTTGAGCTCGGAAATGTCTTCTGGCGTTGCCATTTCCGTCGCGATCCTGACCATGCCGACTTCAAACAGTCTACGCGCCTGCTTCAGGTGCTCCAGATTGTCCGAAGACGCAGACAGCAGCATGCGGGCCACCATATCCATCTGCCGAAACGCAAGATCGGCCGAAAGCTCACTGACCCTGGAGCGCTCACCCTGCGAGATCGAAATGAGACCCTGGGTGTGCATCGTCTGCATGGCCTCGCGCACCGCGGGCCGGCCGACGCCGAAACGTTGCATCAGTTCACGCTCAGACGGCATTGGGTCACCGGGTCCAAGCTCACCGCGTACAATCATTTCACGCAATCGATCGAAAACCTGATCGGAGAGTTTTCGCCGGACAATCTTGTCGTCACCGGTCCCCAAGCCGTTCCAGTTTTCCATGACCCGCCAATCTGATCTCTTCATTGTTGGGGTGTCTGAACGTCGCGACAAGCACGGCGTCAAATTCGCCAGCCGCTTCAACACCCTTAGGAAGACTTATAGCCGGATAACTTCAAATGGGCCAAACGTCCTGCGTTCCCCAAAGCCAATTTCCAGTTCCCGATTTGTCAGATTTGCAGCAAACCGCAAGACCTCACCGTCCTTCTCCACACAAAGGGCAGCGACGCTGGCTGGTGTTTCATCGCTGCAATCGATGACATCCCCTTCGCTTAGCCCAGCAAGGAGCGAGACAACTTCACCGACAGGCAGAAGAGATCCGCTTTCTGTGTCCACGATTCCTCTCGGGCCTGTGAAACTGGCCGGGATCCATTGGCGAATATCAGCGTTGGCAATTGCGGACGCATACCCCATGGTCCAGGCAGCGGCGAAAAGGCCACGCTGACGCGGATCGTCGTGGGTCATGCAGATGCGCTCGTTTCCGGGATTGGCGAATGTCTGCGAACCGTAAGGATTCTGGCGCATTCCTATGGTTGTCGGTCCCAGTCTGTATTCCTTGTCCTTGCCGATGATCGCACGGGCAGTGCGTGTGATGTGCGGCAGGGTCTCGAGTGTTTCGAGAACACTCTCGTCATCAGCGGCATGGACAATCGGATTGGTCGCGTGGGTCACGAAGTCAAGCAACGACACCGGAGGTCGCTTGCGATTCAACTCGGTGAAATAGCTGAACATGCCGCCCCCGAGCCTCATGCCGGGGAAACAGTGCCTTGCGGCCGTATAGATGCCCGCCAGGGGAGGGCATTGCGGCCATTCGCTTCCAGGTGGTGTCGATTGTCGGTCAACGGAAGGACAGACCGCAATGGAAGCCAACTCGAGCCCGCTTCGATCGATCATGTCGGCGAGGTTTTGAAACTCGGCCAAGAGGTCTCCCTTACAGGAAACCACATATTCAAGTTCATAGGACGCCGGGAAACGAACTTGCAACTCCCTGAAACCCTCGAGCGCCTCCTGCCCATGCAAAGCAGTTGGATCAAGGTGACACAGGATTGCTGGAGGGTTCACTTTCCTCAGGAGGTCAATGTGATTGATGGCGGACTTCAGGTCTTCCGGGCTGATCAACAAACCGATGCGCGGAAACCTGCTTTTTGTTTTCTTTCCCGCTTTAAGTTCGACACCCCCGGTGGAGGTGCTTAGCGGTGTTATGGTCGATGGGGCAGTCTCGTTTGCAAGATTTTCTATCTGAAGGGTAATCGACTGCTCGACCTCCTTGCCCGCTTCAATGACATATGGCCACGGAAGCGCCAGGGGTCTCACATAGGTCTTGTAGGAAGCGTCTGACCAGTTGCGCTGGTCCTCCATTTCGAACGTGTCGCCGTCCATCTGGCATCGGGCCTTCAAGTGCGGCGCAGGTGCGTGGGTCAGCGACCGGATCGACTTGAACGGTTGCCAGGGATCTATGAGGTCTGGAAACCAGGTTTGGACGACCGAACCATCACAATGCTCCACTTCGACAGGTTCACCGGCTACTCCGTTGATCGGATGCAGCACCGTGAAACCACAGCGGTTGGTTTCGAAGGCGCTGTCGGCAACAGCCGAGGAGGCAAATCTCAAGGAACCGGTTTCCGTGCCGGTGATGCGTGCCGTGACGCTGAGACCCGCCCCCTGGTTTTTGTAGCGGGAAACATAGGAAATCTCGAACTTCCCAGGCTCTTCCAGGACAACGAGATCGGAGATGGCTCCGGCCAGCGTGCCCCAGTCCTTGTCACGCACCACGTAGGAAATAGCGCGCAGCACTTCGTGGCCCTCGAAACCGACGTAGCGCAGGTTTCCGTCTTCCAGCCGTACTTCCAACGGTCCTGCGCGCAATATCCGGAAAGACTCCGGCGCACTTTCCGTTCCATACAGGCGCATGCGGCTCACGGTACTCATCTCAGGCGCTGCCCAGTATGATTGTTCGGCTGTTCCCGGCGGCAGAAAGATACGCAGCCTCGACCAGTTCCAGCGTCTTCAGGTTGTCCGTTCCAGATGTCTCTGGCGTGCTGGCAGCATTCAGGCAATCGATGAAGTGCCGTTGAATGTTGTAGACACTTTCCTGAATGTTGTGCCAGGGGCACTCCGCCCAGGAAAGCAATGGGGGCGAAACGTCCAGTTCTCTGGTGCCGGACGCATTGTGCAGCACCAACCTGTAATCAGGCATCAGCCTCAGCGTCCCTTCACTGCCATCCACTTCAAGAAGGCTTTCCGGAAAACTTTCCCGGGACAGCCGTGATGCGTAGCTGCAGTCGACAACACTGGTGACGCCGCTTTCGTGAACCAGCATCATGGTGGCAACGTCTTCCGCCTTTATTGCCGGATTGACCCGCTTGGTGCTTGCCGAGATGGTACGCGCGTCACCGAACAGGAAACGGGCGATATCCAGGATATGAATCCCGAGGTCCTGGATGATGAAACGGTCATCCGTCGCAAGATACGGCTGGCTGGCATAGACATCATAGGCCGAGCGGAAACTGACCCGCCCCCAGAACGGCGTTCCGATACTTCCCTTTTCGATTTCGGCTTTCGCCGCGCGGATTGCCGACTGCCAGCGAAAGTTCTCGTGCACCATCAGGGTCACGCCGGCCGATCCAGTAGCATCGACCATTGCTGTGGCGTCTTCCAGTGTGTCCGCGAAAGGCTTCTGGCAAATGATGTGCACTTTCGACCTCGCCGCGAGTTCCACCAGGGGCCGGTGGGTCTGAACTGTCGTCGCGATGTCGACAAAGTCGAGCTCTTCCGATTTCATGAGATCGACCGCGTCGGAATAGGTCCTTTCAATGCCAAAGCGTTCGGCCGTTTCCTGCAGGCGTTTGTCGTCGCGATCACACAGCGCGATGATGGCTGCTCCGTCGACATCGGCCCAAGCATGCATGTGATTTTGGGCGAAAAAACCGCAGCCGATCAATGCGCCTTTCTTCATGAAACTCTCCTCAAGCTGCCGCGGCCTGCTGTTGTAGTGCCACACGGGCCTGCAGCTTTTGCTGTGCCTGGTCGACAACTACGGCGGCGATGATCACCAGGCCCTTGATAACGGTCTGCCAGAAGGAACTGACCCCCATCATCACCAGTCCGTCGGACAGAACGCCTATCACGAATGCGCCGACAATCGTTCCACCGATCCGTCCGCGTCCACCCGACATGGATGTGCCGCCGAGGACCGCCGCCGCAATCGCATTGAGTTCGAAGGTCTCTCCCGTTGCCGGATGCGAAGCCACCAGCTGAGACGAGATGACAAGGCCGACAATGGCCGCGCAAAAGCCCGAGAACATGTAGACGAACATCTTGACGCGGTTGACCTTCACACCCGAGAGGGCGGCTGCCTTCTCGTTGCCGCCCACCGCATAGATGTGCCGTCCCAGTGGTGTTCGGCCTGCTATATACGCGGCAATCAATCCGACAGCTATCAAGAGCCAGATGGACACCGGGATACCGAGAAAGCTACCAGTGCCGAGCATGTCGAAACCCGTAGATCCATAGGCCTCCTTGCCGACGAGGTTTGGAAACGTCGCCCCGTCAGAGGAAAGCAGCGCTAGCCCGCGTGCCACGTAAAGCGTTCCGAGCGTCGCGATGAACGGTGCCACATTGAGACGCGTTATCAGCACCCCATTTATCGCTCCCACGAAAACACCGACGGCGAGCGTGATGAGAATGATCTCGAAGATATTGAAATAGAGCGAGTACCCGATCCCCAGATCGACACCGTTGAGAATGAGATAGCCGGCCACCATTCCGCAAAGGCCGACAATCGACCCGACCGAGAGATCGATCCCGCCGGTAATGATGACGAAGGTCATGCCGATCGCCAGAAACGCGTTCAGCGCCACGTGCTTGGACATGATGACGAAATTCGCGGTGCTGAGGAAATTTGGAGCCGCAAACGAGAAGAACGCAAACACCGCAATCAGGGCGATGAAGGTCCTGAGCTTCAGGAGCAGCAGGATCATCGGTTGTCCGCCGGAGGTGCCTGAAGGCTGCATGGTGGTGACTGATGTCATCCGTTACTACTCCCAATGAAATGACCTGCTTCGGAGGCAGGAGCGTGCCCGATCGCAGACGCCGCGATTATCTGTTCTTCCCGCACGTCGGCGCCCTCAAACTCGCCCGTAATGCTGCCGTTCGACATCACGATGATCCGGTCGGACAGGGACATGACCTCTTCAAGATCCGAGGTGACGAAGAGAATTCCCAGTCCTTCAGCCGCAAGCCGCCGCATGGTGCGAAAAACCTCGGCCTTTGCGCCAATGTCGATACCGCGGCTCGGCTCGTCCATAAGCAGGACCTTTGGCGAGGTCATCAGCGCCTTGCCGATCACGACTTTCTGCTGGTTGCCTCCCGAAAGAGAGCTGACCGGGTTTTCCATGCTGGCAATCTTGATGGCCAGGTCCTTCACGAACCGCTTCACCGTCTCCCGCTCTGCCTTGAGGCTGAGGTGAATGCCCTTCACGAACCTGCCGAGGCTCGACAAAGACATGTTCTCCCGGATTGGCAGGATCTGGATCAGACCTTCCGACTTCCTGTCTTCGGGGATTAGCGCCAGCCCGCGTCCGATACGCCCAGCAACGTCCGGTTCGTTCAGATGGCGTCCCTCGACGTAGAAGTCCCCTGTGCAATGGGGATGCTGGGCCATGATGCACTCGAACAATTCGGAGCGCCCCGCACCCATGAGGCCGTAGATGCCGACAATCTCGCCAGCCCGCAGGGACAACGACACGTCATCGACAACGAACTTTCCCGTCCGGCCCATCAGGCTGATGTTCTCGCAGCGAAACACTTCGTCGCCGAAGTCGTGCTCGACCGTCTTGGCGAAGTCCTTTGAGGCTGCACCGATCATGTTCTGCACGATCCAGGGCACATCGACGCCGTCCATGCTCCTGGCACCGGTTCGTGCACCGTCCCTCAGCACCGTGATGTAGTCGCCGATCCGGATCAGTTCCTCCAGGCGGTGCGAAATGTAGACGATGCCGACACCGCGTTTCTTGAGGTCCGCGATGACCCGGAAGAGGATTTCGACTTCTGCCGCACTGAGGGCGGATGTCGGTTCGTCCATGATCAGGATCCGGGCATCCTGGGCCAGCGCCTTGGCGATCTCGACAATCTGCTGTTCGCCGATGCGAAGGTCGGACACCATCGCATCCGGCGAAATGTCGTGCTCGAGACGCTGCATCAGCGCTGCGGCTTCCGACCTCTGGTCGCTGGCGGCGATATCCACCCCGGCGCGGGTCTTTTCCCGTGCGATAAAGATATTGTCGGCAACCGACATGTTGGGAAACAGGTTGAGTTCCTGGAAGACGATGCCGATCCCGTGTGCCGCGGCCGTGCGCGTATCGGGGAAAGAGACCTTTTTCTCTCCCATCAGAATATCACCCGAGGTCAGCTGCTCGACGCCGGCGATCACTTTCATCAAGGTGGATTTGCCAGCGCCGTTTTCGCCAACGAGCACATTCACTGCGCCAAGCCGGACATCGAAGTCCACGTCCTTCAGCGCATGTGTACCTGGATAGAGCTTGTTTGCGGCGCGCACGGACAAGCCGATCTGGTGCTTTGCTTCTCTCATGACCCACCAATTTTTGTCTCAACGGGTGTGATCAGGTACGGCGGACCATCACCGCGCACCGTAAAGGCACCAAGCACGTCAACCGTCTTGCCCACGAGATCGTCGCGGGGCAGATCTTTCAGAGCGCTTTCGTAAGCGCGTGTATTCAGGGAGCGGGAGAGCTGGGCAAACTCTATTTGATCGGTAAATGAGGAGAAATCTACAAAGGGAAGGATGTCCCGGAGTGCTGTTCCGCGGATCACCGGACCAAGCTGCAGGATAACATCTGCTTTGCCATCAGCGGTGACGTCCACTTCCGCGGTGGCGGCACGCGTATCGGTCTTGGCCGCCAAGATTGTGCCCTGTACCCGGGCTGCAAAGTTCCAGGGACTTCCCTCGCTGGACGGACGATAACCATGTGCTTCGCCGGCGACGTCAACATCTCCTGCGATCGCTTCGCCGAGAACGGCCATGTCGGTCGCCGTTTGCTGAAGATGTGGCAAAACCTGTTTGGACCAGATGTCGGCGACAAGGGCATCCATGTCGCCGCCAGGATCGCTTGAAACGACTTGCTGGGCCTGACCGTCACCGTCATTGGTGGCAACATGCTTTTCGAGTTTGCAGCCGCCCAGGCCGGCGACAACCGCAATAACTAACAACAGGGAAGGAACTGCGCCGCGATCCACTGTGCAACCTCCTTGAACAGAACCCTTCCGGCGGTATCCGGCAGGACTTTTTCAGGTTTTCGTGGGAAAGATCACACCGCCGCGGAGTATCCGCCGCGGTGTGATAAAGGGCCTAGTTCAGCGCGAAAGTCTCAAGGTTACCTGCATTCGAACCATTGATCAGGACGCAATCCATCAATTGCTTTTCGTCCTGACCGGTCGATCCTGTCTTCAGGTACTGGTCTGCCTGCTCCACTGCGATCTGAGCCTGCCGGTAGGCTGGTTGCAGCACGGTTGCCTTGATGCCGCCTTCCAGAATGGAGTCGCGTACATCGTTGCTGCCATCAAAACCGACAACAATCACATCCGTCCGCCCGGCTGCCTTGAGAGCCGCCCAGGCTCCCATGGCCATGGTGTCATTTCCTGAAATGACACCCTTGATCTCGGGGTTGGCCTGAAGGATGGTTTCCATCTTTTCGTAGGCTTCGGTCTGGCTCCAGTTGGCTGATTGCTGGGCAACCATCTCCAGATCGGGGTACTGGTCAATCACATCATGATAGCCTGCAGAGCGAATTCCGGCATTGGTGTCGGCTTCGCGGCCCAGCAGCTCGGCATATTTGCCTTCTTCACCCATCAGCTTGACGAACTCCTCCGCGCCGAGCTGTGCTCCCTGGTAGTTGTTGGAGACGATCTGGGAAACGGCAATGCCTGTTTCCTTGATTTCGCGATCGATCAGGAACGACGGAATGCCGGCTTCTTTCGCGCGGCGGACTGGAGCGACAGTCGCATCCGCACCGGCATTGTCCAGGATGATCGCCTTCGCACCACGGGCAATTGCCGTATCGAAGAGCTGGTTCTGCTTGTTCGGATCGTCATCGTGGACCAGCACGAGTGTGTCATAGCCGAGGTCTTCGGCACGTTTCTGCGCGCCTTCAGCTTCCGCCTTGAAAAACGGGTTGTCATGCGACGGTGTGATGATTGCAATGAGGTCGGCTGCGGAAGCGTAAGCGGGTGCAAGCAGGGTAGCTGCAACAGCAGCGCTGGCAAGCAGGATTCGTCTCGTGAATTTCATGTTGTCCTCCCAACAATAGGTTCAATCTCGTGCCAGGTCCCGCGGGGTCCCTCCAAGACCCCGGCGGCACCAATCTGAACGTTCGCCATACGAGATGGCGGACCGCTCAATCAGGTGATCTGCCGGATGCTTTCCCTGATTTCGTCCGGCTTGAACACGCCGATCCAGTCGTCTCGCATGAGACGTTTCTTGCCATTGGTGATGGCCTTGTTGCAGGCATCGGAGAAGACGCCGTCGACTTCTTCCATGACGACTGCTCCAAGAATGTTCATGTGTCCCAGAAGAAAGTCCCGGGCCGCCACGGGGTCGACTCCTCGCCGGATGACTTCATCCATTGCTTCCTTCATCACAACGAGAAGGGTCGCGCAGACGGTTTCGGACAGGCCCGGCTCCAGGAGCGCCATTTGTTCCACCGAGACCCGGTGCGAACGCAGGATCGGCTGAAAAATGGTTTTCGCGATCTCCTCCCCGATTGCATAGTCCTCTTCCGGACCCTGCATGAGGGCGTTCACGATCGCCTGTTTGGCAGCAATTCCGCCGAAGTAGTCGCGTTTCGCAGGCAACTGCGTTTCATCGTTGAATATCGGCGGATGGCAGGGATGGGTGACGAAATAGGTCACGTCCTTGCGCTCTGGAAAGTGCCCTGCAAAGGGGGCAGCTGCGTCCAGTGCGATCAGCATCGTTCCTGGCGCAAGCTTGTCGATGATGCCTTTCGCCACCGCCCGGATCGCAGTGTCCGGCACAGCAAGAATAACCGCACGTGCGTCTTCAAGCGCGGTGTCGACGTCGACACAGCCGACGCCGACTTCCGCCTTCAGCCGATCTCTGCCTGCATCGCTGACTTCCACATGGGCAACGTTGAAACGGGAGCCTTTCAGGTTCTGGGAGAGCCGCACTCCCATTTTCCCCCCCGCACCGATGAGAGCGATTTTCATGTGTCCTCCAAATTTGTTGCGCAAATAAATTCACATACAAATCATGTTGTCAACTGGTATGATAAGTTGATAGTCATATAAGCAATGCGCAACTTGGAACAGGACAGAGGACGAGAATGGGGAGGCTCTTTGCAACATATGATCTTGAAACACCGACAACTCTGGAGCGGGCCGCCGAGGTAATCGCAGGTGAACAATCCTCGGGAACATTCCTGAAGCTGCCGGGTGAAACAGACCGGTTAAAAGAGCTCTCCGGGGCAAGGGTCGAGCGGGTCACGGCAACATCGAGCAGCAGGGTTCCCTCGCTGCCGTGCCGGATCAGCGCGGAGACCTACACGCGCGGCGAGATCGTTCTTTCCTGGCCGCTCGAGAACATGGGCACATCCCTTCCAAACGTCCTGGCAACCGTTGCCGGCAACCTTTTCGAACTGACAGACGTGTCCGCGCTTCGCCTGACGGACATTTCGTTTCCTGAAGAATTCGCCGTGGCGTATCCGGGTCCGGCCTACGGCCGGCAGGGAACTCTGGCGCTTGCCGGGGTCAGGGACCGGCCGATGATCGGCACGATCATCAAACCAAGCGTCGGTCTCTCACCTGCCGAAACAGCGTCTCTTGTCGCAAAACTCGCCGACGGTGGAATCGATTTCATCAAGGATGATGAATTGCAGGCGAACGGTCTTCACTGCCCGTTCGAGGATCGCCTGAACGAAGTCATGAAAGTCATCAATTCGCATGCGGACCGCACCGGCAGGAAGGTGATGTACGCCTTCAACATCACCGACGAGCTGGACGCGATGCGCCGTAATGCCGACCTCCTGCAACAAGCCGGCGGCACCTGTGCGATGGTCAGCCTGTTTTCACTTGGCCTTACGGGCCTGACCGCCATCCGGCGGCACGTTGATCTTCCACTTCATTGCCACAGAAACGGTTGGGGCATCTATTCCAGATCGCCGGATATCGGCATCTCGTTTCGTGTCTGGCAGAAGTTCTGGAGGCTCGCCGGAGCGGATCATCTGCATGTCAACGGGATCGCGAACAAGTTCACAGAGGCCGACACCACGGTTATCGAAAACGCCCGCTCTCTCGATGATCCCTTGTCAGAAGAGCGCGGATATCAGGCGATGCCGGTATTCTCGTCGGGTCAGACAGCCGTTCAAATGGAAGAGACCTGCCGGGCCGTAGGGCACACCGACTTCATTTATTGTGCCGGGGGCGGGATCATGGGACACCCCGGCGGTGTTGCCGGCGGTGTCGCCAGCCTGAAGCAGGCTGCAGAGGCTGCCGTCGGCGGAATTCCGGCACATGTTTTCGCGAAAGATCACAAGGAACTTTCCGAGGCCCTGGACCTGTTCGGCAAAAAAGACGGCACCGGAGCAAGGAAATGACCGGCGATCTTCTCATTTCCTATTACGGTGACGATTTCACCGGATCGACGGACGTGATGGAAGCCCTGACAACCGGAGGCGTCGAAACCGTCCTGTTCACGTCAATCCCGGGTGAAAAACAGCTCGAAAAGTTCAAGCATTGTCGAGCGGTCGGCCTGGCAGGCATCAGCCGTAGCCAGACACCCGATTGGATGTCGGAGCACCTACCGGCGATTTTCTCCTGGCTGTGGACGCTCGATGCGCGTTTCTGCCACTACAAGACCTGCTCGACCTTCGACAGTTCGCCAGAAAAGGGCTCCATTGGCCGAGCCCTGGAAATCGGCCTGGAAACGTTCAGCCAGAAACGGACAGCAGTTGTGGTCGGGGCTCCTCAGCTTCGGCGCTACACCTATTTCGGCAATTTGTTCGCGGCTTACCGGGATGAAGTCTACAGAATAGACAGACATCCCGTGATGAGCAGGCACCCGGCAACACCGATGCACGAAGCGGATCTGGTAAAACACCTGTCAGGGCAAACGAACCTGCCTTTTGAATGCCTGACCCCGCTGGACGGTTCCATCGCCGCCAAGCACGGCAAGGTCCCGGACATCGACCAGGTGCGCAACCCCAATCTCCTGATAGATGTTTACGACAGCCTGTCCCAGGTGGCCGCGGGAAGTTATCTCGAAGAAAGCAGGCAGGGCCTGGGTCCATTCATTGCCGGCTCGTCCGGCGTTGAATACGCCCTCTTGCACAAATGGCGCGAACTTGGCCTGCTGCAGCCGCCGAAACCATCTCCGCCCCTGACGTCCAAGTCCCGTATCGCAGTTGTCTCGGGAAGCTGTTCACCAACTACCGCGCGCCAAATCGAAACCGCGGAACATTTGGGCTTCAGGGGCATCGAAGTCGATTTCAATGCACTGGCAACCGGCAACGGCATCAAGCAGGAATTCGAACGCGTGCTGCAGATCGCTTCCGAGGCACTCGAAACCGGCCAAAGTCCGATCCTTTACACCGCCAAAGGTAAGACCACCGAACAGGTAACAGGGTCCTTGAACCTCGATCAGGTCGGCAAAACCCTCGGCCGCCTTCTGGCTACCCTCAAGGACCGGCATGGTCTCGAGCGTGTTGCCGTAGCCGGCGGTGACACATCAAGCCACGCTCTGGCGGAACTGGACATTTTCGCCCTGACACTCCGCCAGGCCATCCCGACCACACCCGGTTCGCCAGTGTGCACCGCGCAAACCCGCGGAGGATCAGAACTCGAAATTGCGCTAAAGGGCGGCCAGATCGGAAATGACAGCTATTTTGCAGATCTTCGAGACGGCACGTTCAAGCCCTGACGACCAATGCGGGAAAGCAATTGCGTGGTCGCTCTCCGTGCTGAAATCCGCCCAAATGAAGCCCCACTCACGGTGGAGTTTCCACGGGTGGTATGTCGGTGGAATTACGGCTCCCTGACACCAGGCAAGCGGTGGCAACCTTCCATGAAAAGCCATATGGTCCTTTCATCGCCACAACCTTTGATATATTCCCGTGGAGAGTTCCCACCATATCAACAGGTCATGGGCTAACGCTGGCCGCAAACCCAAAATGAAGAATGCAAGCAAGAGGGCTGGCAACCGATGCCGATGATCACGGATCCGGAAGATTTTTTTACCAAGGGCTGTGGTCGTTGTGAACGCTTTGAAACGCCTGACTGTTCAACCCGTCCCTGGATCGACGGTCTGAGGCATCTGCGCCGTATCTGCCTTGACATGGAACTGGAAGAAACCGTCAAGTGGGGGCATCCCACCTATATGCACGCTGGTCGAAACATAGCGATTTTTGGGGCGTTTCGCAGCGATTTTCGTCTGAGTTTCATGAACGCCGGTCTCCTGAATGACACGGAAAATGTGCTTGAACCACAGGGACCGAACGCTCGTACGCCGAGCATAATCCGCTTTGCCGATGTGGCCCTGGTTGAAGAGATGGAACCAGTGATCCGCGCGTACCTTCGGCAGCTTATGGAGCATGCGGAAAAAGGCACGAAGCCACCAAAGGTACGAACGGAAATTGACATGCCGGATGAATTGGCTGAGGCCCTGCAAACGGACCGGGAGCTGGCCGATGCATTTTATGCGCTCACGCCGGGTCGGCAAAGAAGCTACATGTTCAATCTTAACCAGGCCAAACAGTCCGCAACACGTGTCGCTCGAATCGAGAAGTTCCGCCACAAGATCATTGCCGGCAAGGGCGCCATGGAACGTTAGAATGTGCGGCCACAGCTCTGGAACCGTTGCGGACGTCCAAGTCTATCCAGACGTTTTTTCTCGATTGCCACTACCTAGTAACGGGCCGATTTCTCCACTCGGGCAACGGGAAGAGTTTGTCGTAAACCCAGTTAAAGGCAAAAGCGTAGACCAGGTAGAACGCTACGAAAAACAGATCCATTACCAAAGCCTGCCAAAGGGACACACCCAGATACCAGGCAATGAATGGCATCAGAACGATCAGCAGACCAATCTCGAAGAAAATCGAATGGATGATGCGCACAATGAGCGTCTTCAGGGTCTCGCCCGTGAGGCGCTTGTAGGTCACGTCGAAAACGAAATTATAGACGACGTTCCAGAGCGTCGCGATGGTTGCGCTGACAACGCCGACGACGCCAACATCATGCATTGGCACGCCAAAGGCGACCGTTGCGAGCGGAACGGCCAGGACGAGTGCGATAATTTCGAAGCTTAGTGCTTGTCGAAGACGATCGAGTGGGGACCGCATTGAAACCTCAACAATGGTAGCGGGTCGTCCCGCTTTGTTATTTCCACATATGAGGTCGTCCTCAACGCGCCGATATAGAAATCCTGCACGATCTTTTCAAGTTGAACAGATGCAGCCTGAAAGTGCCTGGACCTGAGATGGTCACCCATCAAATTCGGCCTCATAATGCGGCTTCTCGGGCAAAAGCGACACCAAAATGTGCCGCAGCAAGTTTGGAAGCCAAAAGACCTGGTCCAAACGGCACGTCACTTCGACGGAGGGCGTTCCAGTTCAACCCTGCTGCGGGCGCCAGTCAGCCGATGGAATGACGTTGATCATCCATGGAATGCCGAAGCGGTCGACCAGAGAGCCGAAACCTGGTGACCAGAAGGTTTCTGCAAACGGCATCACCGTCTTGCCGCCTTCGGACAGTTGACCGAACCAACGTTCCGCTTCTGCCTTGTCTTCGGTATGCAGTGTGACATCGAAGCCGTTTTTGGGTTTATCGATGCCAGGCGCCCATCCGGTGTCCATATCGGCACCCATCAGCGCCTGGTCACCAACTTCCAACCAGCAGTGCATCAGCCAGGTCTTGTACGCCTCATCGGTGATGGGCATGCCTGGAGGTGCGTCGGCATAAGGCATGGCGGCTGTAATCTTCCCGTTGAGTACCTTCGCATAATACTCAAAAGCCTCACGACACTGGCCCCGGAAGCTTAGGCTGGTAACGATTTTCACGGTTGTCTCCTTTCGATTGGTGGTTCCAGGTGCTCCCCGCGAGACGCCGAGCCCGGAATTGCGAAACTGAGCTGCTCCTGTCTTTCAAGAAGCGCAACGGCGGCACGGTCGTTGGTATCGCGGAAGAGGTTCATTTTCAGGCGTCCGCATGCACTGCCACATCGATTGACGGCAATGGGGGCGCATCCAGGCCGTTGAAGGGGTCACGCCAGGCATCGATCTCTTCGAGCTGGTGATACCAACGAGCGATGCAAGAATAGTCTTCGATCGGCAGTCCTGCGACGTCATTGAAGGGCAGATACGCCGCCATTCGGAAGTCGGCATAGGAAACCGAATTTCCGACGAGCCACTCGCGTTGAGAAAGTTCGACTTCGAGAATTTCCGCGGACCTGCGGAAGAGGCGTAGACCTTCCTCGATTTTCTTCGGGTCAATCGAACCAAGCCGGTAGCGCTGTTTGGTCCCCCGTTCGAAATGAACAATATCGCAAGCTTTCTCGAAGTTCTCCTTGCTCCAGCTCAGCCAACGGATCATCTCCGGTTCGTCGTCGCCGGTGCGCCAGAAATTCGAACGTCCGAGGCGCGAAAGCCGGCAGGCAATTGCATCGGTCTCCCAAAGGCTTTTTCCCGAGTCTGAGAGTATGGGTAACAACAGATTGGGATTTAGCGGTAGAAACCTCTCGGCCTCACCAGGGGCGAGGGGCGAGGCAAATTCGAACTCGATATTTGCGTCGAGATAGCGAGCCACCGCGACCGCCAGTCGAGGATTGGGATTTCGGCTGAAGAACAGTTTCATTCCATATCACTCCCGGTGTTCGTCCATTCCAAGCGAAATGCTGACTGCACCCGGCGGCCTTTTCGTTAGCAGTAATATCAATCCAGACATTTCCAACATCGCCTTTGCAGAGGCATTCTTTCCGCAGACAAAAAGTAATCTGCCAGGCAACAAACCGTCGACCTTGGCACTGCTCGCAGGTGTTTTTCCCGACCTTGGCTCTACCTCAAGCAGATCTTTTTCCCTGTGAAGATCACTCTTTTGGCTCCCCACTCCGCGATTGTTTCGCCAGTCAAAGTAGGAGGACTATCGTGCGCCAGCGAAGGATGACAGATTTAGTATTAAAAAACAACTGACAGTATTAAAAAACTATCAACCAGCCGAAACTGTTCAAATTGCAAACACTTCCGCTGACTTGTCACCTCAAACGGTGGCTGGCGTTTCCTTGGCGTTGAGACCTGCAAGGCCAGGCTCTTCATTGTTCAAATAAAGAGAGAAGCCGTTCGCTTGTTCATCGCCCAAGTGAGCGTGAAGCAGTATGCTGGGGGTCAGGCAATCGCCTGCACTTTGCAAGCGGCAAGGGAGCGGCGGGACCTAATACCGCGCCTGCATCCTTCCCCCCCTATCACTTTGCCACCGGCTCGAACCCGCTGTCCGCGACCGGTCAACGCGATGAACCACGAGAGGTGGAGGGACAACATAACCCGTATAGTAAAGAACACCGTGATTGATCGGAAAATAGCGGCGCAATGTACCGGCTTGCTCAAAAGTGCCCCATACGAACCGAATCAGCGCAACATGCTCTAAAGTCAACAAAATTGAAAGAGACGTCTCCTCAAGCAATTTTGAAGAGGAGACTGAACTGCCTTTGATGAGATCTACCATCAGGCAAATCGAAATTGACAACGCTATTGTTTTCGATAATATTTTTGAAATACTAATTTGAAATTGAAAATAACGTTAGCAGTCGCACGGTCGTTGATAACGAAGAGATACCTGCGACCAGACATGCCGAGCAGGCTCGATACAAGACTTCTGATTGTACTTTTTGAATGTCGAGCAGCCACGTCGTTTCAGACCAACCAGGGCTGACAATGGACGTTAATCACCTTTGTTTTCGAAAATTGAATATGGTCCGCTATGAATTCCACTTCGCCGCAAAGTTCGCAATTCAACTATTCCGTACACGGTCTGCGCGGCGTTGCGTCGATCATGGTGCTGGTCGCTCATATTCTCGGTGGAACAGCCGAACACATCTACAATGACAGGCAGGGATATGTTGAAGGGATTGTGCCGTTTCACAACTTCGGCACATCCGGCGTCATGTTGTTTTTCGTAATCAGCGGGTTTGTCATCCTGCCGAGCGTGATGAGGTATTCTCCGTCAGAGTTTGCCCTCAGGCGCCTTCTGAGGCTCTATCCGCTCTTTCTCGTGTCGACATTGTTTTTTGCCGTCCTGAATGGCGCGACAAACAGGTACCCGGAACTGAACAACCTTGAGTCAGTCCTGTTTTCCCTGACATTCCTGGATTTGTTCACAACAACAAAGCAGGTTGCCCCGAACGCCTGGAGCCTGACCTATGAAGTGATGTTTTATACGTTGGCCTGCATGACGTATTTTTTCCTGACAAGAAAAATGAACATCGTCTGGAAGATCGCTTCCCTGGCGATACCGGTACTGTTTACCTACTACTATCCGAAGGCGCTGTTTTTTCTGTCCGGGGCCGCCATCTACTGGATGTACAGGAGCGAAATCACCAACGGCTTGAAGTACACGAAAACGCTTGAGGCCATTTCGTTTTTCGTCTGGGTCTATCTGGCTTCCACGTGGGACTTCAAGTTTCGGACCTACGAGTTCTATGAGGCCTATCCGACCATCATACCCGCCCCGGCGCTCCTGGTCCTGGCCACCGCGACCTACTTCTTTTTTGCGGCTTCGAGAGACAGCCTGACCGGGAAATTACTGAACAACAGGATCATGTTCTTCTTCGGAACAATAAGCTACAGCTTCTACCTGGTTCATCCGTATATATACTTTGCTACACGGCAAATTTTCTCATCTCTCGGCCTGTTTGGCGACAATATATTTGTGTCCCTTCTAATTTTTGGCACGGTCGTATTTATTCTCACAACAATCTTCTCGCACTTCTCCTATCTGATACTCGAGAGACTGCCGTACCAAATCTTCTTCGGTCAGAAAATCTACCGAAACAGAAGGGTTCAGAACGCCTGATAACGTGGCACACGCCAATCAACGCTGGACCGCGTGTGAACCCGAGGCATTGATGGCCTTATGGCCAATCTGGGTTGATCGGCATGACGCTGGCGGCTGCTTTCAGGCGGGGGCCTTTGCAGGTGACTTGTGCGACACCGCAAGCGATCGATCAGCGATCGAAGCGACTTTTTCGGCCAGCTCGATGATCCGCTCCTGTTCCCACGTGGTATCCACGAGGAAGGCGAGACTTGTCTCGCCCAGCTGCCTGGCAACGGGAAGCGGTTTGTCGGGCCCCAGCCCGCGGTCGCGAAACATTGCCTCTTTGTAGATCTCCGAACAGCTTCCGGAAAACGCGGGCAGACCCGCTTCGGCAATTTCGGCAAGGATCCGGTCGCGCGACCAGCTGTCGGCCATGGCTTCCGGGCGTACGAAGGCGTAAAAGCGATAATAGGCATGGGTGAGGGACTGAGGCGGAACGGGAACCCGTAACGCATTCGATCCGCTGAGGATTTCGGCAAGCGTCAAGGCATTGCGCGTCCGGTGGGCGCGGGTTTCCGAAAGCCGCGACAATTGTATGCGCCCGATAGCGGCGGAAGGTCCCGCCATGCGAAGGTTGGTGCCCGGGCCTGAATCATGCAGCCATCGAAAGCCGGGCTGATGGTCTTTTTCAAACACCGTCGCATAGCCCTTGCCATGATCCTTGAAACTCCAGGCGCGAGACCAAAGGTCGGGATTGTCGGTGAGAAGCATCCCCCCTTCGCCCCCTGTCGAGATTATCTTGTCCTGACAGAATGAATAGGAGCCGAAATCACCCAGTGTACCCACATGCCGTTCACCGATCATCGCGCCATGTGCCTGGGCGCAATCTTCGATCACCCAGATATTGTGGGCGCGGGCAAGAGCCAGGATGCCGTCCATGTCGCAGGGCCAGCCTGCCAGATGCACTGGCAGGATGCCGACCGTGCGCGAGGTGATGAGAGGGGCAATCGTCTCCGGCGTGATGTTCTGGCTGTCCGGATCAATGTCGGCGAACACCGGAATGCCGCCGGCCAGGAGCACACAGCTGGCAGATGCAACGAAGCTGCGTGGGGTCACGATGACTTCGTCGCCCGGCTGAATGTCGAGAATTCGCAGCGCGGTGTCCAGTGTTACAGAACCATTGGCCATTGCGATTGCGTGAGCAGCACCGGTGTAGTCGCAATATTCCGTTTCGAAGGCAAAGACGTCCGGGCCGGTCCAGGCATTCACCTTGCCGGACCGCAGGACGCCGGTAACGGCATCGATCTCTTCGTCAGTGTAGACTGGCCAACCGCCCATATCCTCTCTCCTCAGACCACATAACGCACAAGGACGAAACCCTCGGCGGCAGAACGGTGAACGGTCGCCCCGCGCAAGGTGGCCAGCGCCCGCAGAGACTCCACCGACCTTTCGTGGGGTGCCTCGCGAACCTGACTTGCGAACAGCTGGAAAGCCTCGAGCTTGCGGTCGAGCGTTGCTGAAATGTCCACGAACACATTGGGAACGAATGCCGGCGTGAGGTACGGCGCATTCCAGTTGGTTTCCGAAAGGGTTTCGTAAGCCGCAATGACCGAGGGGTGCCGGGCCTGATGGGGCCGGCTGGCGACCAGGGTGGACAGAAAGCAGAGCTGATGGTCGAGATGGATGTCGCCCGGATGTGGTGCCAGGACCAGCGTCGGGTCGAGATCCCGAACGAGCGCACCCAGCCCGCCGTTCAGATCGGCATGAGGATACTCCGCCAATTCAGCGGCAGGAAAATCGAGCCAGTGGGTTTGCGAAATGCCCAGATGGGCGTGCGCGGCTGCGGCTTCTTCGCGAACCTTGTGGATCTGCTCGGCTGAAAACCTGGGCGGACGTCCGCGTGTGACAATGGCGACATGCACCGCTCTGCCTTGATCCGCAAGACGGGCAATTGTGCCTCCTGCACCCAGGACTTCGTCATCGGGATGGGGCGCGATTACAAGTGCCGGGCCGTCGCCGGTGAAAATTGGAGAATTCATGATTTTGCACGACTGCTGAATTTGGAGTGAAGACCTGGGCACCGGTCAGGGCCGGTCCATTCGAGAATTTCAAGACATTGGCCGTCGCCACATGCGACGGTAAATACCGAACCGTCAACCGCCTGGACCTGGCCAGGAAGACCGATGTAACGGCCCTTGTGGGGGCAATGCCTGGCGCGGGTCACGGTCAGCATGACCCCGTCAGAGGTTTCCGTAAAAGCTCCGGGATAGGGGGGACCGACGGCACGGATTAGCCGATCGATCTCCGCCGCGGAGCGGGACCAGTCGATAAGCCCATCTTCCGGCCGCCGCCGCGCACATATGCTTACGCCGCTTTCAGGCTGCGGTTCGGACGGCACCTCGCCGGACTGGATCCGGGTCAACAAGGGCGGCAGCATCTGCGACACTGCATTCCTGACGCGGTCATAGAGTTCACGAGCGGTAATCGTTTCCGGGTCTATGTCGTACCGCATCTGAGCAGCGATCGGGCCATCGTCCACGCCCTCACCAAGCCAGAACAGGGTTGCGCCAGCCTCCGTTTCACCCACGAGGATCGTCCAGGGAATGACACCTCGGCCGCGCAGGCGCGGCAGGGCAGAGGGATGGAACCCGATACAGCCGAGCCGTGGTATCGCGCGAAAGTCTGGCCCGCAGATCTGCGACCAGCCGATAACAAGTATCAGGTCAGGGTCAACTTCCCGAAGGACCTTGAGCGTCTCCTCGCTGTCGGATCGTGCGGTGTGGTGTACCGGCACGCCGTACTTTTCGGCCGTCGGCGCGAGATCGGCAAAATCCGAGTGCCGGCCGGACAGCTGCGGCGGCAGTGTCACCACGAGGGCGGGAGCGTGACCGGCGGCGCAAATTGCGGCAAGAGCTTCAAGAGACCCTTCGACCGCACCCACAAAGACGGTCTTCATGCGGAAACCTGTTTGTTGTCGGCCCCGTTATCGAGACCTTTCCAGGAGCTTGCGGCATCGAGCCGGCTCGCGTTCTTGTGCTCACCGAAAAGTGCAACCCCGATGGTTTCAAAGATAATCTGAAGATCGAGCGCTGCGGAGCGATGCGCGATGTACCATAGGTCCAGTCGCAATTTCTCCTCGTTGCTCAAGGACGTGTTACCGCTCACCTGGGCCCATCCGGTCAGCCCCGGCCGCACGGCCCCGCGCCGGACCCCGTCTGCCCCGAATTCCATCACTGTCTCAGGCTTCAAGGGGCGTGGTCCGACCAGAGCCATCTCACCGCGAAGGATTGACAGCAGCTGCGGAAACTCATCGAGCCGCATGCGTCTCAGCCAAATTCCGGACGTGGAAACGCGACTTTCGTCGGGCAGCAGGTTCCCGCCGGCATCGCGCGCATCGCTCATGGTGCGCAGCTTGGCGAGGATAAACACCGTGCCGCCTTTTCCCGCACGCGTTTGCGTGAAAAAAACCGGCCGCCCCAAGGTAAGCAGTGTGAGCAATGCCGCGAACACGAAAAACGGAAATGCAAAAACCAGCGCACAGAGGCACAATAAAATTTCAATAAACCTGTTCATCGGAATCCTTGGCTCCTGAAATTAAAAAACAGAGAAGATTCTGAAGGCCAATAAAACCAAAATAGAAAGAAAACTACGAACCTAAGATAAGCATCTACCTTGCAATATTGACACACTAGCCAAATTTTACAAGTGGAAGTCACATCATTGTTTAAGCGCTTGGACAACAACCCGAATGCGCCCTGGGAATTCCTTTCCGGAGCCGCCAATTCAGCAACGGAAGGGCAGGGAGGGGCTACCTGCTCCGAAGCCGGCTAAGAATTGAACAGCGCCTTTACAGAGGTGCCTCGAAATTCCCTGACAGAATTCCATGGACAGTGTCTGTCCGCCGCCCTCGCTCCGCTCCAGCCACCCCGGCAGCAGGTCTAACCGGAGGGAAAACGAGTCGTCCGAATGCGGTTCGAACGGCAACAGGAAGGGACCAAATTCATCATAAATCAGGCTCCGCGATAGTGGCGATGACGTTTTTTGCACTGTCAGAATGCAGCATCCTGAACTGGCTGATTTTAATTGTTTTTTCCGTATTTTTTGGGGGTTTGGAAACGCTAAAAAGGCCATCTGATCAATCCGTCCAAGAAATTTGTGGAAAAAAACTATTTATTAACCTTGCGTTATGTGTTACACCTTGGGTTGAAATTGCAAGACTAAATTTAACATGAAATGCTGTGACGTATGGCATTTTTTCATGCTCTGAAGATTTTATTTTTGAGAACTGATCATTATTTTAGATGATCTATGTCCTTTTAAGGGACTAATCTTCGGAAAAACTGAAAATATTTGTCGAAACTACATTCACGAAGTGGGAATCGTTTTATTTATTTTCCATTTTGTAAATACGCCACCGTCGCAGCAACAAAAAACAAAGAATAATCAGTCCGTTAAAAAAATAACGGACGGCGAGGCACAGCTATTTTTGTGCCTCAAGTGTTTAGCGGAGCGTTTGCTTATGGCGGATTTTTATTCTTCTGAGACGACGTCGAAGATTGGGATAAAAGCATCGGGTCACTCTGTCTTGGAAAGTCGGCCGAAAATTAATCGGTGGTGCCAACAATTATTGACCGAGCTGAAAGCTAATCGCAGACTTGTCCTGGGTGACGTCGTTTCAATCACACTGTCTGCAGCGCTTGCAGTGCTCCTGACGGTGACCGGATCGGCTCAAAAGCAGTTATTGCCGGCGATACTGCCATTTGCAGCGCTGGCATGTGTCTGCGGTCTCGTGATTTTCCCATTGGCGGGGTTCTACCGCAGGGACACGCGATCAACTTCGTTGAGAGACATCGTTGTTCTGCTCAAGGGAGCCCTGCTCACAAGCGTTTCGCTTGCAATCCTGTCACGTTTCAACCTTGTGACAGCCTCCGTTCCCATTCCTGTCGTGATCGTTCAGTTTTACCTCGCCGTGCCTGCGCTCGGTGCGTTGCGGGTTATCGCCAGGGGCCGGGAGCTGACCCGTCAAAGCCGCCACCTCAAGGAGAAAGAGGTGGATTCGAGGATTCCGGTACTTCTGGTGGGGACCGGCGCAAGTTGCGATCTCTTCCTGCGCTCCTTGCGCAATACCGGCTCCCGCTACCTTCCGGTCGGAATTATCGATGATGCCCGCAACACGCAGGGGCTCTACTTCCACGACGTCCAGATCATCGGAACGCTGAGGGATCCTGAAAACGTGATCGAACGGCTTTCGCAGTGGAACATACTGCCACAGCGGCTGCTCCTGACCGAACCGACGACCCATTTCGACAGCGATGGCATCCAGAAACTGACTGTCTGGGCCAGTGGACATGGGGTGACCGTTTCAAGGCTGCACGGGCTGGAGGATCTTGGTTCCGCAGATCTGGGCGAAGGGCAGAACATGAGAACCGTGGATCCGGATGACATTCTGGATCGGCCGCAAAAGGCAGTGGAACGCTCGTTGCTGTTCGAAGTCTTCAAGGGGCGGCGGGTCCTGGTGACAGGGGCCGGCGGATCGATCGGCAGCGAACTTACACGGCAGATCGCGTCCTTCCATCCGGCAGAGATCGTGATCATCGACAACTGCGAATTCAACGCCTACTCGATCGATATGGATCTGTCGCAGCATTTTCCCGATGTGCCGCGGCGGATGTACGTGGCTTCCATCGTCGATGCGGACCGCGTCAACTCGATCTTCCGGCAACACCGTCCGGAGCTGGTGTTCAATGCGGCAGCCCTCAAGCATGTGCCGATCGTCGAGCTCAACCCGTGCGAAGGCGTTCTGACGAATGTTGTCGGATCGAGAAACGTTGCCGATGCGGCCCGCGAAATCGGTGCTCTCGCAATGGTACAGATCTCGACCGACAAGGCCGTCAACACGACCAATGTCATGGGGGCAACCAAACGCGTCGCGGAATTCTACGTCCAGGCGCAAGACCGTATCACCAACGAGACGGAAGAACGCACCAGGTTCTTCTCTGTTCGATTTGGCAATGTCCTGGGGTCCTCAGGGTCGTTGATACCGCTGTTCCAGCGCCAGATCTCAAACGGCGGACCGATCACGATCACCGATCCCAAGATGGAACGGTACTTCATGACGATCCGCGAAGCTGTCCAGTTGACACTGGTATCTGCGGCGAGCGGCCTGAAGTTCGACACCAGCCAGGGTGAGATCTTCGTCCTGGACATGGGCAAGCCGGTCAAGATCGTCGATCTTGCAGAACGCATGATCCGTCTTGCCGGTCTCACACCTCACCAGGATATCAAGATCAATTTCATCGGCATGCGTCCCGGCGAGAAGCTGTTCGAAGAGCTTTTCGACAAATCGGAAGCCCGCGCCGATTGCGGAATTCCCGGTGTCAGCGCCGCACGTCCGGAAGGCGTTCCGATTGCGCGGCTGCGGGCAATGATCCTGAAGCTGGAGCTTGCCGCACGGTGTCAGAACGGGCCCTTGGTCAACCAGTTGCTTCGGGACCTGGTGCCTGGCTACGGCACAAAAACATCGTGCGCGGTGGAGCCGGCCAAAGTGGGTGCAAGCGCTGCATGGTCAGGTGCGAAGGAAATGACCGTGAAGTTGCCAATTCCGCCCCATGCCGTTCTTCGGCCGGTTGGTGCACCTGAAGTGCTGAGTACTGGCTAATGAGCGCTTCTGCCAACCATATGGACTACGCGGTCAGTGTGTCTTCCAAGTCGGGGACCGGGTCTTCCGGGCGCCGCCGGCGGGCTGTGATCGTCGGTAGCCTGGGGTATTCGCTGGTCAATTTCCGGCTGGATCTGATGAGGCGCTTCCAGGCAAACGGCTATGAGGTGACCGCTTTCGCCGCCGAGATCGATGCAGAGACCGCCAGAATTCTGGACGAGAACGGGATCGCTCATCGCGAAATTCCCATGAAACGCACGGGGACGAACCCCTTCAGCGATCTTGTCAGCCTCTGGGCTCTCATTCGTGCACTTCGCGAGGAAAAGCCGGAACTCGTCCTCGCATATACAATGAAGCCGATCGTCTATGCCTGCCTTGCAGCACAGCTGGTCGGCATCCGGTCCCGCTACGCGCTGTTCACCGGGCTTGGATATGCCTTCATGGAAGAAAATCCAACCGGACGCAGGCGTTATGTCCGCAGCGCCTCCGTATTGCTGCACCGGATCGCACTGCGCAAGCTTACCGCGGCTTTCTGCTACAACAGCGCGGACCGCCGGGATATCCGGAACTATCGGCTGATACCGGACCAGGTGCCTCTTCACGACATTCCCGGTTCAGGCGTAGACACGGCACGCTTTTCGGCAACACCTGTTCCGCGGGGCCCCGTCCGCTTCCTGTTCGTGGGGCGGCTGCTTCGGTCCAAGGGGCTTGCTCTTCTTGCCGAAGCCGCGAAGCTCCTCAAGGCGCAGGGGCTCGAATTCGAGCTCGACATCCTGGGCCCGACCGACAGTAATCCCGATGCGATCGAACCAGAGCAGCTCGACGCCTGGCAAAGCGCAGGATTGCTGCGATATCGCGGCGCGACAAACGATGTCGTCCCCTTCCTTCAGGCGAGCAGCGTGCTGGTTCTTCCGACGTCGCTGCGGGAAGGCATTCCTCGTTCCATTCTCGAGGCCATGTCCTGCGGGCGCGCTGTCATCACCACCGATGCGCCGGGGTGCGGAGAGACCATAGAACACGGTGTTTCCGGCTTCGTCGTCCCGCGCGGTGATGTTCAGGCTCTCGCCGCAGCGATGAAAAGCTTCATCGAAACACCGGCGCAGGCTGCAAAGATGGGCGCGGCTGCGCGGGCACTCGTTTGCAGCAGGAACGATATTCACCGGGTGAATGCCAGGCTGATGCAGCTCATGGGCATCGAAGCCGTCCGATATGCTTCCGGCTCGCGTAGCCTGGGTTCTCCGGCCGAAGCCGAACTGGTCTGCCAGGTCTCGGAGGTAGCCCTCCCATGACGCAGTCCGTCACAACGGCCCGCACGGCATTCTCCGACCTGATGACTTCCCGGGTGGTGCGTTTTCTTGGCGCCGGCATAATCAATACGGCGTTCGGGTACGGGGTCTTCGCAATCCTCGTCCTGGCAGGTGTGCACCCGCAGGTCGCTCTCGTGGCGCAGTTCGGTCTCGGGGTCATCTGGAACTATTCCATCCATGCCCGGTTTGTTTTCGGTGTCAGCGGCTTTGGCAGGCTTCCGCTCTACGGGCTCGCCTATGTGGCGGCCTATGCATTCAACGCGCTGTTGCTTGCGGTCCTGACCGGCGCCGGGATACCTGCGCTCGGTGCCCAGCTCCTGTCGCTGCCGCCTGTCGTGGCCCTGTCCTATATTCTTGTTGCCCGCGCCCTCGGCGTGCGGGCGGGCAGAAAGGACGCACAGCAATGAGTGTCCTGCAGTCCAACCAGTTGGCCGCCGCGGCGGGTCAGGCTTCAAATGCCGGACACCGTCAGAAATGGCTGCGCCTTGCAGTCAGTGTGGCGTCGGTTGCGGGTGTCGCGCTGCTGCTTGGCGCTCTTTACGGCAGGCTGATGACCTTCGGTTTGCGGCGGGACGAGATGATGTTCGTTCCCCCCGCGCAATTTATGCCGGACTGGCAGCTATACCAGGACGTCTTCTTCAATCATGTGCCGAATGTCGCCTGGTTCTTCCACTCCATGCATATCGTCTTCGGCGATCAGGGTTTGCTGGGCTCGGCAAGGACAGGTGTCTTTCTTCTTTGGGTGCTGCTGATCCTTGCGATTGTCTGGACCACACTGCGCATTTCGCGATCCTGGCTGCTGGCACTGTTCTCGGCCGTGGCCATTCTCGCCGCGGATCCGTTGCTCGGCCAGGCCGGTATGGCCGCGACCAACAATCTGCTGCCGCTGCCGTTTGCGGTGCTGGGGCTAGGCCTTTTCGTGGTCGAGACCATGGAACAGCGGCCGCGATCCAGCCTGATCTTCGTTGCCGGAATATGCCTTTCGCTTGCGGCAGGCAGCAAGGTCAGTGCGGTGGTCTTCATTCCCCCGGTCGCGCTTGCCGCCTTCCTGCTTCCGGCACGTATTTCCTTGCGCACACGCCTGACCGGAACTGTTCTTCCGCTCGCCGCCGGCGGGCTGGTCGGAGCCTTGCCCGTCTTCTGGTATCTGCTGGACGATCCGCAGCTCTTTCTTGCGCATGTTCTGTCATTTCATACCGGCCCGCACATCGCCTACTGGACGGCGAACGCCGCCAGCGAACCCGGCCTGGCGATGGGGCTTGGCGGCAAGTTGCAACTCGCGTTCGGAGCCTGGCTGGCAGGTGGTTCGCTGATCCTTGCAACAGTGCTGGTTTACCTGTTCTGGATGTCGCTCCGGGCAGGGCACAAAGGTGAACGGCAGGACGGCAAATGTCTCGGACAGATTGTTGTCGTCCTCGCAGTCACGGCACTTGCTGCCGTTCTAAGCTTCGTTCCGACACCCGGTTTTCCGCAGTATTACATTCAGCCGCTGGTCTGCCTTCCGATCCTTGGTGCGTTGCTTTACCGGCAGATCGGAACACGGGACCGCCAGCAAGTGGTGCCGGTTCTTTGTGCCAGCATGTTTGTCATGCTCGTCATCACGCTTCCGCGGCTCATGCCCGGGCTCGCAAGCCTTGCCAAACCTGATGACTTTACCTCCTCGCGCCTGGTTCGCGGCGGCCAGGAATTGCAGCAGGCGCTGGCCTCGCACAATGTGCCTGAAGGCCCTGTGGCAACCTTCATGCCGCTTTACCCCATGGAAGCCGGTCTCGACATCTATCCGGAATTTGCCTCCGGTCAGTTCGCGTACCGGATCGCGCCTTACACGGACGCCGAACTTGCCGCTTTCTATCGGATGGTCGGCGCCGACGGTCTGGGAGATCTGTTCGGCAAACAGCCTCCGGCAGCCATCCTCATTGGCTACGACCCCGACCTTGAAGCGCCGATGCTCGAGTATGTGCGGGCAAACAACTACCTGGAAGTTCCGGTTGCCGAACTGAGCAACCGTTACGGAGAAGGCCGACTTTTTGTTCGAACAACGGGAGGCCAGGACTGAGCCGCCGGTCTGTGGCTCTCAATGTTTTGTCAGTGCGATCGTTTCAGTCGGACTGACTTCGTTTCACACCAAGATGTTGTTTTCAGTGTTTAGACAATCAGGGAGAAGAAAAATGCAAACCGTACTTCTTGCCGGAGGGTTAGGCTCACGCCTGGCTGAAGAAACAGTCACCATTCCCAAGCCGATGGTCGAGGTCGGTGGTCGACCGATCATCGCTCGCGTGATGGATATTTACAGTCATTTCGGCCATCGCGACTTCGTTGTTGCGGCCGGTTACAAGGCGTTGCTGATTAAACAGTTCTTCGCCAACTACCATCTGATTGCCAACAATATTTCCGTTTCGGTGGATACAGGAAAGCTGCGTCTCGTACCGTCGGAACCGGGCGGCTGGAACGTCTGCGTTGTCGACACGGGTTCCCACACGATGACCAGTGGCCGCATTCGCAGGCTGCGTGACTGGCTCAACAACGAAACCTTCATGTGCACCTATTCGGACGGTCTGGGCAATATCGACATCAACGGCCTGCTCGACTTCCACAAGTCACATGGAAAGCTTGCCACCGTCACCGCCGTTCAGCCGCCTGCACGCTTCGGCAACATCGAACTCAAGGGTGATCGGGTCTTCGCGTTTACGGAAAAGGTTCGCAAGCGCGACACCTGGATCAACGGCGGCTACTTCGTGTTCGAACCGGGTGTTCTGGATTACATGGTCGATGATGCCGAACCGCTCGAGCAGTCGCCCCTGACCCAGATGGCCAAGGACGGCGAACTGATGGCGTATCGTCACGACGGTTTCTGGCATCCGATGGATACCGTGCGCGATCGGGACACGCTCAATTCGCTGTGCGATGAGCTTCCGCCGCCGTGGTTGCGGTTCAATGAGGAAATGCCAGCCAATATGCCGGCACTCGCGATCTGAGACGACGACCATGTCCGAGTTTATCGATCCTCATATTGGCCGAGCTTTCGCCGGCCGCCGGGTTCTCGTCACAGGCCACACAGGGTTCAAGGGCGGCTGGCTTTCGGCCTGGCTGTTGCACCTGGGAGCCGATGTCGTTGGCCTGTCCCTGCCACCCAGTGAAGGACCGGGTGTCTTCAAATCCTGCGGTCTCGCCGATCGCATGGACAGCCGGATTGCCGACATCCGGGATCGGGAAGCGTTGCAGGAAGCTCTGCGCGGCGTGGATGCGGAGATCGTATTCCATCTGGCTGCCCAGCCCCTGGTGCGCCATTCGTACCGGCATCCGGCGGAAACCTTTGCAACCAACGTGTCGGGAACGGCCAACGTCCTGGATGCGGTTCGCCAGATGCCTTCGCTGCGCGCTGTCGTCGTGATCACGACCGACAAGTGTTACGACAACCGCGAATGGACCTGGGGCTACCGAGAGATCGACCCGCTTGGTGGCCACGACCCCTACAGCGCGTCGAAGGCGTGTACCGAACTTGTGGCGCAAGCCTACCGCCACGCCTTCTTCGCCGATAGCAACGGACCGCAGCTGGCCACGGCCAGGGCCGGCAACGTCATTGGCGGCGGTGACTGGGGTGAGGAACGGCTGGTGCCGGACATCGTGCGGGCAGCGTCAACCGGCGTTCCGCTCGAGATCCGCAGCCCCGAGGCGGTGCGCCCGTGGCAACACGTACTGGAGCCGCTTTCGGGTTATCTCCAGCTTGCGGCTCGGCTTGTCGACGACGGCTCCGAGTTTGCAGGCGCCTGGAATTTCGGTCCCGAGCTGGAAAGCACGGTCAATGTGCGCGAGCTGATGCAGATGGTGCGCACAGCCTGGGGGCAAGGCGCCCCGGAGGTTCGTTTTCCGGAGCAGCAGACGGGAACGTCATCGGCCCTGCACGAGGCCGGCATTTTGCGCCTCGACAGCACCAAGGCCCGCACCCGCCTCGGATGGCGGCCGCAGCTCAGGCTTGCCGAGGCAATCGGAATGACAATCGACTGGTACAAGGCACACGCGCTTGGCGACGACATGAGCGACTGCACCGAACAGCAGCTTGCCGGCTACAGCGCCCTGATGGCTGGCAGCAGTCTCACGCGCTACGCGATGGTCGCTGAATAGACAGCGCGAGATCACCGGAGAAATTGACACATGCGAGTTAATTACGGTCAGACAGTACACGGACAGGAAGAGATCGACGCCGTGGTCGAAGTGCTCAAGACCTCGACCCAGATGGGTCCGCGTGTCCGTGACATGCAACAGAAGGTCGCCGAGCTTTTCAGCAAGAACTTCGGGATCATGGTCAACTCGGGTTCTTCGGCCAATTACCTGGCCGTGGAGATCCTCGATCTACCCAAGGGCAGCGAGGTCATCACACCGGCGCTGACTTTTGCCACCACGGTTGCCCCGCTTGTGCGCCAGGGCCTTGTGCCGGCATTCGTCGACGCTGCCGAAGGCACCTACAACATCGACGAGACAGCCATCGAACGCATGATCACACCTGCGACTTCCGCAGTGATGATCCCGTCCCTGATCGGCAATCTGCCGAACTGGAAGCGCATTCGCGAGATCGCCGATGCCCACGGCCTCAAGGTGATCGAAGACAGTGCCGATACTCTGGGCGCGACGATTTCCGGTGAAAGCACGGGTATCTACTCGGATGTCTCGACGACGAGCTTTTACGGTTCGCACGTCATCAACGGAGCCGGCAACGGCGGCATGCTTTGCGTCAACACCCCCGAGCTGGCGCGCAAGGCTTTGTTGCTGCGTTCGTGGGGACGCAGTTCATCGCTCTTTGTTGAATCGGAAGCAATCGAGAACCGGTTCAATGTCCGCCTCGATGACATCGAATATGACGCGAAGTTCGTTTTCGAAGCGCTGGGGTACAATCTGGAGCCTTCGGAAATCAGCGCGGCGTTCGGCCTTGTGCAACTCGGTAAGCTGCAACACAACATTGCAGTGCGCGAACGGCATTTTGAAGCCCACAAGCGGTTCTTCGCCGACTATGAAGACTGGTTTGTCCTGCCGCGCCAGTTGGAAGGTGCCAGGACGGGATGGCTGGCTTTCCCGCTGACAATTCGGGACGACGCGCCGTTTACCAGGCGCGAGCTTCAGATCTATCTCGAAAAGGCCGACATCCAGACCCGCCCGGTCTTTACCGGCAATATTCTGCGCCAGCCGGCAATGAAGAACATCGACTGCCGCGTCGATCCGTCAGGCTATCCGATCGCCGACAAGGTGATGCGTGGCGGCATTCTTCTGGCCTGCCATCACGGCCTCAACGACGATCACGTCGAATACATGCACGCGCGCGTATCCGATTTCCTGAACCGGTTTTCCGCCGGTTTCGGTGCCATGGCGGCAGGCAACGAGAGGGTGGGATGACGCCAAGCCTACCGCACCCTTCAGGAGGTGCCTGTCGGGCGATGGGCAGGGACTTTCGGGGAGGAGCGGTGCCGAAAGCTTGAATTGCCGCGAATTCTGCCTGGTGGAATTCGCAATGAACCTGAACCTGACATTGCAAGTCATTTTAAGAGCGATTGAGAAAAATGAATAAATTCGAGCTAGACAAGTCCATTCGCCGTACCTGCAGAACCTGCGGTTCCGAGGATCTTTTGCTGTTCCTTCCCATGGGCGCCCATCCGCCGGCCAACTTGTTTGCCAGCGCGGCTGATCGCGACCAGCCCCAGGTTGCCTTTCCGCTCAACACGCAAGCCTGCCTCGATTGCGGCTTGATCCAGGTTGCGGATCAGGTGCCGGCCGATTTCTTCACCAACTACCTTTATGTACCTTCCGGCGCCGCGACGATGCATTCCCATTTCGCGGAGCTTGCGGAGGTTGCCGTCGGCAAGGCGAACGGTGGGCTGATCGTCGATATCGGCTGCAACGACGGGCTCATGCTGTCCCACGCCAACCGGCTGGGCGGCAAGACGCTTGGTGTGGACCCGGCTGCGAACCTTGCAACAATTGCGCAGGAGCGCGGCGTGAGGGTGCACACGGCATTCTTCAACCCCGAGACGGCTGCGGAGTTGAGGGCGTCCGAAGGTCCCGCCGCCGTGATCACGACTTCGAACACCTTCAACCATATCGATGACTTGCACGGCTTCACCGAGGGCGTGCTGACGCTTCTTGACGACGACGGTGTCTTCATCATCGAGGTGCCGTGGGGCAAGGAAATCCTCGAGACCAATGAATTCGACAATGTCTACCATGAGCACCTGTCGGAACTGAGCCTGCTTTCGATTGTCCGTTTGGGCGAAAGCGTCGGCCTCGATGTGGTCGATGTCACCAAGCTTCCGGTGCACGGAGGCTCGATGCGCGTATTCATGCAACCGGCCGCCTTGAAGGTGGAACGCGCGGCAATCGTCGACGAGATGCTTGAAGATGAACGCCAGGCCGGCATGACGGAGGCCGCGACCTATCAGGATTTCGCCGAGCGGGTTCACCAGATCCGCAACGATCTGACCGGGCTGCTGGCGGAATTGAAGGCAGAAGGCAAATCAATTGCCGGCTACGGCGCTCCCGCCAAGGGCAATACATTGCTCAACTTTTTCGGGATCGGCACGGAGACGCTCGATTTCCTGGTCGACAGGAACACGCTGAAACAGGGTCTCTTCTCTCCGGGCATGCACATTCCGGTTCTCTCGCCGGAAGCCGTCGCCGAGAGGCAACCCGATTACCTGCTGGTTCTTGCGTGGAATTTCCTGGATGAAATCCGCGAGCAGATGGCCGAATTCGAAGCAAAGGGCGGCAAGTTCATCGTTCCCCTTCCGGTGCCGAAAATCGTTCCCTGAGGCAGAACTATGGCGCGCGTTCTCATAACCGGAGCTTCCGGTTTTATAGGATCAAACCTGACCCGGGCCTGCCTGAAGCGAGGTGACGAGGTCAGTGTGATCTTGCGGCCCCGTTCGTCCACGGGCCGGATCGCCGATATCGCGTCGCGCGTTGGCCTCTACAGGCTCGACGTCACCGACGCTCGGGCTCTTCGCGGCTGTCTGGCAAAAGCCAGGCCGGAGATCGTTTTCCATGTGGGTGCGCGTACCCGTTTCGAAAACCGGCCGGACTTGCAGGATCTCGCCGACAGTGTCGAGGAGAACGTCTCGCCGCTGATCGCGCTCCTGTCGGCCCTTGCCGCTTGCGATTGCCCGCCCCGGACTTTCGTCAGGACGGGGACGATCGCCGAATACGGGGACTGTCCGACACCCTTTACAGAAACCGAGCGAGAAAGACCGGGCGGATCCTATGCCGCCTCACTCCTGGCCGGGACGCATTATCTGGAGATGGCGCAACCGCGACTTCCGTTTTTTGCCGTTACCGCACGGTTGGCCCTGACCTATGGACCCGGGCAGTCGGAAAGTTTCCTGATCCCGCGCGCCATCACTCAGTTGCTGGCCGGCCAGAAAGTGAGTGTCCGCAGCCCTCTGGATCGCCGTGACCTGATCCATGTCGATGACGTGACCACGGCGCTCATGATGCTGGGCGACAATCCCGAAGGTGCCGGACCGGTGGTCAATGTGGGGACAGGCGATTCCCCGACGGTCGCCGAGGTCATGAGGACATTGATCAAATTGACCGACGCCGACGTGGATCTCGTGAAATTCAGCGATCAAGTCCGCGATCCCGTCGAATTGATCGTCTCTGCCGAACGCATCCGCGAACGCCTTGGCTGGTCAGCGGAAATCAAGCTTCAAGATGGCCTCGAAAGGACCGTGAAATGGGCACGAGAGAACATCATTCCAAACCTTGCAACGGAGATGCAGGCATGACTCTCGTCTCGATCCTGATCCCGGCACTGAATGAAGAGGACAACGTTCGCAACACCTACAAACGTGTCATGGACGTGTTCGAGCAGCTTCCCGACTATGAGCCGGAACTCATTTTCACCGACAATCATTCCAGTGATGAGACTTTCTCCATTCTCACGGAAATCGCTGCCGAGGACCCACGGGTTCGCGTGATACGGTTCTCTCGGAATGTCGGATACCAGGCTTCGGTGCTGACCGCCTACCGGGCTGCCGAGGGCGCCTGCGCCATACAGCTTGATTGCGACCTCCAGGATCCGCCCGAACTGATCCCGCAGATGCTCGATACCTGGCGCAAGGGCTACCACGTCGTCTACGGAATCCGGCGGAGCCTGCCGGACGGTCCGGTCGTCGCGTGGCTGCGCAGAACCTTCTATGCACTGATCGACGCGATCAGTGAGGACGACCTTCCCCGGAACGCAGGCGAATTCCGGCTGACCGACCGGCGCATTCTCGATGAGCTGCGCCGCGTGGAAGACCGCTCGCCCTATGTCCGCGGTCTGATCAGCGGCATGGGTTTCAACCAGACCGGTTTCGAGTACGACCGAAACGCTCGCGTGGCTGGAGATTCCAAGTTCCCGCTCCGTGCGATGATTTCCCTCGCGGTCGATGGCCTGATCAACCATTCGCTTGTGCCGTTGCGGCTGGCGTCCCTGATCAGCCTTCTGGGCGGCCTTTGCGCCTTCCTGCTGCTTTCGGGCTACCTCATCGGCAAACTCGTCTTCGGCCAGGAGTGGCCTGCCGGTTTTGCGACGACCACGACGCTGATCCTGCTTTCGATGACGGTGAACGCGATGTTTCTCGGCATTCTGGGTGAATATGTCGGACGGATATTCCTGCAGTCGAAGAACCTGAACCGGCCACTGGTTGAAATCGAACTGAATGGCAACGGACAACGAAATGATGCGGTTCCGAAGGGTCGACGTACCATGGTGGAGGCTGCGGAATAAACCATGAAACTGCTCTTCGTTCAGGCTAGTTTTGGCGCAGGCGGCACGGAAAAGATCGTTGCCATGCTGGCGGCTCATCGTGCTGAGCTTGGCGATGAAGTGCACGTCGCAGCAATGACCTGCCCCGATGCAGGATCGTATTTCGACTATCCGGACAACGTCGTCCTGCACGTTCTCGATCGGGACAACGGCAGAGGGTTGCTTCCCCTGCCGTTGCGCCGGCTCGCCAGTATCCGCAAGCTGGTGCGGGCTCTATCGCCGAATGTGTGCCTCTCGTTCCTGACCAAGGTCAACGTTCTGACCCTTCTGGCCACCGGTTCGTCGGTGCCTGTGATCGCGTCCGAGCGCAACAATCCGCTGGCACAAAAGGCCCATCCGCTCTGGCGCCGTGCCCAGAATGCCCTGATGCCCAGAGCCTCCGCGATGGTCATGCAGACCGAGCGGGCACGGCAGGACCTGCCGGCGCGAGTACAACCCTGTGCCCAGGTGATCCCGAACCCCTGTGCGCCGATCGACGGTGTGGCCCCTTCACCCGGCGGAAAGAGGCTCGTTGCCGTTGGACGACTGGATCACCAGAAAGGCTTTGATCTGCTCATCGACGCCATGTCTCTGCTGCGCGAAAAACAGCCGGATGCAAGACTGACGATCTATGGAGAAGGCGCCGCCCGTGCTTCCCTGGAAGCGCAGCGTGACCGTCTTGGTCTTCAGGATATTGTTTCCCTGCCGGGCAAGAGCGCAAGGCACGGAGAATGGATCCGGACTTCCGACATTCTGGTTCTATCGTCTCGTTTCGAAGGGTTTCCGAACGTTGTCGCCGAAGCTGTCGTCAGCGGGCTTCCCGTCGTGGCGTTCGACTGCGCCTACGGCCCACGGGAACTGGTCTTCGATGGCGTGAACGGACTTCTGGTTCAGGACGGCAATGTCGGGGCACTGGCTGACGCGATTGGCCGCCTGATGTCCAACCCGACCCTGAGGGCCGCAATGGCGGATGCGAATGTCCGCCTGCAGCAAAAACTAGCACCTGAGACCATTCTAGCCCTCTGGGACCGGACGATTTCCGACGCGGCCCGGAAGGAAGCATTCAACCGCGGCAAACCGGCAGGGGAGGGCTATTCACATGCGAATGCGTGAACCTTTCAGCCCTGCAGGTGCCGCGATGTCCGTGGCAACGGACCTGGTGCGAACCGATATCGGAGCGCCCAGCAAAATCGACTTCAATACCAGGACAATCCGGCGGAATTCGTCGGCATTTGGGGGATCTTCATGAGCAGTATTGTTGACTCGCAGCAGGAGCAATATGCATTCGCTGAACGTCCGATACAGTTTGGTTTCTTTGCCATTTTCAAGGTGTTGCGAAGGAACTGGATCTGGCTGACCTTGGCCATGTTGCTGGGTCTGGGGGCCGCCTATCTTGCTCTTCAGGTCATTCAGCCAAAATATGCCGCTCGGTCGACCATCATTCTGGCGAAGGTCGAAACGAGAATTAATCCGACAGAGACGACAATCGAGAACTCCGACACGTCGCTTATCCACATCGAGACCGAGATCGATTTTCTTCGCTCAGTCGAATTCGCTCGCAAGGTCGCCAGCGAACTGAACCTGATCTCAGACACCTATTTCAATCCGTACCTTTCGGCGACCGAAACACCGGTTCCCACCGATGAACAGCAATTCGAAGCGGTGCTGGTACGCATGCTCAACAGCTACACGGTTGAACGGCGAGGCGAGAGCCTGGCGCTCGATATTCGTGTGCGGCATCCAGATGCCGTCATGGCTGCGCAACTGGCCAATACACTCTCAAGTACCTACATCGATGACTCTCTTCGGGACAAGAAGAAAGCCGTACAGTATTCAATCTCAGAATTGTGGGACCGGATAACGTTACTCGGCGGTCGCCTGAGCGAGATGGAAGCGCGTCTTGCGGAACTCATTCGCGAAAACGAACTGGACGACACCAGCCTCGGCGACGAGTTGAGGGCAGAGCTGAACAGATTGACGTCTATCCTCAATCTGGCGCGCGACCAGAATGCGTCTTCCATCCGGATCAATGAAAGCAAACAGCGTCTTGCCGAGGTGGAAACGAAGCTTGAGGAGCGAACGCGCGCCGAACTGACACAGTCCAAGCTGCAGAGGTCGCTGGATGCGGATCTTGCCAGGTACCAGGCACTCGTAGACCGGCGTAACGCACTGGAAACACAGATCGACTTTCTTCAGCCCGATGCCCGCCAGGTGACGGTGGCTTCCGCTCCGCTGAAACCGGCGACACCCAACCGTCCCGTCATTTTTGCGCTTGGGATTGCCGGCGGCCTGATTGTCGGTCTGGCCTTGGTGCTGTTGCGCGAATTGTTCGACCGCCGGGTCTGGACCGGTACCCAGACGATGCAGTACCTGGGCCTGCGAACCATCGGCTACGTTCCGCGGATCCGGTACTGGCGGAAGAGGGACAAGCAGGAACTCTTTCTGAGCAGAACCTCCAGGCAGGAGAATTCACCGTACCAGCTGGCGTTGCGGAGCCTGCTCACACTGCTTTCCAACCAGATCCGGAAAAAGGACAGCATGGTCATGGCCGTAACGTCGGCACTTGCCAACGAAGGCAAGACGACCCTGACGTTCTCACTCGCGGTTTCCGCCGCCCAGGAAGGACACCGGGTGCTGTTGATCGACCTCGACATCCACCGGCATGGCCTGACACGCATGTCAGGTTGCGAAATCCCAAAGGAAACGCCTCAGGAAATCTGGGAGGATCAGAACGTCTTCGACGCGCAGATAGTGCCTTGCACCCGTTTCGGACAGATCAATCTCCTGTCGTTCGCTCAGGATTCCATCATTCCGAGGCGCGTTTTCAATACGCCTCGTGGCAAGGCGATTTTGAGAAAATTGCGCGCGTCCTATGACGTCATCCTGATTGATACGGCCCCCGTTTTGGCAGCCGACGAAGCAAACCGCCTGGCGTCGCTTGCGGACTTCGTGATCCTCATCGCCCGCTGGGGACGCACTTCGGAAGATGCGCTTGGAACGGCGGCAGAAGCCTTGCGGTTCAATCAGATCCCACTCGCTGGCGTGGTGTTGAACGACATCGACATGCGGCGATATTCGCTTCGCGACTACGGAGCTCACCGGGCAGGAGGATACTACGCCTATAACAACGGCTACATCTACAAACCGCCAAGTTGAAACAGCTTCCGTGGCGGTGGCACGACCCTTTCAGTCGACACGATCCACCGAAAAAACCGTGTCTGACATGCTGTTTTATCTGGAGTTTTTCGACAGTTCGCTGCGCACCAATGTTTCACGCGCAGCTTATTGAAAATTGCATCAAGTGCCGCGGCGCCGGTCAAGTTCTGATCTGGTGTTCCACAATTTCAAGCGATCGCTTGGTTCGGCGCACACGCGCGACACAATGAAGGAGACGATCCCTGTTTTTGATCAACACCAGCTCTCAAACCGCCGGCAAGGTGGCTGATCAGGTGTCAAAACGTGATCGCCATGCCGAAGGTGCTGCCGATTTCAGACCAGAGAATATCCAGATTCTGACGCTGATCTTCAGAAATGCGGTTCTGATCGTCCTGTGCATACTGGCCTCTGGCGCCCTGATGTGGTTCCGGCTCACCACCGTTGTGCCGACTTACAGTGCGCAGGCCACGCTGGTGCTTGATGACGCGGTCCTGCGTCTCGATCCATTCGGTGCCCGGTTGCGGGCCAGAACCTTGTCGATGCTTCAACTGGCCACCGAAATCGAAGTCATGAAGTCACGGGAATTCGCAGCAAGGGTAGCGGAGGAGGTCGTACCTGATGAGATTTCCGGAACAGGTCAGAACGTCTTGTCCGGAAGGGAAAGCACGGTCGATCGCATTCTGGAGAGCTATCAGATCATCTGGCATCCCACGACCTTCGCCCTGGACATCCTCGCCACGGACGCCAGCCCGCAATTGGCAGCAGACATCGCGAATACTGTCGCCCGGAACTATGTCGACTACACGCTTGAGATACAACGCGCCGATGTCGAACGAACCAAGATGTCGATCATGTCGCGCCAATCCGCGCTGCAAGAGACGTTGAAAGATGCGGAAGCCAATCTTCTGGAATTCACCAGAACCAACAATCTCGACGATCTGACCGAGACGGAAACCCTGACCAACAATCTTCGCCGCCTGCAGGCGCAATTGGCGCTGGCAGAAGAACGCGGAGTACCCTTGCAAGAGTCTGCAGAACTCAAGGCCGACCTGGATGCGACGCTGGCAAAACTCGACGCACGTTCGGCGGCCGAAGTTGAGAAAACCGGCTTCGAACGGAGACTGGAATCGATGCGAAAACAGGATGATCTTCTGTTCGATCAGCTTGAAGCACTCGCATTGCAGGAAGCGCTACTGACCCCGGTCGCGCGGCAAGTGTCCATCGCTATCCCAACGACCAGACCTGTTTCGCCTTCTCCCAAAACCGAAATGGTGGGCGCGCTGATCAGCGGGCTCACTTTCGGTTTCCTTCTGGCGCTCTTGCGGGAAAACCTTCGCGGACGTCTGCGGTGGCCGCAGCAGATAACCGCGTTCCGCGCACCGGTTCTGGGGCAATTGCCTCCCCTTTCACGGAAATTCGTAAACCGTATGGCATGGACGACCAGGAGCGGGAACTTGCGGCGGGCGCTGCACAAGATCGCACCCCTGCACACCGCCGTGCGGACAAACACCAGGGCGGACAACAGGACCGAGAATGGGACCGGTGCAATGGTTCTGATCACGTCACCGGGGAGTCGGGAGGGCCGGAGTACACTCAGTTTCGCACTTGCCGCATATGCGGCCGCGGGGGGTGAAGATGTTCTGCTGGTCGATCTTGATCCTTCGCCGAGGGACTTGATCTCAACCCTCTCGCGCAAACGCACTGCGAACGGATTTCTCGATCTTCTGAGCAACCCTCTGCGGATCGATGCAGCCGCGTGGCATCTGCCCGGCCATCCGCATCTGTCGATAGTCGCCCCTGCATCGGGGCCCGTACCAGTGCGGTTCAACAACATGTCCAGTGTCGAAGCGTCACTCAGCGTTCTGCGCCGCAAGTACTCGTTAATTGTGGTCGATTGCCCACCGGTACTGAGCGACGACGCGACATGCCGCCTCGGCAGTGTCGCGCAGGCAGTGCTGCTGGTCGCGCGCATGAAGAAGACTCACTTCGAAGACCTTTCGAAAGCCGCTCAGCAACTCGAACTGAACAACGCCTCAAACGTCGGGATCGTGGTGAATGATGGCTAGGAACAGAACACAGGCTGCAGTCCTTATCGTCTTCGGCCTCTTGATGTCGCAATCGCTGGCGGCCGAGGCCGCGCCTCGAGCTTTTCCGGGGGCGGTCGGGTTCGGAGCATCTGCAACCGGCTGGACCGGAGGGGAGGTCATCCCCGTCACAACGCTGGCAGATGCTGGCGCCGGCTCTCTGCGAGCCTGTGTGGAAAAGGGCGAAATGCCTCGGATCTGCGTCTTTCAGGTGAGCGGAACGATCACGCTCGACACCCCCCTCTTTTTTCGCTCAAACCTCTACGTCGCAGGTCAGACTGCACCTGGGCAGGGAATGCAGATCAGACTGGGCAAGTCCCGCGCCACGCCCGTCATCATCAAGAATGCCAACGATGTCGTCGTCAGGTTTCTCAAGGTACGCCCGGGACCGAGCGAACAACCTTCGTCGTCGGTCGATGCGGTGACGCTTGAAAACGCGACGCGCGTTTATCTTGATCATCTGTCCTTGATGTTTTCGACCGACGAGAACCTCGGCATCCACGTTTCCCGCGAACGGTCCAGCGACATTACGGTCGCCAACAGCATTTCCGCCTGGGCTCTGGATCATGCCAACCACCCGAAAGGGCGCCACTCCAAGGGGGCCTTGATCTGCTCTGGAGACGGCCGGGATTTCGATTGCGGACGCGTGAGCCTCTGGCGAAACCTGTTCGCTCACAATCGGGACCGAAATCCCGATATATACGGCCATGATGACGGGCCGGTCGAGGTCGTGAACAGCGTATTCTACAATCCGATCAGTCAATTCGGAGAGTTTCGAAACTACTACGGCAACGCGTTTATCGTCTATGCCGGCAATGTTGCGCTGACCGGCCCGAGCACCGTCGACAGACGGCCCGCAGCAGTTGAAGCAATCATGGCAAGCGACCAGTACAGACTTGAAGTTCAGGTCGATGACATTCTCGCAATCGACCGTGGACGCTGCGACCAAGACCGCCCCTTTCGGCAAGTCGATGCCGATCCCGGAGCGGAGATCATCGAGGGTGTGACCGGCACACTGTCCGTCCCGCGCGTGAAGGCAAGCGAAGTGCTCGACCTTGTGCTTGAAGGGGTCGGCGACCGCCTGCCATCGGGCGAACATCGGGACTCGCTCGACCAGCAACTTGTCGAAACCGTTCGCGATTGCAAAGGCAAGGTGATCGATTCCCCATCCGAAGTCGGCGGTTGGCCGGACCTCCAACCGGAAGAACGGGTCGTGGACAGTGACGGCGACGGGTTTCCTGACACTTGGGAGCAGTCAACAACGGGGCTTGATGCCGGCCAGCCGGACGATCCCTGGCAGATCGTTGCAGGAACGGACAAGTCCTACATACAGCTTTGGCTGGCAGAGCTTGCCGGCGACCGGGAGCTGGATGACTGATGGCCCGCCTGATCAACCTCTCTGCTGAAGACAGCCAGACCGCCGGCCGGCTCATGCGCAATTTTTCATGGGTCTTCTCGTCCCAGGCGGTCAGCGGGGTGATCAGCATCGGGACCCTCGCCATCATGGCCCAGTCGCTTGGTCCGGCAGGCCTCGGCCTGTTTGCGATCTTCCAGGCTTATGTTCGCATTGTCGACCGGCTGCTGCGGCTGGAGCCCTGGCAAGCCGTGATCAAATACGGTGTCGACGCTCTGTCAGATGATGACGGCGACAGGTTCATGCGGTTGCTGAAGGGTTCGGTTTACGTGAACCTGGCAGGCAGCACGCTGGCTGCCGGGGTTTCGATCCTTGCAGCTCAGGTGACCGTACGAATGATGGGCTGGCCGGAGGACAGTGCCGCTTATCTGGCTTTGTTTTCCCTGGCGCTTCTCTTGAACCTAAAGCCGACCGCGGTCGCGGTCCTGAGGATTTTCGACCGGTTTGATGTTCTTGCCAAGGTCGATGTCGGTATCGCCCTGCTGCGTCTGGTGCTGTCGGCCGGCGTGTGGTTGATGGGCTACGGCCTTTGGGGGTTTGTCCTCGTTGCGGTGATCGAAGGCCTGGCGAACAGTCTGCTGCCGTTCGTCTATTCGCTCCGATATGTCCATCAGCGTGGCTACGGCAAGTTCATGCGATTGCCGATCAGGGGCATACGCGAAGAGAACCCCGGAATTCTGCGGTTTCTCTGGAATTCGAACTTCAATGTCATCATCCGCCAGACAGTCCAGCGTCTTGACGTAATCCTGCTGTCGGTTCTCGTTGACGAGAAATTCGTCGGATTTTTCCATATTGCCCGCAGGGTTGCCGACAGCGCGCTCAAGCTGGGGCGCCCGCTGAACCAGGCGATCTTTCCGGAACTGGCCCGCAAATGGAGTTCCGGCGAGGAACGCGGGTTTTACAAGCTCGTCAATGGCGTGCTGCTGGCAATCGCTGGCCTTTGCGTGGTCGTACTGGTTCCTGCCGCTTTCCTGATGCCATACGTCTTGTCGGTCATGTTCGGCGCGGGCTTCAACGAAGCCGCCAACATGGTCAACGTCCAGTTGCTGGCGGTCATACTTCTCCTGGCAACCATGGTGCTCAATCCGGCAATGTTGAGCATGGGGCGCGACCGCGAGCTTCTGTGGGTGACCTTGCTCGGAAGCGTCATGTTCCTGGCCTGTTTCGCCCCACTGGTCGGGATGCTGGGGCCGGTCGGGGCTTCGGTCGCTCATGTTCTGTTTAATGGCACGCTCGTGGCAGGCACCTTGTTTGTCCTTTACTGGTCGCGCCGACAGCCCAGCGTGAGGAGGCCGGCTTGACCCCAAGCGCGATACCGATCTCTTCCCACAGCGGTTCCCCTGTCCGGAGCACGACGAGCCAGGAAATCGAACGCCTGCTTGTCATCGCCGCGGTGTTCCTGTCGCCAATGACATATCTTCGAACCGACATCGTGTTCTTCACGCTGTCCGATCTCGTCGCCAGCGCCGCTTTCGTCGTGATGATTGCAAACAGGCGCGTGCCGCTTCGCCCGTTCGCGGACATGACGTCTTTCTGGCTGTTCTCGGTATTGCTTCTTTGCAGTGGCCTGATTGCCGGATCGTTGTTGAACGGCGATCCGCTTACGGGTGCGGTTGGCGTCATCCAGTACGTCTTTTCGTTTGTATGCATACCGCTGCTGCTTCTGGGGCGTCCTGCGCGGGAGACGATGTTCCTCTGCAAGGTGATGGCGTTTTCCCTTGTGTTCGTGATGTTGCATGGAGTGCTCTATTCGGTGTTCAGCCCGGACGACGCGCGTTTCTTTTCCAGAAACGGCCGACTGACCGGACTGATCGAGCGGGAAAACGGGGTCGGTCTCCTGGCCGGAGTAGGGATCGTCTATGTGATGTGGCTTTACTTCATCTCCCAGATATCCGGCATCGTGTTCCTGGCACTGGTGGCACCCGTTGCCTACGGCCTGTTGTTGTCCGCATCGAATTCAGGGTTCATCGTCGCGGTTGTCGGGATATTTGGAATCTCTTTTTTCCACGGCTCCGCCAAACATATCCTGGCTTTCATCGGGATTGGAGCTCTTGCACTGGCGGCCCTGTTCCTGTTCGGACAGTATTTCCTGCCCGAGGTGTTTCAGGAGCGGGTCTACGGCGCATTGACGACCGGCGATTCCAGCGAGGCGGGAACCTTCGATGGGCGACTGCTTCTCATCCAGGAGGCAATTTACCTGATCGATCGGTCGATCTGGTTAGGGGTCGGAGTGGATCAGCACCGGTTGATCAGCCAGTACGGAGCGCCGGTTCACAATACCTATCTGTTGCTGTTTTCCGAAGGCGGCCTCGTTTCGCTGCTCGGCTTCGTCTGCTTGCTGCTTACACTGGCATTCGTCGGCTGGCGGTCGTTCAGCAATCCCGACACGCGCTGGTCCGGGGTCCTGATGTTCACGATACTGCTCATGTTCGCGGTTGCCCTCAATGGAGTGACCCACGTTTACGGCAGGTTCCTGTCCGTTCCCCTTTTGCTTCCGGCGGCGATCTGTCTGTCGGGTTACCGGGTTCGCCGGCACCGGAAACGGGAGCACAGATGACCCATGAAAAAGGTCCTTACCAACGTTCGTCGAGACCATCGAATAAACCGGATGCAACTAAAGCATCCCGAAATAATCATGAATGCTATTTCGGGAAAAATTCCTTTTTCGTTGTTTTCCGATTTTCGTGATAATCTTGGATATATTGATAATAATTTTGTTTCTTTAAGTTAAAATATGGGAGATCGCGCATTGAGTATTCGGTTTATAATTGCCGTACTTTCATTATCGACTTTTCTTGTGTCGGGTCTCTCGGCCGAACAGTACAGGCTGTCCGGCGGTGAGACACTGGAGCTGCGTGCTGGCGCCTGGGATGCCAGAAACAAGACCTTTGCCAACTGGGATGGCGTGGCCGGTTCCTACAAGATGGCACCGGACGGCAAAATTCATGTCCCGATTGCGGGAGCCGTGGAAGTTGTCGGCAAGACCCTGGACGAGGTCGCGGATACTATTGCCAGCCGCATGCAGCGCATCGTCGGCTTGACGGAATTACCCGCGGTCTCCGTCGAAGTATCCCGGTATGCCCCGGTGTTCGTGGGCGGAGCGGTTACGGCTCCCGGACAATTCGACTTCATCCCCGGCATGACGGTCGAAAAGGCCCTGGCAATTGCCGGTGGCTATTATCGCCTGCCGAACGAAGAGGGGACACAACAGACCTCGCTCACCCGAATAACGGGGGAGATCAATCAGCTTCGCGGAACCGCATCCAAACTGTTGCAGCAGGAGAAAAGGCTCGAGCAGGAAGTGCAGCTCTATTCGGCGGAGACATTGCCAGACGCCGTGGAGTCGCAATCATCCGACCCTGTGCAGTCGAAGATCCTTTCCGCCAACATCAAGGTGATCAAGGCCGAGCTCCAGAGCCTCAAGGATCTTCGTGTCCTGCTGAACGAGAAAATCTCTCAACTGTCCGAAGAAATCGTCCTGCGTGACAACCAGATCGAACTGGCCCGCAAGGATCTCGCATCGATGGAGCATCTGAAGGACAAGGGGCTGGCCGTGACGACCCGCGTGTCCTCTGCCAATACGGCGCTCAACGATCTGGAGGCAAAACGTCTGCAGCTCGAAGTCGCCCGTCTCGACGCACAGCAGCGTCTCAATCTTGCATCGAGAGACGCCGCGACCCTGTTCGACAGGACCCGCGGGGAAAAGCTCTCCGAACTCACGGAGGTGAAATCAAAGCGTTTCGAGGTCGAATCCCGTCTTGAGCTGGCCCGAAAGGTCTACGCCGAGACGCTGTCCGCGAACTCGGTTGATACCACCGCCCAGGACAGCATTGTCACACCTTCCTACAGGATATCGCGGCTCGAGAACGGCGAGATGCAGAGCCTGGACGTCGACCTGAATGCCTTCATGCGTCCGGGCGACAGTCTGACGATCAACCTGACGATTTCTGAACCAGCGTCCAAGTAGGTCCGGAGCAGTGATGAGACGCATTCGAGTATTATTTCCGTTCGTAGGCGGACCTGTCCTGGGCGGCAGCCACATTTCGGCGCTCAGCCTTGCTGCCGCCCTGGATCCGAACCGTTTCGAGGCGCGTGTCCTCGTCCATTTCGAGCCTGGTGCCATTGGCCAAAAGGCACGGGAACTGGGGCTCGATTACGAGGTGCTGGAGGACACGCCACTGATGTCGTCGCCCGGCCTGCCTCTGCCCGGCCGCGTAGGCGGGCTTGGCTATCTGACGCGAACACTGCCGGCCTTGCGACGAACGCTGAAAAAGATCGATCCCGATATCGTGCATACGAACGAAGGACGCATGCACGCCAACTGGATCATGCCGAGCAAACTGTCTGGTTGTCGCCACCTCTGGCATCATCGCCAGGACCCGGCTGCGAAAGGGGCGAACATGCTCGCCCCCTTGCTTGCCGACCATATCGTGAGCGTTTCACATTACGCCATGCCATCACGTCCGATCCGGCCGATTGGCGACCGTGCAAGCGTGATCCGAAGTCCTTTCGATTTTCCAGCCATACGGCCCGATCGCACAAATTCCCATGACAAGCTTTGCGACGAACTCGGCCTGCCGAGGGACGCGGTGCTGCTCGGGTATTTCGGCTCGATCATCAAACGCAAACGTCCCGACGGCTTTGTTCGGGTGGTCGATGCGGTTCGCCGCGCCTTGCCGGAGCGTCAGGTACACGGATTGCTGTTCGGCGATACCGTCGATGCAACCCGGGGCCTGGACGAAACCTGCAAGGCGTTGGTCAGTAGCCTGGGACTGAACGACAATTTTCATTTCATGGGCTTCCGCTCACCGGTTTTCGAGGCAATGAGCGGTGTCGATGTCATGCTTGTTCCGGCTGTCAACGAGCCATTCGGCCGGACCCTGATCGAAAGCATGTATCTGGGGACGCCTGTCGTCGCGACACGGCACGGTGGCAACATCGAAGCGATCTCGGACGGTCTGACGGGGTTCCTTGTTGAGCCGGACGATCCGGAGAGCTTTGTCGAACCTATTTGCAAACTGCTCAGTGACCCTTTGCTGCAAACCCGGATTGCCGACGCGGCGCAGGCAGATGCCGCGGCCAAGTATGGCGCCGAACGCCATGTTTCCGAAATTTCCCGCCTTTACGAACAGCTCGTCGAAGGCACCCAGGTAGCAGGTACCGCATATGCTTGACTCAAACATACGATTTCTGATTTTCGGCGCGGCCAAGTCCGCAACGACCTGGCTGCAAAGATCTCTGGAGCGCAGTCCGACGATATCGATGCCCAGCCCGGAGCTGCATTACTTTTCCGATGAGTATCACCGTGGAGCGGACTGGTACCTGTCTCAATTCGACTTCAGTAAACCGGACGCAATCGTCGGAGAGAAGTCGAATACCTATCTCACGCAGCCCGAGGCGGCGGAGCGCATCCGGCGGGACCTTCCCGATGTCCGGCTGATCGTTCAGATGCGGGAACCGTCGGCGCGTGCCTACTCCGATTATTGCATGCTCTTGCGACGCGGGGAGGTGTCTCGAAACATCGAGGATCATCTCGACCCGGCGAAGGCCGCGGGCCAGCGTTTCATCAACGACGGCCGTTATGCCCTGCATCTTCGCCGGTTCTACGATCTGTTCCCGCCGGAGCAGATCCTGCTGCTGCTGTTCGAGGATATCCGGCGCCAGCCTGAAAATCAGCTCGCCCGCCTTGCCACGCATATCGGTCACGAAGCTCCGCTGGCTCCTCCGGTGGACAGCAAGGTGAAAGACAAGAACGCCGCCATCGTTCCACTGCCCCTGCGCAAGGTCCTGAAGCCGTTTCGCCCCGTTCTGGACGGCGTTCGGCATACCAGGCCAATGAGGGTGCTTCGCGATGCCGTCGCCCGGCCACAGGAATACCCGCCGTTGAGCCCCGATCTGGAAAAAAGGCTGCAGGACTTTTTCGCTCCGGAAGTCAGCGAACTTGAACAGCGGATCGGCAGACCGCTCGACGTCTGGCAGGGTGCACGAAAGGCGTGACCTGATGGACTACGTTGGCAGCGAAGGTGCTGGACTGGAGATCGGAACGGACGCTGCCGCGCCGGTCATGCATGTGATTACGAATTTCGCCGCCAGCGGCGGAGCGGAAACGATGCTGGCAAGACTCCTGGCAGCGACATCCGAACCGACAATCGTGGTCCCTCTGATCGGCGTTTCAGAGCGCAACCAGAGTTTGGCCGGACGGCCGGACGTGGAATATCATCCGCTCAACGCACGCGGAGCGGTGCACATGCCGGGTGCAATCCTGAAACTGACGGGGCTGATGCGGGAGAAGCGCCCACGAGCGGTACTGTGCTGGATGTATCATGCAATGGTTGTCGGCACCTTGTCGGCGCGCCTGGCCGGGGCGCCGCCCGTCTTCTGGACGGTGCGCCAGGCACTTGACGATCCGCGCAGCCTGACGCGAAGCACGCGCCTCGCCGTTGCAGGGGCACGCATGCTATCGTCTCGCGCTGCCGGCATCGTTTACAATTCGGCACGGGCAAGAGAACAGCACGAACAGTATGGCTATGCCGCGCGGTTCGGAAAGGTCATCCCGAACGGCGTCGTGGTTCCCGAGCAGGCGGACCCCACGCCGCGCAAGGCCCGTGTGTTCGGTATAGCCGCGCGCTTTCATCCTCAAAAGGACTACTTGAACTTCTTCCGGGCCGCAGCGCAGATCGCCGCACAATTTCCCGATGCTCGCTTTGTTGCCGCAGGTTTCGGTCTTGATGACCGCAACAGCGAAGTTCTGGCCATGATTGAAGACGCAGGGCTTGATCCGGCACGACTGAAATTGCTTGGGGAGCTGCGTGACATGGGGGATTTCTATTCGCAGATAGACGTTCTCGTCCTGTCGTCCAGAACGGAAGGGTTCCCGAATGTCGTCGCCGAAGCCATGAGCCATGCCCGTCCGGTGGTCACCACCAATGTCGGCGACGCGGCACTTGTTGTCGCGGATACCGGCAAGGTTGTTTCACCGGGCGATCCGGATGCGCTGTGCGATGCGATGGCCGAATTTGCCCGAATGCCCCCCGAGCAGGTTGCCGATCTCGGCAAAAGGGCTCGGCAGCGCATCGTGGAGAACTACCAGGTGAAGCACATTCTCGGTGAATACCAGGAGGTTCTGTCGCAGCGTGGTCCAGCCTGAAGGCACACTTGCGGTCCACAGTTAGCTATTTCATCGAAACCGTCTGGACCGTCAACGCGCCGTCGAGTTCATCCAGCGACGTTATTTCGACATGGGCCGCGTGTGCATCATCTTTCGCGTGCGGCGGATGCACGGCGCCCGCCCGCCGGATCTGAACAGTGATCCAGCCGCGCGCTTTTGGCGTCACGAAGTCCTTGGCGGGATTGTCGGCGACGTAGACCATCGGCCCGCCGTCTGCCGCAAGTCCTTCCATTTCCTCGTAAGCGCGGGGATGTGGTTTGCCATATCCTTGAGGCCAGTCTCCGGTCTTGCGGATATTCTCAATCCAGCGGTCAAGACCAAGGGCAACGATCTTGGCATTTTGAGTTTCCGCCGGACCGTCCGTAATCAGACCGAACGGACCGCGGTGACGCTCGAGAAAACGCGCCGCATCCGGAGCCAGCGCAATCTGCGGCGGGTGGCCACGGTAAGCCGCAACAAGATCAGCGATCAAATGGCTGTCGCCGCAGTGTCCGAGCCTTTCAAGCGCGCGGTTGAAAATCTGACGCCGCTCGCCTTCCTCGAACAACACCTTGCAGGCGTTGCCAAAGCCTTCCAGGCCTTCGCGTTCTTTTACCCAACCGTCGAGAAAACGATAGCCGCTGAACGCAAACTCCCGCTCCAGATAGAGCGTATCGTCCAGATCAAAAACAATCATCGCAATCCGCCAGTTAACGAATGTGGGGTCGACCGGACAACGCTACCGGCCAGGGCTTCTACTGCCAGGACAGAGCCGAGGTGCGGGTCCTGACAAAAGACCATTTCGGCTCCGGCAAACCTGAGACGATCAGCCGTCGTAGATCGCGCTGTCGTATCGGAGCATTTTGACATTTTCTCGCCAGTCATCGTTTGCGCTGCACGGGAAGCCCGACACTTCCTCAAGAAGCCATTGTGCAAAACGCGCACCCGCATGGTCGGCCAAGGGATACCCGCCCCCAAATCTTGCATTGATTTCAATGACACGCGGTCCCAGCTCCGGGTCGTCGATCACCTGGAAACAGGCCACGCCGGTCAGGCTCGGCAAGGCCCGGTGCACGCCTTCGGCGATTTGCCGGAAGTCATCCCGTCGAACCGTTCTTCCCTTCTCGACTTCACCCGCGCGGATCTGGATGCGCAGATGAGGAACCACCGTTCGCAGGCTGCCGCCTGAATCGACGAACATGTTGATCGTGAATTCCGGGCCACGCAGAAACTGCTGAAAGACCATTGGTTCCTCAAACCGGCCGGGCAGCTCTTCGATAGCCTGAAAGACCTGCAGTCCCCGGCTGGCGCTACCGCCGCTCGGCTTTGCAAACACCGGCCAGCCGAGTGCATCCGGATCGGACAGCAACGCTTCATGTCCCAGCGATTTCGGCACCGGCACGCCTGCCGCCTCGAGCATCTCCGACGTCAGCCGCTTGTCCCTCACAATTTCGATGACTTCAGTCGACGCCACATGCACCCGCGCTCCCAGCTGGATGAACGCGTCGGATACGCAGGCAAGCGCCATCAACTCCGTGTCAATCGTCGGAACCACCAGATCAACCCGGTTGTCACGCACAATGTCGAGAATGGCGTTGGCATAGCTCGGGTCGTCGCAACGCGGCACGGCAAACGCCCGATCCGCAGCTGCGCATGCTGCACTTAAATCCGGAGCAAGGTCACAGGCGAGGATTTCCAACTGGATTCCCAGATGGTCGGCAGCAGATCGGAAACATTGAAGCAAACCAACGCGGCGTCCCGCAGAACAAAGCAGCAATCGTAATTTTTTGACCGGCACAACAAATTCTCCGGAAATGTGAGAGGCAATTCAAATGGAATATCAATTCAGTATACGCGGCAATTTCGACCGCAGAGAGAATATAACCAGCCTTGGCTAGTTTGTGAATTCAGTTTCACGAACGTAATGAAGTCAGCGTGATCTTTTTGATTGTTGAAATTCACCTGCGTAACAAATTTGCCGGCATGCTCATCTTGGTGTCGTCACGTTGTTGGAAGCGCTTCAGCCTTTCCACGTTTCTCAACGTCCCCCTGCGGTTCCTTGATCGAGACAAGGCCGGTGAGAAGCAGTGCGATGAGGTCTGCCTGACGATTGGTTCCGGTCTTTTCGAAGAGATTGCGCAAATGAAAAGCGACTGTCGTCGGTGCGATTGAAAGCTCCTGCGCAATGTCTTCCTTTCGCCGCCCCTGCGCCAACGCACGGGCGACCTCCGATTCAGTCGGCGTCAGATCGAACAGGCCTGCCAGGATCTCGTCCGGCATCCTTGGCCGATGCGCGAGATCCGAAATGAATATCACCGCCTTCGCGTCATCGTTCGGCAATCCCGTACTGTCCGGGAGCGAACAGACCGTAAGCAGAAAATCACGGCGTCCGGACGGTCTTTGCACCGTCAGGCTGGCAAGGTGGTCCTGGCCCTTGCAGGCAGCCTCACAGGCATTCGCCAGCAGTTTCCTGATATCGTTGGCGAGCTGCGATGAACCGGTATGGAGTGTCCGGTCGATCACCAGCCCGTCCCTGGCCATATGTATTTCCCGAGCTGCTCTATTTGCGAAGACAACACCGGACAATGATACCAGCACGATACCGAAGGAAAGCACGTTAAGAACGCTCTCCATGCCGTTCATTCCAAGCGGTCGGTCCGGTCCGCTGCCTGCCAGGGCTAGCCGAAGCGTTTCCAGTTCGTTTTTTTGCCTGTCATCGATCCGGCTGACCTGGCGCAAGCGAGCCTCGATTGTCGCCAGTAACAGGTCATAGTCTATCGGTTTGACCAGATAATCGTCCGCACCCGCGCGCTTGCCATGAATGATCTCGTCGCGCTGGTTTAGAGCCGTCAGGAAAACGAAAGGAACATCTGCGAGATGCGTGTGCCTGCCTCTGACGGTTTCGAGCAAGCCGTAACCGTCGAGCCGGGGCATGGAGATATCGCACAAGATGAGATGCGGGCGGATCATTTCCAGCACGTCCAGCGCTTCACGGCCATCAGCTGCACCGACCGCGTCATAGCCTGCAGCGGAAAGTTCATCGATGATGTCCTGGCGAAGATGGCACTGGTCCTCAACACAGAGAACCGTCAGTTTCGAACGGGATTTGGGCATCGATTGCATCAACTGCTCTTTGAACCAGACCACGTTGAAATCTGACCATGATGATCCCGATCATCGGTTCCATGGATGGCGGCGTCAATGGGCGGTCTTTCTTGACGCGATTTCATTCTCCTGTCCCCGTTCAAACGCAGGGGGACAGCATTCACGTTCGACAATATTCTCCCGCCATATTGCAACAGAGCGTTCAAGGAGACGCCAAATATGTGGGATTTTTCTATTGGCCGTGCGTTAGGCCTGATGTTTCAGACACTGCCTTTCATCATCTTGCGCATGGCGGTCTATTTCGGAGCTGCCGTTGCCTACATTCTTGCAACGGGTGTCGGTGCCGGGGTCGGCTGGGGCATCGGCGGGTTCGGCGATGCCGATTTCCAGGCAACGACCACCACCTGGGGCGGCGTCATCGGGTTCGGTGCGGTCGCCGTTGTGATGTATCTGCTGAGAGAATACGTTCTGTATGTCGTAAAGGCCGGGCACATTGCCGTTCTGGTCAAGCTGCTCGACGGCAAGGAGATGCCGGGCGGGCGGTCTCAGATTTCCTACGCCCGCGAAGAAGTCTCTCAAAGATTTATGCAGGCCAGCGTGCTTTTCGGCGTCGACCAGCTGATAAAGGGTGTGCTGCGCGCAATCACGGGCCTGGTGCGGGGCGTCTTCACGCTTCTGCCGATCCCCGGTGCACGGCAACTGATCTCGATTGCCGAGGCCTTCCTGCGCATTGCGGTCGGTTTCATCGACGAGGTTATCCTCGCCTATACGATCCGCACAAACTCGGACAACGTGTGGGCTTCGTCCCGGAGCGGGCTGGTGCTTTACGCCCAGAATTACAAACCGATGCTCAAGAATGCCGCCTGGCTCACTCTTATCGTCTACGGCCTGTCGTTTCTTGTCTTCCTCGTCATGTTGGCTCCGGCCGCCCTGGTCGCATATCTCGTTCCAGGCAGCTGGTCTGCGGGCGGCATCGTGTTTGCAATTTTGTTCGCGTGGTCCGTCAAATCCGCCTTGCTGGAGCCTTTTGCAGTCACCTGCATCATGGAGGTCTACTTCCGGACGATCGAAGGGCAACAGCCTGATCCGGCCTGGGAAGCCAAGCTCGAACAGCTTTCGACGAAATTTTCCAGTCTGAAGGAAAAGGCAGCGTCCTATCAGCCTCCCCGGATCAACGATCCTGTCAAGGCGGCTGGCTGATCATCACGCACTCAGTCAGGACTACCTTGTCCTGTCTGCACCGGCATCCGGCATCCGGCAAATCAGCGCCCTGTTTCTTGTTGTTCGCGTCGCGGGAACTCGGGACAGGGCGAAATACGCAATTTTCGGCGTGCGCAACATCGGAGGTCTGGCATCGGTTGAATATTTGCAACATCGACAACCGGTGCCATAATGATTTTTTTGACCTTTGCGGACCCGATCATTGATTGAAGCATCTGAAAAACAAGCGTTACCGGCAACGAGACGAAAAGACATGGCAGTGGCGTTGTGCCGGTGTTGCAGTCACCTTCGCTGCTCCTTCAGGTTCACCAATCTGCTTTCTTCCCTCAAACCGTCAAAGGCATTTGCAGGGACAATGCTCATGCTGATCGGGGTCGGTTTATCCGTTGCGACAGCTCGATCGGAAAACATGTCATTGACCGCCCCAGCAGGCGAAGTCCGGCTGACAGTCACCGGCAATATCCGCAAGACAAACTCAGAGGCCGCCGCGCTTCTTGACGATGCAATGCTGGAAGCACTGCCCCGTCACACACTCGAGACCTCAACCGTCGTCACGGATGGCGTAAAACGCTTCGACGGCTTCCTGATGCGCGACCTGCTTGAATTCGTCGGCGCCGACGGCACAACGGTTACCGCCAGTGCGCTCAACGATTATACCATCGACATCCCGATGGAAGACTTCGTGCGGTACGATGTTCTTGTCGCAACCCATATGGATGGCGAACGGCTACAACCCTCGGACAAGGGCCCTTTCTGGATCGTTTATCCCCGGGACGGCCATTCCGACCTTCAGGACATCCGTTACGACTATCGCTGGGTGTGGCAGTTGATCCAACTGAAGATCAAATGACGCGCAGAAGCGATCTTGTCGCCTATATCGTCGCAGGCACTGCATCCGTTGCCTTCGTCTTGCTGCTCGTTTTTTCCCTCGCACGGCTTCTCGATACCGAAGCGGAATTGCGGCGCAACGAGGGGGACAACATGCTGTGGGCGATCTCACGAACGCAGTCCGCGGCGCTCCTGCTGGATGCCGAGGTCTCCCGTCATGTCGGCACCATCTCCCGTAAGCCGGCTGAACTGGACAAGCGTTACAACGTGATGCTTAGCCGCCTGAACCTGTTATCGGAGGGGCCTCAACGACGCTACATGCGAGAGCTTGGCCTGGACGGAAAGCTGGAAAAGGTGGCTGGGGCGCTACGAGCGCTTGAGGCCAAAATCCTGGACATGTCATATGGCGACGTCCAGACGGGTTCTGCCGTGCACGACCTTCTCCAGCCCTTGATTGAGGATCTCGGCCGCGCCGGAAACCAGTCCATGGTCCGGCAATGGGAGGCAACGGGTGCGCGGCTCGACAATCAACGTGCCGCAATCGTGCAGGTCATCATTTCCATCGTGGCGATCATTGTTCTCGGCGCCTTTCTGTCCTTCACGATGTTGCGGGCGATGGCCGAACAGCAACGCATCCGGCTGTCGCTTTTGCGTGAACGCGAAACCGCCGAGATCTATCGCAGTTTCGTTGCCCTGGTTTCTCACCAGTTTCGAACGCCGCTCGCCGTCATCGATTCCGCGATGCAGCGCGTCTTGCGGAGCGGGAACCAGATGCCAACTGAAGAAATCAGGCAACGGGCAAGCCAGGTGCGCTCCGAGGTCCGGGGCCTGACAAGCCTGCTGGAAGCGACGCTGGATGTCGTTCGGCTCGAAGAAAGACAGCTGACGGCCAGACCCGGAAACTGCCATGTCGAGGATCTCATTCAACGGGTTGTCGCCCGTCAGAGTGAAGAGACACCGGAGCGGGCTTTTTCCCTGGAAATTGGCAACAAGGTTCCCCAAACGATCGAGACGGACCGGTTGCTGGCGGAACAGATCCTCAACAATCTTCTATCGAATGCGGTGAAGTATTCGCCGATTACCGAGCCAGTTTCAGTGAGTGTCCGGGCGCAGAACAGGTCCATTTTCATCTCCGTGCACGATCTGGGTGTTGGTATTCCGCCGGAGGAGCAGGAGCGCGTGTTCAGCCGCTTCTTTCGCGGTCAGGGCACGGCGGGAATTCCCGGCACGGGTATCGGGCTGAACATCTCTTCCCAGGTTGCAAGGTTGCTCGGGGGAGAGTTGTCTTTTGAAAGTCAGGCGGGAATAGGATCGGCCTTTACTTTGAAACTGCCGGAGAAATGGCCGGGTGTGCAATAGATGGCGTTCTTGTCACCAAAACTGCTATGAGACTGGATTCACGGCTTTTGTTCGCATGTGAAGCGCGAACATTGATCTGAGCACAAACCTACTTGCGCAAATTTTGCGAAATCAGGGTCTGAGCTCGCGATCCATCAGTTTCCAGGGGAGGGGAAATGAAGCGCAAAAAACCACTTGTAACCCTGCGCGATGTGGCAGAGGCAACCGGTGTCAACGTGTCGACAGTTTCGCGCGTGCTTCAGAACAAGGGACGTGTTTCCCAAAAGACCAGAACCCATATTCTGGAAACAGCCGAACGTCTCGGTTACCACGGCAACCCGGTTGCGAGAGCCCTGAAAACCGCAAAATCCTCGACACTTTTGATGGTAGTTCCCCAGATCGAAAACCCGATCTTTGCGTCGGCGATTGTGGGAGCCGAAATCGAGGCACGCGAGAAAGGTTTTGCCCTTCTGGTCTCCTATGACAAGGGGGATGGGCGCGAGATCATCACGGACATTTCTCGATCAAGCATCATCGAGGGTGTCATCATCGCGAGTTTCGATGAGGATGACCGGTTGCGACAGATGCTGAACAGCACGGGATTGCCGCATGTGATCCTCAACCGACATCTGGCCGGTGACCGGAATTGCGTTGCGATCGATACACGCGAGGCAGCCCGCATCGGGGTTGAGCACCTCATCGCCATGGGGCATCGCCGGATCGGGCATCTGGCCGGGCGGCTCGGCCGGTTCAATGGCGACATGCGGCGCCAGGGATGGCAACAGGCTCTTGAAGCCGCCGGCCTCGACCACGGCGAGGAATTCGTTGCACAGGCAGGCTACGATCCTGCAGCCGTACCTGCGGCCGTCGACAAACTGCTGGCCTGCGGCGTGACCGCTATTCACGCCGCGACGCTGCTGACCGCAGCTGCGGCCATTGCCAGATTGCACGAACTCAAGCTCCGTGTGCCGGAAGACGTTTCCGTCGTCACGATGCATGACGACCTGCTTGCCCGGGTCGTTTATCCCCAGGTGACCACAGTGGCTTTACCCTCCCAGGAAATGGGGCGCGCGGCAGCCAGCCGGCTCATCGACCTGATCCAGGGAACTGCGCCCGACGAGGGCTCAGCGCTCGAAAGTCTCCTTCTTCCTCCAGGCGATCTCATCGTGCGCGCATCGGTCGCCTCCATCTGAAATTCAGCAAACCGGGCTTGACATCCAGACCAAAGTGCAATTGTTTGTGTTTGAGCAAACGTTTGCCCAACGCGATTTCTGACAATCCGATTGGGCATGGAGGAGGAAAAATCTTTGAGTAATCGTGATCTCGTTTCCGAGCTTTCGGAGCTGGTCGGTGCGGAAAACGTCCTGGTGGACGAAGGTTCGCGCGCCGGCTATGCACACGACCGTCTGCCTTATGCGAACTTCCGTGCAAGGGAAGGCGCCCTGGTCGGTACGCTGCCAGGCCTCGTCGTGCGCCCCGCCACAACGGAACAGGTCTCGGCAATTGTCGGGAAGGCAAGCAAGGCCGATCACCCCCTCATTCCCTATGGCAGCGGCTCCGGTGTTCTCGGCGGGATCATTCCCCTGGGCGGCGAAGTCATGCTCGACATGCAGCGCATGAACCGCATCGTGAAGATCGACCGGGACAACCATCTGGTAACGGTCGAAGCCGGCATGAACGGTGAAGTGTTCGAAGACGCACTGAACGCAGAAGGTTTTACATCCGGTCATCTGCCGCAATCGCTGACCATCTCGACGGTCGGCGGGTGGGCCGCCTGCCGCGGCGGTGGTCAGGAATCGAGCCGCTTCGGCAAAATCGAGAACATTGTCGTTGGCCTCAAGGCGGTCATGCCGGATGGGCGTGTGCTGGAAATCAGGCCGCTTCCCAAGCGGGCCTCCGGACCATCGGTTCTTGACATCATCGTCGGCAGTGAAGGCACGCTTGCCGTCATAACGGAACTGACCCTGCGCATCTGGACGCTGCCGCCCGCCGAAGAGGCGATCGTGCTGGCACTTCCTGATCGCACCGCAGCCCTCTCGCTTGCCAAGCGCATCATGCAGGCGGGGCTGCATCCACGCATCGTTCGTCTCTATGACGAAAAGGAAACCGCCTCGCGCACCGAAGGCATCAGTGCTTTTGAAACGCGCCCGGTGATGGCCAACATCGTGGTTTGCGGCGAAGAAGCCATTGTGGCTGCAGAAGCGGCACTGGTACGCGAGTTTGCAAAGAGCGTTGATGCCGTGGAAACGGAAACACGTCCCTTCGACGAATGGCGGGCAAAGCGCTACGTCTCCATTACGAAACAGTGGCTTGATAAAGGCTACTACAACGACACGCTCGAAGTCTCGGTGAACTGGAGCAAGGCTTCGTCGCTTTACGACACGATCGCAGCCCGGATTGCTGCGGAAGTCTCCAAGGACGCCCATTTCAGTGCCCACTGGTCGCATGTCTATCCGGAAGGCGTGTGCCAATACATGACCTTGCGCCTACCTCCCATGGATCAGTCTGCAGCCTTGCCGCTGCATGAAAAAATGTGGGACATCGTCAACGGTGAAACGCTCGCGCATGGCGGCTCGATCGCTCACCACCATGGAAGCGGCCTTTTCCGCGGACCCTGGATGGACGGAGAACACGGCGTTGGAATGGATATTCTGCGCTGTATCAAGGCCTCCGTTGATCCGCAAAACCTCTTCAATCCCGGCAAACTCGGCTTTCCACCGCGCGCCGGCTCCATCGATCCGTACCGGGACAGGGGTGCCAATGTCTGACGCCCTTTTGCTTGGGATCGACCTCGGAGCAGGATCGCTCAAGTCGACGGTCATCACCACGGACGGGAAGGTCGTGGCTTCGGCCTCCTGTCCGGTCGAAACACTCACACCGAAACCCGGATTCAGCGAACAGGATCCGGAAGGCTGGTGGTCGGCACTCGTCACATCCTTGCAGAAGATCTGGCAGGGCGGCCTGGAGCCGCATCGCATCGTTGCGGTTTCCGTGACGGCCGGAGCGCACACCCACGTGCTCGAAGACGAGTCAGGCAGCACATTGCGGCCCGCGATCATGTGGAATGACCAGCGTTCAGGTTCTCAGGTTGTGCGGGAAAGAGCAGCGCGCGGGGCTCAGATCCTTGACCTTTCGGGCAATCGCATCAGCCCCACCTGGACGCTGCCGCAATTGATCTGGTTGCAGGAAGAAGAGCCGGAGACACACAGCCGCATCCGCCGGCTTCGCCCGGCCAAGGATTGGCTGCGCCGTCGTCTCGACGGCAGCGATGCAACCGACATCACGGATGCCTGGGGGCTCATGCTTGCCGATGCACGTTCAGGGGGCTGGTCTTCCGAGCTCTGCGCGATGGGAGGGCTTGAAACTGAAGTTCTTCCGGAAATAGTTGCATCGACGGCGACGACGGGGACCGTGACACCAGGGGCCGCTCAGGAAACCGGTTTGCGGGAAGGCACACCGGTCATTTGCGGAACATCCGATACCAATGCGGAAACCTATGCAGCGGGCATGACGCGCAAAGGCATCGGAGCCCTGAAGCTCGCCACGGCAGGCACGGTCTCTACATTGACGGACGCTCCCCGTTTTTCCGACGATGTCATACATTACCCGCACCTGGTGTCCGATCATCACTACTCGATCCTGGGAACCAACTCGTGCGCCTCGGCCCATCGCTGGCTGCGTGACGCGCTTTTCTCGGACATGGGTTTCGAGGGCATGGATGCCAAAGCTGCCGAAGCCCCTGCAGGGTCGGAAGGTCTGCTCTTTCATCCCTACCTCAACGGCGAGCGGAGCCCCTACTGGGACCCCGACTTGCGCGCCTCTTTCGTAGGGCTGGGGTTCCAGCATGGAGCACCGCATTTCTGCCGGGCTCTCTATGAAGGCGTTGCCTATACGCTGCGCGATTGCCTTTCCGTTCTGCAACAGCGCGGCATGGGCTTCACCACCGCCCGTCTCGTTGGCGGGGGGACACGCAGCGCCTTGTGGCGGCAGATCATTGCGGATGTCACAGGACTGACGATCGAAGTTCCCGCCGAAGGCGACGCGTCCTTCGGTGCAGCGCTTATCGCGGGCATTGGTGCGGGCGTTTTCTCGGACACGGACGACGCTGCCCGCGTCATCCGCGTGGCAGAGACTTTGACGCCCAACGCCCGGGCCACGGCGACTTACGACGAAGGCTTCGTTCGGTTCCGGGAGGCAAAGGAAGCCCTCACACCGATCAACCACAAAACCGTGCGGGCAACCGGGGAGGCCAAGTAATGGCGGAAGTCAGTCTGCGCAAACTGCGCAAGACCTATGGGGCCGTGGTTGCGGTGGAAGGCGTCGACCTTGAGATCGCCAAGGGCGAACTCATCGTTCTGCTTGGCCCTTCCGGGTGCGGAAAATCGACAACCCTGCGCATGGTCGCGGGGTTGGAAACGATCAGCGCTGGGGAACTGCATATCGGTGGCCGGAACGTTACCACCCTGGAGCCCAAGGACCGTGACATCGCCATGGTGTTCCAGAACTACGCGCTTTATCCGCACAAGACCATTCGCGGCAACATGTCGTTTGGTCTCAAGATGCGCGGCATGAAAGGGGACGAGATCTCCAGGCGGGTGGACGCAGCAGCGGAAATGCTGGACATCACGCACCTGCTCAACCGCAAGCCCGGCCAGCTTTCAGGCGGACAGATGCAGCGTGTCGCGCTCGGTCGTGCCCTTGTTCGCGACCCGGCGGTGTTTCTGCTCGATGAACCACTGTCCAACCTGGATGCGAAGCTTCGCTCCAGGATGCGGGAGGAAATCGCCCTTCTTCAGCGGCGCATCGGCAAGGCAATGCTTTACGTCACGCACGATCAAACGGAGGCAATGACCCTTGCCGACCGGATCGTGATCATGCGCGACGGACATGTTCAGCAGATTGGCTCGCCGCTGGAGGTATACGACCGGCCGGCAAACGCCTTCGTCGCGGGCTTCATCGGCTCGCCCGAAATGAACCTCGTTGAAGCTGACCTCAAGAACGGTTTCCTCAGCCTGTCGGCTGATGTCTCCATTCCTGCCGGCAGCGATACCGGTGAGCGGGAGGTGATTGCCGGCATTCGGCCCGAAGCCATCACGATTTCCGACGAAGGTCCGGCGTTCGCGGTCCGGGGCATCGAACAGCTCGGCTCGCAAACGCTTTTCATCGGCGAGACAGCTGGTCATCGCCTGCGGGTCATGACCCAGCGCAGGGACGACATCAAGGTTGGTGAGAGCGTTCACCTCGCTCTTCCCGGAGCAGCAATCCACCTGTTTGACCGCGCCAGCGGTGAACGCCTCGAGATGCCGGGAGGGGCAGCTTGAACAAAAGGGTTTAGCCGCACCTGAAAGCGGTCAATTGGAGGAGAAACATGACTAAGAGCAAATTCGAGACAGGTCTCTGGACTAGACGCCAGGCCCTCAAGACCATGGGTATCGCCGGCGCCGGGCTGGCAGCCTCGTCCCTTGCGGCCCCGGCGCTCCGCGCCCAGGGTAACAAGCCCATCCGGTTTTTGAACTGCGAAACAGGCAAGGACACGCTCGCCTTTTTCTCGAAGGTGGCCAAGGAATACCAGGAAAAGACCGGCGTTGAGGTCGTCATCGATTCCGTACCGCTTGGCGAAAGCTTCACCAAGATCACCAATGGCATTCGCTCCGGAACCCCTTATGACGTGGCAAACGTCGGTTTCATCGGCCACGTGCTGCTATTGGCCGAGCAGGAACAAATCGTCCCCTTGAACGAGCTGACGGACGAATACCAGTGGGGGAACAACATCCTCTTCCCCATCGACAACAAGGTGTACTGGTACCCGTTCGACTACAACCTTGCGCTGATCTATTACCGCAAGGATCTTTATGAGACGAACGGTCTGTCCCTGCCGAACACGTGGGATGCGTTCGTCCAGAACAGCGAGGCGCTTGTCCAGGGCCGCCAGAAAGGCGCGCTGTTCCCGATCGGATCGAACGGGGCAACCAACTGGATGTCGTTTGCCTTCCTGTGGGCCGAGGGCGTCAAGCTGTTCGACGACCAATGGAACGTGATCCTGGACAACGACGAGATGAAGCCTCGGGTAGCCGCCTACCTCGACTTCATGACCAAGCTCTACGGCACGATGCCTCCAGGTGCTCTTCAGGCCAGCTATTCCGATGTCCTGTCCAACCTGGTTGGCGGTGCCGTGGCCCACGGAGCCTATGCCGGACGTGTTCTGGAAGCTGCAGAGCGGGACAACCCGACCCTGGCCGAGAACCTTGGCGTCATGCCCTACATGGATATGTCCGGAAAGCAAAAGGCGGTCAGCCACGGCTACGACGGCTGGGTGGTCCTGAAGACGGACAACACTGGTCCGGCGATGGATTTCATGCGGTGGCTTACGACCGATCGCATGGTCGACTTCCTGCACACCGCACCGGTTCACTTCCAGCCGACGCGACTTGATATCTATGAAGACCAGCGTTGGCGCGACAACGCAATGATCCAGAAATACTCTGGTGTGGTCGAGCAGATGCGAGAACTTGTGACCGACGAGTCTGTTGTGCTCACCTCCATTGATACGCAAGGTCCGGCGCCTGACGTAAGACCCGGCAAGGTGTTCGAGTCCTTCGTCATGCCTGAAATGCTGCAGAACAAGATCCTTCGCGAGATGGATTCTGCAGAGGCCGTGGATCAGGCCGCAGCCAAAATGCGTGAAGTGATCAAGTGACGAAACGGAGAGGGGAGTGGAAACTCCCCTCACTTTCACACCATCTGGAGTTCGTGAATGACTCGCTGGTTGTTGCCGGGTTTTCTCGGTATCGGGTTTCTTGCGACCCTTGTCCTGATCGTCGGGCCTGCGCTTTATGCGGTTTCGCTCAGCTTTTATGACATGCCGTCGCTTACGGCCGATCCGGTCTGGGTCGGTTTCGCAAAATACGCCAAGGTTCTTGCAAGCGCAGAGTTCTGGAACGCGCTTTGGAACGGCTTCGTCTATGCCGGGTTGGCGATTGTCCTGCAGGTGGTGCTGGGCATCGGCTTCGCGTTGCTCTTGAACCAGAATTTCATCGGCCGCTCTCTGCTGCGCGGACTGACATTCCTGCCTTATCTTCTGCCGACGGTGGTCGCAGTGCTGGTCTTCAAGTGGATGGTTGACGGCTCACTCGGCATCATCACCGTTCTAATGGATGACCTGGGCCTGCCGCCGATCTACTGGTTCGAGACCGAGACCGCGTCCATGACGTCGGTGATCCTGATTTCGGTCTGGTTGTGGACCCCGTTCGTCACCACGACCTTTCTCGCCGGGCTGCAGACAGTTCCGACCCAACTCTATGAAGCAGCGCGCGTAGACGGTGCCGGGCCAGTTCGGCGTTTCTTTCACGTGACCCTGCCGTCGCTGCGCCCGATCCTGACGGTCATCATTCTTCTGCGGGGCGTTTGGATGTTCAACAAGTTCGACGTCATCTGGCTGACGACGGGCGGCGGCCCGCTTGGTGCCACGGAACATCTGCCGGTCCTGTCCTACCGGGAGGCATTTGCCCTTTATGACATCGGCAGCGGCGCAGCGATCGCAACGCTTTCCTTCTTCGTCCTGATGGTCGCCGTTGCAATCTATTTCCGGGTGTTCCCGATGGAGGAAGGCAAATGAGTGGACAAATCCAGGCTCGCCGCGTTGCCGGCCGGGCGGGACTTTACTTCGCGGTGATCGTTCTTGCGGTCTACAGCGCCTTTCCCATCTACTGGATGGTCGTTTCTTCTCTGCGTCCCACTCAGGAAATGCTCATGAACCCGTCTCTGGTACCCCAGCGATGGACGCTTGAGTATTACACCAGCCTGTTGGCGCAGACCGACTATCCGCGGCAGTTCCTCAACAGTCTCATTGTTGCGGTGACCACCGTTGCCCTGACAATGCTTCTGTCCGTCATGATCGCCTATGGTGTCACCCGTCAGCGCATTCGCGGCAAACAGATGATCATCGCCGGCATGCTCTATGCCTACATGTTCCCGCCGCTGCTGCTGGCAATCCCGCTTTACGCAATGTTCGCGGCAATCGGCCTCAACGATACGCTGCTGTCACTGGTCATTTCCCACCTGACCATCACGATGCCGCTCGGCGTCTGGTTCCTGTGGGGGTTCTTCAAGACAATGCCCTTCGAGCTTGAGGAAGCAGCCATGGTGGACGGCTGCACGCGCCTGGGGGCTTTCCTGCGTGTTGTACTGCCGCTGTCGGTCCCCGGGCTGGTAACGGTCGCGATCTTCGCCTTTCTCCTTTCCTGGACCGACTACACCTTTGCCCTGGTCATGATCGGATCGGACGCGAACAAGACGGTGCCCCTGGGTCTGGCTTCGATGATCGGCGCCTTTGACCTGAGATGGGGAGATATCATGGCAGGCTCCACACTGATTGCCATGCCGTTGTTCATAGCATTCATCACGCTCTCTCGTTACTTCGTCCAGGGCCTGACCGCCGGTGCGGTGAAAGGATAACTCATGACAATGCGCATTCTGGGCGCTCCCCTGCGCTATGTGCAGGGACCGGGAGCCATCGACCGCCTGGCCGAGGAAATTGCCATCATTGGCGGTGGCCCTGCGGCGGTGGTCATTGATCCGGTAGCCCGCGACCTGCTTGGTGAACGCATCAGCTCCCAGCTTCCCGACGCCCGCCTCATGGAATTCGGGGGGGAATGCACCGCGGCGGAAATCACCGCCAGGGCAAGGGAAGCCGGCGATGCCCGACTTCTTGTCGGCATAGGCGGGGGCAAGGCGATCGATACCGCCAAAGGAGCTGCAATCGAGCGCGGTCTGCCGGTTGCCATCGTGCCGACCATCGCCTCCAACGACAGCCCGACCAGCCATATTGCCGTTGTCTATACGCCGGACCATGCGGTTGAGGGCGTCCGTCACATGAAGACCAACCCCTCCCTTGTCCTGGTCGACACGGCAGTCATCGCCGGAGCACCGCGTCGCTTTCTGGCGGCTGGCATCGGAGATGCGATGTCAAAGCCGTATGAGCTGGCAGGCGCTCTTGCCGGAGGTGGTCTCAACTTCTTTGCAGGCCGTCCCACGGAACTCACCCAGGCCATTGTCGCGCGTGCCCGTGACATTCTTCTTGCCGATAGCGAAGCGGCGATGTCGGCCGAAGGCCCGAATGAAGCTTTCGAGCGCGTGGTGGAGGCCACCGTGCTTCTCAGCGGTCTTGCCTTTGAAAGCGGAGGGTTGTCGATAGCCCACGCGATGGTGCGCGGCCTGTCGGTCACACCGGCGCTCTCAGGGTTGCTGCACGGGGAGATGGTCGCTCTCGGTACCTTGACACAGCTGGCAGCCGGGCAAGGGTCCAATGAGGAAATCCGCACCCTTGCAGCCTTCTTCCGACGGATAAATCTGCCCACATCCTTCGCAGAATTCGGCGTCACCGGCGCAGCGGAACTGAAGCATATTGCCGAGGTTGCGCTCACAGCCCCCTATGCACCGAACTACTACCGCAAACTCGGCGTCTCCGACCTCGTTCGCGCGATGCAACTGCTCGACGAAGGACATTGATCGATGCCGTCATCAAGAAATGTTGTGGTCACCGGCGGAGGTACAGGTATCGGTCTTGCGACAACGCAGCTTTTGACCGAACGCGGCTGGCAGGTAACGGCCGCAGGCCTGGAACGGGAGGAAGGCTTTCCGCAAGCTGCCCGGTTTGTCGAGGTTGACGTTACTGATGAGGCCGCGCTTTCTCATCTCCTTGAAGAAGAGCAAGAGCTCGGTGGTCTGGTCACCTGTGCAGGCACGATCCAGTACAGTAGGGAATGGGACGCAGCCGTATTCGAGAAGGTGATGGCGGTGAATGTCACCGGCGTGCTCAGCTCCTGTACGGCCGCGCGCGAAGCGCTTCAACGCGGCAACGGCTCCGTCGTCAACATCGCCTCCATGTGGAGCTGGTTCGGCAACCCCGTTGCGCCTGCTTACGGCACCAGCAAGGGGGCGGTCGCTGCCCTCACCCGCTCCCTTGCCGTTGCCTGGGGAGGAACCGGCATAAGGGTCAACGCGGTCGCACCGGGTTGGGTGGAAACACGCATTTCCGAAGGCGCGCGATCAGATCCGGCACGGCGTGCACGGATCGACGCCCGCATCCCGATCGGCCGTTGGGCCGCGACTGTGGAGATTGCGCGGGTCGTCGCGTTCCTTCTGTCTGAAGACGCTTCCTACGTTCATGGCGCGATCGTTCCGGTAGACGGTGGTTATCTGGCGGCCTGAGCCATGCAAGGTATTGCGTCGCTGCGGCATGCCTAAAACGCCGAAAGGCGTTGCCGGGCTCTGTCCTTCCAAACCCGGCAACGCCTTCTGATTTTAAGTTCACGCGACAGCCGCTTTAGAGTACGCGTTCTTCCCGGAACGCCCGTCCGAAGGACTGCAGCACAGGATCCAGCAGATAGCGCATCGGCGTGTGGGCTCCTGTTTGAATGAAGACTTGCGCGGGCATGCCTGGCACCAGCTCAAAACCGCCTCCGGCCTCCCGGATGTCGTCGGACGTAACCCTGACCCGCACCGTGTAGTATTGCTCTCCCGTCTGCTCGTCCGTTTCGGCGTCCGCACCAACCTGGAAGACTTCCCCTGTCAAGGGCTTCATGTGCCGCCCCATGAAGGAGGTGAGCTGAACTTTGGCGTCCATCCCGATCATCACGTTGTCGATGTCGGACGTACGAAGGCGCGTATCGAGGATGAGTTCCTCGTTCTCGGGCACGATCGTGATGATCGGTTCGCCCGGCCGCACAACACCACCGACCGTCTTGTAGTTGACCTTGAGCACCCGCCCCTCGATCGGAGAGACGATCTCTGTGCGGTTCAGGATGTCCGAAGTCGCGGAAAGCGCCTCGTCGGCTTGCGCAATCTCCGCGTTGATTTCCGACAACTCCTTGGCCACCTTTTCGCGTTCTTCGCTTAGGGCCGTCAGTTCCGCGATCTTGATTTCCTCGATCTTCTGCCGCGCACGAGCGATCGTTGATCCGATGGCATTGCGCTCCGACCACAGTTCGGCCCGCTTGCGTTGCAGAGCCAGAAGCTCGGGCTGCCGCATCAGACCTTTGTCCATCAGGACCTTTTTGCTATCCAGCTCCTTGTCAAGCAGCAGGATCTGATCATCCATGCCGTCTATCTGGGCCTTCAGGCTGCTGATCTCGGCTTCAACCTGGCCTGCCTGCACATGATAGGTCGACTGCTGCCTTCCCAGCAGCTCGCGCCGTACCTTGAATTTTGTAATCTCGTTGGCAACGAACTGCGTGTAGCTTTTGTCGGCCGACATGACCGACGGCATCTGGACCTCAAATGTTTCATCGCCACGCTCTTGCGCCAGCAGCCGGTCTCTGGTCACCACATAGCGTTGGTGCTTGCGGTAGATCGACAGATAGTTCGCCGTTGCCAATGCCTGGTCTAGAACCATGAGAAGCTGACCGTCCTTGACGACATCGCCCTCCTTCACATTGAGATGGCGTACAATTCCGCCTTCCAGATGCTGCACCACGCGCAAGCTTCCGTCCGGACTGACCTTGCCGGCAGCAATGGCGGCTGACGACAGCTCCGCGAAGCTTGCCCAAATTCCCGTGCCGAAGAAACAAACCGCGACGACCAACGAACCCATGATCCAGTGTTGCCGGATGGAGCGACGGAGGGACGACGCCGGGTTATTTTGCTCTTTCATCACTGACCTCCCTGAGTTTCGTTGGCCGGCGAAGTGCCTTTTGCTTGCGCCGGCTGGACCTTGCCAAGTTTCTGAAGGATATCGCTGACCGGGCGGATGGCGTGCTTCATGAACTCCTCGCCGGTTTGCGTCTTTTGAATCGTGCCGTCCGCAAGGGTGATGATCAGATCGACTTTCGAGAGCGCCGAGGGTCTGTGGCTTACAATGATGACCGTGCAGCCTTGTTCCCGAAGGAGCACAAGGCACTCCTGAAGCGAGGCTTCGCCATCACTGTCCAGGTTGGAATTCGGTTCATCGAGGATGATCAGCTTGGGCTTGTTGTAGATCGCCCTGGCCAGACCGACCCTTTGGGCCTGTCCGCCGGACAGACGAAGTCCGCCCGGGCCGATCAGGGTTTCATAGCCATTCGGCAGAGCGTTGATCATGTCGTGGCAACCGGCAAGGCGCGCGGCAGTCACAACCTTTTCATCGTCCGGCTCGCCCATCCGGGCGATGTTTTCCTTCACAGTGCCGTATAGCAATTCCACGGACTGCGACAGGTAGCCAATGTTCCGGCCGAGTTGCTGCGGGTCCCAATTGCGCATGGCGACACCGTCAAGACGGACCGAACCGGAACTCGGATCCATTGCGCCAATCAACAATTTGCACAAGGTGCTCTTGCCGGAGCCGGAATGGCCGACGATTGCATTCAGGGTTGCCGGCTTGATATCGATCGTGATGTTGCGCAGCAACGGCCGTTCCTGGCCTGAAACGAGCAGATTGACACCTTTGAGCTGCAGGTGCCCACTGGGTTCCGGCTGCTGGGTCCGGTCGAAGTGGAGTGGAGCTGCCAGAAAAATATCGTTCAGCCGACGATGGGACTGCATCGCACCGACGATTCCCCGCCAGGCGCCGATGGCCTGTTCGGCAGGCGCAAGCGCGCGCCCCATGATGATTGACGCTGCAATCATGCCACCCGGGGTGATTTCACCCAGCGTGGCAAAATAGGCACCGAGACCAAGGACACTTATCTGTGCCGTGAACCGGATGAACTTGGTGATCGCGGCGGTCTTCGCTGAAAATGCGGCGACGGCGAAAGTCGAATTGGCCACCAGTTCGTTGTCGTTCCGGTAGCGGGCGAGAACGCCAGGCAGCATTCCCATGCTGTAGACGCTTTCCGCGTGTTGCGTCGCGATGTCAATCGTCTGCTGTGCCCGCACGCGAGCCGCCGCAGCACCCGCCATCCGGCGGCGGGTGACCGTGTCGTTGATACCTGCGATTATCACAAGCAGCACACCGGCCGCGATGGCGACGAAGCCGAGGGCAGGGTGGATGAGAATAATGGCACCGACAAAGAAGGGCACCCAGGGCCCGTCGAAGAAAGGTAGCACGCTCGAACTGCCAACGAACTGCCGGATGGTTGCCAGGTCGTTCATTGCATGGGAGTGGGACTTGCCCGTCGACCTGGCCGTCTGGATGACGGCATGCAGCAGGTCGGCATGTACGGTTTCATCCCACCATTTCGCTATGCTGGCGAGGATGGAGCCGCGGATTGCATCAAGAACCGCAATCACAGCCAGAAAAAAAATCACGATCATCGTCAGGAAGACAAGTGTCTCGAGGTGGCCGCTCTGCATCACCCGGTCGAAGATCTGCTGCATGTAGAGGGGTGAGGCCAGAGTTCCGAGATTGACAAAGATCGAAAAGAAACCAACGGCAAGAAACCCGGCCCAGGAAGAGCGATAAACCTTGAGAGCGGGATAAACGCTTTCCCTCGCGCTGCGAACAGCCATGTAGACTCTCCAAAAAAACATAAAAAAGAAGAGAGGAGAGGGCGCGTGCGCCCTCTCCAGAAGTTTCATGATCAGACGACCAGCGGACCGTCGCCGTCTCCGTCAAATGTCGGGATAAGCATTTCAGGGATGTCGCCCGCACCGTCCGCGGTGGTCCAGTCGTCACCGCCGAAGGTATTGGTCTTGTCCGGATCCACCGACAGTTCGATATCGAACTCGGCGGAGTTGGAGACCGCGTCATTGACATCCACGACAGTCATCGTACCGGAGATGTTGGCGGTTTCGCCCTGATCCATTACCTGGGCCATAATGCGTTCCAGGTTATGGGTGAAGGTCACGCTGCCGTCGGCTTCACCGATGTTCAGAAGCCCTGCGGCTTCCAGATCGGCGATATCCAGCGTCACCTGATGGCCTGCGATGGACAGGCTGAGAGTACCCGAGATCTCATCGATCTGGAGCGTTTCCGTTTCACCATCATCAACGTCGTTGGCAGCCAGAAGCTCAAGAAGATTGAAGCTGCTTTCGTCGTTGTTGGAGTTGCTGTGAACAACAGTGAACGAACCCGTGTAGTCCTCAATTGTCGGGGCATCGTTCGTGCCGTTGATGGTGATGGTCACGTCGGTGGTGACAGTGCCGCCGTTGTTGTCGGATACGGTTACCGTATAGATTTCTTCGACGCTGTCGCCTTCGTTGAGGGCCTGAACATTGGCGTTGAACTGGTCAATGGTATAGGTCCATTCACCGGTATCCTCATCGATGCTGAATTGACCCAGTGCCCCGTCGACGACAGAGGCGGAGTAGGTCAGGACATCCCGAATATCGACGTCCATGCCGACGATCAGGCCAGTGGCAACGTCTGTACCGTCCTCCCCGACACCGGATTCCGTCACCTCGCCCAGGATATCCGCATCGGAGATCGTGGGATCGTCGTTGGTGCCGGTCACGACGACCGTCACTTCCCGCGTGTCCGTCGCTCCGCTATCGTCCGTAACGGTCAAGAGGTACTTGACTTCCAGTTGTTCGCCTTGGGCGAGGAAGTCGAGTGCCGTTGCGGCGATTGCAAAGGTCCAGGTGGCGCCTCCGTTGTTGGCGTTACCGGCCGATTGCTGCACCGTCAGTGCATTCGTGAAGGCAACCTTCTGTTCCGGCGTCAGCGCGAAACCACTGCCTGCGACTGGTTCGACAGAGGTGAACTGAGCGGTCACTTCCGGCGTGTCGGACAGGTCGAGGTCGGTGAAGAAGACCTCACCGGATGTTTCAAGCAGTGACGGGGTATTGGCTTCCTCGAGAACGCCATCGAAGACACCTTCAGAGAACACCGGTCCATCATTGGTACCGGTGATCGTGATGGTGATCTGGGTGGTGTCGGTGCCTTCCGGGAACCAGTTCCGGTCGCTGACTTTGACGTCGAACGTCAGGGTCAGCGTTTCGCCGTCCGCCAGCCAGTCGAGTGGAGCCGAGCCGTTGTAGGCATAGGTGAATTCAACATTCCCATCTTCGCCCTTCGGCACGGAGAAGATGTTGTCCAGTGCGTCTCCGCTGGTGAAGTTGAAGTTGCTGGATGCCAGAAGGCTGCTGATATCGACGCCATCCGGAAGAGCGCCTTCCGAATAGGCCGGTGAACCATCGCCTTCGACCGAGATGTAGAGCGTGTCGCCCAGATCCGGATCGTCGACCACGATGTTGCCGCTCAATTCGCCGATATTCTGCGGATTGGCGTCCAGTTCTTCGTCGACTGCGAAGTCAAGAACACTCTGCTCGACGAGGATTTCCGGCTGGTCGTTGGTGCCGATGATCGTCACGGTGATCGGACGCTCGACGAAGGAGTCCGGGTCATTCTTGTCCTGGACTGTAAGCGTGTAGTCGATCGTCAGAACATCGCCTTCGGCAAGGAAGTCGATAGCCTTGTCCTGCACCTTGTAGGAATAGGTTACCCGGCCCTGGTCGTCGAACTGGTCGAATGTCCAGAAGAGGAAATTCGTATCCTTGGCTGTCAGCGCAGCGTAGATATCGCCCGGCATTTCCAGAATTTCACCGGCACCGGAGGCCAGGGAAAGGTTCGGTTCGCTGATCTGGACTTCAAAATTGTCCGGATTGACGACCGTATCAGGATCGTTGATCTCGAAGACACCGCCGCGGGTATGGACGTAACCTTCGTCTTCCGCACCCGGCCATTCAACGATGGGCAGGAAGTTCAGCGAGAGATCGCCGCCGATCGTCGGAGCATCGTTGGTGCCCGTGATCGTGATGGTGACATCCTGATCCACGACACCGCCGTTGCCGTCATCGACCGTCACGGTGTAGACGACTTCGACCTGCTCACCTGCGGCGAGGAAGTCAAGATGCTCTTCCGCGACGCTGTAGGACCAGTTGATCGTACCGTCGTTCGCGTTGCCCGGATCAGCGGACAGCCCGAAACCGGCCTGGATATTCGCGATCTGGCCGGCGGTGAGGCCGACACCATCAAGACCTTCAACGCTCTTGACTGCGAAGGTCGCCGTTGGCGTATCGGAGAGATCCAGATCGGAGAAGTCAATCGAGCCGCTGTCGGACAGGGTTGACGGATCGCCTTCAACGATGGATCCGCTCACGTCAACTGCAGTCAGTGTCGGAACGTCGTTTGTGCCGGTGATCGTGATGGTGATCTGGGTGGTGTCGGTGCCTTCCGGGAACCAGTTCCGGTCGCTGACTTTGACGTCGAACGTCAGGGTCAGCGTTTCGCCGTCCGCCAGCCAGTCGAGTGGAGCCGAGCCGTTGTAGGCATAGGTGAATTCAACATTCCCATCTTCGCCCTTTGGAACGGAGAAGATGTTGTCCAGTGCGTCTCCGCTGGTGAAGTTGAAGTTGCTGGATGCCAGAAGGCTGCTGATATCGACACCATCCGGAAGAGCGCCTTCCGAATAGGCCGGCGAACCATCGCCTTCGACCGAGATGTAGAGCGTGTCGCCCAGATCCGGATCGTCGACCACGATGTTGCCGCTCAATTCGCCGATATTCTGCGGATTGGCGTCCAGTTCTTCGTCGACTGCGAAGTCAAGAACACTCTGCTCGACGAGGATTTCCGGCTGGTCGTTGGTGCCGATGATCGTCACGGTGATCGGACGCTCGACGAAGGAGTCCGGGTCATTCTTGTCCTGGACTGTAAGCGTGTAGTCGATCGTCAGAACATCGCCTTCGGCAAGGAAGTCGATAGCCTTGTCCTGGACCTTGTAGGAATAGGTTACCCGGCCCTGGTCGTCGAACTGGTCGAATGTCCAGAAGAGGAAATTCGTATCCTTGGCTGTCAGCGCAGCGTAGATATCGCCCGGCATTTCCAGAATTTCACCGGCACCGGAGGCCAGGGAAAGGTTCGGTTCGCTGATCTGGACTTCAAAATTGTCCGGATTGACGACCGTGTCGGGATCGTTGATCTCGAAGACACCGCCGCGGGTATGGACGTAACCTTCGTCTTCCGCACCCGGCCATTCAACGATGGGCAGGAAGTTCA
>NZ_BAAGIG010000006.1:0-100060 GCF_054658215.1 Roseibium sp. ROS1
AAGATCAGATTGGCAAGTGAATGAGTGTCCCAGATGGTGCCGTCTTCAAACACGACCTGCTCGATACCGCGGAGCCATCCCTCGGCAAACTGGCCGATGAGTTCCACCTGGCCACCATCAGCAAAGTGCAACATTGCGTTGTTGCCGTCCGAACCGGACCGCGACACGGTCACACTGGCAACTGTAATGCCCGCACCGAGCAGCAGCCTGTCACCGCCGCCCATGTTTGCACCTTCGACGATCGCGACGTTGCCGTCACCCAGGTTATAGGTGAAGTCATCATCCCCACTCGTCCCGGTCAGGGTGACCGGAGTCAAATCTGCAGGCTCAATTACAAGGCTGAATTCGTCAGCGACGGACGTGGTCCCGTCAAAAGCGATGACTTTGAGCGACAGGGTTCCGGCGGTATTTTGCGGGGGGGTGCCGGAGAAGGTTTTCGTTGACGCATCGAAGCTCAACCAAGACGGAAGCGGCGAACCATCGGAGAGTGTCGCACTGAAGCTCAAAACATCGCCGTCAGCGTCGTTAAATGTATCTGCGGGTACTGTGAAAGTCCAAATCGCGTCTTCTGTGAGCAACTGGTCTTCAATTTCGACAAAGATAACCGGCGAAATACCTGTTCCCGTGATGTAGTTACCTCTCCAGACAGTTCCGTCATCAAAGACAACACGGTCCAAGCCTACTGAAGCATCTACTGCTTCTTGGCGTAGAAGTAGAGAGCCACCGTCAGCAAAGCTATATTTGACACCGTCTGTTGTTTGTGAGATGGCGACTTCTTCAGGGTCGATACCATTCAAGATCAGTGTGTTTTGTCTGATATCTCGATTTATGAGAATGTCGTTGCCGTCGCCAAGTTTATAGACGTAGGTGTCCTGGCCTTCACCGCCGTTGAGCGTATCGTCTCCGGCTCCACCGGTTAGTGTATCGTTGCCCAAACCACCTTCGAGGACATCGTTACCCATCCCGCCAAAAAGCCTGTCATCGCCGCTCTTACCGAGCAAGACATCATTGCCCCCCTCGCCGCGGAGTTCATCAGATTCATCTTGTCCGAATATCTTATCCGTCCCAGCTGTGCCCTGCAGTAACAGCCCGCCTTCGCTAAGCACAGTGATTTTTGAGACCGTCATTCCATCAGCAAATTCATATCTTTCTATATGCTCAGCATTGTTTGCGATGTCCAAATCGCCAGCAAGGCGTTCTTCGTTTTCTGTCCATCTAAATCTCAACGCCACGCCGTAAACGCTATTGTGGTCGAAATTCGAGATCACTAAGTCTGAAAATGCCAGATCCTTGAAACGAACAGTATCTGTTCCGCCATTTGCCACCTCGGCCACATGATCGATCATAATAGATCCACCATCGGAACCAATAACATAGGTGTCGTTCCCGGCTTGACCTGCTAGTTGCTGCCAATCTTGCAAGTCGCTTTTTCCGGACTCTAGAGTGTCATTACCGTCTCCTCCGAAAACGTGATAGTCGTCAGAGTGTCGACCGTCTGTTCCACCGGGCGTGATACCACCTGCTTTGATATAGTCATTGCCAGCAGTACCTACTAATTCCAGCCAGTTATTGACGGCATTAATACGGATTTTCCCGAGCGTAGTCCCATCTGCGAATTCGTAACGCTCGATGTATTGTCCGCGGTTAGCGATATCCAAATCTCCAGCTGACCGCGTTTCGTCTTGTGTCCACCGAAGACTCAAAGCCACGCCGTAAACACTGTTATGATCAAAATAGGAAACTATTAGATTTGAAAGCGTAAGATCTTTGAAGCGAACCGTGTCAATGCCGCCATTGGCTACTTCAGCTGCATGATCGATCATCATAGAACCACCGTCGGAGCCGATAATGTAAGTATCGTTCCCGGCTTGTCCTGCTAGTTGCTGCCAATCTCGCCAGTCACTTTTTCCGGACACAAGCGTGTCATTTCCGCCCCCCCCGAATACATGATAGTCATCGGAATGTCGGCCATCGGCCCCTCCGGGAGTATTTCCTCCTACCTTGATATAGTCATTGCCGGAGGTACCTACTAATTCCAGCCAATTGTGAATTGCGTGGATGCCGATTTTTCCAAGTGTAGTGCCGTCAGCAAATTCGTACCGTTCGATATACTTACCTTGAAAACCAAGCTGAATTTGACCGGTTGTGCCATGGCTATTCCAAAAGAGTTTTAGAATAACCCCGTTCTGAGCACTGCCAGTAGTTGGAATCAAGGTCGCGGTAATATCCGAAAGATTAAGATCGGAAAAGACTATAGTGTCAGTCCCACTGAATTCGTTTTCAGATACAAAATCAATGAGAACGTCGCCTGAATTGGCCCTGACAATGTAAGTATCATCGCCAGAACCGCCACGTAACATTTGCCAAGTTCCGCGAGTTCCTTGGCCTGCATCTAGAACGTCATTTCCATTATTACCAAATAATTGATCATTGCCTTCTCCGCCGAGCAGAACATCATTGCCGTCGTTGCCGTGTAGAGTGTCATTCCCTTCGGCTCCGACAATAATGTCGCTACCAGGATCTGCACTAAAGGTATCGTTGCCAGTGCCTTGGCGACGGAACATGTTGATGTTGACGCCTGGCTCCGACCAGAATGATGAAATGTGGGCAAACCAATAGCTGTCACCGTCCTCGAAGGCGAAACGTTCAATGCGTTTGTTGCCATCTGAAAACCAGTAACGGATGGTAACTGAACCATTCAGCGGACCGAGGCCTTGTTGGGCGGCGGCAGAAGCCTCAGCAGCGCTTTCTGGATAAAAGCCGATTACCAGATGATCGCCAGATCGGTTGAACGTTAAATCCTCGATTTTGATGCCCGGGCCGAAGAGCAAGGTATCTCCGTTTGAGCCGCTGCCGTCGTCGATGATAACGTCGTTCCCGTCTCCACGGTTAAAGACATAAGTGTCGTTGCCTGTGCCACCACGAAGCGTATCGTTGCCTGTGCCGCCAACAAGAATTTCACTGCCCGACGTTCCATGAAGCGTGTCGTGACCCGCCCGGCCAAAAACAAGGCCTCCGCTATCTCCATGGAGGGTATCGTTCCCGGTACTTCCTGCCTGAACCTTGGCTTTGTCGGTGACCATGTTAATGGCGCCAACACCGAAAGACGCCCGGAGGTCATCTTCTGCAACCACCGGCAACAAGTGGACGTCATAATTGTTGGTCTTGCCGTGGCCATTTCCGACAACAATATGCTCTGCCGTCTGCGTTAATGTCGCTGCGGTTGCGGCGCGCGTAGCTGCACCTGACTTCAGAGCGGCTAAATGATCGGCGAGTTCATCAAGACTAGGCTCCCGACCAAATGTGTTTTGATAAAGTTGCGCAATGTAGCCGGTATCGCTCAAGTTGCTATACCGGGTGCTGAATTCACTTGAGGCGAGCAACGCATCTGCCAAGCTTGTCAAGTTGAGTTGGCTATTGGCTGTGTACCTGACAAGGACTTCAATTTCGGATGCATCCATATCCCGGTCGAGAACCGTATCGTAAATCCTCGCAGCTTCTGTAAGAAGCCGTGCCTTGGCCTCTGCATCGAAGCGCTGGAGATAGGTTGTCGTTGAGCCGTCGGTTCTCGAGACCATTTCCCATGTCTCTACGCCCTCTGCATCAATCCGGTGAGAGACTTTGATGTGCGCGCGCGATCCAGTTGAGATCACACCGTTGTCCCAGTCGTAACTACCGTTGTCGAGTTCGGAACGTGTAAACGTCTGAGTAACACCGTCTCGCAAAACGGTTGTGGTTAGTCCGTCAGAAGAGGTTGTAGTGACAGCGCGTTTTTGAGCACCATTGTTGCCGAACCCTGTTTCGGTGACGACCAGGCTTCCATCAGCCCCTTCGATACTCACTCGCAACTTGTCGGTAGTGCCGTTTCCATCAAAGTCATAGCGTTCGGCAACTTTGCGTCCGTCTGCACTAATCGTCTCCGAGTAGCTGGACCGAGCCGCACCGTCCGCTTCATGCCAGTCGCGGCTAGTCGTCGTGACGCTACCATCAGCGTTGTAGACGGTTTTGGTCTGCGATCGTGTGTCGATTACACCGTCGCCATCACTGTCAATCGCCGTAGTTGATGTCAGACCATTGGCAGAAGTCGTCGTTGTGCTGCGGAAGGTGAGTACACCGGCTGAGCCTTCTTTTTCCTCAAAGACACTGATTTCGTTACCGGCTGTATCGTGGCTAACGCGTGTTGTACGCGAGATGTCTTTATTTCCGTCAGCATCCGTGTCGAAGGTATAGGTTTCGCTGGAGCCGTTGGCTGCAGCTGTCTTCGTAATTATCGCCTCAGGTGTGGAACCGTTGGTGGCTAAATCCTTCCAGGACGTCGTCTCGTTACCACTGAGATCAACTTGAGTTGTTATGCGCAGGTCGGTCTTGCCATCCCCGTCGTCGTCGACAATTGTTTCACTTTGCCGACCATCTGCACTGAGCGTGAAAGTTTCGCTGCGTTGAACCGTTGTCCCAGTTCCATATTCGATCGTTGTTTGCGTGCGCCCACCTGCGGCGCCGAGTTCAAGCGTCGACACACGGTCGGTATCGCCGTCGCCGTCAAAATCACGATTGGTCGTGACATCAAGTCCGTCGCCGCTGGTGGTGCGGGTGGCGCCACCTGCCTGCCCGTTTGAACCCTGCGTCGTCCAAGTCTCCAACGTTGAACCATCGGCCCCGAACTCTGTCGTCTTTGTGGTGACGAAATCGTCGCCACCTACGCCGTCCAGATCGAGCGCGGTGGTCACCGTGAGACCGTCACTGGACCTGACGACCTGTTCGCTCGCGAGCAGCTCGCCAGAACCGGCCTCGTGCGTTGATGTGCGAATCGTGGTGCCGTCGGCGGCGATCTCCATAGTTTCTTGAAACGTACGCTCGACAGAGCCATTGCCGTCCAGGTCGAAGGAAACGGTTCTTGCCTGTCCGTTGCCACTCTCCGTGGACGTGGTTCGGGCTATCAAGTCGCCAATTACAGAATAGCTTGAAGTGGTTGTGGTGGTGGTACCGTCATCGCCAACCGTGGTGGTGATCACCCTGTCATTTTCGCCATTACCATCGACATCTGTCGCAAGGGTCGAAGAGCGACCGTCGCCGGTGACAGTCTCGACGGAATTGCTCAGCACATCGCCGTTGCGGGCGGTTACGGTCCCCGTGGTAGTGATGGTGCCGTCAGGGGCAATAACTGCTTTACGCACGACGCTCTCGTCCGTGTGGCCGTCGCCGTCAAAATCCTGTGCGCGGGTGGTGGTCAGACCGTCTGCGCTCACAGTCTCGACAACACGGCTTTGCAGAGTGCCGTTCTGCGCCTTGGCGCTGGTGGTGGTGGTCGCCGAGCCATCGGCGTTCAGAACCCGAACGGATTCCGAGCGGATCTCGTAAGCGCCATTACCGTCAACGTCCTGTGAAGTCGTGACCGACAGGCCGTTAGCGCTGGTAACTGACCGACTCTGGGTCTGAACAGCGCCGCTCGTGTTGAACGACTGGGTCAGAGTTGTTGCAACGCCCGTGTCGGCAATTGTCTGTGTGATCCGAACATCCGTCTTGCCGTCGCCGTTGAGGTCGGTGTCCGTCATCCTGGAGCGGCCATCGTCAGAGACGGTTTGGGTCGTGCTGGAGCGCAGAACGCCCTCTTCACGAGTTTCTGTCGTCGTTACGGTGTCGCCATTGGCCTCCAGAACCGTGGCCGTGGTTTCAACGACGTCAAAAGATCCGTCGCCGTCTCGGTCGGTTTTCTGGACCGTTACCAGACCGTCGTCGCTGGTCTCGATCTGCGTACGGCTCAACAACTGACCGGATTGCGCTCGTGTCTCGACTGTGCGCGTAGCGCCACCGTCGGTACCCAGAACTGTTTCATCGGCGATAGTACGCTCAAAGGTACCGTTGCCGTCGGCGTCGGTTTTACTCACCGTGTTGAGACCGTCGTCGCTGACTGTGACTATCGATGTATTTCTGAGCGAGCCGTCGGCGTTTTCCGTCGTCTGGACTGTCGTCTTGCTACCGTCCGCATTCAGTGTCGTGCTGTTGCGGGTGATGACATCTGCAACCTGGTCGCCGTCGAGATCCGTAGCGGTAGCCGTAACCAAACCGTTGGCGCTGGTGGTGCTGACGAGCTCTCCTAGGATCGTGCCATCTGCAGCCGTTTCGGTGACTGTCTGCGTGATGGCACCGTCTGTGCCTTTGACCTTAATCGACGTGCTGTCGACGGTGCCATCGCCGTCCCGATCCACAGTGACCGTTCTGGTCCGCCGGTCAGCGCTTTCCGAGGTAACTGTCCGGGAAAGCAGTGTGGTCTCGTCGCCGGCATAAGCCGATGCGGTCCGAGTGGTGCCGCCATCGGATTCCAGCACTAGCGTGTTGACGCTTTTTTTCTCGAACGCGCCGTCTCCGTCGACATCCTCACGCACTGTTTTTGTAAGACCGTCCGCGCTGGTCTCGGTGACTTTGATTGTGCGAAGCGAGTTGTCTTGGTTCTTCGTCGTCACCGTTCGACTGGAAGAACCATCACCGTTCTGCACCGTGACATCACTGACCTTCAGATCGATGTCGCCGTCGCCATCGAGATCGCTCTCGGTGGTTCTGGTCAAACCGTCGGAGGATGTGACGCTTGTCGTTTTTGCCAGGGTTGATCCGTCCGCAGAACGTGTCCACTGGGTCGCAGTTCGCTCCAGGGTGGTGACATCAACCATGACGGAAGACATTAGTTCGTCAACCTCAAAACTCCCGTTCTGATCGAGATCAACAAAGACCTCTTGGCCGACCTTGTCCGCGTCGAGGCTTTCCTTGCGCATTGCCCGGATCGAGCCGTCGCCGTTTGTTTCCGTGACTATTCGCTCACGACTGCCATCGGCGTTGACCGTGGTCGCATCCACGGTCGTCAGATCGATGTCGCCATCGCCGTCCCGGTCAAGTTCGGTAATCTTAGTGAGCGCGTCGTCGGAAGTCACGGTCACGGAAGACGATTTCAGGGACCCGTCGCCGTTTCGAATTTCCAGCCGTGACGTGCTGCCTCCGTCCGGCGACACTGTGATGTCGAGGATCTCGCTCTGGTCGGTCTGCCCGTCGCCATCGAAATCCCTAGTGATCACCTTGGAGCGATTATCTGACTCGACTTCCTCTACGGTTTTCGAACGCAACGAGCCGTCCTGGTTGGTCACCGTCACGGTTTCCGTTCGGCTTTCATCGGCGTGTTTGTCGACCAGATGGGTCTCTATGGTGTCGGCATTGCCATCGCCGTCGGAATCCAGGCCATCAATGCGCTCAGAGCCGTCCAGAGAGACGGTTTCAGTGGTGCTGGTGATTACCGTGCCGTCTTGGGCGAGATTTTCGAGTTCAATTGTCAGACCACCATCGACGGCTTCCGTGCGGGTCTCACGCTGGTCGAACCAGCCGCCGCCCATAGAATCCCGGTCGATGATCTCGACCTTGTGGTCGGCAGATTTGGTGGTGACTTCTCGGGAGGTTAGAACGGCCGTTGCGAGGTCGGAGCCGGAGAAATTGCGTTCAGTCTCGGTGCGGCTTCCGTCGCCGTTCACTACCGTTTCGATGGTCTGGATCCGGTCGATCACCCCATCACCATCATCGTCGTAGCGGTTCGTGACGGACAGCCCGTCGGAACTAACCTCCGAGAAGATCTCATAGGCCTTACTGCCGTCGGCGGCATAGGCGGTGGTGGTCAAGCTGCGCATACCGGAACCATCGACGGATTCCGCTTGGACTACCCGGTGGCCTTGTTTCTCAGAAGCCAGCAGCATGTCGCCGACCGTGCCGGTCGAACCGTCGGCCCGGGTGAACGTACTTTTGCCGGTGATGACCGAACCGTCGGAAAGCTCAACGTCACTGGCATCGGCCGTCAGGTCGATCTCGGTTATGCCGAGTTCTGCGAGCGTCTTGGAAACCGTCGAGCCATCCGCCAGGGTAACCATCACCTTGAACTTTTGGAAATCCGTGTCGCTTGCGTTCAGGACGCCGTCGCCATTGCTGTCGAACACCGACGCCAGTGCTTCAAGGTCGCTGGTCGAGGTCGGGTCCCACTCGGTGAAGACGAACTGACGCTTTTCGGTAATCTCGTTGCGCCCATCCGGGTCGAAATACAAAACCCCGTCGCCTTCACCAGCCCAGGCTGTGCGACGCAAAAAGCCGTCGCCACCCGTATCCATAAATACTGTAGAGCGATCAAGCGCGGTGACCTCAAGGCCATCACCATCTAGATCGATCAGGACAGGTTTGGAGCCAGAATTGCCTTTGCTTCCGGAATTACCGTCGCTGTTGTTTTTTTGAGACGAATTGTTGTTTTTAAACTCGCCATTGTTTTCAGCTTGGCGAAACTCGCGGGCATCCACCTCGCCGTCATTATTATAGTCGCCCCGGCCGATGCCGCGGTCGCTGGACTTTTGCGTTTTACTGGTGTCTGCGCGGGCACCTTCGTTGTCGCGGCCAGAAGCTTTGTCAGCGCCCGAAGAGGCTGTGGTGTATTCACGCCCCTTTTCACGAGCGTACCTGATTGATGCTTCGAATTGTGAAAATTGCTTTCCACCCCAAGAAGCGGAGCTCCAATCATCGCCACTTATTGCTTTAACTTCACTCCACGCGGCAGCACTAACTTCACGATTGCTACCACCTTCAAACGCAGCACCGAACGCAACGGCTTCGGCTCGACCTTGCGGGAGCGAATCATAAGTCGAAGCTTGCTCAAAGCGGTACGAAATTACAGCGTGTCCGTTTACTGGCACAACCCCTTCTGCTTGCGTAATAGCGTAAGCGTTTCCCGAAGCAAATTTGTCTTTCTGAAATTCAAATCCTTTTCCATCGTTCCAGGAATCGTTATGTACACGTACTCCGCCTGCAACATAGGTATGATAATCCTCAACCTCAAAGTTATAAGTTTTCCAACCCTTTTTATAAATTGGTTTAAGAAAAACGTTGCCGTTTTCAGGATAAACGATACCTTCCGCTTGCTCGAACATTTCAGCGGTTTCGACAGAATAGATAATGCGCTCCGAAGTAACTTCAGTTTCGGACCCGTCAGAAAGTATAACTATTCCCGTTCCTTCAGGTATTATGTCTTCAATCTTGCAAAAATCACCATTTTTGGTCAAAAAATTATGACTTGGTGTAGTAATAAGCTCTCTGCTTTCACCATTCTCCTTCCAAGTTAAGCGAATCCACTCTTCTGTAATATTTTCAAATGTACGGACAATTTTTTTTGGTAATAGTACTCCTCGACCATTTTGAGCTGTAGGATCAAAGCAAAGTACAAGATCACCTTTGTTAAGATCCTCAATCGGTACATAAGAAGCAGGCTTGTTTTGCTGAAATGTTGTAATCAAGGTCCCAGCACTAAAACAGTGCATTAAATGTCCTGCAATCCCAGGCCACGACATTGCGCTTCCAACAACATTCGCACCAAATTTGACATCAATATCGCTCGTTTCAATTGTATACTGCTGCTCAACGCCCAAACCCCAAGTACCGACTGAAGGATAAATTGCAGAACCACGGGGCGCTAGACTTAAGAATATTTCGGCAAATTCGGAGAAATTACTTGAGTTTGCGATTGCCTCAGCGAGCGCCTCCGGAACTTCCGAGACTTTATCGGTTGGCACCGTCAGACCGATACCTCCAAACAATCCGACCTCTAGGGCCGTAGCGGCTCCCGAAAAATGAGAAAAATCAGAATTTGAAAAGAATATTTCCGATCCTACCTCGATTGGAGCGCTAGCTGGGGGGGAGATATCAGCAAAAATAGCTCCTGAAGTAAAGTTCGTGTATTTTTGAGAGGAATCAAGGAAACCACCTTGGGTACCTTCCACACCAAAACCAAAAGGACCGCCGAATGGAGGCCCCACTTCGACAGCAACAGCTGCTCCCACTGAGATATTTGGCGGGACCGATCGTTGCAGTTCCAGAAGCATTGATTTCAGAGAATTATCGCTAAGATTGAAGTCTACGTTGCCGCTTCGGGCTTTTTCAAATCCAGACATTTAGCTGTCCCTTTGTACTTATAAACAAGAGTTTTCCCATATTGGCACCCAAACAAAAGAGCCAACTAATAAATTTGCGAACAGCAGCAAAAACAAAAACAATTCAGTATAATTTGCTTTTTTATTATTTAACCCAAAGTATTTTAACTTAACTAATAAAATAAAAAGAATTACTATAACGGATACGATTAGCACTAGAGCTCCACTCGCGTCTCGCGCGCTGTCGAAGTATTCACACAGAACAGGCACCCATAACATCCTTTAGATAAATATTTTTAGTGTATTGAAGTTCTTTTTTTGGTAGAACAGTCTTAGTAATGGCGCTATAAAATATAATTCCCCCCGACAGTTACCATGCGGCAGCGCCGGAAGAATTTATCCGCATCTTCTGCGTTGTCACCATTGGTGACATGCACCATCACATGGGCGCAACCTCGCGTATTAGCCCAATGGCGCACCGCTTGAACGAGGCGCAGCGCGACCTTGCCACCAAGCAGTGTGCCGGTGAGTTTTAGGGAGACGTTCAACGTCTGCACCGTCGCGATTAACGTACCAGTGCCCAGAAAATGCTCGCCCGCTTGCACCGAAGCAAAGCCGAAAAGACCATCCTCGGCCAGCGGCTCGTCCCCCCCCGGCACAGCATAAATCAGCCCGAAACGCTCCGGCTCGGACATGGCCTTGTTAAAGATCGCCCGGGCCTTGGTTTCGGAGAACGGAATATCGCGAAAGATTGTTCGGAGATGTGCTTCACGCGCCAAATGAATGCCGGCGCGGCAATCGGTTTCCGAACCGTCCGCCAGTCGGAGTTTGATGCTCGTTCGCTCTTGAGTGATATCACTCGCGTTCGCGGTCTCCCCTGCACGACCGTAATCAGCCCATTCCTTTGGGTCGATGCTTCCCCGATTTGCTGAGTAACCTTCTACACGCGTGGAAAGAGTATCTTCTTCCCTCACTTGAATGCCCCTAACCAACGTGCACCGCGTTGTCTCCCCGATCAGAAGCCTCGCCTCTGATTTGTTATATGCGCAACCAGACGCCTCTTTCTGGTTGCACGGCCATAGTTAACACCTTGGTTACTTTTGACAAGCTCTTAAATGCTCTTCTTGGTTGAAAGATATTGTTGCGAGCAACGTTGTCGGGTTTTTATGAGCGCGTCCCAGGTGTCGCAATGTCCCGCTTGACCAAGTTAAAGCATGTTGGACACCGTCAGGAAGTGGCTTAGAAGCCTCCACCTTTGGCGGTGTTCTTCCCGGCCACTTATCAACTGTGTGATTCCGCTCCTACGGATCGATTCCAATCATTCATTGGACCGCTTTCTGAGGTCTTCGAGATTGAGGTCATGGAACTCGGTGACGATCTCCTTCTCTTCAAGCGCGTGGACACCGGCCGGAACATGAACCGGTTCTACCACCTGTCGGTCGAACCCACCCTGTTCGGCGGATTTGCGGTTCGCCGGACATGGGGACGCCTGGGCACCTGGGGTCGAACGCGGCTTGATCTCTTTGCAGATGTTTCATCGGCTCTGGCCCATCAGCAGAAGCTGGCGGCACAAAAACACAGGCGCGGGTATCGCCCGGAATGAGGCTGTGGCGTTGTGCCTGATCTCTGATCCCTGATCCATGGGGTCTTCCTCGGACAGATCACTCAGTCAGACTTCAAAAGATACCCCAAGCCCTGTATCTGTCTCGGCCTATAAGCTCGCGGGGACCGGCAAGGCAGCTTGGGGCTCTCAGCGGTCCATTACCAACGGTTCGCAAATTGCTCCGTTCGATATCCAGACGATATCACCAACGCCTTCGACGACATCGCCATTCACGACGACACCATCCCCATCCCTACAGGCCGCTATTTTCCTTGAGGTTCCGGTGGAGTACGCCAAGAGCTGCGGCAGATAGTCCGCGCTTTTGTTCAAGTGAGGAAAGAATTCGAAGGGAACAAGGTCCAGCGCCTTGCTATCGCAAACGGCTCTGGGGTCTTCGCCATTGAACATGGCATCAAGGGCCACGGAAGGCGTCATTAGGATCGCACCGGCGCTTGTCCCAATCAAAAGGCCGTCATTCCGGGTCCATTCGGCAAGGGCACCCAAGAGACTGCTAGCTTTTAAAAGTTGCAGGAATGCCCTGGTATTCCCGCCTGACAGATGGATTGCGTCACAGCCCAGCAGAGACGCTACACAGGCCTCATCGAGAGGTCCCGACGTGACGAAGAAGACCGACAGATCGAGATCCAGCTTTGCGTAGTAGTCTCGCCTTTGGCGGTAAAACCGTCGATCTGGTTCCGGCCCTGATGCGACGTATCCGATACGGTGCCCACGGCCCGCCAAAAGGTAGAGCAGATGTGCATCAACCTTATCATTTTCTGGAATGATTTGGTCGCTATACATCACCAGTCTCACCATGCGGTACCATCCTCTGAATTCATCTTTAGTAGCTTAGTCAGAAGCTGAATGTGCCTTGAGTTTTGCCGCAGTTCAATGACAGGAATGGGCTGTTTGTATCGACCAGACACCAGCTTAGTTCAGGGTTGGGACAGGTGTCACCACCTGTAGCCCGGAGTGGTCAGCAGGCCACCAGGTTCATTTTGGAGCACATGGCTTACTTCCGGGGATTGGGCGGAGTGCTATTTCTCCTGTCTGGGACACTTCGAATTCTAATGCCCTTGTCTGAGGGCCACTGCCGACGACGACGACCGTGTTGTCACCTTTTTCGAAGTCGCTCCTGTGCAGTCCGGAAGCTGAGATCATGGCTTCCAAATCCGACAAAGGCTTATCACGCAGGAATTGCTCTAAAAGCTTCTCGGAACTTTTCAGGGCATCAGCCTCTCGAGCCAGTTGGTCGCAGCGATAGGTGTGCGAAATGCCTCTGTCCAACTGATCTGCCCCTTCCGTGAGAACATACATTATTACCCCACCAAGCAGCACGCCCGCCGACACCAGTCCGAGTGCACGCATTAATCATCATCCTTCGTCTTCGAGCCCAAACAAATAACCTCCATTGGAGATGTCTACGGCAGGTCAGTCTCCCGTAGCAGTCACTCAACCGTTTAGAATTCTGCATCTTGTATACATGGCGGCGTCGGTGAAAGCCGCGCAGCACAGCCGCATTGAGGTTGATCCGGGTGTCAGATTTCGCCTTTCGGGGAGACTAGACACCTTCCAGATCAGGATTGGAGCACCACACCGCCAAGAGCCCATAATTGCCAAGGCTGCGTATTAATATAGCGGTTGCTTTTAAGTTAAGTTTGCCGGGGTACAGTGAAGTCCTGCGAACGAGACACGGCATTGGGATAAAGAAAGTGCGCAAGCCACAAGGTCGCCTGACTGACATTTTCAGCCTGCCAGAAGATGAATCTGGGAAGCCGCGAACTGTTCTGATGTTGGACCGGCTCACGCACGTTCCCGAAACAGGTGACATATTGCAGATTGCAGGCAATAATGTGCCAATTGTTCAAGTCGACGGTCGCCGGATACGAGATTGTCTGACTGGTTGGAAGATGGCTGGTCTTGGCAGTGTTGCTGTCTTGGTCAACAAATCTGCTGGCGATCTAAGACCCTCGGCACAGGATCCCAATCGTCTTTGGATCACTTGGACCCCAAGAAACCAATTGCCTTGGCACTTTCAAGCTAACGATCTGCCGACTTTCACGCGCCTCAATGAAGATTGGAACGCACACCCAAACCATGTCGATCTCAAGATTGAAAACCTTGGACAGACGCTGTTGGCCCGCATGAGGCCAAACCCCTATCTCAACTGTAATTACGAAAAAACACCCGAAATTACAGTCCGCTTTGATGGCTGCGCCAGGTATCGTGTCACACCAGTAAATGACAAGGGTTGGTTTGGTGGCCAGTGCCGTTTCAGTGGACTTGCACCGTCTTGGGGTGAATTCTACGAAATTTCAGGTGATAGCCGAGACGAAATGGACCCCACGCCTTGGACCAAGATGGATGGGCGTGGCGTACGGCATTTTCATTTTTATCTGAGGGATGAAACCCTTGAAGTCAAAGCGCAAGACTGGTCGATTAAATCTGCCAGCTGACCTCCGAGTTCACTTTTTAATGGCGGCGATGACTGCTGTGTCGGCATCTAGCGACCACCCGTTTTGGCAAATACAAAGAAATGACGGCTTCGGCGGACTACACCGCGGCAATGCATCAGCGAGTGAATGATCTGTGAATGATCTGTTAGGATCGGATGCTGTTGGTAACTGTTAGGCCTTGCTTCAAGTGCCTAATTAGGCGGCCAAATATCCTTGATCAGGCGTCGAAAAATTTCAAAAGCGCGACCTTTTCAAGTGTGACACACAGTATCGGATCATAGTCGAAACCTCGCCAGGTTTCGTGATATCCGAGATGTAGATATAGGCCGAGAGCCCTCAAATTATCGGCGGCTACCCGAATGGACGCTTCTCTGAAATCCCGGTCACGGAATTGCGCCTCCAGCGCCGAAATAAGCGCAGTACCTATACCCTTTCCTTCATGCTCTGGCGCGACCCAGATATCGCTGATGTAATTGTCAGAGTGCTCTGAAGCACCGATTCCAGCCAAAGCTCCATCGGCTTCAGCAACAAGGATGTTCCCGCCTTGGTCTTTCAAGAACGGGACGAAAGGGTTTTCCTTCTCTATTCGAGATGCAACCTCAACCGGAACAAGAGGCATGATACCCTTTTTCCAGGAGGCCAAGCCAATGGCGGAAAGCTCATGGATTTCTTCCGGTCGAGCGGGTCGCACGCTTATCAACACGCACCTCACGAAGCAAAATATCCTTCGCAAGTTCTTGCCGAGGTTCTTTGATCCGTCAAGGGATTGCCCACTCGATCAAAGTATCGCTGTCAGGGTGCCGTTGGGACAATGCTTACAGAATTACTAGAGCTCTACGCGAAGCAAATCCGTCGCCGGCGCCCTTCGCGCCGGGACGTCTGGCACCTGGACGAGGTGGTGGTTTCCATCGCTTGCCGCAAACACTGGCTCTGGCGTGCGGTTGACCAAGACGATTATTTTCTCGACAAAATCGTTCAAAGCCGGCGCAATACGAAGGCCGCGAGGTGTTTGCTGGTCAGGCTACCGAAAACGCAAATCCTGTATTGGCATCTCGTGAGATGAGAAGATCTATAAAGGTATTGGACTATTCATGTTTTCTTGCAAAATTTTAACATGTCTCTTAGGTCGCTGTAATTTTCCTTTAGAACGGGTCGGTATTCGATGCTGCCGGATTCTTTTTTACTCATAGAAAGAACGCCGTCAATACAGCCATTTTCGAGCTTTTCCCAATAAAATAAGAAGGCCTTTTGAAAACATTGGCTAGTCTCTGGAATAGATGCTGACGAAACACGAGGCTTTCCAGCATAGTTCCAATAAAGATTTATATAATCGTCTCCCAGCAACACTTTTTGCACCTTTTGAACGATGCTCAGCATATTGCCTGACGAAAAATAGGGTCTGACTTCGGTTTCGCCTAAATTGGCGTCTCTGGATATATGCTCCAACAATGAAAGCATGGACAGGGATGTGAAGACCGCTTCGCAGGTATAGATTTTGTCTTCGTTCTTTTTGATCGTTACGCCCGTGCGGATTTGTTTGCTGACTGATGGATCAATTGAATTTTCTAAGAGCGGATCATCTCTGAAATGCTGACAGAAATCTGCTACCTTGTCCTTTCTCGTAGGAAGGCCTGACTGATTTTCTGACAATGGACGATTGTCGAAGCATAGTCTTATTTCCGTTATATCAGTTTTAGAATTGTCATCTGCTAGTTGGCGAACGTTGCTGCGCTCGAATCCTCTGTAGTGTTGCGAGTGCCAATATTTAATCTTGCTAGAATTTGCGCTCGCTATGCTAAGGGCGGTGAGGCAGAGAAAGCTAAAAGTAGATCTTATTAACATGCATATTCTCTAGGAAATAATAGAATTCTAATGATTCATGGGAGCGTGTTGGTGCTGTGTGTCAGTATTCGTGTAGAACGTGTTCTCACGTTGAATGTAAATTTTCTAGTGCAGCAAATATTGTGACCGAAATTGGCGATCTGAGGGCTAAAATATTTTTTTGTTCGTCCCAGCCACTTATCATCCATTTGAATCCGTTCCTTCGCATCGATTCCAATCATTCATTGGACCGCTGTTCGGAGATCTTCGACACTGCGGTCATGGAACCAGATGACGATCTCCTTCTCCTCAAACGCGTGGACCCCGGCCGGAACATGAACCGGTTCTACCACCTGTCGGTCGAGCCCACCCTGTTCGGCGGATTTGCCGTTCGCCGGACATGGGGACGCCTGGGCACCTGGGGTCGAACGCGGCTTGATCTGTTTGCGGATGTGTCATCGGCTCTGGCCCATCAGCAGAAGCTGGCGGCACAAAAGCACAGGCGCGGGTATCTTCCGGAATGAGGCTGTGGCGTTGTGCCTGATCCCTGTTCCATGGGATCTTCCTCGGGCAGATCACTCAATCAGACGTCACAGGATACCCCAGGCCCTGTATCTGTCTCGGCCTGTAAGCTCGCGGGGGAGCGCGGGGCCGAGTTGGCGGATCATGCGGTCGACGGCGGCGGCGGTGACACCAAGGTCCTGGCGGGCCATGGGAATGGTCACCAGGGGCCGGGACAGGAACATCCGGGCAAACTCCGGCAGCCTGGAGTGGCTTCGGCAAGACTGGCAATGGCGTGCCAATTGCTCCTGGGCAATTGATAACCGGTCCAGCTGATCCATGGTTTCCTGGGCGGCTTTTTCAAAACCCGACAGGAAGCCGGAAATACGCACCTGGAACGTGTCCTTGCGGCGCCAGCGAAAGGGCGACTTTCGCAATCCCGCTGACAGGCTCGGCAAATGAGACGTGGTCACCTGCGCTTTCAGGAAGACCGCCGACAACAGGCGGCCAAGTTCCGGCCATCCGTCCAGCGGCTGCAGCACCTGCCATGCATCAAGCAAAATGGCAGCCGCCAGAACCGGCGGCAATTTCAGGGCTTCAGTTTCCTTTTTGATAGTGAGCCAGTCGTCCAGTCGATCGCCCCGTTCGGCAAACCGAGAGAAGTGCGCGGAAGGTATGTCTCCGGATTGGCGGGAAGAGACAGGTCTTTCCGGGACGGTTCCCTGCGCCAGGTGTCTGGAGCGTTCAAGCACGGCGTCGATCTCGGCAAGGAGATTTTTTTCCGTGTCGGCAGTGTCCTGTTGGATCGAGGTTGAAGCGGCACGTCCCCTCCCCTCCCCCGAGCTTCTGATCGTCGTTGTCTCGAACTCGGCGTCATCTGTCGGCCGGCCCACAAGTGCCAGTAGACCGTCGCGGCTCAAGACAGTGCCCGGGGTTTGCCGGTCGACCCGTCTGCGGAGCGCCAGGAACCTGGCGGCCCGGGTCAATTCGTGGGTGGGCGCGCGTCTGTCGGTGCCGGCGTCGTGCAGGACAAGGTCCTCCAGATGAACAAGGTCTCCATCGAGGGCCATGGAGGCACATGTCTCAAACAGGTGGGACCGGCTGCGCACGCCGTCTTCCAGCGCTTGTGTCCGGCGCAATCTCTCGTCGGCTCGGGTCAGTGACCGGCTGGCGCGATCGAGCGGGACGGCCAGATCGAGCCAATCCAGTGATTTCAGGGACTTGTGGAGATCGTAAACCATTGACATCGGCTGATAATATTTCATTAACGATAATCAACAAGCAAAAAAGGTTCATCACATGGATATCAGTCAACTAAGGATCATAAGCAATGATAAGTAATGCTTATCGATAGTTAGACTTTTCGGCGACCTCATGCTAAACATTGGCCCCTGTCCCGACCCGCAAAAGCCTGTCAGCCATGCCCGAAAGCCCCCTCCCCGCGCCCCGTCTCTCGTCGCAGCCCGCACGGAACGAGGCTGCGGATCAGGCGATGCGCGACAAGGTAGAAACCCTCGACACGTTGTCCGCCATTCTGCCGGCCCTTGCCGGGTCAGACCGGGCAGAGCAGCTGGCCCGGCTTCTGACCGATGAGGACATCGACACCCTGCGCCACCTTGCCAGGGAAGGCATGGGCGAGAATTCGCTGAGGGCTCTGACCTCCGACTTTTCCTATCTGGAAGGCTGGTGCCTGGCGGCAACCGGAAGCCCCCTGCCCTGGCCCGCACCGGCGCCGCTCATTCTCAAGTTCATCGCCCATCACCTGTGGGATCCGGACAAGAAGATGTCTGATCCCGGTCACGGGATGCCTGAAGACATTGCGAGGCAACTTGAGGCGCAAGGATTGCTCCGCAGCGCGAAAAACACAGCGGGCCAACGGCCCCCGCATGCACCGGCGACTGTGCAGCGGCGGTTGGCCTCCTGGTCGACCTTGCATCGCTGGCGGGGTCTGACGGGAGACTTCTCCGCGGCGGAAGTGCGCTCCGCCATGCGTCTGGCTGTTCGTGTCGCCGATCGGCCGCGCGCGCGGAAAAGCCGCAAGGCGATCACGGCCGATTGTCTGGAGCTGCTACTCGCGACATGTGACGGCACGGACTACGCCGCACCAAGCCTGACGGACATTCGAGACAGGGCCTTGCTGCTGGTCGGGTTTGCCTCCGGTGGCCGCCGGCGCTCCGAGTTATCCAGAATGCGGTTTGGTCAGATCACCTGGGAGGACTTCTTGCCTCTGGACCCGCGTGATCCGGATAGCGACCTCCTGCCTGCTGCCAGCCTGCGACTGGGGCGCACCAAGACGGAAGAATCTTCGGACGACAATTCGGTTCTTTTGATCGGACGGAGTGTCGATGCGCTGAAGACCTGGCTAGAAGCAGCCCAGATTCAGGAAGGGGCCGTCTTCCGCGCGATCGATCAGTGGGGCAACCTGAAAACCCGTGCCCTCACCCCGCAATCGGTGAATGCCATCGTCAAGAAACGCTGTGCACTTGCCGGTCTGGACCCGCAGGACTTTTCCGCGCATGGCTTGCGCTCAGGCTTTCTGACAGAAGCGGCCAACAGGGACATTCCGATCCAGGATGCCATGCTGCAGTCCCGGCACAGGTCCCTCGCCCAGGCGTCCAGCTATTACAGCGATGCCGGGCGCAGCAGACGGCGATCGGCCAGATTGTTGGGGTGAGATCTGCGGTCTTGAAATCTAGTAAGGCGCTTCGCCGCCGAGGATCTGGATTTCCTCTTCGATGACGTCGAGCAAATGCTGTAGCTCGCCACTCTCGATCGTCTCCCAGACAGTTTCGACATCAATCCGGAAGTACTCGTGCACCACCCTGTCCCGAAACCCGGCAATGGCGCGCCAGGGAACTTCGGGGCGTCGGGACGTGAGGTCTTCGGGCAGTGCCTTGGCAGACTCGCCGACCACGATGAACGAGGCGGAGACTGCCCGAAACGTCTTCCGGTCGTCGGTCGGCGTTGCAAGAAACGCCGCGCGATCCATACCATCGACAAACTCATAGATTTCCTTGATGGCCTCTCTCATGTCCTGGAGGCGATGAAGTGAACTTCGCGGCATCAGAACACCTGGATCTCATCCAGTGACGCTGTTTCGGTGACATGGTCACGAAGGCTTGTTCGGGAGACGAGGTCAATCTTGGCGTCCGTTTCCAGTACCTCCCGGATCAGATCTTCTATCCTGCCGATTTCGAAGAGGGACAGCTTTGTGCCTGGTCGCAATTCGTAGGCCAAATCTATGTCGCTATCGGGACGGGCATCGCCCCGCGCAACCGAGCCGAACAGGTAAAGATGCTTCAGTCCCTTTTCAGCCATCGCGGCCTGGTGTCGACGAAGGCGACGCACGATGTCGGTCGCGATGGGGGCTTGCTTGTCTTCTTCCGCTACATAGTCTGCCACCAGCTGGTTGAGGAGGTCCTGCACCTTCAGTCCGCGACGCGCAGCCAGCGATTTGAAGCGGTTTTTCAGCGGCGTTGGTACGCGAGCAGACAGGTAGGCGGTTTGTGGATCCGGCATGATTTACTCGCTTGCTGATTTGTGCACAAATTCACAATATATAGCATTTATTGCGAAAACGCCAATGCGTCCCAGAATGTCGGCGAGACCAGGCGTGGGCCTGCAGAAGATTAGCGGTCAGTCAGACAGCAGGCGGATCAGCATTTTCCTGATGTGGTCCTGTGCACCGAAGAAAATGGCGGCAACAAAGATCTTGTTGTCGGATGAATCGGCAAGAAGCCTTACTGCAGCCTGATCGCAACGCACGAAACGCAGGTTTGGCATGATCTCCGGCCGAAGCGTCCCTATGAACGGCGTTTCCGTAAGCCGATCGATAGCAGACCGGATGGATCTGATGCGCTCGGCCGCGCGCTCAAAGGCCACCGCGCGGTCTTCCCCGAGATCGAAAAAGGTTACAAACAGGAGATCGAAGATCAGCTCAAAGTCGCGTTCAGCGGCGCGTGAATACTCAAGGGCCCATAAGCAGGCCACGCCGCTTTCGCTCGATCATGGCATCCACGCGGTTCCCCATTTCTGCTGCAGACACAGCAGGACCATTTATCCTCTGCCGGATGAGCTCGCGGAGAGCCTGCATTTCGAGGGACTCCAGCTCGGTTTTCTGGCGCAAAAGTTCCAGACCCTGTTTCAGAACCGAACTCAGGCTTGAGTACTGACCGGATTCAACAAGAGAGCGCGCAAAGGCATCCTGCTGTTCGGTAAATGAAATGGAGGATTTAATGCCCACAGGAATTCTCCTTCCACCAGGAGGTGCTACCCAGTAGCATTGATGTCAAGATTCTCGACACATCCATTGTTTGATCAAACCTGGATCGAGTTCATGGCCCTGGTTCGAAGCCTTGTCTTTAAAACCTATTTTGGGCCGGTTTCGTGACTTATTGACCGGTACACTGGACCGAGTTCCATCTGACCTTGCAGCCGGCCCACGGCTCTAGCATCTACCTGTGCCAGTGCACAGTGAGGCAGGATCTTACCCTTGTCCAGCTGGGTAAAGCTGGCCACCACCGCTGTCAGATTCGCCGCGATCCGGTCGTCGTTATAGGCTGAGAACGATCAGCGTCCCGAAAGTTTCCAGCACGATGAAGATGGGCAAAAGCCAGAATTTTCGCCTTTCGCGCAGAAAACCCCACATTGTCAATCGGCGTTGTAACGGGACCCCTTATCGGCTCCCAAAAGGGACCCCTGCCTCTGGTTGCATAGGGTCAGCGCGCGTAGGCCCGGAGCTTTCCATTTAGCGCAGTGGCCTGCGGGCGCGGGTTGTTTGTCTTTTCGGCTTTAGCTTTGAGAGCGGTTTTTGAAGCGCCAGGATTCATTACCGGTCTCAACGATCTCGCAATGGTGGGTGAGCCTGTCGAGCAGGGCGGCGGTCATCTTGGCGTCGCCGAACACGGCCGGCCACTCGCCGAACGCCAGGTTCGTCGTGACGATGATCGAGCTGCGCTCGTAAAGCCTGCTGATGAGATGGAAGAGGAGCTGGCCACCGGCCTGGGCGAATGGGAGATAGCCGAGTTCGTCCATGATGACGAAGTCGAGCCTGGTGATGAAGTCGGCCAGCCGCCCCTGTTTTCCGCTACGTGCCTCCGTCTCGAGCCGATTGACGAGGTCAACGACGTTGAAGAAGCGGCCTCGTGCTCCGTTGCGGATCAAAGCACGGGCAAGCGCGATGGACAGGTGGGACTTCCCCGTGCTGGTTCCGCCGACCAGAACGATATTGTGCTGCTCGGCGAGGAAGGCTCCTGTCGCAAGCTGGCGCACCAGGCCTTCGTTGACCGGCGTGTCGGTGAAGTCGAAGTCGTCGATGTCCTTGGCCAGAGGCAGCTTGGCGACGGTGATCTGGTATTTGATGGAGCGTGCCTGCTTCTCGGCGATCTCCGACTGCAGCAGGTCACCGACAATGCGCGGCGGCTCGTGCTGGCGCTTGATGCCGGAGGCCATGATCTCGTCATAGGCGCTGCGCATGCCGAACAGCTTCAGCGTGCCCATCATGTCGAGGATTTGGGATCGTTCCATATCAGCTTGCTCTCCTGAGGCTGTCGTAACGTGCGCAATCGGCCAGAGGCTCGTGGGTCAGGCGAAGCGCGTCGGGGATGGAAAGGATGGCGGCCGGCTGCGGATCACGCTTGCGAGCCAGAATGTTGATGATGACAGCGGCCGAGAACACGCTCTGATCGAGCGCCTCCTGGCAGGCCGCCTCGACGGCGGGGAGACCGTCCAGGCCCACGCATTCGAGGATCGACACCATCTGCCGGTCGCCGTCATGCATGGCCTTCAGCCGGCGGCGCACCTTCTCCATGGCGGCGGGCAAAACCCAGTTGTGGAACGGCGCACCGTTGCGCAGCGCTCCCGGTTTGCGGGTCAGGACCGGCACGTAATGCCAGGGATTATAGATCGTCTCGCCACGGCCGAAGCAGCGTTCGTGTTGGCCGATCTCTACGCCGTCCTGCCGGATGACGATGCGATCGGCATAGGCATGTATCTCGGCCGGGCGACCGACTGCTGTCGACAGCACCGAGTATTTGTTGTTGTCGAAACGCACGAGGCAGGTCTTGCCGATCGAGGCCTGTACCGCGTGGAAGCCGTCGAATTTACCGGGATAGCCGATCAGGTGCGGCCGCTCCGCATCGAACACCTCCCAGATCGTGCGCACCGTCTGATCGACATGCTTATGGGCGCGGGCATAGCTGATGCACTTGTCCAGCAGCCAGCCATTCAGCTCGTCGTAGGATTTGAAGCGCAGCCGCGGCGTGAAGAAGCGTTCCCGCACCAGATTGACCTGGTTCTCGACCTGGCCCTTCTCCCAGCCCGAAGCCGGCGTACAGGCCACCGGCTCGATTAGGTAATGGCTGCACAACTGGAGAAAACGGCGATTGTATTGCCGTTCCTTGCCGACGAAGACCGTTTCCACCGCGGTCTTCATGTTATCGTAGATGCCGCGGGTGCAGGCTCCGCCGAAGAATGCGAACGCCCGGTCATGAGCATCGAAGACCATCTCCTGCGTCTCGCGCGGATAGGCTCTCACATACATCATCCGGCTGTGGCAGAGCCGGACATGCGCCACCTTCACCGTCGTCGTCACGCCGTTCAGCACGACGATCTCGTGGCTCCAGTCAAACTGGTAAGCCTCGCCCGGCGCATAATAGAGCGGCACGTAGGCTTCCGCCGTTACGGACCCGCGCTCCTTCGCCCAGGTGCGGGCGTAGCGCCGGACTGTGTCGTAACCGCCCTCGTAGCCGAGGTCGCGCAAGTCCTCGTACAGCCGGATCAGTGTCAGCCGCTCGCGAGAGGACTTGGCCTCATTGGCGAGCAGCATTCCATCAAGCTGATCGCGCCAGGTGCCGAGCTTCGGCTGAGGTTGACGGGTCCGCTCGTATTTGAACTCCGTCTCATCGCTGCGCAGAACCTTCCGCACCACCTTGCGCGATATGCCAAGCTCCCGGCAGATCGCCTTGATCGACTTGCCCTGCACACGGGAAAGCCGTCGTATCTTTAGAATTGTCTCCACAACAAGCATCCAAATAAAAAGCCTCCGATGAAACCGGAGGCTGTTGTAACCCCATCGCAAATGGGGGGTCCCGTTTGGACGCCGATCACCCCAAATGCGGGGTCCTTATTCCATGCCTAATCACACCCACATTTCGGCAATCATCGACATAACGGTTATTCCTTGCTGTGAAACCGTTCGGGTATTGCGTCTAAATAATGATGTTATGTAGGTTTCGGCTGCGCGTTTCCCAGTCCGCTTGCGCAAATTTTTTCCGCTCACGGTTTGCGGTTGGTCTTTCTGACTGCAGCGGCCAATAGGGACATTCCGATCCAGGATGCCCTGCTGCAGTCCCGGCACAGGTCCCTGACCCAGGCATACAGTGATGCCGGCTGAAACACGCGACGGTCTGTCAGGAGGATGGGTGATAGTAAAAGTCCAAGTCGATCTGGTCGGGCATCTTCCGATATCCGACCAGATCTATTCTTTGCAATGAATGCACGCAACATTTGATCATTAATAACGTGCTAACAATGCTTAATGATTGATATATAACCCTGCGGAAAGCAAGCGACTGGTGGTTGAGATGAAAAAACGAATTCGTTTTTTCCTTGTGACCACATAAGTCTATGTAGGAAAAGCAAAAAAATCTTTCAAAATCGGTTCCAAGGGTGTTCAGAAACGCAATCTTAGCAAACTTGGAAATGGACTAGAGCATTTGATTAATGATCGTTAGAGCTAGTAAACTGCAAAAAGAAGTGCGTAAAATTCTATATAAAAAATACTGAAGCAAATTTTCACTTCTTATTTTGGTAAAAATACGGAATTTCGACTTGGGCAGAAATTAGATATTATTTCACGGCACCTTTGATCAAGTGCATTGTGACTGCAGCGTGCTCTTAGGATGGTCGCCTGACAATCGAGCACGCTGCTTTTTCATTTTAGAACAGCCACTGAACAATACCCCACAGAAAAAATTTTGTGGGGTAAGTGTGTCCGTGAGCTATCATAGCGCAATCGGTATTGCAGCTTGGACTGACGTGCGACAATCTTTGATTGGCCGTGCTGTTTCTGACCTCCGAGGAGTGCCTCGATCGAAAATCATCGGCACGAAAACCTACTGGTATGACCACTTTCGCATCGGCAACAAAATCGTCGATCGTTACAACGGTGAAGACACCCCCAAGCTGCGCAACCGATTGAACCGGCAAACTGAAAACGCAGATGCTGCCAAGCTGGCAAATCTCGAGCGCGCCAGGTTGATGCGTGTGCTGCGAGCCGAAGGGTATCTGTTCGCGGATGTAGGATCCGGTCAGGTTGTCTCGGCAATGGCGAAAGCCGGTGTCTTTCGGCTGGGAGGTACGATCGTCGGCACGCATGCCTTTCGCTGTTATGAAGGAGAGCTTGGCGTCCGGATTGGTTTCGATCAATCGGCAACAACAGACGATATCGACATCGCGAGTTTTGAGCGCTTGTCCCTGGCTCTCGCCGATACAGTAGAACTGCCGTTGCAAGAGGTCTTTTCCGAACTTCACTTCGATCCGCTGCCAACGCTTGAGAGCGGCAAAACCTGGCGTTGGCGGCAGTCAAATCGCCAGACGTTGGTGGAATTCCTGACGCCTTCATTTGAAGAAAACGAAGGCATCCGCGATCTTCCCACCCTTGGGGTGAACGCTCAAAGTCTGCATTTTCTCAATTACCTGACTGCCGACCCAATTCGAGTACCCTTTCTGTATAGATCCGGAGTGTTGGTGCAAATCCCGAAACCGGAACGCTTCGCAGTTCACAAGCTGATTGTCGCTGACCGAAGACAAGGCAGACCGGACGCGCTCAAAGCACACAAGGATCGGGCACAGGCGGCATTCCTGATCGAAGCCTTGAGCGAAACCAGACCCGACGATCTGGTAGAAGCTTACCAGCTGGCGATTGAGTCCGGTTCAGCGTGGAGAACAAGGATCTTGGCGAGTTTGCAGCGAATGCCAACCACAGCAAAATTGCTTCAGGCAATGCTCTGAGTGGGCTTGATCAGGTGGGCGGCCTCCTGTTCCGCTCCCTCGCCCAGGCCTCCGGCGGTTACAACGGTTCGGGTCGGAGCAGACCTTGGTCCATCTGAATGTTCGGGTGACCGGGCGTGGACAGGCACAAGATCGGCGGTCAGTCAGACAGCAGGCGGGTCAGCATTTTCCTGATGTGGTCCTGACCCCCGTAGAAAATGGCGGCAACAAAGATCTTGTTGTCGGAGGAATCGGCAAGAAACCACACTGCGGCCTGATCGCGGCGCACGAAACGCAGGCCCGGCAAGATGTCCGGTCGAAGCGTGCCTATGAACGGCGTTTCCGCGAGCCGATCGATGGAGGACCGGATAGATCTTACGCGCTCGGCCGCGCATTCGAATGCCGACGCCCGGTCCTCCCCGAGATCGGTATAGGTTTCAAACAGGTGATCGAAGATCAGCTCAAAGTCGCGCTCAGCGGCGCTCGAATACTCAAGGGTCCACACGCAGGCCACGCCGCTTTCGCTCGATCATGGCTTCCACGCGAGTCTCCATGTCTGTCGCAGACACAGCAGGACCGTTCATCCTCTGCCCGATGAGCTCGCGGAGAGCCTGTGTTTCGAGGGACTCCATCTCGGTTTTCTGGCGCAATAGTTCCAGGCCCTGTTGCAGAACCGAACTTAGGCTTGAATATTGGCCGGATTCAACAAGAGAGCGCGCAAAGGCATCCTGTTGTTCGGTCAACGAAATCGAGGATTTTTTGCTCACGGGTAGTCTCCTTCCCCAAGAAGGTGCTACCCAGTGGCATTAAAGTCAAGATCCTCGACACATGCATTGTTTGACCGAACCTGCATCGGGTTCAGGCGCTTCGGTTCGAGGTCTTGTCTTCAAGAGCTACTTTTTAGCCGGTTTCCAGCCGTTTTGAGCTCATTTCTGACCCAGTCCCATTTGCTTGGCGAGTTGAGAGCGGGCCGCTGCATAATTTGGCGCGCCCATCGGGTAGTCGGCAGCCAGGTTCCATTTGGACCGGTATGCTTCCGGCGTCAGCCCGTAGTGGGTCCGAAGATGCCGCTTCAGCGATTTGAACTTCTTGACTTCCTCCAGACAGATAAGGAAATCGTCTCCGACGGACTTTTTGACAGGCACAGCGGGCACGAGTTCCACAATATCCTAGTCTCGCAACACGCCTCGCATTGACCACACTATCCGCAGAAGACCAATTCAAGCCAATCCATAAGCGCCAAAAGCAAGGTGAGCCGATTGGCGAGTGTCATTCGGTGAAAGCAAGTCCGAAAGGGAGGCGGGTCGGCCCACGTAGTAACCTTGAACAGCGTCGCACCCGAGTTCCCTTAAGATTTTTAGTTGTTCTGGGTTCTCAACGCCTTCCGCAACGACGTAGTGCTCTAGGCCATGTGCCATCCTAATAATCGATCCGATGATCGTCCGATTGTTTTTCTTATCGACAAGTCCATCAACGAGCGACTTGTCTATCTTTAGACAATCGAATGGTAATCTTGATAACTGTGACAGATTAGAAAAGCCCATTCCGAAATCATCGATCGAAATCGAAAAGCCGGCGTTTTTTAGTTCAGACATGTGGCGCTCAGCTATGTCTGTATCTCGCAGCGCGACGGTTTCGGTTAACTCCAATTCGTAATTAGCGGGAGCGACTCCTAACCCATTTAATTGGTCTAAGAATTTCTTCGAAAAATTCTCATCCAAAAACTGCGAAGGGCAGATGTTGATGGAAATCTTTTGACTTATTAACGCTGTATTTGCGTTATTGGAAATGTCTTTGGACGTGATCCTAAGGACCTCTTCAGCGATACGTCCCAGGTTCCCCGAACTTTCAACTATTGGCAGAAAACTGCCCGGAAACAGCAAGCCAAGCTCAGGGTGGTTCCACCGCACCAGCGCCTCTAAGCCACACAAGCTGTCATCCGCCAAAGAGTACTTAGGCTGATAGTGGACCTCGAACTCGTGTCGTTCAAAAGCATTTGATAAAGAAGCCTCAAGAGTGTCTCTTTGTTTTATCTCAGCTTCTATTTCCGCGTTGCGAGAGAAGTAGAAACGTTTCTCAAGTTTTTTTGCTTTGATTAGCGAATATTTGACATTTTGGATGTGGTTCAAATTTAACAACTGACTCCCCTCAACCTCGACAGCTCCAAGCGAGGTTTTGAGAGAGATACGCTGGTTTCTGATAGATATGGAGTTTTCGAGTATATCGAATAAATCACGAATAAGTTCGCGAGAGTGAGCAGTGTTCGGCGCGTCATCGAAAAGGATGATTATGAATTTTTGATCCGAGAAACGATAAAGTTGGAAATGCTTGCAGTCATCGAAGTTCGCGCTAAGTGTCCTTTTGAAGCCTTGTTCTTCAAAAAAGCAGCGTAACTTATTAACAATTTCAAGCAAGAATTCATCGGCTAAATGAAAACCAAGCCGGTCAATTAGATTTTTGTAGTTTTCTATTTCGATAGCAAGAATTAATCCTCCCTTGATCTTATTTGTAATATCTTTGCTTAGCTTCAGACGATTTTGTGCCCCTGTGAGGGGATCAATGAAAGCTAATTCTTGAAGTCGGTTGCTATGCTCGTTTAGCTTGGTCACCATCGTGCGATATGCGTCAGCAAGTTCACCTATTTCGCAATCGCAGTCTAATGCTGGTGTTGTTTCTTGAGATCCTTGTCCGAACGCTTCCACGCACTTCTTGAGCTCCATAATAGGTCGCGTCACTCGTCCCAGCAGAAAGTAAACGATTGCGGAGCTGAATAGCGGCAATGAAATCAACGTTAAAAATAGTATGTGCGATGAAGCATCCGCACTTGTAGTTTTTGATGAAACTATAAGTATTAATCCAACTGCTAATAACACAAACAGCCCCGAAACGACTGCAAGACGAACCCGAAGGCTTCGCAGGTTGAGCAAAGCAAAGGCGGCAGGATCTGCGGGTTTGTTTTGCATTGTCATCAACCTTTTATAGTCAGGTCGCATACGTCTCATGTACTAAACTTAAAGAGGTCGAGAAGGACGACCAAACTATCTGTGTTCGCCAAGACACTTCAATTCTGCCTTGGCGAAACCAGATCGATGCTACAGCAGAGACTGGGACGCCTGCCTCACGTTCTGAGTAGAAGCGTCGATCTGCGCTGTTGCCGAAGAGATGGCCTGCATGTTGTTGGTGATCAACTCAACCCCTTGAGCTGCTGCCTGCATGTTCGATGAAATGTCGTTCGTAACAGCCGCCTGTTGCTCGACCGCCGACGAAATGCTGGCAGCAATCTCACCGATGCTGTTGATCACTTCCATGATGTTCGAAATCGCGGTCACAGCATCATCCGTGGTTTGCTGCACGGAATTCACCTGTGCCGAGATTTCTTCTGTCGCCTTGCTTGTTTGCGAGGCCAGGCTTTTGACTTCGGACGCGACGACCGCAAAGCCCTTGCCGGCTTCTCCCGCTCGCGCGGCCTCGATGGTCGCATTCAACGCCAGAAGGTTGGTCTGGTTTGCGATTCCATCGATCAGTTCGATCACCGAGCCGATCGTCTTGGCGTCTTCCGAGAGCCCAGACATGATCTGGCTGGAGCGTTCGGCTTCGCCAACGGCCTTGTGGGATACATCAAGCGCGACCTGAACCTGACGGCTGATCTCCTGAATAGACGCCACCAACTCTTCTGAAGCTGCTGCAACAGTCTGAACACTGGAAGACGTCTGCTCGGATGCGGAGGCTGAACTGCTGGCCTGCTGGGTCGTCTCGGCAATTGCCCGCGCGATCTCTATAAGGTCCGCATCGATTTCGCGCTGCGTGTTGATGCGTCTGTGACGCTCGCGCACCTGGGCCGTGACGTCGGTGGCAAATTTCACCACCTTGTAGGGGCGGCCCGCTGCATCCATGATCGGGTTATAGGTTGCACGGATATAAACTTCCTTGCCGCCTTTGCCGATACGCTTGAATTCGTCCGCCTTGAACTCGCCGTTGCCAAGGTCCTGCCAGAAGCGCTTGTATTCCGGGCTCGAGCGGAATTCGGCCTCAACGAACAGGCTGTGGTGCTGGCCCCTTATTTCGTCGAGCGAGTAACCCACCACGGACAGAAAGTTGTCGTTCGCGTCCAGGATCTTGCCGGTCAAGTCGAATTGAATGACTGCCTGAGACCGGCTGATCGCGTTGACCTGTCCAAGGTAATCCGCGTTCCTGAGCTTTTCATCAGTAATATCGGTGGCAACCTTCACCACCTTGACAACGCGGCCAGCCCGGTTCTTGACCGGGTTATAGGAGCCTTGGATCCACACTTCATCGCCGCTCTTCGAAAACCGCAAGAATTCCGATGACCAGGATTCGCCGCTTGCAAGTTTGTTCCAGAAATCTCGATAGTCAGAGCTGTTTGAATACTCTGCGTCGACAAAGATCTTGTGATGCTTGTTCCGGATTTCTTCAAGCGTATAGCCCATGAGGCGAAGAAAATTCTCATTCGCCGTCAGGATCGTGCCGTCGGGTTTGAATTCGATCATCGCTTGGGACTGGCTGATTGCGTCCAGGGTCGCTTGAGCTGCGCCGTCTAAAATTCTCAACATTCCTTTGATCCCCCCAGAGATACAGGCGTTGCAAATTTTTATGCTTGATCAAGTTAAACAAAAATTACTTTAGGTGAACGTAGCCAGTATATAATTGATAATATGCTACTAAAATCGCATATCAAACCCGAAAAATGCCAAGAAATCATAGAAATATTCAACGAACAGTTGTTAAGATAGAGAATAAATACAACTAATGAGATTTAATACGTACTGCTACGTAGTGTTGAGCGTGATCACGTTTCGAATGGCGTAAAATGTCAAGTTTAGTACTTATTTGGACAACACGAAAACTTTCAGAAGTAACTTTTCATTAAAGAATTTGGCCAGTGGAATGACCAGACGGAAGAGTCCGATTTTAGAGTCACGTCTGATTGCATTTGGGCAAATCTGCGCTAGGCGATCGGACATTTTTATCGCTGTTTCGGCTTCGGACCGCCGAAGGTTCGGAGCAATCGCCTCTGATCGGAATGCGGACTAGAAGCACGTCTGGCGGGTGCGAATTGTCCTGCTAACCGTCGAAAGTGTCGGTACGCAGGCGATCATGACCTTCACGGGAAAGTGGAGGCAAAGCCCTTCGTCTGGCGCGCGGATCCAGGTGCAATAATCGCCAGCCGAAACCGAGGCTTTCAGGCGCTTGGGGTTCCCGGCTAAGTATCAAGCGGCGCGACTTGGACACCTGTAGGGAATACGGACACAGTCGGCTTCGAACTCAACGCAGACCTTTTCAAGGAGTGGGCTCTTCGAAAGAGGCAGCAGTTGCGGAAAATGTCCGAAGTGCAGTAAGTCCGATCAAAACAGGGAGCTGACCTTGAAGATCACGAACGGCTTTGTTGGACGTGAGCAAGCGCTCATTGAACTATTCGCTACGACCTTCACGGCTTCGGAGGGGGCCGATGAAGGGGCGCTGATTGGCGACTTGGTTCGCGATCTACTTACGGAAACGCCAACGGACGACATCCGCGTATTCTGCGCCGAAGGTGAAGGCGATGCCATTGGTGCGGCAATCTTCACCCGTCTGACCTACTCGGACGACCCACATATCGTTTTCCTACTATCTCCGATGGCGGTGGTGCCTGGGTGTCAGCGACAAGGCATTGGCCAAGCCCTTCTCTCCTACGCCCTGGGGGCACTGCGCTCCGAGGGAATCCAGATTGCTATCACCTACGGCGATCCAAACTATTACGGACGAATCGGATTCCTGCCGATCACGGAAGATCAGGCCCGAGCGCCCCTGCCGCTAAGTTACCCTCATGGGTGGATAGGACAGTGTTTGACGGAAGAACAGATACCGGTCCTCCGAGGGCTTTCGACCTGCGTATCCGCATTGAATCGGAGCGACGTTTGGTGAGGCACATGCGAGGTTAGTTACCGCAGCGCTCCGAGCAGAAGTCCGCATTATCCAGTGTGGTCATACAAACATTACTCGGGTGGGGAACGAAGGGTCGGGATTAGACCACTAGGTCCGGCAAGTACCCGATATTCGCATCGTGCAGATCACGGGTTCAGGGTTCCAAGACGGCTGGCGATTAGGAAGTCAGGCGAAGAGGGTCTTTGTGGGTGGGAGGTCAGTAGAAATTTGCTTTGCTCCTTAAAAAATAGACCGTCACTTTGAGACCTAATAGCATCCCCCCCAATAGATATCTGCGGGGTAGTTCTAGGTCATCAGCTATCACAGTTCGAGCGAACCATCCGTTTGTATCGGCTTGCGGCGGAGCCTAATCGGCGACTCCATGTCCGAATGTCGCGGCGCGCTACACTCCAGTTTGATCCGCTACCAGCAACCGATTGCGGTAAGCGCTCGAGCTTGTTAGAGCGGCAGAAGCTCCCGGATATTCTTGCCCTCAGCGTAAATGCCTAAAGCCCACATATACTGACCTATCTCAAAGCTGCGCCGATCCGGAGTCCGGTTCCCTGCCGCTCTGGCGTCGTAACTCATGTGCCACAACGGGAGTGCTATGTGGTTCACGAGCGGTTTGTCGGCAAGGTTGACCGCCGCAATCAGGCGCACAAGGAAGGCGCTCATCAAGTAGCTTTTCAGCTGCCCACCCTACTTGTTACGGGGCCTTCGCGTCTGTTTACCCCGTTGTTGCCCTAGGCCCATTTTCTTGGCAAGTACAGAGCGCGCAGCAGCATAGTTTGGCGCAACCATCGGATAATCCGCCGGAAGGTTCCATTTGGCCCGGTATTCTTCCGGCGTCAGGTCGTAGTGGGTCCGAAGATGCCGCTTTAGCGATTTGAACTTCTTGCCGTCCTCCAGACAGATAAGGAAATCGTTTCCGACGGACTTCTTGACTGGCACAGCAGGCACCAATTCCAAAACTTTCGGCTCCTGGGTCTTCTGCGCGGCCGAGACGAGCGCTTTGTGCACGGAAGCTATCAGGCCCGCCAAATCAGGGGCGGCAACGGTGTTATTGGACACATAGGACGAAACGATATCGCTGGTGAGTTCAATGCAGGCTGCATCCAGCGCGATGTCGTTCTCTGGTTTATTGGTCATGGTTATTCCTATGGGCAGGGCGTTTTACGAAAAAGGAGGTCGATAGTTGTTCAGATAACACTACGATGAAACGTCTTACGTGCCATTTATTATTTCTGCAATGTGACCAAAACAAAGGTATTTTCTGAGTTTATTACCAAAGAGAGCGGTGTGACCTTCATTTGTCGAAAATCCTGTGGTTAGCGGTCGCGTCCTACCGGACCACGCTCTCTTCCGGCCGCTTCGCGACCTCCACCGAGCCAAACACGATTTCTGCCGGGACTTGTCTAATGCCGGCAAAAGTCTCAAAGAGCCTCCCGCCGACAAGACCGTCCAGCGACGGAAACCGTCTTTGTCTCGGCCCATTCGGGGAACGATCGTTCGCGCTGGATCTGCTTTGCAGATATCTGCCTGGCTGCGCCAGACATTGATTTGCTAGCGGGGCTCCGCCCCCGGGCCGGTCAAGGATAAACCGCTGCGCGGCCGGAACGGCGGTCTCCCCATGCTCCGCGGCTGCACCTTGTGCGCACGGGGACACCCCTCCGCCTTTCCGGTCCCTGACCGCCCTCCCCCGTTTCCGACGACGCGGAAAATGAAACGAGCCGCAACGGTCAAGTTTCATGGAAACAGGAGCAAACCAAATGACCAAGACCGACACAAACCGCCTTGAAATTTCTTTCTCGAAGCTGGCGCTTGATCCGAAGAACGTCCGCAAGACCTACACGCAGGCAGGCATCCTTGAGCTTGCTGAAAGCATCGCCTCAGTTGGCGTCCTGCAGAACCTTGTCGTTCGCCCAGGCGAGAAAAAGGGAACCTACCTTGTGACCGCAGGCGGGCGTCGGTTCCGGGCAATTGAACACTTGATTTCCAACAAGAGAATGCCCGCATCCGTCAAGGTGACGTGCGTTCTAAGCGACGAGGCCGACGCGACCGAAATCAGCCTTGCCGAAAACATCATGCGCGAGGGCATGACCCCTGCCGATGAATACCGGGCTTTCAAACAGATGGCCGACGATGGCAAGACCATCAGTGAAATCGCAACCCGTTTCGGCGAAACCGAGCTTGTCGTGACGAAGCGCCTCAAGCTGGCCCGCGTCTCCCCTCGTCTGTTCGAGATGTTCGAAAAGGGAGACATGGAACTTGCCCAATTGCAGGCGTTCACCGTCAGCGAGGATCATGAAAAGCAGGAACGGGTTTGGGATAACCTTTCGCCGTATTATCGCAGCAGCCGCGAAATTCGTCAGGCGTTGACCGATGGCAAAATTCCCGCATCCGACAAACGCATCAAGTTCCTTGACGGCCTCGATGCTGTCCGCGAAGCGGGCGCCACGGTGATCTGTGACCTCTTTAATACAGATGGCGGATATGCCGAAGACGGGGCGCTGATTGATAAACTCGTGGCCGAAAAGATCGACGCACTCACCCTTGAGGTTGCTGGCGAAGGCTGGAAGTGGTGCCGCTATCAGCCGGAAATCGACTACACGGACATGCAGAAATACGGTCGTGTCTATCCCATGGCTCGCGATCTGTCCGACGAGGAACAGAAGCATCTCGAAACACTGGAAAACGCGGTTGAGACAACTGGCGATGTTTACGACCAGTCCGGAGACGAAGACGACCGGCTTGCCTTCGAAGCAGCGGAAAACGCTCTTGAGGACTTCCGCGCCGCGTGGAAACCGGAGTTCAGCGACGAGCAGAAGGCAAAGGCCGGGGCAATCCTGTCGCTTGGCTATCATGGCGATCTGCGCATTGAACGGGGCTTGATCGATCCGAAGGACGTGAAAGTGGCTGCACAAGCTAGCTCTGATACAGCGTCAGACGAAAAGGTCGGTTCCGATCACTCGAAAGCACTGGTCGCCGAGTTGACCGCTCGCAAGACCGCAGCGCTCCGTCTTGAGCTTGCCCGGAACCCGAACCTGGCCCTTGTTGTTAGCGTTCACTCCATGGCGATCAAGACGCTGTACGAGCACCGGGCGGCATGGACTCATGGGGCGGTTGAAGTGTCGCTCGACAGCGCATGCCTTGAAACAGACATCAAAGACGCGGGCCAGTGCGCCGACCTCGATGCCATTGAACGCGTCCGTGAAAGTTGGAAATCGGTTTTGCCCGTCAATCCGGCCGACCTTTGGGATTGGTGCATGGGGGTGTCGCAGGAGGAATTGCTTCGGCTGCAAGCTTTCCTTGTCGCCCAGACAATCAACGCTATCAGCCATGGCGACGGCTTCAACGGCGCGGGCGTGGATCATGGCAACCGGATCGGCGCGGCCCTAGACCTTGACATGGCGGATCACTTCCAGCCGACCGCCGAAACCTACTTCGCCCGCGTCAAGCTCGATGTCATCCATGACAGTCTCGTGCAGGCCTGCGGCGAGGAAGCTGCCGCGCCCGTTCTCAAAATGAAGAAAAAGGAAGCCGCAGCCTATGCTGCCGAAAAAGTCGCCGGGAAGCGTTGGGTACCGAACATCATGACTTTCACAGACGAAGCTCCTGCGTCCGAGGAAGTCATTCAAGAGGCAGCGTAACGCTGCTCATTGAAGGGCTGCCCTGCGAAAGCTCCCGCAGGGCGGCCTTTCCCCTTCGGGGAAACCTCGTCATCGAATACGGAGCCCCTTGCCTCCCAATCAAACTTCAGCCGGTTGCGGACCCCTCTAAAGGAACCGGCTGAAGTTTGATAAGGGGCTTCACTCTGGCCCGGTCAAGTACATACCCCACTTGACCGGGCCAGCTCATTGAACGAAAGAGTCTTGCTATAATCGACAGCCTCAAATCGCTACTGCACATCGACGGATGGCAACCTATTGAAACAGCACCTAAAGACGGCACTCCTGTGCTGCTCTTGGAAGGCAACATTATCGGCCTTTTTTATTTTGGGACGGAGCCCGACTTTGTGAATGTTCGCGGGGAAGCCATGAAGCCGACCTGGATCGGAACAATCATCGTCAGTGATCTGGTGCGCAACGAGACCGGCTGCAAGATGCTCAAGGTGTACGGCTCCGAGGCAACGCATTGGATGCCGCTGCCCCCTGTTTCGGGAGCGGACCAGCCCTGACGGGCCGGGCTGACCCTTGAGCGGGGCTCCGCCCCAACCAGGTCAAGGATAAACCGCTGCGCGGCCTCCAGCGGGGTGTCCCCACGCTCCGCGGCTCTCGCCTTGTGCGCGCAGGCGATACCCCTCCCCGCTTCCGGTCCTTGACCCGGCTCCCCCGTTTCCGGCGACGCGGAAAATGAAACGAACCAATCCGGTGGGTTTCAGGGAAACAGGAGCAAATCATTGACCAAGGACCGCTACACAATTGTCGAGAACGCCGGGTACGAACGTGAGTGCGATTGCCGCGCCTTCGATACCTACGCCGAAGCTATCGCCCACCGTGATCGTGTTTACACCGCCGACGAACTGGACATCATGTCGCCTGAGTGCCTGCATGTTGATATCCGCCTTGACCGGGCTGACGGAACCAGCACCTACGAGCTATGAGGTGCGGTTAACGTTTGTTTAACCACTTCGCGGGGGCAATATGGTACAAGGCTGCTAACGAGATTTGAGGGCAGTAGCAGCAGCGCCGGGCCAGCGGCGCGACCGGGTAGGATTGGCTTGCCCGGCTGAGGCAACAGCCTTGCCTTCAAACCGAAGGAAATGCGATGTGGTACTTACCAATTAGCATTTCTCTAGTTATGAAAAAGACACGGAAGTCCTGGCAAATGACCCTCCGTGTCCAATTCAATCTCTAGAAAACGGGATGGCAGGGAAACCTGTCATCCCACTTCGGACATAAATGTAACAGTTATCGCCAGAAATTCAAGATTGAAGCTGCTGAAGCGGACCAGCCCTGACGGGCCGGGCTGAACCCTCAAGTTGGGGCGTTGCCCCACGGGAAGCGGCCCAAATCCTCCGAAGCAATAGGATCGCGCCGACGCGATCGCGTTCCTTCTCCGAACCAGCCCCGCTCCCCTCCCCATTGAATAATGTCCAGCTGATTGCCGGTCAGATAGTGTTGTGCGGGGCTCCGCCCCAACCAGGTCAAGGATAAACCGCTGCGCGGCCTCCAGCGGGGTGTCCCCACGCTCCGCGGCTCTCGCCTTGTGCGCGCAGGCGATACCCCTCCCCGCTTCCGGTCCTTGACCCGGCTCCCCCGTTTCCGACGACGCGGAAAATGAAACGAGCCAATTCGGTGGATTTCAGGGAAACAGGAGCAAATCAATGAACTCGGTTTATGCAAGCACAGCACGTTTTGATATCGGCCGCGCCTTGAGCGAGGACGAACTACGCCGCTTGGCCCCGTCGATCTTTGCAACGTCGGCTCATGAAAGCCGTTCCGAACGGTTCCAGCCGATTGCGACGATAGACATCTTGCGTGGCCTGATGGACGAAGGCTTCATGCCGGTGGGCGCCAAACAGGGCAACCCTCGCGATGACAGCAAGCGCGATTTCACAAAACACCTTATCCGGCTGCGCCGCCTCGACGAGGACGCAAAATATTCCGTAGGTGATACCGTCTGTGAAATCCTTCTGAAGAATGCCAATGACGGCACATCCGCCTATGACATCATGGCCGGCTTGTTCCGCATCCGGTGCATGAACTCTCTTGTCTCGCACAGCTCAACCATCGACAGCGTGAAGGTCCGGCACAGCGGCGACGTGGGCGGCAAGGTCATTGATGGAACCTACCGTGTCCTGAAGGAAGCCGAAAAAGCACTGGTCGCGCCTGCCGACTGGAGCGGTTTGAAGATGGACCGCGACGAAAAACAGATCTTTGCGGAAGCCGCCCACATTGCCCGCTTCGGGAACAGCGAAGGTGAAACAAACACCCGCATCAAGCCGAGCCAGCTCTTGAGCCCGCGCCGGTCCGGGGACGTGTCCAGCGATCTTTGGACTGTCTATAACGTGTGCCAGGAAAATTGCCTACGTGGTGGCCTTCGCGCAGCGTTTCGGGATGAACACGGACGCATCCGGCGCACGAGCTCACGGGCAGTCAACGGCATTGATCAGGACATCAAACTCAACAAGGCGCTTTGGGTTCTTTCGGAGAAAATGGCAGAGCTCAAGGGATTGAAAGCAGCAGCCTGACGGGCAATGCATTGGCTGGCGGGGAGAGCTGCCAGCCAATCCGCTCAACCATCGAAATTTCGAGATTGGCGCTGTCGAGGCGGACCAGCCCTGACGGGCCGGGCTGATCCTGGGGAGGGGCTCCGCCCCCCGGCAGATCAAGGATGAACCGCTGCGCGGCCTCCCGCGGGGTGTCCCCACGCTCCGCGGCTCTCGCCTTGTGCGCGCGGGTGATCCCCTCCCCGCATACGGTCCTTGATCCGCCGCCCCCGTTTCCGACGACGCGGAAAATGAAACGAGCCACCCCGGCCAAGTCAGGAAACAGGAAACAAACCAATGACCGCAACCTTTACCGCCACCTACAGCCCGGAAGACAACAAGCTGCGCCTCTACGCGGACCGCAGGCTTGACGCTGAGACATACGCCCGGGTTAAAGGCATGGGCTTTAAATGGGCTCCGAAACAGGAGCTTTTCGTTGCGCCGCGCTGGACGCCCGACCGTGAGGATTTGTGCGTTGAGCTTGCTGGCGAGATTGAGCCGGAATTTACGACGCTGGCCGAACGCGCAGAGGCGAAGGCCGAGCGCCTGGACGCTCTTGCGGACAAGCGACAGGCACAGTCGAGTGCGTTCATGCGAGCCGCTGACGACCTTTCGCAAGCGTTCCACATGGGCCAACCCATCCTTGTTGGTCACCACTCAGAACGGAAAGCCCGCAAGACACAAGAGCGGATGCACAGCGCCATAGACAAGTCGGTTAAGGCTGCAAAGTCCGTTCAGTATTGGCAATGGAAAGCGGCAGGCGTGGAAAGCTTCGCGAACATGAAGAACAGCCCACGCGTTCGTGCCAATCGCATCAAGACGCTGCTTGCCGAGCTGCGTGACCTTCAGCGTGACGTCAATCATGCCCAAGTGTGCTTGTCCATCTGGCAGAAGGCGGAAACCGAAGACCAGATCAGGAAGCTCAGCCGTGCCCATGTAAACGGTAATGCCCTCGTCGGTTGGGAGCGAGCGAAGGAGCTTGAAGACGGCGAAATCAGCCCCCAGGACTTCCGCACACGCTGCATTGAAAGCGCCAAGAGGGCTATCAATAGTCCAAAGCGCCGCCGCTGGATTGACCACATTCTCAACCGGCTTGCGTACGAGCGGGACTTGTTGGGACCGATGGCGCGATATGAAGGCGAGCTGTCGCCGGTCATCCTGCAAGCTTTTGCCCGTGAACATGGCGCGATGAAACCGAGCGCAAAGGCGGTTCCGGAAGGCTTTGCCCTGGAAAGCGCCGTACCGCTGCCGCTCCACATTGCGAGCGAAAAGGCTGTGACGCTTTCGGCAGACGACTGGCGCGATCTGATGCAGTCGGTCGGGTACACGGTGCCGGAGAAGAAAGACGCTAAACCGCCGATCCTGAATTTCAGGGTAGGGGAGCTTGTTGCACCCAACCGCTTCCATGCCGGTGAAACGCAGACATTCCGGCAGATCGAATTGACCAAGGCCGAGTATGCCAAGGTCTGGGCTGACCAGCGCGGAACCAGAACCAGCGTTTGCGGGACGTTCCGTTTCAAGATCTGCATCGATCCGACCGCGCCCGGAGCGTATTTTTCGCGTCCCTGGGTGGCCGTGTTTCTGACCGACTCCAAGGAGCACCCGGCACCAGAAAGTTTCGAGAAGCAAGCCAACGCCGCTTGACCATTTGAGCGCATGAGGGGGCGTGTCCCCCTCAATATCTCCCGACCTTCCGCGTATGCAGGCCAGTCATGAAGAAGTCAGTCTATAGCCGCCCCAACAAACCCATGTTTATTCCGGTCCAGCGTCGCAACAGTGGGGCAATTCCAGAAGTCCGTGAAATCCAAGATCCGCTTGTGATTGATCGGGCCAGCGAATGCCACGTGACGCCCACAGATGTCGCGGCCCGCATGGTCGACTATCTCGGTCGACCTGGCGACTTAAGCACGCTTGAGCCGAGCGCAGGCACGGGCGCGCTCGTATCCGCGCTGCTGGACAGCGGCCATAGTCCAAATGAGATCTGCGCAGTGGAGCGCCACCATAAACTTGCCCGCACTGTTCGCCGCTTGGGTGTTGCCGTATTTGAGGAATGCTTTTTGGAATATGCGGAGCGCGTCAGGGGCCGAATTGAGTTTCCGCGCATCATCATGAACCCGCCGTTTTCCCAGGTGCGCAAGCACATGAAGGCGGCGCGCTCGCTGCTCGGCAGAAACGGCCATCCAGGCCCCGCGACCCTCGTTGCACTCGTGCCGATCACCTTTGAACATGAGAACGCGGAAACGATGGAGACTCTGCCGGAGGACACGTTTTCGACGTGTCGAGTGAGGACGAAGATCGTGCGAATCGTCGCATTCTAGGCTTGCAGTCCGGCGCGCGATGCCCTTTTGCCAGGGCTCTTGGAGCTAAGGTCACGATCTCGAATGCGTAAAACTCAGAAAAATGAGGCATGTCTCCTGCGCTCATGTTCCGGGATTTGGCCGAAGCTTTGTGCAGAATTTTTGCCGCAGAAAACCTGTCCATAACGAGGTCGGAAAAAAGTGTGTTGTCTCTCAGTTGGTTAGGTCCGTGACATCTGTCACGCCGTGCGAAGAGGCTGCTGAGGATCGAAATTTGTGACCCGCGGGTGTGTCTGTGAATGGGCCTTTGTTTTAATGACGCGCATTTTAACTGGTTGAATTGACTCAGAAAGTTAATGGACGTTAACCAAAAACGCATTGACAGGAATCGTTATTTCATTCTTTTTCGTAATCGACACTTTTTTCCAGAAAACGCACTTTTTTGCGTCGGAGCTTAAAGACATGACCGAAACCGTCGAGGTTGAGGAGACTTTGGACCCCAACAGCACGCGAGGGCAGATCTCTCGTTTCTCAGCGTTGCTAAGCACGCAAATCAAAAACAATTGGCAACTTAACTATCCACCAGAAGCGCGAAAGCAGCTTCGCTCGTTTTCATCGTCCGAAGTTGCCGATCTTGTCGGTATTTCGCCTGCAACTCTACGACAAATGTCATTGGACGGGGAGGGGCCGATGCCGGACCGCTCCGAAGGCAACAGGCGCATATATTCTCTTGAGCAGATCAATGAATTGCGGAAGTTCCTGGCGGAGCGTCGTCCCTCGCAGGCCACGTCTTTCGATCCACAGCGCCGCGATGGCGACAAGATGCAGGTTGTCGCTATTGCTAACTTCAAGGGTGGGTGCGCCAAGACAACAACCGCGCTGCACCTGGCTCAGTTTCTTGCGTTGCAAGGCCTCAGAGTGTTGGCGATCGATCTGGACACGCAGGCTAGCCTGACTGAGATGCTTGGCGTGCAGCCTGTTCTGGAGGTGGGCGACAATGAAACGGTCTTTGCGGTGCTGCGGTATGATGAAGAGCGACGCACTCTCCCGGAAGTGATACGCCCTACGTATTTCGCAGGATTGGATATCGTTCCTGGTCAGAGCGAGCTTCAGTACTTTGACTATGAGACACCCGCAGCAATTGTCAGCAACAACTTCCTAGGCGACGAATACTTTATACGCCGTCTTGCGACATCGCTTCGAAGCGTGGAAGACAAGTATGATGTTGTGGTGATCGATGCTCCGCCGCAGTTGTCGTATTTGACCTTGAACGCAGTGTATGCAGCAACTGGTCTCATCATACCGGTTCAATCAGCAATGATAGACGTCGCGAGTATGAACCAGTTTCTCTATATGCTGGACGAAATGCTCGAACAGATGGCTCACTTCGGTGCGTCAGTTGATCATGACTTCCTGCGATTTCTACTGACGCGACACGTTCCTCACGACGTGCCTCAAGTTAACATTGCCGCCTTGCTTCGTTCACTGTTTGGCGAAAGCGTTTTGACGTCTGCCGTTCTGGAGACGACCGCTATAACAAACGCAGGTCTTGAGAATAAGACACTTTATGAATTGGAACGCGGGGCCGTTAGCCGAGATACCTATATTCGTGCGATCGAAGCTGTGAATGCAGCGAATAAAGAGATTTACGGTGAAATCCTGAAAGTCTGGGGCCGCAAATGACCAGCTCAAAAGCTTCCACCAGGGCGAAGAAGCTGGCCGGCATGTTCGGCCAGGTTGATCCCGAAGCGCTCGCCAAGCAGGCGGCGAACGAAAAATCGACCGAAAAGTCGATGACAACGGCTCCAACCAAAGCGCTGCAGGCAAGCTTCGCGAGTATTGAGAAGGACAACCTTAGTCTCAAGGAAGAACTCAAAAAATCAAAAGTACATGAGTTAGACCCTGATCTAGTACTAGCGTCCTTGATTCCGGATCGAATGGAATGGACCGAGGATGATCCTCAGTTTCAAAGTTTGGTGGCCTCGATGGAGGCTTCCGGACAGAAACTGCCAATCCTGGTTCGGCCACACCCCGACGTAGATGGTGCCTACCAGCTTGCATACGGTGCAAGAAGGAACAAAGCGGCCAAAGTTCTGGGCCGCAAAGTCAGGGCGTTTGTTGAAGACCTTTCGGACGAACAGCTTATCGTCGCGCAGGGTTTGGAGAACAATGAGCGGAAGAACCTTAGCTTCATTGAACAAGCGATGTATGCGCAGGCCCTAACGCAAGCTGGTTACAGCCGGAAGGTGATTGCTGAATCCGTTGGTGTGGGTAACGAGACGATTATCTCCAAGATGACGGCGATTGCCGGACAAGTTCCGAGAGATATCTGTATTTCCATCGGACCGGCACCAAAAATTGGGCGAACCAGGTGGGAATCGTTCGGACAGCTTATTGAAAAAGGCACTCGTAAGGCGTCAATTGTCGAGGCTGTCCGGGGATTGCCAAGTCACGAAATCTGGATAAACGCGGACTCGAACAAGCGCTTCGATTTGGCGATGCGTGCTGCAGAAAAGGCGGACAAAGCCAGAACGGCTACTCTCAAACCATCGAAAACGCCGATCCAGTCGACTACTCGTTCCTACGGGAATATCGAGCGATCTTCGATTGCGATGAAAATTACCATCAACGTCAAGAGCGAGCCGAAATTCGCGAATTTCGTCGAAGAGAGAATTTCGGCGCTGATAACCGAATTCGAGAACTTGGAGAGGGGAGGGGAAAGCAACGAGGAAGTCTAAGACGAAAAGAACCCGCCACAAGGGCGGGTCCTAATTGAGATAGGCATAGGTGCCTAAAATCTCGGTCTAGCAGCTAAGATTTTAGAATCACTTGTGACGCAAGGCAAGTTCTGTCTCGTAACAGAGCACGATTTATTGCGTCTTTTTGCCTGTCTCCCAACCAAATTCCATAGGTCCGGTTGCGTTGGTTCGTTTCCGGGGAAGGGGGACTTATGTCCACTGCTCAGCAGATTGCGAGCTTTCGCAAAGTTTCTGCAGGAGTCCTTGCAAGCGCTCATTTGGCCGCCCAGGACGATAGACCTGCAGTTTTGAAAAAGGATGTTTCGCTGGTTCTCAAGCGCGTTGCGCCGGCGCTTGGCATCGACGGAACAGCCTACCACGTGCTCGATATCCTTTTGGGGCTCGTCCAGGGCGATGACTTCAAGGCCGGGCGGCGTCCCGTCGTGGCGATCTCCAACCAGCGACTTGCAGACTACACCCGAAAAACCACGCGCACGGTCACACGGTGCCTGAAGAAACTCGTCGAGGCGGGAATCCTCGCTTACCGTGACAGCCCTACAGGGCGGCGTTTCGTATATCGCGGCCGGGCAGGAGAGGCCGAGCAAGCCTATGGCCTGGACTTCACCCCGGCGTGTTTCAATCTGGAGGCCTTCAAGCAACAGGCAGATGCCTTTCAGCGCCGTCTCAAGGCCGAGCAGGAAGCAAAGCGCACCATCACGCGGCTTTCACGCGCTATCGCCGACATGGCGGAAGCGGATCCTGCATCGTTTCACGACTTTTTCACGAGTGCGCAGAGTGTCGTCAAACGCGATCAGGTGACCTTGGCAGAGCGGGCCGAGATGGTGAGGAGCCTTTATGAAGAAGCTCTGGCCCTCCATGAAACCAACTCCGGTAAATCAAACGATAACATGTCATGCGCGGGTGACATTGATGTCAGCCCATTATCTATTACAACCCAAACCGACTCTCAAAGAAGTAATAACAAGCGGACTTGCTCTAACGAGCAAGACACTAATCTATCAGCTGACAACGGCTTCGCCGTTGAAATGGCTCTTGAAAGAGAGCCTTGCGGCGGGCGCACAGAACTGCAACCGCCTAAACCGCAAGCGGCAAGGTCGGCGGGAGGCAAATTACCGGAAACGAACCTCGATGGAGTTTCCATCGGTCTCATTCAGGCAGCCTGTACCCAGGTGCAAAGTGAAATCGGGCTTTCGTTCTCCGACTGGTCACGGCTGTGTCAGGCCGCGGATCACCTGCGGATTTTGATCGGCCTCAGTCCGGCCGGATATCAAAATGCCGTCGAACGACAGGGAAAATTCCTGGCCGCCGCTTGTCTTGTCGTCGTTGCTGAAAAAGCCTTGCGCGATCCCGAACAAATCGCATCCCCAGGTGGATACTTCCGCGCCATGATCGACAGGGCAGGGGAGGGCAAATTGCACCTCCACAAATCCCTGCATGGCCTGGTGTCGTGAGGTACGCGCTTTTCGCTTGGAGTGAGCTACCGGACGCAGCTCGATTGCCGCAGATAATGCTTGCCGGAGTAGCGCGGCCAGGCGCAGGCGTGGCCGGACTGAACAAGCTTCATCGCAATGTCCTGACCGTCAACGAAGCATTGAGCCACAAAGCGGTCATAGGACCTCTTGCGGGAACGGCTGTCGCAGGGTGTTCCGTCGCCGACCGTTCGACACTGCACCTTTCTATCGGCAACAAGGGCTTTGACATACTGCGTCGCTTCGCGGTAGCCGCGCTGCCCGCGCTCTGGTGTATCGACCCCGCACAGGCGGATTCGAACCAGCGGCCGCGAGAGCAAGAAAGTATCGCCGTCGATCACGCGCGAAACCGGACTGGTCCACTCGTCCGCATGGGCGGGGACAACAGCGAGGCAAAGGGCGAGGGCGACTAGAATGCGGATCATCGGTTTCGATTTTCTTTTCGGGGAGTTTGGCACGAGGGCCGCGCAGATCGGTGCGACCACCGTGCCGGGATCATGTTTGAACGCTATTCTTTTTTAAGCCAATGCCCGCGCGGCGGTACCGAGAGCCCGGCACTTTTCACGCGCTTGCGGATCGCGGTTTCACTCACCGAAAAACGCACGGCTAATTCCGTCATAGGTGATTCAAACAATAGCTCTTGAAGCCGCTCGTTGCTCGTATTCTGCCACGACAGGGCAGGAAACTCCTGATTGCGTTGTTCTGGTGAGAGCAAAGCTCTGTATGAGAATGATCATGGATGAAAACTGTTGAACGCCTCGATGTGTAGTGGCGCAAGTTTTTCGACCGTTACAATCACCAAAACCCAATACTAAGCTCATTATCGCGGGCACTTTTCCCCAAGGTTTGGAAAAATCTTGGACTTTGGCTCTATGCAAGCGGTGGAAATCGTCGACATCGACGGCAAACCGCTTTGAGAAAAACAGAAGACCCCCCACAATAGGCGCTGTCATGTCAGAAGAAAGGAGGTGCTTTGGAATAGGAACTGTAGATCCAGCTAACTAGAAAGGAGGTAGACAAATGATGCTACCGATTAAGCTGGAATTCAAAATGGAAAAGACGCCGAACGGATACACAATCCATATCAGCGTCTCTACCACGATCACCTGGTTAAGTTGATCAATGGAGACGTCGGAATTCGCACTTCCGGCGTCTCTGCATTTAAACGTGCAGCATGCGCACGACGAATGCAAGTTTTGCAAAAACATATCCAAAACTATCGCGCAACGCATGACGCGCACTTTAAGCGACGTACAGATGAAACAATATTGAAAACGGGCGACGGCATGCACAACGTCGCGCGTGTACGGCATGTTTGTAGGCGTTTGTGAGTCCGTTCAATCGCAGTGCATCAGCAATGATTGAGCCGAAGTCGGAACAGAGCGCAATTTCGTTGTCCTCTGTCCAACTTTCACCCTTCTTTGTTCCGTCTTCCTCAACCGGGTCAGCGTGCGTGGGTCCTAGCAATGGGCTACGCGGATGGATCGCCCCCCTTGCGGGATGGGCGGGTCAGTCGGTGAAGTCTGGAATGATCCACTGTGGAACCCGAAACAGGAGCAAGCTGTTTGTCCGGAAATAATGCGGCTGCAAGCTGGAATCCGTGACCCTCAAGAACGGCTGGCCTAGGCTGTCTGCATCGTCCAGATCGATCATTGCGGTTCGAACCGGCTCCCTTTCGTCGCCTTCCTTTTCCTCTACACACCAGAGTTGGATTGGTCCGGCCAGGTTGGCGCAGTGAACCGAAACCGGCTCCGGTTCGTCCTCATCTTCTTCTTGTCGTTCCGCGTACTCAACGATGCTGAGTTCTTCCATATCGGGCGTCCAATGCGTCAAGCGCCGGGCATTGAGCGCAACAACCTCTTCGACAGTCTGGAAGATGACAAAGTGCCTCTCATTGTCTTCGGACCAAAGGCGGTTTTCCAAAGACTGGACCGACTTTTCAGCCAGGCGAAGGGAAAGTTCGGTGCCGTCATCGAAGACGAAGTTTACCGGCACACACCAAGTTTTTGTTTCAGGGGGCTTGGGGCTTTTAGGGCGGCGCGGAAAGGCAGTGATATTCATAGTTTTCGCTTTGAGTCAGTAATGGGGAAGGGGCACGACGAGAGAAGGTCAACGTGCTTTGAAAGATCCAGAATGTGGGGGGAGCTGTTAGCTGTAGCGACTTGCATTTATCCGCGGCTCGGATTGCAAACATCCCGGATTCCCGCTCGAATTAGATGCATCTATCCGGGGCAGCAAACTCACATTGGCTGCGACTGAAATCAGATTATTTGCAACGGAATTGCAATCATCTGGCCCAGATCACTTTAGATGCGAACGACGGCTGTGCGGACCTTTCGGACTTTCGATCAAATGGAACAAACGGCCCAGAGCGGTCATTCGCAAGGCGGTGACGTATTGACCGCTTCGCGCCTCGAAATTGGACGTTTAAGGCTTCAGATGAAGTTTCTGAAAGCAGACAAATGTAACGTTGCGCGTTTTAGTGGCAAAATAGGCCAATTCGAAAATTTGGGCTGGAAGAAGTACCACTTTTGCTGAGCTGTTGCAGCTTCGGCTGAAACCTTAAGAACAGCTATGCGCATGCGAGGCTCTCTGTCCTTGTCACTGGGAACCCTTCCACATGGGTATTAAAGCCGCAGGCCCCTCTCGCTTGCCACTAAATTCGGCAGGAAACAAACCATCCACTCGGGTTTGGTGACCAAGTCACTAAACTCTCGGCGCCCCACATGATAGCGAACCTCAGACCTGCCTTCTGCTCGTTTAAATTTCTGCGGAGCGGAGGCGCGTAAACTGAGGAGAACACGAGATGGATCTCGATATCGTCGAGCTGTCACGCCTGCAATTCGCGATGACGGCGATGTATCACTTCCTCTTCGTGCCGCTGACGCTGGGGCTGTCGATCCTGGTCGCGATCATGGAGACCGTCTATGTCATGACCGGCCGACCGATCTGGCGGCAGATGACAAAATTCTGGGGAACTTTGTTCGGTATCAACTTCGTCCTTGGCGTCGCGACCGGCATCACCATGGAATTCCAGTTCGGCATGAACTGGAGCTATTACAGCCACTATGTCGGGGACATCTTCGGAGCACCACTCGCGATCGAGGGGCTCATGGCCTTCTTCCTGGAAGCCACCTTCGTCGGGCTCTTCTTCTTTGGATGGGACAAGCTGTCCAGGGTCGGGCATCTGACGGTTACCTGGCTGGTTGCAATCGGGTCCAACTTCTCCGCTCTCTGGATCCTCATTGCCAATGGCTGGATGCAGAACCCGGTTGGGGCGCGGTTCAATCCCGATACAATGCGCATGGAAATGACTTCGTTTTTCGAAGTGGTCTTCAACGAGGTTGCCCAGGCAAAATTCGTCCACACCGTCTCCGCTGGCTATGTCACTGCTTCGGTCTTCGTGCTCGGCGTTTCCGCTTGGTACCTGCTCAAGGGCAGGTACATGCCGATGGCGCGCCGTTCGATCACGGTTGCGGCATCCTTCGGATTGGCATCGGCTCTCTCCGTCGTCGTGCTCGGGGACGAATCCGGCTATTCGGCCAGTCACACGCAGCGCATGAAGCTCGCCGCGATGGAGGGCATGTGGGAAACCCATGAGGCGCCAGCCCCCTTCAATCTGATCGGATTGCCCGACCAGGAAGCGCGTGAAACACATTATGCCATCGAGATCCCCTGGGTCATGGGTCTCATCGGGACCCGTTCGCTCACGGAGGAAATTCCGGGCATAAATGACTTGGTCGCCGAGGCCGCGAAGCGGATTGAGAGCGGAATTGCCGCCTATGATGCGCTCATGACCATTCGCGAACAAAGGTCCGAGACAGCCCCGCAGGTGCGCGAGGTCTTCGAGGAAAATTCCGGTAACCTGGGATTTGCATTCCTTCTGCTTCGCTACATGGATGATCCGAGGGACGCCATGCCCGAGGATATCGCCCGGGCAGCCGAAGACACCATTCCCGGCGTTGCACCGCTGTTCTGGTCCTTCCGCGTCATGGTCGGTCTCGGCTTCGCCTTTATCGGTGTCATGGTCTACTTCTTCTGGCGCTCGTCTTTCTGCCAGCAGAGCTATCCTCGTTGGGCGCTGCGGCTCGCCGTGGCGATCATCCCCGCACCCTGGATTGCCGCCGAACTCGGTTGGTTCGTTGCCGAATATGGCCGCCAGCCCTGGACGGTGGACGGCGTTCTTCCAACGGCGCTCTCCGTCAGCCACCTGAGCATTCAGGACGTGCTGCTGACCCTGGTCGGGTTCGTGACCTTCTACTCGATCCTCTTTGTGATCGAGATGAGCCTGATGCTGAAATACATCCGCAAAGGCCCTTATCAGGACGTCGAAGAGACGGAAGTCTGGGACGCTCGCCACGAACACCGCTTGCGTACTCATGACGGCCAGGTGCCGTTTGCAACCCCTGCGGAGTGACTGTCATGATCCTATATGAACTTCTGCCCTACGACACGCTTCGCCTCATCTGGTGGCTGCTTCTCGGTGTCCTGCTGATCGGTTTCGCGCTTACGGACGGCTTCGACATGGGTGTGGGCGCACTGCTTCCCTTTGTCGGTAGAACGGATGTCGAACGGCGTATCGTCATCAACACCGTCGGCCCTGTCTGGGAGGGAAATCAGGTCTGGTTCATTCTCGGCGGTGGAGCGATTTTCGCCGCGTGGCCACCGCTTTATGCAGTCAGCTTTTCCGGATTCTATCTAGCGATGTTCGCGGTTCTGGCAGCGCTCATCCTGCGTCCCGTAGCATTCAAGTACCGGTCCAAACGTGAAAGCGCCACCTGGCGAAACAGCTGGGATTGGGCTTTGTTCGTTGGCGGTACGGTGCCGGCCCTCATCTTTGGGGTCGCGGTCGGAAACGTCCTGCAAGGCGTGCCGTTCGAGCTGACACCCGACCTCTTCTCTCGCTACGAGGGCAGTTACTACGGCAAGTTCTTCGGACTTTTGAACCCCTTTGCACTGCTCACGGGCATCGTGTCGCTCACCATGCTGATCACCCACGGTGCAGCGTGGCTGTCGTTGAAGGCGGAGGGCAAGGTAGCCGAACGGGCGCGAAACATCGGTTCGGGAACCGGGGTGATGACGATTGCGGGCTTCGGGATTTCCGGGCTGTGGTTGTTCCTTGAAATCGAGGGGTATTCTCTCACAGGGGAAATCGTGCGTGACGGACCGTCGAATCCGCTCTATTCCGAAGTTCAGCGGACGGGAACATGGCTTTCCGCCTATCTGGCAAGGCCGTGGATCACTGTTGCTCCTTTGCTGGGGTTCGCAGGCATGATCATGGCTGTGCGCGGTCTTCGTTCCGAACGCGAGATCTCGACGCTGCTCTGGTCTAAACTCGGTATTTTTGGAGCAATCTCGACCGTTGGCTTGACGATGTTTCCGTTCATCCTGCCGTCATCGCTGCATCCGAACTCTTCGCTGACGGTCTGGGACAGTTCGTCCTCGCACCAGACGCTTTTCATCATGCTGGTGGTCACGGTGATCTTCATGCCGCTGATCCTGGCCTACACCGCGTGGGTCTACAAGGTGCTCTGGGGCAAGGTCACCGAAGCGGACGTCACTGGAAACTCGGACACCCTCTACTGAGACAAGGAGAAAAACCATGTGGTACTTCGCCTGGCTACTGGGTCTGCCGCTCGCAGCTATTTTTGCCGTGATGAACGCGATGTGGCTCGAACTGCAGCGCGATCGTGTGCTTGCCGACGAGCACGAGGAACGCCCGCCGGCCGTTCAGGGGTAAAGGTGAGGAGGCCGGCCTTTCACACCGCCCCTTCCATCGGCTGTCAATGCGAAGGAGAGAGCATTCGAAGACAGGAATCTCTTGTCCGTTGGTGACGAAGTCACCGTGTGATCCAGTCATGACATGCCAAGGTGTGCGAAACGCTCCGCTTTGATAGCGGGCTCGATACCAAAGGAGTTGTCGGTATGACCTTGGACTGGAGACTAGGTGGCGTCCTGCTCGGTGCGGTCTTCTTTGCCGCTGTGCTTCTGGTGAAACCCATCGGGGTGAGCACGCAGTTCGTGATCCTCGACGCAATCGTTGCTGATGCTGTTTCGCCCGATTTCATCACGAAAACCGAAGACGGCTACACATCGACGAATGCCTACATGGCCAAGTCGAACGGTAAATATGCCGGCAATGCCGCAAACCCGTTGAATTACAGTTTTGTTTTTGTGCTGGCCATGGCAGCGGGCGCGTTCGTCTCCACGCTGCTCAAGGGCGGCATCGGAAGGCAGGAGCGCCGTCTGCCTGCAGTCTGGCGGGCCAACTTCGGCGACACGCCGTGGAAGCGCTACGCGGTGGCCTTCGCCGGGGGCTTCATCGTGCTTTACGGCGCGCGGCTCGCCGGTGGCTGCACTTCCGGACACATGATGAGTGGCATGATGCAGACCGCTCTGTCGGGTTACATCTTCGCTCTTGGCGCCTTTCTCGCAGCCGTTCCCACAGCACTCTTCATGTACAGGGAGGATTGACCGATGACCCTCGTGCTCGCCATTGCAATCGGCGCCGGGTTCGGCTTCGTCCTGGACCGGATCGGGGCCACCAATCCCAATGTCATCACCGGCATGCTGACATTGCGGCGCCTGAACCTTATGAAAACCATCCTTCTGGCCATCGGAACCGGTTCGATCCTGATGTTCGGCGGCCAGATGCTCGGGCTTGTGGATGTCGGCCACATGTCGGTCAAGGCAGCCTATGCAGGCGTCTTTATCGGCGGACTGCTGCTCGGTGTTGGTTGGGCCGCTGCCGGTTATTGTCCGGGCACCGCCGTCGGTGCAGCTGCTACCGGTCGCAAGGATGCACTGATTTATATAGCCGGCGGGCTGTTCGGTGCGGCCACTTACATGCTGACCTATCCACTATGGAAGGCCTCCGGACTGCTTGATGACATTGCTGGCGGCAAGGTCACGCTCGGCTCAGTCCCCGGCTCTGCCTATGAAGGCATCTTGTCGGTTCAGGGCGATCTTCTGGGTATTGCACTTGGCGCAGTTTTCGTTGTCGTCGCATTTGCATTGCCGCAGCGCCTGAGCGGCAATGCGACGAGCAAGCTTCCGGCCGAATAACGCCAGCGCCACAGACCCAACCAAATGCATTCCGTCTGTCGCGTAAAATGGCAATGACAAGTGAAGGCGCTGGTTTCGGCATCTTCAAAAGGGAGCGAAAACGATGAACCGGAGAGAATTCCTGTCGCTTGCGGCCCTTTCGGGCGGCATGGCAGCCGCACCGCTGGCCGGCAGTGAAGCAGCCCCCAAACCGATCGCAACAAAGGCGCGCATCGTCATCGTCGGGGCCGGGGCAGCTGGTACTGCCCTCGCCAATCGTCTGGTGCGGCGGTTGGACGGTGCAAATATTACAATCATCGATCCAAGGACCACCCATCTTTATCAACCCGGGTTGACGCTCGTGGCGACGGGGCTGAAGCCTGCGGATTACGTCGCGTCGGACGAAGCCCGTTGGCTTCCGGACAACATCGTGTGGGTTAGCGAACGGGTGGCCGCCGTCGACGGTGAGGCAAAAACCGTCTCTACCGAGAACGGGACGGTCATCGGCTACGACTGGCTCATCCTCGCGCCGGGCCTCGTGCTTGATTACGGCGCCATCGAGGGTTTTTCCGCCGATCTTATCGGCGAGAACGGCATCGGGGCTCTCTATGGCGGACCGGCTGATGCCGCACGCACCTGGAAGGCCGCGCAACGTTTTACCGAAGAAGGTGGCACCGGCATCTTCACGCGGCCTGCGACGGAAATGAAATGTGCAGGCGCTCCCCTGAAGCACACGTTCCTGATCGACGACATTGCCCGCCGCGCGGGAAATGCTGGAAAGGTCAACATGCTCTATGCCGCCCCGCAATCCTCCCTGTTCGGCGTGCCGATCGTGGCGGAAAAAGTCCGCATGCTGTTCGAGGATCGCGGTGTCGATACGCTGCTCAACAGCACGCTGACTGCGATCGACCCTGGCTCAAAACGCGCGGTATTTGCAACGGAAACCGGGCAGCAGGAAATCGACTACGACTACATCCACGTCATTCCGCCGCAAAGGGCACCAGACTTCATCAGGAACTCAGGGCTTTCGTGGGTAGACCGGTGGACGGACCAGGGCTGGGTCGAAGTCGATCAGGCAACCTTGCGCCACCTGAGATACCCGGAGGTCTTTGCGCTTGGTGATGTGGCCGGCGTGCCGAAGGGCAAGACCGCCGCCAGCGTGAAGTGGCAGGTGCCGGTGGTCGAAGATCATCTCACCGCCGCCATCGAGGGCCGCGAGGGAACCGAAACCTACAACGGCTACACCTCCTGTCCACTCATCACCCGGATTGGTCGCGCCATGCTGGTTGAGTTCGACTATCAGGACAATCTTGTTCCGTCCTTCCCAGGTGTAATCGCCCCGCTTGAAGAGCTCTGGATCAGCTGGCTGATGAAGGAGGTGGCACTCAAGGCGACTTATAACGCCATGCTCCGCGGAGAGGCCTGAGGAGAACAATCATGAAAGACCTTACCCCCCTAACCCTCATCGCGGTGTTCGAGGAAATCTTCGGCCGCGGCCTGTTCTGGACCCTGGTAGCCCTCGCCGTTGCGGTAACGCTCGCCTACCTCTACGTGCTGATCCGTGACCGTTCAGTAAGCTGGAAAAAGTTCTTGCTCGCTCAGATTTCCATGCCTTTTGGAGCGGTCTCAGCAGTCTGGTTCATCCTGTTCATGACACACTCTCATTTGTCCGACCTTGGCGGACCGGTGGATTTGATCGTACTGTTTTGCGTCGCTGCGGTCGGAGCAATTGGCATGGGCATTCTCGTCTACACGCTTGAGGCCTTGGTCGGAAGCGACCGCACTCGAAACACCCATCCAGAACCTGCCAATACCGATGACATGCATCATCATGCGGCATCTGCAAACTGAACGGAGATCATCATGTCGAACGACAAGATCGTGGAATTCCTGCAACGCGCGGTGAAAATGGAACTAACCGCGGCCCACCAATACCAATTGCACGCACATACGCTGGAAGACTGGGGACTGACCAAGCTCGCGGCTCAGATGCGCGAAGAAATGACGGAAGAGCTGGGCCATTCCGACCTCTTCATCGAGCGACTGATGTATCTCAAGGCCACCCCCGAACTCGGCTTCGACAAGACCCCGGCAAAGGCCGAAACCCTCCCGGACATGTTCAAGGCCGACCTTGCCGACGAGGAGGAAGCGATTGCCTGGTACACAAGGGGAGCTCAGCTCGCCGGGGAGACCGGAGACATCGGTACACGCACTCTCTTTGAAAAGATCGTGCTGGACGAAGAAGGTCACAAGGGATGGCTCGAGCTCCAGCTCGACCTGATCGAACGGCTTGGCGAGAAAACCTACAGCGCCAAGCTGGTCGACTTTGGCGAAGATCATTCCGAATAACCGCAGAGCTGGAAAACCATGACTGCCGATACCGGACAGACGGCGCTGCCGTCACGACTGGAACATTTCCCGATCAGCATCTTCGGCGTTACGATGGGGCTGTTCGGTCTGGCTCTGGCGTTGCGCGCCAGCGGCGTTGTCTGGGCGGCCTCGGCTGTCGGCTGGTCCGCTTTCGCGGTCATGGTGTTTCTTGCGGCGATGTACCTGCTCAAGGCACTGCGCCATCCTGAGTCCGTTGCCGCAGAGTGGAACCATCCGGTAAGGCTCGCCTTTTTTCCGGCGACTGCAATCTCGCTGCTGCTGTTTGCGACTTTCCTGCGTGACCTGTACCCCGCGGCAGCCAACATCGTCTGGATTGTCGGTGCGTCGGCGCAGGCGGTCTTGACGCTTGTTGTGGTGACCACCTGGATCTCTCATCGCGCCTTCGGCCCGGGCCAGCTCTCCCCGGCCTGGTTCATACCAGCGGTGGGCAATGTTGTTGTTCCGCTCGCCGGTGTCCCGTTGGGCCATATCGAGGCGAGCTGGTACTTCTTCTCGGTCGGAATTGTCTTCTGGATCGTGTTGCTGACACTTGTCTTCAACCGGCTCATTTTTCACGATCCGCTTCCCGGCAAACTGCGTCCGACCCTCGTGATCCTGATCGCTCCACCCGCTGTTGCCTTTCTCGCCTGGATCCAACTGTCGGACGGCGCCGTGGATGCGCCGGCCCGGCTGCTGCTGAACATCGGTTACTTCTTTACCGCACTTGTTGCGATCCAGGCCCCCGCGCTATTGAGGCTACCGTTTGCACTGCCGTTCTGGGCCCTGTCATTCCCTCTGGCCGCAATGACCACAGCCAGCTTCCGCTTTGCTTCACTCGATAGCTCCGCACCACACCGCATGATCGGCTGGACCTTGCTGACGCTTCTGATTCTCACCATCGCGGCGCTGATTGTCCGAACCATCCGTGCCGCCCTGGCGCGGGAAATCTGCCAACCCGAATGATCCTGAAAGGAAGCCCAATGAAGTTCCTGACCCGTGCCCTCACAGTCGCCGTAATCTGCGTCGCAACAACAACGGCCGTTACAGCGCAGGAGGCGAAGAAACTCGTGACCGTGGTAACCTCGGCCGAGCCTCAGACCCAACTGATGGCAATGGTGCTGACAATGCAGGCGGCGCAACAGGGTGCCGAAGCACACATCCTGCTCTGCGGACCGGCGGGAGACATTGCACTGCGCAACGCTCCGGAGAGCGCAACCTCCGGCCAGCCCCCACGAGACATGAGCCCCCAGGGGCTCATGCAGGCAATCCGTCAGAAAACCGGGACCTCGGTCGAGGTCTGTGCGATTTACCTGCCTGGCCGCGGGGAAGACGCGTCAGTCCTGCTTGAAGGTGTCGGTGTGGCAAAGCCCGACGAAATGGCAGCGCGGTTGATGGCTGACGGTACGCGCGTACTCAGCTTTTGAAGCAGGTTTGTCCGGTGGCGCTGCTCCCTCACCTTGAAGCGGCCTTTCGCAGATGGTCCCTGGCTTCGCGCAGGTGATCGCCTATCCGACAATAAAGATCGCTCTGTGCGGAGGATTTGCGCCACGCCAAAGTTACCCGGCGCGGACACGCGCCGGGCAGCTCGGACAGGCTCAGTGCGTGCCCCTTTGCAGCACCGGCATCCAGGGCGAGCTGGGGTAACAGGGTAATACCCAGGCCTTCCTCCACCATTGCCACGAGCGTCGGAAGGCTGGTGGCCGCAAAACTCTGATCTTCATCGAGCCGGACTTCCGGAAAGCTGGACAGCGCGTGACGCTGAAGGCAATGCCCGCGTTCGAGAAGAAGCAGCTGCCGTCCGGACAAGTCGTCCCCTGTGAGCGTGTTGCGGTTCGCCAGGGGATGGCTCAACGGGGCGGCGAGACGATAGCCGTCTTGAAAAAGTTCTCTGGTCGCGACCTGAGGCGGCAGGTCATAGGGAAGTGCAATCAGGATCAGATCGAGCCGCCCATCGATCAGTCCGGCGACGAGCGAGTCTGTCAGTTCCTCCCGCAAATATAGCCTCGTTTGCGGATACGCCTTGCGAAGCAGCGGCATGGCTCTAGGCATGAGAAAAGGCCCCACGGTCGGGATCACACCCAGCCGTAGCTGCGTCGTTCCGGCATCGGCCTCTTGACGGGCGCGGTCTTCAAAATCTTTCACCTGGGTAAGCACGTCGCGCGCTCGCTCCGCGAGATCCTCGCCGACCTCCGTCATCATGACAGAATGCTTGCTCCGCTCCGCCACCTGCACGCCCAGCCTGTCTTCAAGTTCCTTCAAGCCGTTTGAAAGCGTCGATTGCGTGACATGACACAGTTCAGCCGCGCGGGAGAAATTTCTCGTTTCGGCAAGTGCCGCGAGGAAACGAAGTTGTCTTATCGTGGTCATTCTCTGATCGTTTTTTTGAATAACAGGTTAGCAGTAAATCAATTTCCAATATAACGATCAAGTTCGTACTTTTGGCAGGCAACCACTCAAGGAGCCTATCGATGTCTGCTGAAACCCCTGCCTCGAACGATCGTAGTGTCGGTCTGCCGCGCCTTAACGAGCCGGCTCCCGACTTCTGCGCTCTGACGACCCACGGAACGAAATCCCTCTCGGACTACCGTGGCAAATGGCTGATCCTTTTCTCGCACCCTGCCGACTTCACCCCGGTATGCACGACCGAATTCACCGCCTTCGCCCGCCGGGCTGAAGACTTCGCCAATCTGAACACGGAGTTGTTGGGACTTTCCATTGACAGTCACTACGCCCACATCGCCTGGGTCCGCTCGATCAAGGAAACATTTGACGTCACAATTCCGTTTCCGATCATCGCCGATCTCGACATGAAGGTGGCGCAGGCGTTCGGCATGATCCAGCCCGGCGCATCCGACACACAGGCCGTCCGGGCGACCTTCATTATCGATCCGGAAGGAATTCTGCGGGCAATGGTCTATTACCCCATGACCAACGGCCGCTCCGTCGATGAATTCTTCCGCCTGATCCAGGCGCTTCAGACTTCCGACGTGCACAAGGTGGCGACACCCGAGAACTGGAAGCCGGGCGAGGATGTTATCGTGCCCACCCCCCAGACGACGGATGCGGCAGAAGCACGTCTGACCGAGGGCTTTCAGACCAAAGACTGGTATTTTTCGACCCGCGCACTCTAACGAGCCGCTCGCAATGATTGCTATTGGAGTTGCACGGCGGCGGCACCGCCGTGCAAAATGTCTGTATAGGAAGAGGGCGACGCATCATGAACAATCTTGCAGACAACTGGATCGACCGGTTTCAGGGGTTGAGGGGACTTCCTGCTGACATCCGGGCGGATCTGACAAGCGGAAGCAGGATCGTCTCGGTTCCGGCCGGCACCCGGATCTTCGAACCTGGCCAGACAGCAGACAATCTCCTCTTGCTGCTGGAAGGCACGGTGCGTGTTCAGCATCACTCGGCAACCGGGCGCGAAGTGCTTCTTTACCGGGTTCATGCCGGCGAAAGCTGCGTGTTGACCACCGCCTGCATGCTCGCATTCGAAAACTATTCCGCCGAGGGAATTGCGGAAACGGAAGTGACTGCGGCAGCAATCCCGCGAAAGGTTTTCGACGAGCTCGTAGCGCGCTCGCCCATTTTCAGGGAATTCGTCTTCACCGCCTATTCCCGCCGGATCACCGATCTGTTCACCCTGATTGACGACATCGTGTTTCAGCGCATGGACGTTCGCCTCGCGGCCCGGCTTCTGGAGCTTGCCGATAATGACGGGCTTGTTCATGCCACTCACGCGGTTCTCGCCTCAGAACTTGGAACAGCACGCGAGGTGATCTCGCGAACGCTCTCGGAGTTCCATCGCCGCGGCTGGATCGAACAGTTACGAGGCGAATTACGTCTGCTGGGACGGGAGGCTTTGGAACAACTCGTCCGCTCTGTGTGACCCGACCGCAAGAACAATGTCACCGGACGGTGACGAAGTCACCGAATACCGGCCGCAGGTCATGCGACTGTTTGCTTTCTCGGATTTCCATCAAGGAGCACCACATGCAAAGAAATATGGGAACCATTGATCGCGGCATTCGCGTATTTGCCGCAATCATTCTCTTGGGCATCGCCTTTGGATCGGCATTCGCCGCAAGCGATGTCTTGCATTGGCTGATGATCGCGATTGCTCTTGTTTTCCTACTCACGGCCGCGGTCGGAAATTGTCCCGTTTACAGCATCCTCAGAATCAAGACCTGCCGCACGAGCTGAACCACCGGGGATGCCATCCGCTCGGACCGCCTGCAGCAACAAGCCCCGCAACCAACCTGGCCTGCTATCATCGAAATACAAACCGTCCATGCAAGGAGGGAAAATTGCAGTTCTTTACCGCTTCACAAACTGCCGGAAGCCCCAATGTAGCCGCGTTCTACGAAGAGGCATCGGGTTCCTGGCAATATGTCGCCTGGGATCCGGCAGGCCGCAACGCTGTCATCATTGACCCGGTGCTCGACTTCGACCCGGCAGCTGGTGCCACATGGACGGCGAGCGCCGATGAGATCTTGCACTATGTCCGGCAGGAAAATCTCAATGTGGAATGGGTTTTGGATACCCATCCCCATGCCGACCATTTCTCAGCGGTGCACTACATCAAGCAGGAGCTGGGAAACAAACCAAGGCAAGCCATTGGTGAGCGTGTCCTGCGCGTTCAGGAAATTTGGGCCGACTATTATGCCGATGACAGTCTGAAAGGGCATGCGGAATACTGGGACCGGTTGTTCAAACCGGGGGAGAGTTTTGCAGTTGGAGACTGCCGGGTCGACGTGACCCTGTCGACAGGGCACACGCTCGCCTCGATCACATACCTGATGGGGGATGCGGTTTTCGCTCATGACACATTCATGATGCCCGACAGCGGCACAAGCCGGGCAGACTTTCCTGGTGGCTCATCTGCCGAACTCTGGGACAGCCTTCAGGCAATCCTCTCTCTGCCGGACGACACTCGTATCTTTGTGGGGCACGACTATCGCCAGGGCGGACGGAAGGAAGCTTGCATGGCGACTGTTGCAGAGCACAAGGCGGACAACATCCACGTCAAGGACGGAATGAGCCGCGACGGGTTCATCGTCACGCGTGATGCCCGCGATGCGACGCTACCCTTGCCTGACCGCATGCTCATCGCTCTTCAGGTCAATGTTCGGGGTGGACGCCTGCCAGAAGCAGACGAGAAAAGCCGCGCAGTTCTGAAAGTTCCTCTCAACCGTTTTTCTTCAAAACTGGCCAAGCCTTTCGCACCTTAAACTGACCAGCATTCCTGTCGCGAGGTCAGCAAAAGATAGATGTACGCATTGTTGAGCGCGCACCTTGAGGGTGGACAGGGTGGAGACTTTCTGCCCGCACATCAAGTCGAAATAGGCACTTTTCAATTAACCTGCAGCGGCAATTGTGTGCATATGTACGTCATGTCCGGAGTGTTTGTTCATTATTTCAATGGCTCGTTGCTCTTCAACTGCGTTCCATGCGCGTACCCATAATAGCAGGCCCCCTCGCTCCAACTGCTCCTGCAAATGGTGCGCATGACGCTTGCCGACTAGACGCGCCAGGATGCCTCCAATCAGCCCGCCAGCACCTCCGGCAAGGGCTGCTCCAATGACAGCAGCGGCCATGGTCCCTCCCGACGCCAGGATCATGCCTGCGGTCGCGCCTGCTGCCACATAAAGAGGTCCGCCGATCAGAGCGCCTTCTGCGTCTCCAATCGCTTCGGTGGAAACATAGGAGCAGCGAGCGACCTTTGGATTGTCTTCGAGTTCGGCAACTTTCTTGTACTTGTGACCGAGTTTCTCTTCGACAGCATGATCAGAAGCCAACAGGCTTAGGTCAGCACGGTCGAAGCCTGAACTCAACAATTCATCAATTGCTTGCTGGAGCACATTAGCCGTCTCGAAATAGCCGACCGCCTCCCGGATCGCGTAGGTATCCTCTGTTGAGGGCATAGCTGTCTCCCTTGGATTTCTGCACCATCTGGGTCGTATGAAAAAACTGGTGCGAAGTTGTATAGACTAGGCTTTCCGGTCGACCGATGACCGTTGAGCATTCTCCTGATCATTCAGCCCTGCTTCGCGCGAGACTCCAAGCCATCACTCAGCACTCCTGCCTTCGGTCTAATCCGGGCTGCAGTCACGTGCCAGATCGTCAACTTCTTTGTCCCGTTTGCATCTGGAGGCGGCCCGACGTCGGACAGATCCCTGGATCATGGAACCTTTTGGTACCTAGCGTTTGCCGGTTGGGCCTGTACGCTCGGAATTCGGTGCCGGTTCGAGCATTGACGGTGGATCACTAGCGGGAAAGGTCTCGTCAAGCGCTTCATCCAGCAAGTCCTCGCGATACTTCTTGATATCGTTGGCTGTCTGGACCGGTTTTACGAACTTCTTGGTCTCGGGAGATTTCTGCGGCATCGTCATCTCCTTTATCAGGCTTTGTCGAATGCAAAGAATTGCCATGTGTCTTAAGCCAAACACCAATTCGAGTGGTGCACATTGATTAACCTCAATTTCGGTCCGTAAGGTCGATACCCTTCCCCAGTTCCGTCAGCGTATCTCGTGCTGCCTGTATGTCGCCATGAACCGGGAGAAGTTTTCGTTCCGGTTGACCTGGCTCAATAACGCAGTTTTCTCTCGGTTCAACTATATCAGACGCTCAACGAGCCGCCACTTCATCGGCTTCGACGAGACTGGGGTCACCTTCCCTTACAAGGACTACCGCCGCAATGGTGCCGACCGGCAGCAGGTCATGACGCTCTCCACCGACGAGTCCATCCGCCGCTTCCTGCTCCATGTCCTGCCGCGCGGCTTCCATCACATTCGCCACTACGGCCTTCTTCTCGGCACCTCTCGCAAGGCCAGCCTCGATCGCGCTCGCAAATTGCTGAGCGTCGCCCATGAACCCGAGGACGACGAACCAGAGGTGTCCGATGCACGACCGCTATGCCCTTGCGGCGGTGGGCACATGGTCATAATCGCGTCCTTCGCCCGCTGGCAACAGCCCCGCGCGCCGTCGAATTGCGCCGCTTCAACCCGGGAGACTGCGCCAGGACCTGGCATGGCCTGTTCGATCATATGGCCGCCCTGCAACGGCGTTGGCCAATGGGAGCGCTAGCGCACTGGGGTAAGACGACGGCTCTCGGTCAGGTACACCGGCCACAGGCCAATACAACAATCGCTGCGCCAACGCCGGCAAAGTCCTTACGCAACCCGATCTGCCCACCAATTATTGCTGATCGCAACAGCCCCAGACCTGCCGCGAGAAACAAAACCCCATAGCCTGGAATGTACTGACCGCGGGTTGCCTTTAGCTTCTAATCAGCGATGGCAAGCTAGACTCAGCCATTTTGGGAAACCATTTTTGGCGAGTTTTCTGTTCGCTTAGGCCATAGCGGCTGAGTGCATTTGTTTTGGACAACATGGAGAAGCCTCAGCGCTGGTCACAAGACTATATGACTGCATTGGCAGTTTGACGCTCGAAACCCGACAGTCCGTTTACGGCCCCTGTCCGGTCATTCGTTCCGACCGCAGCGAACGATCGTTTCCCGCCCTTAAAAGTCGTTTAGCGCAAAGCACCGAAGGTCTTGCTTGGACTCGAAGCCGACTTTGATGCGTTCAGGAAACGCCCCTTTTCCAGACAGGGAGGCGCAGCTAGGCGCGGAACGAAAACTACTGAAAAATCTTGTCTTGAAATCCCGTCTGAGAATCTACGTACGACGCTTTAACAACTTGGTGGGAAGGCAGACACTTGAAAACACGGCGGAAACCCTGTTCGCACGTAATGTGATCCGAGGCAGATGATTGCAATCCGGTCGCAAATAATCTGATTTCATTTGCAATTAATGTGAGTTTGCTGACCCGGATAGACGCATTTAATTCGAGCCGGAATCCGGGATGTTTGCAATCCGAGCCATGGATAAATGCAATTCGCTACAGTTAGCGGGCTTCGCGCGTCAGTTCGTCGTGTCGGAGCTCGGTCGGCGGATGGGAGCGCATGAGCCAGTCGGAGAACTTGTCGCCCGGCAGTTCGCTCATGTGCGAAATGTCCTCCAGAAACTCCGATATCCCGACGCCGTTCATCAGCTTTCCCGCAAACCTGTCGGCCTGGTACTCCTGAAACTGTGACGTGGACCCGTTCAGGAAATGCGCGATGTCGCATGGAAGCCTGAAGACGACTGTTGCCAGTGTGAATATCAGGCCGATGATCGGAATGCGGTTGATGGTGGTGTTGGCGAGGCCAATGCCGAAATTCACCGGCAAGGTCAGGTAATGCAGGAGCATGTTGATCCTGGTATCCCAATTTCGCAGGTGCCCGATCTCATGGGCCGCAACGCCGGCCAGGCGCTCGATGCCGGCCTGGGTGTCGCCGTACTTGTGCAGGATGCCCTTGGTGAAGCAAACCCGGTTATGAGCGTAGGCCATGGCATTGATTTCCCCAATGTCCTGAACCCGCCATACGATCTTGGGCAGTTTGATCCCGCTCTTTTTTGCACAGTCTTCGAGAACGGCTTCGACCTTGGCGACGAGTTCTTTTTCGCGCTGAGACAGTCTGCGTGTCGTAAAACGAATGTCGAAGGCGCTGGCGGCGAAAGACGGAACGTAGGCAACGAAAACGGCCGGCGCCACAGCGATAGCCGCGGCAATAGCTGTTAATAGCCACTCCTCAATCGGCAAAGGGCCGTAAAAGAGAGAGTAGGGAACATTGAGCAGTGAAATTGAAAATGCGGTGAGTAGAAAGGCTGATGCGGCCCCTGCTGCAAGGGCGATTAGACGCGTCACCTCAATAACTGCAACCCTGAATACGGGGCTCATCGATAAGGTCTCCTTTTGACTAGGGAGATTCTATCAATGATTGCAAAGGCTAACAAGTAATTAAAGCGGATTTTTCTGGAGAATAATGAAAAACCATAGAGATATATTGCAGAAGGTAAATAATTATAATTTGACCGTTTGTGTGCGTTCTTATTTGTTTTAGTACAATTTAATATTCCTTCACAGAAAAGTTGCCAAAAAAGCTCTCGCATTCTCAAACAAAATTGAAAGTTGCTCCCACTATTCCCAGTCGAATGAACGTAAGGTTGCTGAACTGATTCGCTGCAATTCAGTGCTTCAATTTGGTGATTTTGAATGGAAATAGGACACATAAGACCCCGTTCAGGGGCCTGAAATGGGAACCCCCAGACCCGACAAGTCGGATCCAGGGGGAGAGCATTACCGAGGTAAGTCTAGAACGCCGGTTTTGTAGCTCTCCCCGGACAATTTGACAAGCCTGGCCGCAATTTTTGCGGACGGTCTTCTATTGTCTATCCACAACCGTAGTGTAGGGGGCGGAGCTGGACTTGAGCAACTTGGAATACCCTACGCATCCGGACTGGATTGACGCCGCAGAAGCCGCAAAACACCGCCGCACGTTTTCATCCGGGATACTCATTCCCTCAATCGGTCTGCCGGAAGGCAAGACGAAAATCGACGTGGTCAAGGCTCTCAAACGGGCGCGTCGTGCGCTCGACCTAAAGCCGGCTGTTCTCGCTTACCTTGAGCATCAGATTTGCATGACCCAGTCCGAGGACTGGGAGCAGGGGGCGACACCGGTTGCCTTCTCTCAGGTCAAGACCCTTGCGGCGCACTTCGATGTTGAGGAACGCACGATCCGAAATTACGAGACCAGTCTTGCCCGGAAAGGCCTGATCCTCTGGAACGATTCCGGAAACCACCGGCGATATGCCAAGCGCGACGGGACCGGAAAACTCATCGATGCTTACGGCATCGTGCTCACGCCGCTCATTGAACGGTTTGCGGACATCGAAAAGATGGGCGAGGCAGATGCGTTTGAACTTCAGTTGCGGAGTTCTGAAACCGGCCGCATCAGATGCTTGCGCCGTGTGCTGTGCTATCTGGCGCAACAGGCTCATGCTCATGACTGCAGCGCCGATCTCATCAGATCGGCCGAAAACCTCCTTGGCAGGATCCCCGGGCGGAGCTTCAGCAAGACGGCTTGGCCGACGATTGCCGTGTGTTCACTCCGGTTGGAACTGGAGGACGAGATTGCACGCCTGAAACAAGCTTTGACCTCGGTTCTCGACCAAGAAATTTCCGCCCAGGCGGAACAAGATTTCCGGCACCAATATACGGAAGATACAAGGCAAAATCCCGTAGGGACTTGTAGTGGCGAACGGACATCGCCGGACGGCGATGAAGTTATCCTGCAAACGGAGCCCGCTAACGCGGGCGGCATGGAAGAAGAGAGGAGGGGGCAGGCGCACCGCGAAAATATGCCCCCTGGTGCGAAGGCGAGGCCGAAGGCCGGAATTACCGGCACCGGGATCGAACACATCCGGCTCGATCAGGTGATGAATGTTGCCAGCCCGCTCATGCAGGACATGATCCAAATGGAGGCCGGAGAAAGGGAGGCAAACTGGACCGCCCTGGACAGGGCCGCCGCGAAAGCGGCCGGCTATCTGGGTCTTAGTCCGGCGCTCTGGACCAGCTTGCGCAGCGAAACAGGTCCGGCCGCGGCGTCCGTTTGCATCGTCGTCACCGAACGCCGCCTCGCCGACCCGAACAACCCCGTCGTCAATCCGGGCGGGTTCGTGTCCGGAATGCTGACACGTGCCCGCCAAGGCAAGCTCTACCTTCACAAATCCGTCTTCGGGCTCTTGAAACAGCCCCAGCCGGAAAGCGGACTGACCTGATGGTCAGGCTGATATCTGGCGGGCGGCGGACTGGCGTTCCGCCAGACAAATTCGAAGGGAAGGGGGCTCGCCCCCACACTCTGTCAAGGCTGCCCGATGCCGGCGGCCGGGAACCCGGCCGACCTTGACAGACCGTTCCCCCGTTCCGGCGACGGAACAAATGAAATCCAGCTCCCCAACACGAGGACCGTAAACTTATGAGAAAATTCCTGATCGCATCATGCGCGGCTGCCTTCCTGGCGGCATGTCAGACGACCGATGGCGGAACCACCGCATTCTCCCAGGCAAACAAGCCCACCGTCGTAACATCCAAGAACATGGCAGCCGCCAAAGCCGCCTCAAAGTCCATTTTCACGCGGCCGACCCTTGGCTTCAAGGTTGCCCGTAAAACGGACAACACGGTGCTGTTCAACAAGACGCTCCCGGCCAACGTCAACGACAATAACCCGCTGAAGGACCGGACCAAGGGAGCGCCGGTTTCGTTCCTTGAACTCACGTTCCAGGCCGAGGGCGGCAAAACCCGAGTGACCGGCGACAACTGGCTTGTGCTGAACCCGAAAGAGGCAAACAAGGACGATTTCAATTTGCTCGCGACGCCCGACGGTGCCCGCCTGCAAAGCAAGCTCAACGAGTTGAAATAAACAGGCTGCTAAAATATGACCTTATCCCGCTGGAATTTAAGTGTTGTGAATTGCATTTATCCGCGGCTCGGATTGCAAACATCGCAATTTTGGCTCGAATTAAGTGCGACTATCCGGTACGGCAAACCCACATTAGTTGCGAATGAAATCGGATTACTTGTGACGAGATTGCAATCATCCGTCCCGGATCACTTTATTTGCGAACGACGGCTTTGCGGACTTTGCTTCCAATCGGTCGATGTCAGCTTTCATGCAAAGCGGCAGAAACGTATAGGTTTTGGCGATTTCGGCAGCGCCAAGAACGACTGTGCCGAGCCCGGGCGGGGAATGGTTTGATTGTGATGCTCCGATGCGTAGGCTGTCGTAAGGTAATGATTTGGAGGTTTGAGTATGATCGGTAGGTATGGTCGTTTGGCGACCACGTTTGCGATGATCTGGATTGGCTCATTGACTTGCGCATATGCCCAAACGCTGGAAGAAAACCTCCGTTCTGGGTTTGAAGCAGGCCAACTCCCGGGACTTCACGGTGCGATCGTCGATTTTCGCGGCGAACGCCTGGCCGAGGTTTACTTCCCCGGCGAGGACGAGCGATGGGGCACCAAGATCGGCGTCGTGAACCATGAGGCGCATAGCCTGCACGACCTGCGCTCGGTGACGAAATCGGTGGTCGGGCTGCTCTACGGAAAAGCGCTTTCCGAGGGTCAGGTTCCCGGCCCGGATCAACCTCTGTACGACCAGTTTCCGGGCTATCGCGATCTCATGGAAGAGCCAGGACGAGACCGCATTCTGATCGGCCATGCGCTATCGATGCAGATGGGCCTCGAATGGAACGAGGACCTCCCCTACAGCGACCCGCGCAACAGTGAAATCGCGATGGAAAACGCGCCTGACCGCTATCGCTTTGTTCTCGAACAACCGATTCGAGAGGCGCCGGGCGAAAGCTGGATATATAGCGGTGGCGCCGTCGCTCTGCTGGGGAAGCTGATCGAAGACGGTACGGGGATGAAGCTCGACGCTTATGCGGAAGAAAAGCTCTTTACGCCCCTTGTCATCGGGACATATGAGTGGATCGCCGGTGCGGACGGTGCGCCATCCGCAGCTTCCGGACTGCGCTTGACGCTGCCTGACTTGGCAAAGATCGGGCAGTTGGTTGCCGATGGAGGTGCATATGAGGGACAGCAGATCGTGCCCTCCGATTGGCTTGCACAATCGCTTCATCCGCGCGTACCGCTCAACGAGTTCACCAGATATGGATATCTCTGGTATCTCTCTGGCAATGAGAAAAACCCCATTGCCATCGCGGTCGGCAACGGCGGTCAGCGGCTGACCGTGGAAATCGGTGTCGACCTTGTCGTCGCGTCTTTCGCCGGTCGCTACAACGATGCCGAGAGCTGGCAGACGCCGATCAAGGTCCTCTTCGACTATGCCGTGCCAGAAGCAAAGCGTCTGCTTGCAGAATAGATGAACATCGTCAGCGAAAAATTTGTTTCGCGACCCTGCCAAAAACCCCGTGCCGGATCACCTGCGTTAGGAGCCATTTTTCTTGATGGAGGCCCAGAGTATTAAGTGTTGGTAGGCATTGTGGAGGCCCCCTTAAACCCCCGAGTGAGCGCGCCTTTTCGGGTCTCCGACCATTAGCTCTCTGCTGCCAGTGCTCGGGAAATCACCCGATTGAGACTGTCGGAGCTATATGGCTTGTTTAGAATTGGAATGTTGGGAAACCGCTCTACGACCGCGGCGTTGGCCCCGTAGCCTGTCGCAAGGATGGTCGGAACTCCCAATTCCTGGCATCTTTCAATCACTGGTAATGACATCTCATCGCCCAGATTGACATCCAAGAGTGCCAAAGAGATGTCGTGGTTGGCGAGGATGCCAAGTGCGTCCGCGACTGAACTTGCCGTGCTGACATGTTTGGCACCCAGGTCTGACAGCATGTCCGACGCGTCCAAGGCGATGACCATGTTGTCCTCCAGGACGAGGCATTGTCCTTCTAGTTGAACCTCTGAAGCTTCTGTCGTAGCTGTTTCTTGCGCCCGTACGACCGTCAAGTCTGTCTTCCGGACATGAGCCGTTGGCAAGACGAAGTCTGCTTCGAACCCTGTCACTCGGTACCGCGTGTCGGACTGGCCTTTCAGTTCGAAGGGAATGGATCGCTCGATAATCGTCGTCCCGAAGCCCCGCCGCCTTGGCGGTTGTACTGGCGGGCCGTTTTCTTCTCGCCAGGCCAGCTTGGCGACTCCGTCAGGTTGCAGACGAACATCAAGCGCAACGGAGCCCGAGGAGTCGTTGAGCGCACCATATTTGGCCGAATTTGTAACAAGCTCATGGATAACAAGCGCGAGCGTCGAGAACGCGGTTGGCGACAAATCAATCTCGTCACCTGTAATGTTTACCCGCGAAGCTTTCGACGTCAAAAACGCCTGTACCTCCGTTTCGACCAAGTAACGGAATGACACCCAATTCCAATCTGTCTGCGTCAGTTGATCATGCGCACGGGCCAGGGCAAAAATGCGGTCTTCGAGCACAGACCGGTAGTCTTTCAACGACTTGGCATCTTCCTGCCCTTGGGAGACCAAACCACGAATGAGGTTAAGGATGTTCCGGACGCGGTGGTTCAATTCCGCCACCAAGAGTTCTTGCTGGTCCTGCGCTTGCTTGCGCGCCGCGTTGCGCTCATCCGCCATCTTCAAGACGACTTCCAGAAGCGTGATCCGAAGGGCGTCAGCAGCACGCAACTCTGAGCCGCGCCAAGGCGCCGATTCCCCGCGCACGACCTGTTGCCATGCTTCGAAGCTCTTGCGTGGTGTCAAACGTGCGCCGTTTGGACCAAGCTCGACGGGCTTCTCCGGGTTTCCAGCCCATTTTACCGATAACGCGATCTCGCGCCGGAAAAGGACGAGGTAGTCCCGTGGAGTTCGGGACACCGGAAGGGCGAGAATGCCAGCCACCCGGTCGCAAAAGTCAGTGGCCGCGGGATAGCGCGTCGAGAGAGCGTTGGTATGATAGACTTGGCCCGGTGGCGTAGTATTCAAAAACCTCGCAAGACCCAAGAATTCTTCTTTCGTAAGTGCAGCACCAGCTGATTTGTAATCGCCCTCCGTGAAGACGGCGGCTCCATCGAATGGGATAACCTCCTTGATGTTTTCTGACAGGACGTCGAACGCTTCCGACATGGTCTTGCCGCCCGACAGCTGCGTCATCAGCCGATCGTGTAGTGTTCGTGCGCGATCGACTTCGGCCAACTCGGTCACCAATTCAACCTGCGCAAGCTGGTAGTTGAAAAGCTCTGAGAAAAGCTCGATCTCGCTCCGTGCCTCGTAGCTGATATGCCTCGCCGTTCTGTGGTGACACGCAAATAGGCCCCAAAGTTTACCACTGCGAATGATCGACACCGACATCGAGGCAGCGACGCCCATGTTACGCAGGTATTCGAGGTGGATTGGGGAGACCGAGCGTGTCACGGCTAGTGAAAGATCGAGTGGTTGTCCATTTGGATTCAGGCTTGGGAAAATGGCGTGGGTCTCGGCATCGACATCCGAGATGATCCGCAATGGGCTTCGCAGATAGAGCGCACGTGCCTGCTTTGGAATATCGCTTGCCGGATAGCGGAGACCCAGAAACCGTTCCTGATCGGGTTCGGCGACTTCGGCGATCACCGTGCCGCTGTCATCATCGTTAAACTTGTAGACCATAACCCGGTCGAACCCGGACATGATTTTGATAGCGCGGACCGCTTCGCGAGACATGTCCTCAATTGTCTCGTGACGTTTTACCCGACCGATCAGCGCGCGGACTGTCGAGCGATCCTGATCTTTCTGCGTCCCCGCTGCGCGCGGCTCGAACTCAAAGATGATGTTGTCGTCGCTTTGGCTGATCGAAATGTCGAAAAGCCTTTCATCGTCGAGAGCGGGATAGGAAAATACGCGTGCGGCGCCGGTCTGGTAGCTGTGCACTTGCATTTTCGTTCGCAGATGATGGGCCGTTTCTTGCGGAAAGATATCTGCGAAACGTGAGCCAACGATAGTTTGAGCATCAAACCCGAGAATTTCGGCACAGTTTTCGGACGCAAATGTCACCATCCAGTCAGAAGAGAGCGCCACCAAACACCCATAGCTTTGAACACGCCCAAGAATATGGATCGGCTCTCGATCACAGTTGCTCAGATCATAGTTTTGTTGCTGCTGATTTGGCTCTAGCTCAGGCATTGATCGCTCCCTCAGTTAGTTGCGGAGCACGGGCACACTCACGGTAAAATTGAAGAACTCTTTCAGCGTCTTTGACGATTCGATCGGCTAAAGGACCGCTGGAAGTCATCGCTTCAGTCGCGCCACAGAACGACGTCCATAATTCGATGTAGCTCGGTGCCGAAAAGTAAGCACTGGCGCGTCGAACCTGTGGGTTTTTCGCGGCCTGCCATCGTCGCTTAAGAACCTGTGACCCAAGTCTCGAGCCCGCGAGTGCGTAGTCAACCGCGAGAGGATGTAGCGGACCGATCTCGAATGGCGTCTTTTTAATGGACGATCCGAGCCCGCGAAGATCTTGCTCTGCACGTTCGTGAAGGTCTGCCAATACGGATTTTGTTTTTGCCGATACCTCCAACGCCGCAAGAGCTTGTAGCGCGTGCGACTGCATTCCGAGGAAGCACAAGAAACCATCTGACGTCGTCAGATCAAACCTCGACACCTCTTTATCGAGCACTTCATGAGACAGGCGCGTGTCGGCTCGCAAACGCACGCTGGTCTGAGTGGTCACTTTCATCCTCTAAAAATGTCAACAATCTCATAGATCCCATTATAGCTATGCCTAGAGTCTGAGACAAATTTTCTGTGTAATCTTACTGGGTTACAATTCGCCAGACTAGCTGCTTGACCAAATCTATGAAGAGCCGAGCGGCTGTGCCGGCGATTATTCGCTCGAAGTCCTCGGCGAGGCGACAGTTTCTGTTGAGCGATGCAAAGGTGCGTTCAGCGACACAGTGCCGTGGTACGACTTCGAGGCGCTTCGCCATATGTAAAGTAAGCATCCGGCGTGGACCGCGGAATTGTATGGACGTCCAGTCTTAGGGAGCTCTCGAGGCTGCGGCGATAGACGATGCTGGATGGGTTTCAGAAGCACTCAATTCCGGCGCGCAGCAGGCGCTGTATGTCCTTGTTCGAACGGATCTCGATGCAGGTTGCGGTTGCCCTCCCATTTTGAAGAGCTAGAACGTCCTTTGTTCCGAATACCCTGTCGTATCGAAGCGTCCAACGAAGTAGCTCGATCCGTAGGCCATCTCGACGGAGCACACGGTAGAGCCGCCGCCATATCGGTGGAGCCAGCCGAATGATTGCATCGGCTCGTTGAACACGATCTCCATAAGTTCGGCTATTTCCACCCTCGATGATCCACTTATCTTGGGCCGCCAGCCGTCGTAACCGGGCATCGATATCCTCTGGTGCTCGCAAGGCCCCACTCCGATCCCAAACTTCGTCATCGACTGCATGAACGGGTAGCTCGTGCCGGAGACCAAGTTGCTGGGCGAGCCAAGTCTTCCCTGAGCCTGGACCGCCGACAATCATGATCCTAGAAATAGCCATGCACTTCACTGGCACGCTGCGTTGCAGCTGGTTCCCAATTCCAGGGCAGCAGTTCTTCTACCTTGGACATGGGCGTTTCGGCGATGCGGGCGAGGACATCAGCAAGCCAGGCTTGCGGGTCGACGGCGTTGAGCTTCGCCGAGTTGAGCAGTGTCGCCATGAAGGCGGCGCGGTCGGCACCGCGGTCCGATCCCGCGAACAGCCATGACTTCCTTCCGAGGGCAAAGCCGCGCAGTGCCCGTTCGGCCGCATTGTTCGTCAGGCAGACCCGACCATCATGAAGGAAGGTGGTGAAGCCGTCCCAACGCTTGAGCATGTAATCAATCGCCTCGGCAACCGAGGAGCTGCGCGACAGCTTGCTCCGCTCGGCCCGCAGCCATTCCTCAAGACCTTCGACAAGTGGAACGCTGTCCCCGCGCCGCCGCTCCAGGCGTTCACCAGCGTTGAGCCCGTTGATCTCGCGCTCGATGTCGAACAGGGCATCGATGCGCTTGACCGCCTCCAGTGCAATCGGTGAGATCGGTGCGGCGTTCTTCCTGCGCCTGGCGTTGGCGGCGATGTCGGCAAGCACGAAGAATTTGCGGCGCGCATGTGACCAACACAGCGCCTGGGTCAGCGAACCGGGATCACGGTCCACCTTGAACAGCGGATTATAGCCGCTATAGGCGTCAGCTTGCAGAATGCCGGTGAAGCTCTTCAGATGGCGCTCAGGATGTTCCTGGCGTCGATTGCGAGAGGCATAATAAAGGGCTGCCGGCGGTGATTGCCCGCCGAACGGTGGATCGTCGCGGACATAGGTCCAGATGCGGCCGGTATCGGTCTTGCCCTTGGCGAGGATGGGCACGGTGGTATCGTCACCGTGCAGGCGTTCGGCACTCAGCACATGCGCCTCAATCAGCGAATGGACCGGCTTGAGAGCCGCCGCGCAGGCGCCGACCTGGTCGGCCAGCGTCGACAGGCTGAGATCGATGCCCTCGCGCGAATAACGCTCGCTCTGCCGGTTCAGCGGCTGATGTTGTGCAAACTTCTCGAAGAGGATCATTGCCAGGAGGTTCGGACCGGCAAAGCCGCGCGGCGTCACATGGAACGGAGCCGGTGGCTGGGTGATCTTCTCGCACTCCCGGCAGGTAAACTTCTCCCGAACGGTCTGGATCACCTTCCACTGGCGCGGGATCACTTCCAGCGTCTCGGTGACGTCCTCACCGAGCTTGGCCAGCTTCGCAGATCCGCAGCATGGACAGCTCTCCGGTGCGGCAACAACCACACGTTCGCGCGGCAGATGCTCCGGAAACGGTTTCTTTGACGGGCGTCTGCGTTCAAACGCTTTGACGGTCGATGATCGTGCCGAGACCTCTGCCGCCAGTTCGTCCTGGGCAGCATCGGCTTCCAGCTCTTCGAGCTGCAATTCCAACTGTTCCAGAAGACGGGCCTTGCGCTCCGAACGGTGTCCGTGGATCTCCCGTTTGAGCTTCTCGATCTCCAGCTTCAGCCGGGCGATCAGGGCTTCCGAGTGCGAGTTTACCGCCTGGGCACGGGCCGCGAGTGCCTCAGCTTCACGGCGAGCTGCGCGCTCTGCGAGGATCATCGCATGCGCACTGGCAAGGTCGTCGGGAAGGTGTTCGGCCGCATCGAGCATGGCGGGATGGAATCATATTCGCTCCCGCCAAGCCAGCGCTTTCCACTATCCGGCCGAGCTCGGCCGCCAGGTTTTTTGCGGCATCCGCCAATCGATGCCTTCCAGCAGATATCCGAGCTGGGCCGGGGTGATGGATACCGTCCCGTCCGCCGCCGATGGCCAGATAAATCGTCCGCGTTCCAGCTTCTTCGTGAACAGGCAGGCCCCTTGTCCATCGTGCCAAATCACCTTGATCAAACCTCCGCTCCGGCCGCGGAAGACAAACAGGTGGCCGCTCATCGGATCCTGCCTCAGTGTCTCCTGAACCATCAGCGACAGCCCGGGAAATCCTCTGCGCATATCCGTGTGGCCCGTCGCAAGCCAGACCTTCAAGCCGCTCGGGACCGGGATCATCGCCGCTCCAGAAGATCGAGAATACGTCCCAGAGCATCCGTATCGATATCACTGTCGACCCGAACCCGTTTACCCCGGCCCAACTCAATCGTCACAACGCTCGGCTTACGCCGCACACGTTGCGGCGGAGCAGGTTCCGAGGGCTCGTCCTGCGACGGCAAGGACACAGCATTGGATATCGTCACCGGGACAAACTGCGGAGAAGGCGCTGGCGCGGGTGTTGCGCGATCCGTCGCGGGACTGTCGGAGATCGTGCACAACTGCTTGCGCCATCAAAATAACTGGCTCACGTGGCAACCCGCCGCGCGGGCAACCTCCGACACGCTCGCTCCCGGCTCCAGGCACGCGGCCACAAGCCGCTCCTTATCCTCTTGCGACCATCGCCGACGGCGCTCCACCGACGTGATCACCTCGATATGCTGCTTGGTCATATGACTACTCCTAGTGCTATCACTAGGACTGGCAGTCTTCAGCCTAAACCAGCAAGACGGCCTTCACCGGAGGGGTACTATGTAAACGCTTGACGATTTCGATTGCCCACTTGCCGTGCGGCTTCGAACTTCGGGCCAGCATAACCGCCATCGGCGAAGAGATGACGCAACCCAGGGAAGGCATGGCGCGATGCCTTGAGGACGGATGGGCGCCATCGCAATCTTGGATGTCAGCAACATAGCTGACAGCACCAACGAGAAAGCAACCGGTGTCGGTGACGATGTGACGCTTGCGTTCCTCGAATCTTTTGCACGCATCATATCAGAAAATCCACCACCACTTTCCGTGAGTTTAATTAATTGGCCGTAAAGTACGCCTCCTGCGGGCGAGTCTTCGTGACCGGCATCCTCGCGTGCCGCCACTAGCAATGTGTGGTTGATCGCCTGCCAAAGCCCTCAACTACGCCAATCGGAAAAACAATGCCGCGCGGAGGTCATCGGCGGGAACAGTCTTGGAGACGTCTTCCGCCAGCCATTCCCGTCGCAGAGAACATAGCATCGACAGTCTGTCGGTAGCCCCACTTTTCAGGACGGGCACGTGCTTTGCTTGGCAGCAATAGAGGCCCGATGAGTGCCCGTTCGGCATCTGTCAAATCATTTTGCAGTCGGCAATGCTTTCGGGCATGCGGTACCAGGGGGAAATCATTCCACTTCGTTGAGCCCATGAATAGCTTCGCAACCCCATGGATCACAAGCAACTGATATTACTCATTTTCTTCTTGCCGCTAGGCATCCAGACGGGTTGGCATTGAATTATGACATAGCTCTACTCTCATGCGATTATGCATCAAAAATAGCGGTCCGGGCTTTCGGCTGCCATCGGTCGTTTTCGTCACTGTTTGGAATGCAACCGGAATCTCTGTGAAAGCAAATGCCACAAAACCTTTGAAAAACTGCGTCTGTTTTTGTCTCGATACTGACCACAGATGGAAGCCGCCATCTTCCTCTCGTTTATGAGAAGGTTGGGCTCCAAGCTGACTTAGGTGCGTTCGAGAAACGGACGTTTTCCAGCCGGTCGCCACGAAATCTAAGGCGTGATTGCTGCAAACATCTGGTGATCAAAAAACACATTAGCAAAAGTAGGTCAGAGTCAGTTCTCGCTGAAAATCAACGATCTAGATTTTTGACATGAAACTCGTTCGTCTGAAGCCTAATCCATTTTTTGGTCACCAATACCTGTAACAGTATTCTAGTTGCTATTGACAGTAACGCAACCGTAGTTATGTGATGCAAACTCTCCCGTCCTAAGTTCCAATCCTGCCAATTGGCCTCTGGTCTCAGTAACTATTTCTGTTCAAAAAGATTATTTGTTGCCAACAGCCGCCAATGGCGTCGTAAAATGTCAAGTTTCAAACTTCCGTTAAGCAACAAGTAAGGAGCCTTCTCCACATTCAGGGTAATGAACATTCTCCTGGAGGGGCAAAAGAATGAAACGGATCAGGCTGCAGATTGGACTTCTTGCTGGCCTACCCATGGTGGCGGTTTTCGGACTGGCGGCCTTTAGCATTTATGAAAAAGCTGCTGAACGTGCACATCACGCTTACATGCGGCCCATGACACGCGTTGCAGAAGACGCCGGCAATCTCATTCACGAACTTCAGAAAGAGCGACGGCTCAGCGTCAGCCTGATCAAGACCGGCTATGACGGCGCGATAGCGGCAAAGCTTGGTGATCAGCGCTCGGCGTCCGACGCGGCCATAAAGCTGTTTGACGAGCATCTGGCAGGGCTGGATCTGAACAATGCGAACCTGCTTTCCGAATTGCAGCATGTCGCAGACGAAGTTCACAAAACCGGTGATCTCCGAAAAACGATCGATGCAAAACAAGTCGCCGCAGATCGTGTGATCAAAGCCTATTCCGCCGAAATTAACGAGCTTGTTCATGTTGTTGGCATCACCACGGAAGTTAGCCCATCGAAGTCGATAACGGCTGAACTCCTGCCCTACCTCACCATCGTCGAGGCGATGGAGTCCGGGGGGCTGGAGAGGGCCAACGGCGCAGCCCTGCTGGACGAATTCAACAAGACCGGCGCGGTCGATATGGATCTCTACCTGAAAACCGTATCGAATTCCGGCGGTGAAAAGGCATTCATGAAGGAGTTCGGATCGGTTTCCAGCCAAGGCCAGAAAGCCTTATGGAATGAACTGGTCAAAGGTGCCGACGTCGATAAGACGCTTGCCTGGCGCGATGTGATTCAGAACCTGCCGCTGTCAAATGATGCTCAGGGCCTGACCGGCGCGAGCTGGTTCAACGCGGCGACCAAGCGTCTCAATCTCATGAAAACAGCCTCTGATGAGTTTATTCACCGGGCTGAAGCCGCCGCGGACGCCTTTATCGAGCGGTTGGACAGCCAGATTTTCTGGCTCTCGGCCATCGCCTTGGCGCTGGTTTTCGGAACGCTCGGTCTTGTCGTCCACCAGGTCGTTTCGATTGCCCGGACCTTGAGCCGTCAAAAGGAGTCGATCGCCGGATTGGCAGACGGGCAGCTGGATATTGCTATCCACGATACCGACAGGCCGGATGAGATCGGCGAAATTGCGCGGGCTTCGGAAGTGTTCAAGGAGAAGCTGATCCAGCAGAGACAGCTTGAAGCGGAAGCGGAAGCCGCGCGGCTTCAGCGCCTAAAGCGTGCCGAGCAGATGGAATATGCAATCCAGCACTTCCAGACCTCGGTCGCTTCCATTCAGGAACAGCTCGCAAGCGAAACCGAAGGTATGCGGAGCGGAGCAGGCGAAATGGTGAAGATCGCAATGCATGCCGACGAGAGTGCCAAGGCCGCCAATTCGGCAACGGAAGAGGCGACGACCAATGTCCAGACCGTTGCCTCCGCGGCCGCCGAACTCTCCGCCTCCATTGAAGAAATTGCTCGCCAGGCCAGCACTGCGACGGAAATTTCGTCGATCGCTGCCGAAACGGCAGTCGCGGCAGACAAGGATATTTCGCTGCTTGCGGAAACCGCCGATAAGATCGGCGAAGTCGTCGAAATCATCCGGGCGATTGCGGAGCAGACCAACCTGCTGGCCCTGAACGCCACCATCGAAGCCGCACGGGCAGGCGAGGCTGGAAAAGGCTTTGCAGTCGTCGCTGCCGAGGTGAAGGAGCTATCGACGCAAACTGCTAAGGCGACCGACGAAATCGCGAGCCAGATTTCCGGTGTACAGGCGTCTACACAGAAATCGGTGACCGCCATCCGGTCAATCGTCGAGAAGATCCAAGAAGTCAGATCTGTCAGCGAAACGATATCCACGTCGGTAGATGAGCAAAATGCTGCTACCAGCGAGATCACGCAGAGCATCACGCTCGCATCCGACGGCGCTTCTTCCGCCGCCTCGAATGTTGCAGGGGTCTCCGGGTCCATCGATCAGACCCGCCAGCACTCGGAAACGATGAGCCAGTCAGCGGAACAGCTCGGTGAGGTTGCCTCAAGTCTGTCGGAAGCTGTAAGCCGGTTCCTGGAGGAAGTCAGAGAGGAGCAGGCGGCGTAGCGGAAAAGCACTGCTGCATTGATCTGTTTGCACACAAAGTGTTCCGAACCGGATGATTGCGATCTCGTTGCAAATAATCTGATCTGATTCGCAATTAATGTGAGTTAGCGCGCCCGGATACATGCAGATAGCTCGAGCGGGAATTCGTGATGTTTGCAATCCGAGCTGCGTATAAATGCAAGTAGCTACAGATAAGAACCGATTTTCGAGCCAAGTCAGGAAGTCTTTCCCGAGGAAGTAAACACCACCGCAGAGACACAGCGTATGTATCGGATTGTGCCAAGCGTAGTACACGACCGCATAAGGGCCTGCGAGATATTCGATAATTGACATTAGGTCTCCTTTGAGTTTTTTGAATGTGACTGTCTCGACTCTTCGAGACCTCTAGGGTGACCCAAGCCATTGCAAGCGACAAATCTTGCCGGTTTCGCCGACGGCAGGTTCCATAATAACTGTTACGCGTTTTTTTGATAAGATATTGAAAATAAACAAGTTTTAAATTTTTTACCAGGTGAATAGCTTTTCTGTTCAAGGTTGCTGCCGCCAGTTCCACCTGACTGCGCACCGCCCTGTCATGAAACGGCTCTTATGGGCTGTGACCGGACTGGCGCCTAGTGTGCTCCCTTTGACGTTAGCTGACATTCGTCTGCCCTGAATGCGTCGACGCTTCCGGCCCGGAGCTGTCATTCAACACCTCCTAATTCAATGGCGACTTCGCGCCGCCAAATTGGACATAGAGACTGCATTTGCCAGTGCCGGAAAACGGACATTAGGTTGCAGTATGGCAATTCGTGGTTTCGTTACGCTCTGAAATCGCAAATTAAATCCCAAGAAAATTGCGGCTTCACGAAAGCCGACGCGGAACCATTATTTCCGTCAAAGCCTTCTCGAGGGGTACAACCGTTAGGTAGCTGACCGTGATAGCGATGGGCGTCTTGTCCGTCCAATTCCTGCCAACCATATTTGTTTCCCGAAAAGCGCTGTAACAAACGGCTCCTGATGTTTCCAATTGCTCCAGAAGTTCACCGAGCGATTGCTGATAGCTAAGCTTATCGGAGAAAGAGATATCGTCGCCGATATCACCGAGGTCACGCAGGAAGTCAAAGATATTCGCAGCGATTTCTTTCGCCTCCTCTTTAATCTCCTCGTCGGCATGAAAGAGGTAGGCGTTTCCTTCATAAGCTATGCGGGCCAGACCTTCACCTTTTTTCACCCGCACCACGCTGATACGCATATGGTCGGGGAATTGCTTTCGGTCCTCTTTGTCCTTCAACTTGTGCATGCCGTCAAAGAGAGCGTGGATGCCCTTAATGAACTCGGGGTCTTCGAACACATCCGGGTTGTCGTAGCCAAGGCCCCGGGCGAGGGCGCGCCGCGTGGTCTCGGTGACCGCTTGGCCAGCCTCGATCCGTTGTATGGTGCGCACAGTCAAGCCGGAGGCAGCTGCAAGCGCTTCCTGCGACCATTTCGAGGCCGCCCGGATACACTTGGTCCAGTACGCAAGAAATTTCGGGTCTTTGGTGTCAATTTCGGCAGTCATGCAATCCTCGTACTGAAGTTGGTTCGATAGCTGACCCTAAAAAATACCGCGGTACTAAGACACGTCAGAAGCCCGACAGAATGCCGTCAGTAGTTCACGGATAACCCGCTTCCGCCCACCCAATCGCTTATCCCAAGTATTCTCCTAGTGGCCAATGATGGTCAAAGGAAAACACAAAGCGAGAGCTCAGTATTTGCCGAAACCTCAGCCCAAATGGATGCCGGAAAATCCTCTCTCAACGCCATGCTGTTCAGGCGTTCACGACCTGTGCTTACCCTAACAACTAGGTGAGAGGCATGCCGCAGGCTCCCGGTCCACCAGCGTCTTACGATTTCTATTTCGGATTTGACGGTTTTACTGCGGGATAAGTTTGGTTGTGGTACTGGTGAAGTTTAGCGATATTGCTACCACTGATATGTCTGTGTCAGAGCATTTGAGAGGCGTAGCTGCCAGATATGAGCGTACTTGAGGATGATGCGGAGAAAGCTGTTTTGGCGGGGGCGGCTTCCCAACCAACTCCCGCAGGGTATCGATATCGCGACGCCTTGCGATTGCTTTTTATTTTGGTAGCTGGGGCCGAAGAAATCGAAAAACCCCTCGGCGATACCGTGAAAATATTCAGGGCTGAGAAGAGGCTTATGGCTATGGATTTTCTCGTCCGCTATCCCGACTATCTGGCTGACGCACTACTGGATGTAGTCGAAGCCGAAGCGGACGAGGAGTTGCTCGAGAAGGTCGAAGGCATTTTCGATGTAGATGAACCATCAGTCAGGCTCGTCCGCATGGTTCGGTGGATGCGGGGCGCTTACGAGAACATTGAGGATGCCTTGGCGTTGCTGAGTTACTACGGCCTCGTCCAACCGATGCAGCTGAAGGGCGAGGATGGCAGGGTACGGCGCTTTGAGTACTTGATCTCCGGAAAGGCCATCACTTTCCTAGACAAATGTGTCACCGACTATCCAGACTTGGCGTGGTATCGGGACCGGATGGCGCTGGTAATGCGGGTAGCTTCCGGCAAGAGCGGTTCAGAGCTCAAGGATTGGCAATACGAGCATCCCACCTACGGGCAGACACTTCATGGCGACCTTATCCCGAGCATCCGGGAAGAAGTCGAGAAACGTCTGCATAAGGTTTCGGAGAAGTTGAGATGAGCAAGTCCGTCCCTATTCAATCCACCGAGAGTGATTGGCTGAGCGCAATCGCGGAACGTTCCAAAGTTGAAGCGGGCCGCGTCAAATCCATCCTTAAAAAGTACAACATCCAACCGCAGATGACTCCACCCCGAGCGAAGTCTCTGCGGTTCAAGAGTATTCGTGTCGCGGGCATGCGCGCCGAAGCAGACCGCAACGGGCCGTTCGACAAGACGTGGGACAAGCTCGATAGCGGTTTATTTGCCGTGATGTCGGACCGTAATCTCCGTGGCAAGTCTTCAATTCTGAACCTGCTCTACGCTGCCTTAAGAGGCGATTTCCCTGGACGGGTCAAGGCTGACGTCTGGAAATGGCTAGAAATCGTCGACGTTAGATTTGAGATCGATGGCGTCCTCCACCGCATGGAATTGCGGAAGGATGCCGGAGTGGAGGATCCATTCGAGGCGACTGCCCGCATCAGCCGTTCGAGCGGTGACGAAGACTGGGTTGCACTATACGAAGGAGACGGCGGCGAAGCGCTGAAGTCGCAAACACAGCAACTGATGATGGCCGAACTGAATTTCCCGCTTATCTATGCACACAACTCCCGCACTGGTGGCCATTCTCACGGCTGGCCACTGATCTCGTCGGCATTATTTCTGTCGAGTTCCACAGACGCCAAGGCGCTGTTCGGCGATGTCATGACCGACGGGATCCCCTTGCGGCTTTTGCAACTGTTCATCGGATTGCCATGGGTCTCAACCTACAGCGCAGTCCTCACGGCGCAAAAGGAAGTCGAAGAATCCCGGTCCTCCCGTCCAGATCGGTCTGCGTTTAACGAGGAGTTGGCCAAACGCTTGGAGGCGGTGGAAAGCAAGTTGGAATCGGCGAGGACAAGTACCGCGAGTGTTGATGACCGTGCAGGCAAGCGGGCTGAACTGAGCCAACTAGACGAACGGATGGTCAAGTTACGTGAAGAAGAAGAAGCCACACGCCTGGCTTTCGAAGCGGCCGACTCGTCTTTGAGGAAGATTGCGGAAAGCTTTGACGCTGCTCGGCGCAGGGTCAAACAATTGGAGGACGAGCAGTCAGCCGGTTATTCCTTTCGAAAACTCAGTCCGTCATGCTGCCCAGCCTGCGAGGCTTCGTATAAGGACGTCGTGGCTACTGCCGAGTCATCAACAGACGACGGCGCGTGTCTCCTTTGCAAGAACGAGATCCCTAACCACGCGGACGATTTTGAGGATGATCGTATTCAGTTGGCAAAAGATGAGGTTGACGCACTCGATACCTCGCTGAAAGTGGCTAGGGACAAGCAAAAGTCGACGGAGAAATCGGCGAAAGACGCTGTAATCGATCTGCGGAAAGCGAGGGACAGGGTTTCCGCGCTACAGCTGGAGCTTGCAGTCAAGGTGCCAGACCAAGAGGTGCAGGTCGTCCAACTCGAAGCACAGGCAGCCCAACTTCGTGAACTGATGAGCGATAGAACGAAATCGACTGGCCCAGACGGTGATACCGAAGAAGCGCTGAACGTGCTTCGTAAAGCTACAGAGGTCACGAAGGAATTGATGACCGAGAAGCAATCCGAAGTTCTGAACCAGGTCGCGCAGTCGGTGATGGAACTCACCCGCAAGTTTGGCATGGTCAACGTTACCGATATGCAATTGGATAATGGCGGCCGCCTCAAGGTAAAGCAGGGTGGCGCAACTGAATGGTTCAGCAACCTGACAATGGGAGAGCGGTTGCGCGTCAAGATTGCGGTGGCGCTGGCTGCGGTGGAGGTCGCAAGGAACAGGGGCCATGGCCGCCACCCCGGTCTGATGATGATCGACTCGCCAGCATCCGAGGAAGTGGTGAACACTGACTTTGAAGCGATGCTGGACAGCGTTTCCTCGACGGCCTCGGAAATGGGTGACGTGCAGATAGTCATAGGGACGACAGCCCGTCCTGCCGTTGAGGCCGTTGTGCCAATCGAGCATCGGCTACAGGCTAAAGGTGACGACTTCGTTTTTTAGCCGGTGGGACATGGAATACCTTATCAAATTGCTGCGAGCCGAAGGTAGGGCATGCATTGACCCAGGCTCCATTCCGGCAGACCAACTGCTTTATGCAGTTCGTGACTTGCCGTCAGGTGCAGAGCGGGCCGATGGTTTTTGCTGGCTGACAGGTTGGATATCGGAGGCTTCAGTCCAGTCCGTGCTGGTGGAAATGTTGGCTTGGACGGATGACGCGCCGGGATTGGCGGCGATGGTCGATGTCTTGGAAAGAATTGAGCTTCCAATCGAATTTACCAGATCCGCTTGGAATAGCCTGCGTTCCCATTTCGAAGACCCGCGCAATCACCCGTGGGGACGCTCTCATGCCCTGAGGGGGGCGATGCTGCTCGCTCAGGGAAATCCGGTACTCATAAAGAGGCTACAAGCCAGCATCCTCGATGTGCCTCTGGATGATGATCCGCAATTTCTCCGGCACGTTGCCAAAGTGGCTGGCGCTATTTTCCGTCGCTATCCAGATCCGGATTTCCGCTTGCTTCTTGAGCAGCTGGCTATGCTGGATAGCTCGGCGGACGAGGCATCGATGGAAATCGGGTTGGCTGAGCTAAGAAACGGGCTTAAAGCGCCTACAGAAGAGACGCTCTGGTCTGCACTTACCTCTGCTCGGAATTGGTTCGAGCGATCCCTCAGCAAGAGCGAGCGTCGCCTGGACGCCAAGCTTTACGGATTGTGCACGGACTTCCTATTGACAGTGCGAGATGATGGGCTCCGAGCCGAGCTCAAAGATCGCCTTCCCGAACTGGAAACCGCCGCCGTCGAGTATACGGCGCTCGCGCTGACCCGTCACACATCACATTCCTGGCTGGCGGTGTCTTCAAAGGAAAGGTTCCATTGGCTTTCCATGGCGACGAAATTGGCCGCGCTGGCGCACTCCCTGACTAAGGAAGTCTGGTTGGACGTTGCACGCGTGATCGAAGACGAGTTGCTGTCGGTTTTCTACCCCAGCAGCGAAGTTTTCGGTGTACCGTCCGCTCCTGGTCTCGACGCTTCGTTACAAGAGGCTACCATCCGCGGGCTGCAAGAACGGAGGTACTACCTGCAAGCGCTGGACGAATGGTTGGAGGTCAATGCGGATAATGGGAAAGCCGGAGCTGTAGTCGAACTGCGAAAGACCATAAAACGGGCGATGGAAAGCACGATCTATCGTCACCCTTTCGAAGCCACGACCACTAGCCGGCTGGTCGAGGTACTCAAGGATGCCGGCTTCAGCGAAGCGGTGGCTCAGATGGGTGTTTCGGAACTCCGCATACGTTCCGACGCCAACGATCTGGTCGCCGACCTCTGGCAAAATATCATCGACCAGTTCTCTGATCAGGTTGACTATTCCAGATTTCCTGCTGCGAGAATGCTTGTCGAGTCACTGGTCAGCCTCTTGCTGAAGTTCTTGGATGCCCGATCAAACATCGGGGTTAGCTCTGATCCAGCAGCTTCCTACTTGTTCAAGCGAAGCGGCGAGCTCCCGAAAGAACATGACCTACAATTAGATTTTCTGAAATTCCTCCAAACTTCAGGAATGTCGACCTTCCAAGCCGAGGCCCGCGATCGCGGTGGCGGTCGCGCCGATATCGACGTGCAGTTTCGAGGCGTGAGGACGATCGTCGAGGTCAAAAAAGACGACAATGTTCCCCACAATGAAGCCTTAGCAAATCGCTATGCAGGACAGGCCACTGGCTATCTGGCCTCTGTGCATTATCGGGACATAGATTCACGGTAGCTATCGGGGATTCGAAGGGGCATGAGTCCGTCGGCATCGAGTTCAATGCCGTCTGACCAGACATAATCGCCGGTGAGGTTGATCCGGTCCCAGCCCAAAGGTGAAAGCTGCGAGAGTAGAGCGGGATCAATTTTCACTCCGCGACTTCCAAGTTCACTCACGGCGCGGTCGAGATAGCGGCAGTTGAACAGGATGATTGCGGCGGTGACGAGATTGAGTGCTGCCGCTCGCATTTGCTGATTTTCGATACCGCGATCCCGGAAGCGGCCGAGCCGGTGGAACGCAACCGCGCGCGCCAGACTGTTTCGCGCTTCGCCCTTATTGAGTTCACTCGTGACAAGCTGGCGAAGCGCCGGATCCTTGAACCATCGCAATGTGAAGAGTGTGCGCTCGATACGGCCGACCTCGCGAAGGGCAGCGGCAAGGCTGTTTTGTTGCCGGTAGGCTGAGAGCTTTTTCAGGATCAGCGATGGGGTGATGGTTCGGTCGCGCATCGCCCTAATGACGCGATGAATGTCGGGCCAGTGATTGACGATCAGATCGCGGTTGAGCCTGTTCCCGAACAGCGGCGCGAGGCGTCCGTAACGCTTGGGCGGCTCGAAGGAATAGAGGCGGCGATCGGAGAGGCGCGGAATACGTGGCTCAAAATCAAGCCCGAGCAGGTCCATGACCGCAAACACGATATCGGAGACGCCGCCGCCATCGACGTGCAGCGCGGAAAGGTTGGCGTTGCTTTCGTGGCCGAGAATGCCGTCGAGGGCATGGATCGCTTCGCCGGCAGTGCCCGCGATCACGGTTTGATGGAGCGGTGCGTAGCGGTCGGTGATGGTGGTGTAGATTTTGACGATCGGGTCGCGGCCGTAATGCGCGTTGACCTGACCGCCAGCCTCCCCGGCGCCACCAAGATAATAAGCCTGCCCATCGGCAGAGGCGCGCCAGCCCTCACCGAACCAGGCCGCCATTGGTTCGGCCTGTATGGCGTCGGTCAGACAGCCGAGCGCGGCGCGAAACGTCTCTTCACGCATGTGCCACGTCTGCATGCGCAGGAGCGTGCGCCGCGATGCCACGCCGCAGACCTCAGCCATCCGTGACAGGCCGAGGTTCGTCGCTTCCGCAATCATAGCTGCGAGAAAGGATCGTTCATCGCTGGGCGGCAACCCGGTCGAGACATGACCGAAATGGCTGGTGAAACCGGTCCAACGTTCGACCTGAGACAAAACATCGGTGATGCGCGTCGTCGGCACGAGATTGTAGCAGGTCCGGACGAACTGTCTGCCATCGTCGCGTTCGGCAAGATCGGTTTTCGGCTCTTTCGGAAACCGCAGTCGGTCACCGGAAAACAGCGCGGGATCGCCGCTGGTCAGCCCCCCTGATACCTTGAGCAGCGCAGTATCCAGTTCGGCCGCGCGGGCATCGAGCCACACATGAGGATCAGGAATATCGGAGACCTGTGCCGGGACCGGATCCGTACTCGGTGAAAGCAGCGTTTCCAGAGAGCGGTGCAGTCGGGAGGTTGGCACCCAGATGTCGCCCGCCGCCAGTGCTCCAGCCAACGCGGAATAGGTCGCCAGCTCCCAATGGGTTCGGTCGATCTTGTCGTCCGTGACGACATAGCGCTGCCATCGCCGCTCGATATGCCCGAGCGGCAAGCCATCAGGGAGCGCCGTGCGCCAGTCGCCATCGAGTTCGGCCAGGATCGCCATCGCTGCACGGAGCGGCGCGGTACCCTTGCGACCCTCGAACGTGAACGCTTTCAGGAAGCGCGGCCCCGCCCGCTTGAACGTCCGATATTCTGGCCCGATTTCACTGATGGCATTATCTCGTCCCGGCCTCGTGGTTCGCCGGAGAAGAGCAGCGTCGGCATCGATCGTATCGAGCGAGGCGACCGCTGCGACCGCTGCTGCAATATCGCCGCCGGCGCGTGCGGCTTTGCTGACCGCCTCAAGCACGTCGGCGACACGGATTAATCGGTCGCGGCCCTGGTCGGCAGAAGCGGCAACCGTCTGTTCAAGGCGTTTGCGGGCACGCAGATGCGCTCGCCCGATGAGCGAGTCGAACATACCGATAGCTGTGTCAGTCAGCGTGGCCTCAAACTCGCGCAGCGTCGCCACAAGAATAACATGCCGCCGCGCCGACCCCATCTGCTGGAATGCCTGCGCGGTGTAGCGGACCCCTTCGCGCGCAAATTGCTCCATTCGGGGTTCGTATCGTCTATCGATGGCGGGCGTCCTGATGCCGCGAACCAGTGCGATCTTGTCAAGAATACCGACGAGCGAGGCAGAGGCGACGCGCGGGGTGGGTTCCCGTAGCCAGGAAAATCGGCTTTGCCTATCGTGCGTTTTCTCGGCGATAAGCGCGTCAAGTCGGCTATGGGTGGCCGGATCGAGACGATTGTCGATGTCGGCGATGATCCGGTTTTCGGCCGCGTGCATCGCTTCGGCGGCCATGCGCTCGACCACGGTGATTCCGGAAATGACTATCTTACGGAAGCGCAGTTCGTCGAGGAAGTTGCCCAACAAGACGCGTCCGTTGGTCAGGCCGACAGCTTCGGCTTCCAGCCACGCTCGAAGCGTTGCGCGCATCGGCTTGGTGAGGTCGGTGAACCCGAAACGCGCCTTGATCGCGAGAAGCTGATCGTAGCGTGTGGGCGTCCGTCGTGCGAAACCGCCGATCACTTCTGCATCGATCCCGATCTGCTCAGCGATATGGTCGAGCATGACAGCGGGCAGCAATTCGCCGCGTCGGAGATGCCTCCCCGGATAACGCAGACAGCAAAGCTGCAAAGCATAGCCAAGCCGGGTCTCAGGCGTGCGGGCGCTGTTGATGGCAGCTAGGTCGTTTACGTCCAGACTGTGATGGCGGACGACCGTCGTCTCGTCTTCGGGCAGCGCCAACAAAGCGTCGCGCTGAGGGCCGGTCATGTAAATGCGTGCTGGCATCGGTTATCCCTTTCAAAAATCACTTGCCTTTTGATACAGTTTTGCAAGAGGATTGTGAAAGGCATTGAGCCTTGATTTGCGGTCATGGTCATCCTGCTTCCGTAGACGGCCGTTTGTGAAAGGATCGAATTGAGCACCGCACCTTATTTGATCGGCTATGCTCGCGTGTCGAAGGGGGACGACCAGTCGAACGCAGCACAGTTGCGCGCGCTGACGGCAGCAGGTTGTAAACGCGTCTTCGAAGAATCCGCCAGCGGCGGGCGATGGGACCGGCCGAGGCTCCAGGAGATGATCGGCCAGCTACGGGATGGCGATGTCGTTGTTGTCTGGAAGCTCGACCGGCTTTCGCGAAGCCTGAAAGACCTGCTGCACTTGATGGAAAAGATCGAAGCGGCGGGGGCCGGCTTCCGGTCGCTGACCGAAGCGATCGACACGACGACACCGGCAGGCCGCATGATGATGCAGATGGTCGGCTCATTCGCCGAGTTCGAGCGCGCCATGATCCGCGAGCGGACTAGCGCAGGGCTAGCGCAGGCGCGGTTGGAAGGGCGGCTCGGTGGTCGGCGGCGCAAACTTGACGATAAGAAACGGCGTGAGATCGCCGAATCCGTTGTTGCGGGGCGCAAGTCCGGCGCCGAGATGGCGCGGCTCTATGACGTGAGCGAGCCAACCGTCTCAAGAATCGTTGCCGAATATCGTCAGCGGGAAGCCCATGAGGCCTTGGCATGACTTGGATCCGATGACCTCCATGGGGTGGAAAGCGGAAAGGCCGCTTTCAGCAGCCAACCCTTCCAAGCGGAAGATGTCGAACGACCTACCAATTGCAGTCGATCAAGACATGGATCGTCGGCAAAGCTGCATGGACCTCCGATCATTTCGGCGACAGGGTTTCAATGATCCGGCAATCGTCGACGATGCCGCACTCGCACTGGTCGATCATTCTGTCGAGTTCGGCCTTGAGCGCCATGAGATCAGTGATCTTCTTTTCGACCTTTGCACGATGTTCGCTAGCGATGGCATCAACTGCTGCGCAGGATTGTCCGCGATTGTCGGATAGCGTGAGAAGCGCTCTGATCTGGTCGAGCGAGAAGCCCAGGTCACGTGCCCGGCGGATAAAGCTCAGCCGGTTCAGATGGTCTGGCTCGTACGCCCGATAATTGCCTTCGGTACGCGAGGGCTCGGGCAGTAGACCGTTCTTCTCGTAAAAGCGGATCGTTTCGACCTTGGTACCGGTTTGCCTTGCAAGATGACCGATCGTCAGAATTGAAGAGTTCATTTTATGACCCTATAGCGTATACAGGGTCATGTAGGTTCTATTTGGACGTTTGTCGATCTCGATGGCTCGCCTAGTGCGCCGCTCTGGCGCTCTCCACCTCTTCACGCACCAGGTCGTGGAGTTGCTGCGGTCCGAAGGATTCCAGCGGCCTGCCATTCACGAAAAAGGTCGGTGTCTGGCGCACATTATTGCTCTGAACATCGGCCATATCCTGCTCAAGAACGGCGTCAATCTCGGCCGAGGACATCTCACGCCGTGCCTGCTCAACATCCAACCCAGCCGCCGCCACGATTTCCCAGGCTTTCTCGAGATCGGGTGCACCATGCACGGCCCATTCCGGCTGTCGCGCCAGCAGGGCTTCCAGTATCGGTTCGTATCTGTCCTGAAGACGGGCTGTTTCCAGAATCCTGACGGCTTCGTCAGATCCGTCATGGAAGGGCGCGTATCGGATGACCAGGCGCGTCTCGGCAGGGAAATTCGCCATGATCTGCTTAACGGCTGGATAGAAAGCTCGGCACGCCTCGCAGGACGGATCAAAGAATTCCACGATCGTCACCGGCGCATCCGCTGGGCCGATTACGGGTGAATGCGCCCTGACCAACGCATCACCTTGCGCCGGTGCAACGGGCTGTGCCGAGAGGCCGCCGTACCGGTCGTAGATAAAGGCACCGCCTGCAAAGACAATCAGTGCGACAAGGCCAGTGAGAAGTACGATGGACCGTCTGGTCATGTTGAACGTCTCCGGTGCGCGAGAACGAGAAGAAGAGCGATGCTCCCAAAGGCGGCGAGCGATAGGTAAGGGAGCGGCAAAATGCCAAGGACCGTCATCTCGACGCCAGAACATGACGGGCCGTCTTGTGTACAAGGCTCGATGGCTGCTGGAAGGATCCTCGCATAAAGGAGGGAGTGGAATGCAGCGATGGCGGCACCTAGGGCAGCCAGTGGAAGTCCGTACCGGGAAACGCTGGCATCACCTCGAAAGCTAGCGACAGCCAGAATGACCGCCAGCGGAAACATGAAAGCGCGCTGATGCCAGCACAGATTGCACGGCGTCTGTCCCATGACCTCACCAATGAAGAGAGCGCTGAGCGAGGCGGCAAGCGCAATGAGCCATGCCGAGAAGACGAACGCCCAGGTATTTGCAGTCGTGCCCGCCCCGGTGGTCATAGCACTCCCTTTCGCCATCGTTTCGCTTCGCTCCATTTACCTTTGCATTCAACTATTTCTGCACCCTGTACCCACTACAGGGTCAAGGCTCCTTAATGAAGTTGTACCGCGAATTTGCACGTGGATCGCAGCGCGAAATCAAATAAACGAAGTCCACTCTTGACCCTATAGTTGCTACAGGGTCTATCTGCGGTGTCACATTAAACCATCGAGGTGACACCATGGCGGCAGCGAGCCCTTACAGACTGCGTATAGAAGGCATGGACTGCGCCTCGTGCGCATTGAAAATCGAGACGGCGATGCAACGCCTGCCGGGCGTTAGCGACATCAATGTCAGCTACGCCAACGAGACGCTAGCATTGCAACTCGATGAAGACCGGACGGCCCTCGGCACTATTGAGCAAAAGATCCGAGCGCTCGGGTACACGCCAGTGATCGAGCAGGCTGAGACGAAGGGGGGGCCGCCTCGGAAGCGCATCACAGAGGCGTGGTGGAAAGGCAGCAAGGGTCGGCTTGTACTGCTGACCGGCGCACTGTTCATGCTTGCCTTCGCCATTGCGCGTATCCTGCCGGATTGGGAGCAATGGCTCTATTCAGGTGCGGCCCTGATCAGCGTTATCCCGTTCGCGCGGCGGGCGGTCGCCGGTGCGATGTCCGGCTCACCCTTCACCATCGAGACGTTGATGACGGTCGCGGCACTCGGCGCGGTCGCCATCGGCGAGGCCGAAGAAGCTGCTGTCGTGATCTTCCTGTTCGCAGTGGGCGAGCTGCTTGAAACCGTGGCGGCAGGCCGTGCGCGGGCAGGCATTGAAGCGCTGATCGATCTCGTGCCCCGGGTCGCGTTCCGCGAGCGTGATGGTGTCATTGAGCAGGTCGCTGCCGAAGAGTTGGCTATTGGTGATGTCGTCGTTGTTCGGCCTGGGGACCGTGTGCCGTCTGACGGCACGGTGATTGATGGTGCATCTGAGGTCGATGAGGCGCCCGTGACAGGCGAATCCATGCCCGTGCTTAAAGAAGCCGGCGCAAACGTCTATGCCGGCAGCATCAATGCAAATGGCGAGTTGCGAGTGTCGATCAGTCATGTCGCGGCCGACAATACCATTGCCCGCATCATCCACATGGTCGAGGAAGCTCAGGAATCAAAGGCCCCGACGGCGCGTATGATCGACCGTTTCAGCCGCTGGTATACGCCTGGCGCTATGGTCGTCGCGGCTCTGATCGTCGTGGTGCCGCCGCTCGCCTTCGGCGGTGACTGGATGACATGGGTATATCGGGGTCTTGCGACGTTGCTGATTGCTTGCCCCTGCGCGCTCGTGATTTCCACGCCGGCGGCTATTGCCTCGGGTCTTGCCGCCGGCGCGCGTCAGGGATTGCTGATTAAGGGGGGCGCGGCACTGGAAATACTCGGTAAGGTCGTAACTGTTGCCTTCGACAAGACAGGAACGCTGACGCGTGGCCATCCCCAGGTGACGGACATTGTGCCGATCAATGGGGACGAGAACGCCGTCCTTGCCATTGCAGCGGCCGTCGAGCGCAGCACCAGCCATCCTCTCGGGGTTGCAATCGTGGAGGCGGCAAAAGTGCGGGGGCTCGAACTGCCCGTCACCTTCGGGGGCGGCGTTGCCACACCCGGCAAAGCGGTCACAGCGCGGTTGAAGGACGGCTTCGCTTCGGTCGGGTCTCCCCGTCATGCCGCCGAACAGGCTGCCCTCGAAGAGAACATTGCCGAGACGATCACCACACTGGAGAGCCAGGGCAAGACGGTCGTCGTGCTTATAAAGGGCAAGACCATCGAGGGATTGATCGCGTTGCGCGACGAACCGCGCGACGACGCTATCGAAGGTGTGAAGCGGCTGACAGATCGAGGTGTGCGGCCACTGATGCTGACCGGCGACAACAAGCGCACGGCCGACGCCATTGCGGCCCATCTTGGCCTTGAGGCAAGCGCCGAATTGTTGCCCGACGCCAAGCTCGCCGAGATCGGTCGCCTCAAAGCTAATGGCCCGATCGCCATGGTGGGAGACGGTATCAATGACGCGCCGGCGCTCGCAGCCGCTTCCGTTGGCGTTGCCATGGGTGCAGGCACCGACGTTGCTCTGGAGACCGCAGATGCCGCGCTGCTCAGAAACCGGGTGACGGGTGTTGCCGATCTCATCGGGTTGTCACAGGCGACACTCGGCAATATTTGGCAAAATATCGCCATAGCGCTTGGTCTGAAGGCCGTCTTCCTCGTGACGACTCTATTCGGCATTACCACGCTCTGGATGGCGATTCTCGCCGATACGGGCGCTACGGTCCTCGTTACAGCCAATGCGCTGCGCCTGCTGACCTGGCGCGGCACCCGCGACAAATGAGCCCAAGCAGTGCGCGAAGGCAGGTCGCGGCTTCCACTTCTCGCCAAGAAAGCCGAGGTGTAATTTATGAGTAATCAGTCCAAGGGCAGTGCCACTTCATCCGAGAAGAGCGAACAATGGGCGCTCGCATGGGTGCTTGCGATCAATACGGCCCAGGCAGCCATTGTGGGGGGATTAGGGTGGTGGGCTCAGTCAACAGGATTGATGGGCTCTGCACTCGATAATCTTGGCGATGCCGGTGTCTACGCTATTAGCCTTTTCGTCGTAGGTCGCGGTTTGGCGGCGAAGGTTCGAGTTGCCCGGCTGTCGGGTATCCTTCTGATGGTTTTCGCTGGTCTTCTTCTATTTGAAGTCGGTCGTCGCTTCTTCACTGGCTCCGATCCGATAGGGCCGGTCATGATTGCCGTGGCAATCGCGAGCGCGCTTACGAATATGATCTGCATGTGGTTCCTGAATTCTCATCGGGAAGGCGGCGTGCATCTGCAAGCCTCATGGATTTTCACGACAAACGACATGCTCGTGAACTCAGCCATCGCGCTTTCGGGTCTGGCCGTAATCCTTTTCAATTCGCCCTACCCGGATCTGATCATCGGCCTGGGCGTGGTTGTTGTCGTTGTCAGAAGCGGCTTGGAAATTCTTGAAAAGGCCGGGGAAGCTGGAGAGAAAGTTAATCAACATGATTAGTTCACGAGCCCTATCCGCCGCCTTCCTTACCCTTGCGGTATTGATCTCTCCTGCCGTTGGTCACGACTTCCAAGCCGGTTCGATCACCATCAATCATCCGTGGTCGCGCGCGACTCCGCCGGTCGCGCCGGTAGCCGGCGGCTATCTGACGCTAACGAACGATGGCGGTATGGCCGACCGTCTGGTTTCGATCTCATCACCTCTGTCAGAACGGGCGGAAATCCACGAGTCGACCGTGATCGACGGGGTTGCCAGCATGAGGCCGGTGCAAAATGGCATCGAAATCGGGGCTGGCAAGACGGTCGAACTTCAACCTGGCGGTATACACATCATGTTTTTGAAGCCATCGCGTCCTTTGAAGGAAGGGGAGCGGTTTGCCGCAACACTGGTGTTCGAGCAGGCCGGTACCATCGACGTTGAGTTCGCTGTGCAGAACATGGGTGCTCGTCCGGAATTTGCGAACGAACATGACGGGCACGGAGAGGCTGTCCAATGAGCGGCGTCAAACTTTTCCGTCTTGTTGCATGGGTTGCCGTCGCCGCTGTCGGTGGGCTTTTCATCGGCTTGTCAGTGTCCAAGCCTTGGCAGCAGCAAAATGCGGCGGTCGCGTCTTCGACAGGCATCGCAGCTATCGGCGGCCCGTTCCAGCTCACATCGCATCAAGGCGGGACGATCGACAATGCCGCGCTTGCTGGAAAGCCTTATCTCGCCTTCTTCGGCTTCACCCATTGTCCCGATGTGTGTCCGACGACGCTCTACGAACTCAGCGATCTCATGAACGAGCTCGGGCCGGTGGCCGACCAGTTCAACGTACTGTTCTTCACCGTCGATCCCGAACGAGACAGCCAAGAGCTGCTGGCTCAATACATGACAGCCTTTGATGATCGCATCCTCGCATTGCGGGGAAATCGACAGGAAACGGACGCCGTGGTGAAGGCCTTTGCGGCCTACGCGCGAAAAGTGCCTCTGGAGGGGGGCGAATACACGATGGATCACACCGCAGGCGTCTACATGATGGATGCCGAGAGCCAATTCGTCGGCACGCTCGACATGCACGAGCCGCGTGAGATTCGCTTGCAGAAGCTCCGCCGTCTAGTGGGCGAGATTGGCTGATGGAGTTCTCCAGTATCGGAATGGCGACGGCTTTCGCCGCTGGCGTTATATCCTTCCTGTCGCCCTGCGTTCTGCCGCTGGTGCCGGGCTATATTTCCTACGTTGCAGGCCGCACGATTAGCCCGGACGGAATTGCGGCCGATACAGAATTCAGGGCAGCGGGCCGAACTCTCGGCCTCAGCCTCTGCTTCGTGCTCGGCTTCACGACCGTGTTTGTCATCCTTGGGGCCAGCGCCACCGTGTTGAGCCGGCTCTTGCGCATGTATCTTTTCGAAGCGAACCTGATTGGCGGAGGGATCGTTATCGTCTTCGGCCTATTCACGACCGGCCTCGTACCAATGCCCTGGCTCAATCGTGAAGCCCGGTTCCATGCCAATCCGGGCAGCGGAAGCGCTGGGGCCGCTTATCTCCTGGGTCTCGCTTTTGCGTTCGGCTGGACTCCCTGCATCGGACCAGTGCTAGGTGCGATTCTGACCCTCTCCGCTGCCAACGCCACGGTTGCAAGCGGAACGACGCTGCTCGCCGTCTATTCCCTGGGCCTTGGCCTCCCTTTCATCTTGGCGGCTTTATTCATGCGCGGGTTCATGGCGCGGATGATGTCGATGCGCCGCACCGGCCGGGTGCTCAAAATCGTCGCTGGTGGGGTGATGGTGGTGATGGGCATCGCCATGATCACCGGCCATCTCTCTAGCTTTGCAATATGGCTGCTCCAGACGTTCCCGGCCCTCGGTCGGATCGGCTAAGCCGGAGTTTAAAGGACATTCGGACATGCTCAGGCTCGGCCTTCCACTCGCCCTTGGCGGGTTTTTCATTGATCAGGCGACGAAGTGGTGGGTCATGGACCATGTTATGAATCCACCTCAGGTCATTCCCGTCACCGGCTTCTTTAATCTCGTGCTCGGCTTTAACACCGGCGTGAGCTTCGGATTGTTCGGCCAGGCGCCGGTTTGGCTCCTGATGGCGTTCCCGCTCGCTATAGTCGCCGGCCTCCTTATCTGGATCCATCGAAGCGACAGCCGCCTGACGGCATCCGCCCTCGGGCTCGTGGTTGGGGGGGCGCTCGGCAATCTGCTCGACCGGCTCCGGCAGGGTGCCGTGACGGATTTCCTGGATTTTTACATCGGCAGCTATCATTGGCCCGCCTTCAATCTTGCCGACGTGGCGATTGTCTGTGGGGTAGGGCTTTTGCTGATGGAGAGCATTCTGGTAAAAGGCAAAGCAAAGGCTGCATGAACAGAAGCCCTCGCCAGCTATCCGTGAGCCATGGTTCGGAGGAAATAGACGTTCTAGTGATCGGCGCGGGTCAAGCGGGACTCGCAGCCGGCTATTATCTTGCCCGACCAGAGCTTTCATTCCAAATCGTCGATCGCCATGCCCGCGTCGGCGACAGTTGGCGCCATCGCTACGATTCCCTGACCCTGTTCACTCCGCGCGCATTTAGTTCGCTGCCTGGTCTTGCGCTCGATGGGGACCCAGAAGGCTATCCAACGCGAGACGAGTTTGCGAATTATCTCGAAACCTACGCCAGCCATTTCGACCTACCGGTGCATTCCGGAAATGGTGTGGCTCGGCTCGAACGCCGGGCCGATGAGCGGTTCGCCGCGCAACTCGACGATGGCAGGTACATAGTAGCGAAGGCAGTGATCGTCGCGACGGGTGCGTTTCAGAAACCGATAATCCCAACGATTGCTGCCGGCTTCGACAGCGCAGTCAAGCAACTAACACCGGAAAGTTATCACAATCCCAGTGATCTCCCGATTGGCATGGTCCTTATTGTCGGAGATGGAGCAAGCGGACGCGACATCGCAGCCGAGCTGGCTTTGACCCATGAAGTGGTGCTTGCGGCTGGACGCAGCCGCCGTCTGTTTCCCGAGCGCATTCTGGGCCAGAGTACATGGTGGTGGCTGCACACATTGGGCTTGATGAGAGCAAGGCCCGAATCGACGATAGGACGCGTGATGCGGCGCGCGGACCCCTTTCCTGACAGGGATCGGAGCCTTGACGACTTGGAACGAAGGGGCGTAGCCGTCGCGAAACGCTTAGTCTCTTCACAAGACCGCCTCGCATTCTTTGCCGATGGATCGAAACGGGTGATCGATTCCGTCATCTGGTGCATCGGATATCGAGACGATAGCGCATGGCTCCAGATTCCAGGCAGTACCCGTTCCAACGGAAGCATTCTGCAAGAAGGCAGCCTTTCTCCCGTACCGGGCCTTTTTCATCTAGGACGTCCGTGGCAGCGAAATCGTGCTTCAGCCTTCGTGATGGGCGCTGGTGAAGATGCTTCCGCAGTTGTCGCCGCATGCGCGAAATTCTGCTCCGGTCGCGACGTGCCGGTATGATAGGTCGCGGTGACGTCGGCCACCTGCAGCGTCTGGTTTCAGAAGCAATGACCTGCCTCAGGGACGTCCCGGATGGCGTCGCTTGTTGCCCGACCGCGTTGGTACCGTCCAGCAGGTTCCTACCGTGAATCTATGTCCCAATAATGCACAGGGGCCTATCTGACGACTGGCGTTCGCTTTGGGTTTCTCCTTGTTCTCGATCGCACTGACAGGAAGGGGCACCAGCAGCACATCTCGGAACGGATTAGTGTCGAGCGGAAGACGCCAACCGGCTCCGACACTGAGTACCTGATTGTCGTTGCCCGAGTGCAAGCTCTCCGGAAGACGCCACACGAACTAATGTGACCTAAGCCAACCTACATGGGCATCTTTTCTCAAACAAAACGGCAGCAATGCAAATTTCAATACTAAAAGCCGACAGTCCGTTCCCGGCCCCCCTTCCGGTCATTCGTTCCGACCGCAGCGAACGACTGCTCCCCGCCCATCCGTTGAATTTGCGGCATTTCGAATGAGTGCCGGCTATTTGGGATGTGGTCTCAGTTTGTCGAATGCCTGACTGCGCGTGCCTGACCGACCGGCTGCTCAACTCGGAACCAAGTCGCCTGAAGTTGTGGCGTTTCAAAGGTCCGTGCACGCCGGAGCAGCTAAATAATAGCGCTGGCGTTGATGGATGGTTTTCAGAAACGGCTTTTAGACATAGAACAAAACAAGAACAATTTGCCCCGACCACACAATGGCCCCTATCGACATGGAAACCATCGCAGACATAAAACAAAGCGGACGGTGGCTCATTGTGCAGTGCCGTTCTTGCGGGCGCTCGATACAATTTCCGCCGGCGTGTTTTCCATCCAAGCTGGTCACGGATCTGCCGGTCAGCCTGGCAGCGGCCTATTTCCGATGCTCCCGTTGCCACAGCAAACAGCTCGAAAGTTTGTCGCTCGACCGTGACACGATGAACAATCACCGGACACCTGGCAGTGATCGCTGACCTTCGTTGTCGGCCGGACTAAAAGTGGCGCTCCGAAACCCTCCCTTTCCCCGCCGTCGATTCAACCAAGGGTTCATTTCTGGTTTTTCGAATTGCGGCGCGTCGAGCCTTGCTGAACTCGCGCCAACTTCAGGATTCAAGATTCGTGCGTTTGTCAATATCCTAACGTCGGGTGTCTTGGGCGTTCGCATTTCTAGTATTTATGCGCACTTTCTACTGTTATCCCCGTTTATAGCCCTTTAACGGCTGATAAGGCCGAAAAATATAATAAAATCAGATGAGTAATGATCCTTCATTTTCCGGTTTCACACATTGAAAGGTGTTTTTTTGTCACCTTGAGGGATGGTTTCTCTTAAAATCTATTATTTTCTCGTACGGACTTTCAAATTCCAACTAAATACAGCAAAGACCAATAGCGCCTTTTATTACGTGTTTATACGGTTTAACGAACCGAAGGGTGGGACGGCAAGATAGAGGAAGTGGTACCACTTCCTAAGGAGCTTCTTGCATGTCGATCCTTCGGAACTCATTCGAATCTCTGGCTTATTCGCACAAGTGCTCAACGTTTCCGCTGATACGCAGCGGTATTAAGGTTCTGTTGACCGCAAAAATACGAAGTGTGGAAAAATCGCGGTGAGCAGTATTTAAAAGGATATACAAGCCCAATCATAGGCTGTAGAAATGGACCTGTTAGCGGCTCGGACGATCTAAACGCCAATAAAGATCGCCCGAGCCTAGCGAACACCAAACCGTAACTTTGATGCTCGCATAGGGGGTACCAACACTCACCGTACTGTTAGTATTGGTCGCATTTCTTGCGCCGTCTACGCGGCGTAGCCGTACGTGAATCGCGGTTATCAGTGCGACCAATACAGCATCTTATCCACATTCAATAGTCAATATCAGAAGGGCGCTCTGCTTCGCGGGGCGTAGTAATCGCATGTCGTCTGAGAAATCACGACGGGCGCCGAGGGGACAATCGCGCCTTGAGTTCAGGTCCAAGAAAGAAACAATCGCCGCAACCGCGAAGGAATGCCCGAACCTTTTGCAGTTGTGGAAGCGTCTCAAGGGCGAAGGTGTAGTCACCATCGGCTATTCCACTTTCTGCAATGTCTATCGCGAAGCCTTTCCCCAGGAATACGCGGCCATGCGATCCGCTCGCAAGCAGGACGAGACGGCGCCGCCCGCGCAGGCACAGCCGCAGCCACAGGCCAAGGCCCGTAAGCCGCTCCCGGAAATCAGCAAGTTTACCGTTCCGACCGGCTCTGATGCAGTGAGGGACCAGTGGTGAAGACTGTTCATATCGTCATGCAGGGCAAGGGCGGCGCAGGCAAAAGCCTCACGTCTTCAATGCTGGTGCAATATCTGCGTTACGCAGATCATAACGTCCAGGCCATCGACCTCGACCCGACCACGCCCACGCTTTCTGCCATCAAGGGGCTGAAAGCAGTGCCGATCCCGATTATGGACGGCGACGACATCAACCCGCGCCTTTTCGATCATCTGATGACGCGGATTTTCGAAAGCGAGGGCGACACGCACACTGTCATTGACACCGGCACCTCTTCTTTCATTGCCACCTGTTCGTACCTTGCTGAGAACAATGCGTTTGAGTTGCTGCAAGGGTTTGATGTTCGTGTCTTCATTCATTGCCCGATCTGCGGCGGTGCGGCCCTGGATGACACATTCAATAGCCTGCTTGCCATTCTCGATCATTTCCCGGGCGTGCCGGTAGTCGTCTGGCTTAACGAGTTTTTTGGACCGGTTGCCAGCGCTGGCCGAACCTTCGAAGACAGCAAGCTCTACCAGGAAAACGCCGACCGAATTGCGGCTGTGATGTGCCACCCCAAGGTCCAGCCGGGGACTTTCGGCGAAGATATCCGGGCCATGATGGGCGCGAAGCTGACCTTCGAAGAAGCGATGCAGTCGAGCGATTTCAACGTGATGTCCCGCCAGCGGCTCAAAATCTACTGGACCAAGGCGATTGAGCGCCTGGACAGCGCGAGCTTCCTTGAAACAGCACCGCAGGAGGCCGCCGAATGAGCGCCGCAGCGGCTCAGAAGGTTGACGCTGTTTCCGTCGAACAGTGGAAACAGATGACGCTCGATGAGGCCATTGAGGCAGCCCATCGGGAAACCGGGATTTCCTTCCAGAAGGACGATCCGGTGCTTGCCGTGGTCGCGATCCTGAACGCCTTCGGCGAACGTCTCAAGGCCCTCATGGAAGATGAGCGCAATCGCGTTTCGCTCCAATTCAAGAACGACGTGTCCGGGGTAAATGAAGCTATCGACCACAAGGTCGATGACGTTGCCTCGACCATCCAGAAACTTGCCGGTTCTCTCGGCAACGAGAGCATCCAGACGGTGATTTCCGCCGTCGCACAACACGCCGTGGAGAGCGACAAGATACGCCGCGCGATCCGCTGGAACTTCATGGCCTGCGCATCGCTGGCCACCTTCAACTGGCTGGCCGTCGCCACCTTCTATCTCATCCTGAAATAAGGGGTTTTTGAAAATGAACATCCTGAAGAGACTCGGACTCTGCCCGCAATCTCCCGTAAAGGTAGATTTCGAGAAAGTTGCAATCAAAGCGATTGCATCCGCCTCGATGCTGTTTCCAGCGCGTGCGTTGGCACAGGACTGGTCCGCTCCTGCGACCAGCATGCTGCAATCCCTGGAAAGCGGGTTGGTCAGTGTTGCCGCGCCCGTCATCGGTGTGGGCGTCATCATCTATGGCATCTGGGCCATGGTCACCGGCCGCATCGACATCATGCGGCTTGCTCAGCTCGTCGGAGCCGGAGCGCTCGTGATCTTCGGCCCGACCGCGCTTCGCGCCCTTCTCTCGGCAGCTTGAGGAGGGGCAGCCATGAAAGCGCAAAGCCCTATCGCACTCCACATTCAGGAGCCGATGAAGATCCTCGGCATGCCCCCGCTCCATGCTGCCCTGGTGATGATCGGCGAACTTCTACTCGCAACCACTGGCGGGTTCCTGGCCGGGAATGCGGCGGGCTTTGCGCTTGTCGTCCTGACGACACCGCCAGCCATCGCGTGGATCATTCTGCTTCGCCGGCGAGAGCCGCACTGTGAATCTCTGCTGCTGCATCCGGCCACGTTCTTCCAGGCGAAGAAGGTCCGCCGCCTGATCGCCGGTTTTCCGCTCAAAACCTCCAAAAAGAAGGCTGCACAATAATGCTGCTTGGCACCTTTTTGACAGGCGCCGCCGCCGTTGGCGCTGCCGCTCTGGTGAGTTCCAGAGGCCGCAAGTACCTGCTTGGCGAAGTCGAGCAGGACTGGCTTGCGAACGAACTGGAATTTGACCAGTTGCTTGCCGACAATCAGACCGTCTCTCTCAAAGACGGTTCTTTCGTCCGCGTCTTTTCCCTGTCCGGCCTCTCCTATGAGACACGCAACATCAGCGAGCAGGAAGCGCTTGCAAGGGGCCGCGCCAGCACGTTCCATCAGTTCTTGAGCGCCGGTTCATCGCTGCGTGTGTTTGGCATCAAGCGCCGCCGCGATGTGAGCTTCCAGGCTGACTGGCCGTCCGTGACCTTGAAGCAAGTCGGCGAAGCCGAACAGCGGCTTTACCAGAACGCCTATTCGCTTGTCTGGTATCTGGTTCTCACAACGAAAACCTCCGCGGAACTGGAAAAGACGTCTCGTGGCCTGTTGAGCGGGTTCACGGATTATAACATCCGGCCGGTTCCTGCCGCCAAGGAGCACAATCAACCGTGCGAGCTGACACGTGTTCTGAATTATCTGGTCTGCGGTGAGCTGAAACCCGAGATTGCGCGTCTTAGCGCCGGGATCAGCGCCAACCTGCCCGCCTCTGACATTCACGTATCGACAGACGGCGCGATTGATACGTTTACGCCGCACCAGACGCTCAACCGCGTGATTGCCGTTCGCGGCTGGCCGGAAACGGTGTCCGGAATGCTGGTGTCCCGTCTGCTGGCACTCAGCGGTGAGCTGGAAGTCTGCCAGATCGTCAAGCCGCTCGACAGCACCAAGCAAATCGCCCTCTTCACGCGTCAAATCACCGAGCAGAAGCACAACTATTTCGGGACCGGGGCTGTCCTGGCCGAGCTGGAAGCGGTCAACGAAGACCTCTTGAACAACTCTCAGCAGCTTCAGGAAACGCAATTCCAGATCACCGTGCGGGCTCGCAATGAGGCCGAGCTGACCTCCCTCATCGATCAGGTTACGTCCCTCCTCGATAATGCACGGATCCGTTATTGCTGCGAGACAGTCGGCGCGGCAACCGCATGGTTCAACCGCATGCCCGGCCGGGACAAGCTGCTGCGGCCACTCAAGATCACTGAGGGCAATGTCGCGGCCCTGTGGCCGTTCCAGTTCTCGCCGATCGGTCTGTGGTCCAGCCCGTTCGGCGACCGCCCGGTGCGTCTGTTCAAGACCCCCACGGGCCAGAACTACGCCTTCCAGTTCCATGTTTCTGACAAGCCGCAATCGCCGGGCAACTACCTCATGTTCGCCCC
>NZ_BAAGIG010000007.1:0-97511 GCF_054658215.1 Roseibium sp. ROS1
TGTAACTGACTGGCGAAGTGCTCATGATCCTGCGTCTATCGCAGCCACCCCTCACAAGACGTTACCGTGACATCGCCGGTAAGGGCGATCAAGGCCCGTAAGTCGGTTCGCATCTTCCGTAGATAGGATGGCTCACTGCAGAGCAAATTTGATCACTTGATCAAAATAAATTCCATAATAACTACTAACGTTATATATTATTGTAAGCTCCGGACTAAGATGTCTCACATGTGCAATTCAAAAATGTCACGCTTCCGGCGTCCTTCAGGTTGTCGGGAGTTTGGGCATGGGATGGATTTTGATGAGTGAGCGTGATTTGAATCGGGTTGAGATCCTGGCGCAGGTCGAAGATGGCCACATTGGCGTCATGACGGCGGCCAACCTGATGAACATGTCCAGACGGCACGTCTATCGTCTGCTGGACCGGTTCCGGTCCGAAGGTCCTGGCGGGATCCGTCACCGGGCTCGTGGCCGCCGCCCGAGCAACGCCATCCATCCGGCCGAGCGTGAGTATGCGATGATGTTGATGCGTAAGCGCTTCGAGGATTTCAGACCGACGCTGGCGGCCGAGATGCTTTTGGAACATCACGGTTTCAAAATCGGCCGGAAAGCGCGCCAGGAGATGTTGTGAAGCGTGAAATAGTGCGGCGCCTCCAGAAACAGACGGTCATTCTTTTCCTTCGCGCCGACCCGTGGCAAATAAGCCCGGAAAACCTCCAGCGCCAGTTCAAAGTCCCGTTCTGTCATCTTGGTACACATCGCCGATCTCCAAATCACGTCGGCAACCTATGAATCACTTTGAAATCAAATCCGGAGTCCCAAAACTCATACCTGAGTCAATTCGTCCACACGGCCTAACCTGAAAACACGGCTTCTTGCATCAGCGACAGAAAGTTACAAGAGAGCCTGGCCGCTTGATTGCCATTCAAGGGAGCCTCCAAGCACCCCTGAAAACTCCATGGGAAATGCCGCTTATTTCAACAACTCGCGAATTGCGTTTGCGAGTAGTTTTTCCTCGTCCTCAATATTGGAGGCATTTAAGTCGATGCGTCCGTAGTAGACGTCATATGGTCCTATTTTACCGAGCTGCGTGACAGCCGGAGCTGCGGGAGCCCGGCCCGGATGAAGCAACATGATCTGTTCGGTGTCGTACCGGGCACCGTAGAGGACGATCTGGTTTATGTCGTTTCGATCAGGCTTCTTCGATACGGGCTTGTACTTGGCGTCAATGATCAGGCGTGCGACGTCGTTCTCTTTGATAACGATGTCGGGTGTTACCGGGGCGTTTTTCACGCCGGGTTCGACGGGGTCAAACAAGACCGTCTTCGCACCGGCAGGCGCGGCGGTATACGATGGCGGCGGCAGGCATTGTGCTTGAAAGGCATGATCAAACAGCTGGCTTGTTTCGACACAAGCCCAATACTTCAGAACTGATAAACGATCCGTGCACCAACGCCGTGAATCAGTGTAAAGTGATCAAGGTAGGAACTGGTCAGCTTCACTCCTCGCGTTATGCTTATGCTCCAGAGTAATATTATTGATGCAAAGCGACACTATGGCTCATTTTTATCACCTCGAATTGTTCACTCATAAGAAAGAAGTTGTTAAGTGGCCCGTGTTGGCGATCGTGATTTTTATCTTTGCGCCAGCATGTTCTAATCAGCCCGAATATGATGAAATAAATGTGGTTGGTTGGTCAGTAGAAATTCAATGTGATGGACCACCCGATTCGGTAGTGACGGTCTGGTTGGAGAATGGCATAGGTGCTCGAGCTTCTGCAGATACTTGGCAATATGTGTTGCCGAAAGTTTCGGAATTCGCGCATGTCTGCAGATACAATCGCCCATTATCAAACAAGGACTCAACGAGCCTTGCGTATGGTCCTGACGCATATATGCAACTCGTTGCTGGACTGCTCGATGTCGTTGGAGCTCGAAATGAGCTCGTCGTGGTCGGCCATTCCTTTGGTGGGTATCCAGTGCGCGTTATCGCCCAAAGATGGCCGCAAAGGGTTCGGGAAGTCATTTTGGTCGATGCAATTAGTGAATCGCTTGGTCTGCTTAGAGCCACTAATTCTGAGGATTGGGCTCACGTTCCAAGAGGCAGAGAAATGATTGATTTGGAAGCGTTCGAGAATTACATGCAATCCACTCTGTCCATGCCTCTGACCGTAATCTCGCGCGAAAAAAATTCATCTAATAGCTGGAAAGACTCTCAGCAGTATTTGCTTTCACTTAGTCACCAATCTCGCCAAATCCGCGCAACCGGTTGCGGGCATATGATCCCGCTGGAAAGCCCAGCGAGCGTTATCAATGCAATCAAACTTGCGACAAGGGGTGGCTGACAAATATGATGCTAGTACCGACAACATCTCCAACATGTATTGAATGAAAACGACCCCGTGAAAGAGGTCGCGAGTTATCTTAAAAGTTTGAGACGAAGGAGATAAGGATTGAATTCCTGGTCGGCCAGAGCTTTGCGAGGAACAGCAAGAGCAGTAATCGCATTACAATCAAACTGAACCGATGCAGTGGATGCCGTCAGGTGGGACATCCACTGCATCGGTTCACTCCGCTCGTGAGCCTTCAGTGCTGCTCAACTCCCGCCAACTTCTGTCAAAGCGGTGCACTCGCACCGAATGAATCGGCTTGACTTGCATCCACCGTTAAGCCATTAGAGAGGTACTGCCCAAGCTTCGTCCAAGTGCAGCCAGATCTACTTGATTTGCGCGATTGGACCGAAGATGCAGTACTCCCCCAACAAGACACACATAATGAACCGGCACCCCGTTTGCGTCTGCAACCGGGGTTTTTCGTCATACGTTCAGCTCGCATCGCGCTGGTACGTTTGTGTAATCGAGGAACTCGAAATGACCACAACACCCGTGTTGGAACTTCACAATATCCCAAAAGCGATCGGGCTCACTCTGATCTCGCTGGTGCTTTTCGGCATTCAGGACATTGCGGTCAAATCACTTGCCGCAGATTTTTCTCCGCTTCAGCTGGTCATGATCAGGTTCTGGGGTGTCGGACTGTTCATGCTGGTATGGCTTCACCGCGGCGCGGGACTGCGGGCGGCACTTAAGTCGCACTTCCCAGGCTTACAGATATTACGCAGCGTGTTGCTTCTAATCGATATCTGGCTGTTCACTGCGGTGCTCGGACATATGCAGACATCCGACCTACAAGCCGTTTTCATGCTTTATCCAATTGTCGTGAGTGTGATGGCGGTACCGCTGCTTGGTGAAACAATGGGAGGCTACCGCTGGAGTGCGGTTATGGTCGGATTTGCTGGCGCACTCATTGTGATCCGCCCGGGGTTTGAAAAGGTCGATATTTCCATGGTCTTTGCCCTTGGCGCCGTGATCAGCTTCTCACTTTATACAGTCCTCACGCGCAAGGTAGCCATGAAAGACAGCACCAAGACCTCCATGCTTTATCTCACCCTGGTTGCGGTCTTACTTTCAACTGGCATGGGTGTGTTTCAGTTCAAGGAGATGGGAATAACCGCGCTTTTGGTGATGGCCGCAATTATCGTTTGTGCAATTTCGACGCATATTCTGTTCACCGAAGCGTTGAAATACGCGCCCGCAAGCACACTTCAACCGCTGAATTTTCTGGCATTGCCGATTGCGGTAATACTCACTTATTTGTTCTTTGACTATGTTACCGATCCGCTCACGTTGCTGGGCGGAGTAGTCACGGTCATTGCGGGCTTAATGGTGTGGTTCGGCGACACTGGGTTTTTCCGCAACCGATCGCGTTAAACCGGTGTTTCCTGAAGGGCTTTCGGACGGGTAAAAGCCTCGACAAATCCGAAATCAAGAGATCGGCATGAACGAAAGAAAGTGCTCCCCGCTGGAATCGGGGAGCAAGTCACGGGACCCCGACCTTCGACCCATGTTTAGAAATTAGTGGTCTCTCCGGTCAGTTCGGCTCGTTTGTCGGTATCGGCTGAATAGTCCCTACTTGTGCCGAAGTAAAAAGCCCAAGTTTTGCGCTTGAAGTGTCCGCACCGCAGTTTGAGATCGGCGGTGCAAAATTCGATCAAATAAAGGCCTCAACAATCGCGCTGAAAACTCGCATCTGCCTTTGCGAAAACGAGAGCGGGTCATGCAGGGATTTCGGTCGCCAGGAGGGTTGCAACGTTTCCTGTTCGTCTTTTCGGCGGTTCGAAGTCTCTTCGTTCCCCCTCGCTCCAAACCCTCAGCAATCAATGTCCATCTGCACCGGCTCGGTGCCAACGCATATTGGAAATCCGTTGCAGGCGTAGCCGCCTGACCAACATGCATCTGTCCACAATTACCCCAGCGAACTTAACCTGACATCACTTTCTCAACAACATCGTCGAGGCCGGTCACGGCTAGCTGAAACAGCCCATCCGGCCAGTGCGCGGCTTCAAGACCATGAAGTCTTCCTATTCAACCATCAAGCGTTTTGAGGTCATGCGTGCTCTGAGCAAGGGCCAGACTGGCATCTTCAACTTTTCAAACTACGTGCTTGGTGAGGCTCGCATTGTCGAGAGGGCGTTCGGCCTTGGTCAATGTGCTCTGGCCGAGGCGATGAGTATGCTCGAAAACCATCTTCAGGATGGGAACGCTTAAGCACGTGGGGCTGATCAGCAAGCAGAATGCAGTCAACCGTCTCCCAAACACCTGTCATTTACAACAGGCGCAAAAAAATATTGAATGACTAAGAGTTGTATTAAATCAACCATCAATAATAAATTAATTATTTGAGCGCTGACTGCTTACGTGGCGGGACTTGGCATTTTACGACACAGCTAAGTTTTGCCCCCTCCGGTTGTATTTGTTTCGCAAGACAAGGATTGGGTCGCTATGCTCAAAAATGTTCCAGTGACGGCTAAGGTGTTTGGTGGCTTCGCGGTTGTTTTGCTCTTGTTGATTTTGACAGGGGTGACCGGAGCGATAAATCTCAACGATGGCAGCGACAAATTCAAACGTTATCGCTCCATCGCGCTGCAATCTAATCAAGCTGGACGTGTTCAGGCAAATCTTCTCGAAGCAAGACTGGCTGTAAAAAACTTTATTATCAACGGCTCACCGGAAGCTGTTGAGAGTGTTCAAAATCGGTCTGCGAGCACGTTGGCTCTTGCAAAGGAGCTAAACGAGATCGTTGCCTTGCCTTCGAGAAAAGAAGCCGTGGTGTCAGCAAGCCGAGAGATCCAAGCATACATCAAAGCCTTCGAAGAAGTATCAGCGTTGCAGGATCGGCGAAACCAGTTCGTGGTCGGTGCCCTTGATGCGCTCGGACCACAAATCGAGCGCAATCTGACAGCGGTGATGAAGAGTGCTTACGAGGACAATGACGCCACGGCAGCCTATCTGGCAGGCAACGTTCAGCGGAACTTGCTCTTGATGCGCCTTTACGTGAGCAAGTTTCTGATCTCGAACAAGGAGGCAGATTACGAGCGCGCCACCAAAGAAGCGAACGAATTCGCGGCGAATTATGATGCCCTAATCGCTTCTCTGGAAAACCCGGAGCGCAGAAAACTCTCCGAAGAAGCCAAAGCAGCTTACCTGCAGTATGTTGAAGCGTTTCACAGTGCTCATGACACGATAGTCGAGCGCAATACGATCATTTCGGGAACGCTTGATGCAATCGGTCCGAAAGTTGCCGGGAAGATGGAGGAACTCAAACTTTCGATCAAAGGCGAGCAAGACACTATCGGACCGGAAACCACTGCAGCGCTTCAAAACGCTGTGTCAATTACCGTTGGAATTGTGCTCTTCAGTGTCGTGCTCGGGTCTCTGGCTGCGTGGTTCATCGGGATGGGCATTTCAAGACCGATCAAGTCGATCACATCGTCCATGAGGTCACTCGCAGATGGCAATACATCGGCAGAGATTCCGAACCAAAATCGAAAGGACGAGGTCGGATTGATGGCAGCGGCTGTCCAGGTGTTCAAGGAAAACATGATCAAAGCTGAGCAGCTGTCGAAGCGCGAAGCAGAAGAAGTTGCGGCACGAGAGGCTCGTTCAAAACGGGTTGCTGACCTCACACTGAAGTTCGACACGAGTGTCTCGGAGCTGCTTGGCGCGGTTGCTGGTGCATCCACTGAGCTGGAGTCGACTGCTAACTCGATGTCCAACATTGCGAGTGATACGAATGATCGTGCAGTCGCCGTCGCTGACGCGGCAGAGAATGCATCCGCGAACGTTCAGACAGTCGCCAGCGCCACCGAAGAGCTAAGCAGTTCAATTCAAGAGATTTCACGTCAAGTCGCCCAATCCGCTGAGATTGCCAATAGAGCCGTCGACCAGGCCATCAGCACCGATCGTCAGGTTCAGGGGCTCGCTGTCGCGGCGCAGAAAATCGGTGATGTGGTCAAGCTCATTTCTGACATTGCCGAGCAGACCAATCTTCTTGCATTGAACGCTACCATAGAAGCTGCACGCGCAGGAGAAGCCGGTAAGGGCTTTGCAGTCGTAGCGGCGGAGGTCAAGGAACTCGCAAGCCAGACAGGCAAGGCAACTGAGGAGATCGGACAACAGATTGCCAGCATCCAGGCTGAAACGGAAGGAGCTGTCTCTGAAATCCAAAGCATCGGCAAGACGATTGCGGACATCAATGAAATTGCATCGAGCATCGCGTCTGCAGTTGAGGAGCAGTCCGCCGCGACAAGTGAAATCGCAACAAGTGTTGAGCATGCGGCTGCAGGCACAGGCGAGGTGACCTCAAATATCTTGGAAGTTACGAGAGGTGCAAGTGAGACCGGCTCTGCTGCAACACAGGTGACAGCTACAGCCGCGGAACTCAGCAGCAAGTCAGAACTTCTTAAAGCTCAGGTTGAGCAGTTTCTGGCTGATGTTCGGGCAGCGTAATCAGTCGCGGAGCAATGCAAGTTCACTCAGTTGGGAGAAGCTAATGGCAATGGTGATACAGTTTAACGACTATGACCGTGAGCGTGGTGCACCAGATTGTTTGGAGGATAAATATATCAATGGCTTTCAAAGGATACTGACGCTTTGGGATGGAAATAACTCTGATACGCACTTTTCAAAAGCGCCGGAGATACGAGCTCTGAGCATGAAGATGATAGAGTTACTTGAAAATGCGAAGAAATACCCTCAGATTACACTAATTGCGCAAACCGTGGCCGTGAATGCGATGATGGCCATAGAAACCTATGCGATTGGGATCTGCGCCGTTACTACCGCCGAAAACGTTGTCGACACCAACAGAAACTGATTGGTATCCGGATACTTGGTGTCCGGCAGATGACGTAGCGCTTGAAGCCCGCAACGTACACGGCGAACAAAGAGCCGTTTCGTTGACCTATGTGGCTAATGAGGCATGGGAGCTTCGAACCCACCGCATGAATGAAAGCCAACGGACTAACCAGAGGGATCCGCGGGTGAAACTGGGTAATTGATTTCAATTGAGAAGACCACCAGAGATGGCTCAGGGGGAGGAATGAAAAAATTTCTTCTTGATTTTAGCGGTGCTTCGCCAGTCACTGCCTTAAGGTTCATGTTGCTTGCAGCTCTCTGGTTCTATGTGCTGTGTTTCATGGCGTATGGGAAAGAGCGAAACTCAAGGCAATGTCTGTCTCCTCTTTCGTTTCTGACCGAAGACTGGCCCCCATACCAATACATTGAAAACGGTATTCTGAAAGGTGTGACAGTCGATCTCCTGCTTGCTATCCTCAAAGAGGCTAACGCTGAACAAACTCTTGCCGAAATCGAAGTGGTACCTTGGGCGCGAGGATATTCCAGGGTGAAAACTCAACCGAATACGGTCTTGTTTTCGATGACGCGCACGCCGGAACGCGAGGAGATGTTTAAATGGGCCGGCCCCATTCTCAAAAATGATACCTATTTCATTGGCAGAAAGGATCAAGGCATCAGGATCGCTGGTCCGGCAGACCTGTATCAATACCGTTTTGGGGTGATTATTGATGATGCCAGTGAAATGTTTGCAAAACGGCATGGAATTCCAAGCGAGAATATTACGAAAAACAGCCGTGCCGACCTGAACATGAGAATGTTGGAAGCCGGTCGAATTGATTTTGTCATCACGGGTTGGACCGCATTCGAAGTTGAAGCCCGCAGAGCAGGTGCTAACCCTTCTGACTACGATCGTTTTTTTCTTGCCGACAGCTCTGAGGTTTATTTCGCATTCAGCAAATCTACACCTGATCGGGTGGTCACTTGTTTTGAGGCTGCTTTCGACTCAGTAAAAGCAACTGGCAAATTTGACCACCTATTTCGTCCTCAGCAATCGTACGGACCGCTCAATTGAGTTAATTTCGCCAGAATTTCTGAATATCAATAATTAAGTGTTGATTTTTACGCTGAACCGAGCCGGATTTTCCACCGATAATTGAGCCAAATGTGAGTATTGTTTTCTGATCAGGATTTGGTCAAGGGTTTAGCTTTTTCTCTTCTCTTTTATGCTGCGGTTGCGGAGCTTGCTTGGAAGCGGTAGTTGTCGTTCCCGATTTCCAGGATGTGGCACCGATGGCTCAGGTGGTCGAGGAGCGCCGTGGTCATTTTGGCGTCGCCGAAGACAGAAGCCAGAACTGATCGAGCTTTTCGCCTTTCTCCTTTGCACCGGCGATGTATTTCGCGAGGGCTTTGACCGCCTGGTAGAACCGTTGAAAGCTGTGGTTTGGATGTGGGGTCAAATTCCAGACCTTTCATATTCGCCAAAGCTCGGCAGATGGTCTTGATCCGGTGCAGGGTCAAAGCCGGTTCATCAACTTCGGCAATGCGGTTTTCCAGATCGCGGCGTTCCACGATCAGCTTGCACGGAGCCTTGGTCCGGACTTCGACAACATCAGACGCAGCATAGTGCCTGGAAAGTGGCTCAAGGATTTTTTGCAACAGAACCTGAGACATGGCTGTTCACTCCGATGCCGGCCCACTGCTTGGGCGTTGCGATAAATTTTGAGAATGGGGAAAGGGCAGGGACCCAGGCCGCGCCCCTGCCCAAGTGGGTTAGCCGCAGGAAGCAGAGCTTGAGCGCGTCTTTTCCTTCCCGCCGAACCAACTGGTGTAAGACACCTTGCCGGTACCCGGTTCGGCGATCTTCAGCCGTTCCTCTTCCCGGTCGATGAAGTAGAAATGGCAGACCTTTCCGTCGTTGTCGGTAAAGATCGTGATACGCGCATTGCCGCCCTTGATCGGGATCCAGTAAGCGTCCTGGTGTTTGCGACGGGAAGGCGCAGCAAATCGAGACACTCAAACATCTCAACGACCTACAAAGTCCAAGCGGGAGCAACAAGTTAGCAATGCCGACAAAACTTATAACAAGATTAATCCGAATTTCTTTGCATTGAGTCTCTTCAATACCTCAACCTTAAGATGTTAATTTGCGAAAATTCGATGTAAAGCTGATTGTTTAAAGCACAGTGAGGAGTTGATAAATATTACATGATGAGCATCTAAGTTTGTTTACTTACAATAAAGATCCATTCCTTATACTTACAGGCATTCTACCTCGGGAGGACGCCTTGAGAACTTGGATCGCAAAACTCAGTTTTCGTCTGCCCGCCATCATCTCCGGTTGTTCGGTTGTGGCCGCGCTGTTTGTCGGCGCCCTTGCCTATTGGGTCAGTTCAACGGATCTGGAAGAGCAGGCGGAAGAGCGGCTTTCGGCTCTTGCAAGTGCGCGCGCCGAAGATCTTTCGCACTATCTGGACTCCATCGTGCAGGATCTGCAGGTCACCGCCGCAAGTCCGTTCGTGAAATCCGCACTGGCGGATTTCAAGGAAGGGTGGGCAAGCCAGGAGGGCGATGCCACGGCGAGCCTGCAGAAAGCCTACATTCACGACAATCCGCATCCGACGGGCCAGAAAGACGCGCTGATGCGCGCTGGCGACACCGCCTACGACGAGGCGCATGAACAGTATCATCCGTGGTTCAGCAAGATGCTGAAGACCCGCGGTTACTACGACATCTTCCTGTTCGCGGAGGACGGCTCGCTTGTCTACACGGTGTTCAAGGAACTCGACTACGCAACCAACCTGACCACCGGCAAATACAAGGATACGGATCTGGGCAATGCCTTCCGGGCGGCGTTGAACGGTGGACGGGACGAAGTTCGCTTCTTCGATTTCAAACCATATGCTCCGAGCGCGGATGCACCGGCAAGCTTCATTGCGACACCGGTTTTTGAAGGCGGCAAGCGTGTTGGCGTGCTGGCCTTCCAGATGCCCATCGACAACATCAACAGCGTGATGAGCAGCGCGGCGGGTCTCGGAGAAACAGGGGAGGCCATCCTTGTCGGTGCAGACAAGCTGTTCCGGAACGATTCTTCCAAGACACCCGGACAGAACGATATCCTGACCGCAAGCCTCGATTCGTCTCTGGTGGATCAGGCCCTTGGCGGCAAGCCGGCTTCCGGAAACCTGGAAGGGTTCCGCGACACGGACTATCTGGCCGCTGCAGTGCCTCTGACGTTTTTTGGAGCCAATCTCGCGGTTGTCACGGTCGAGGCACGCGATGAAATTCTCGCGCCGGTGCGGGCGCTGCGCAATCAGATCGCACTGATTTGCCTCGGGATCTTCGGCATCATGATGGCAATCGGCTGGCTGGCTGCACGCTCGATCGTTGCCCCGATCAAAAGCCTTGTCGCCAATGCGGCTCGCCTCGCCGGTGGTGATGTATCCGTCGTCTTTGCGGAAGCAGACCGAAAGGATGAGGTTGGAGAAATCGCGGCCGCCATTGCAGGCTTCAGAGATGGCGTCGCCGAGCAGGCGCGTCTGGAAGAAGCACGAAAGATTGAAGAACAGGCTCGTACGGACCGTCAGCTCCGGATCGAGGCGTTGATCGAGGGCTTCCGCACGCAGTCATCCGAAATGCTCGGTTCCGTTGACGCTGCCATGTCTGAAATGCAAGCCAATGCAAGTTCCATGATGGAAACGGCCTCAGGAGCTTCTGAAGAGGTGAGCAGCGCTGCTGCGGCAACAACCCAGGCATCGGGCAACGTACAGCTTGTTGCGGCCGCCACTGAGGAGCTGTCATCGTCGATTTCCGAAATCGGTCAACGTGTGGAGGAAACCACGCGGGTGATTGCCGATGCGACCAGCCAGACCCAGGCAAGCACACAGAAAATGGAATTGCTGTCGTCGGGTTCTGCCAGGATCGGCGAAGTGATCGGCCTTATCCAGGCAATCGCTGAGCAGACCAACCTCCTGGCGCTCAATGCAACGATCGAAGCTGCCCGGGCCGGCGAAGCCGGCAAGGGCTTTGCGGTGGTGGCTGCCGAAGTGAAAGAGCTGGCCACCCAGACCTCCAGGGCGACCGAGGAAATTTCCAACCAGATCGCGGAAATCCAGTCTGCCACCGAGCAGGCAGTGACCGCGATTGAAGGCATCGCTTCCATCATGGTTCGGGCGAACGAGAACACCACCTCGATTGCCGCTGCCGTTCAGGAACAGGATGCGGCCACCGGCGAGATCAGCCGCAGTGCTTCGGAAGCTTCCTCGGGCACACGCGCGGCCAGCGACAACATGTCGAATGTCAGCACTGCCGTGGAAACGACGGCCAATTCGGCGCAGTCGGTGGATCAGGCGACGCAGGTCGCCTCCGAGAAACTGCGTTCGCTGAATACGGCCGTAAACGACTTCCTGCGCGAGGTCGCCGCGGCCTGACGGATCAGGATCTGAAAACAGAAACGGCGGTGCTGTCACATTGTTTTTTCGTCAAGGATGTCGGGGTGATTGAACGGCATGAGCAGTGCCGCGCCGACCTATAAGAACCATAGTCTGTTTTGGACAACAATCACCCCGCATAAACCAAGGCTCTCCGACACTAAATTCCAAGAGGGTTCAATTGGGACAGCGCGCCGCCATCTATTGCCGCGTTTCCACCGCGGGCTAGTCATGCGAGCGGCAGGAAGACGATTTGACAGCTTTTGCTGAACGGGCCGGATTCGAAGTCACGGCTATATTCAAGGAGACCGGGTCCGGAACAAAGCTCGACCGGCCGGTCGCAAGAAAGTGATGGCGCTGGCACAAGCCAGGAAGATCGACGCCATCTTGGTAACTGAACTTTCCAGGTGGGGGCGGTCGACGACCGATCTCCTGAATACATTGCGTGAATTGGAAGGCTGGAAAGTCTCGGTCATTGCAATGAATGGCGTGACTTTTGGTTTATCGTCCCCGCACGGCCGTATGCTTGCAACTTTCCTGTCAGGCATTGCGGAATTCGAAAGTGACCTAATCAGCGAGCGGGTCAAGTCCGGGCTCGCCGCTGCGAAAGCGCGTGGTAAAAAATTGGGACGTCAGCTTGGCGAACGTCCAAAGTCAGATAGGCTTGCACCGAAGGTCATGGCACAGATTGCCGAAGGCCGAAGCTATCGCTGGATCGCCCGCGATCTCGGTATCAGCAAAAATACAGTAGCCGATATAGTCCGTCGGGCACGCGATGAGTAGATTGATTTTATGAACACGGGACGAGATTGGAGTTGACCGGATGACGATGTTGGGGCATCCATCTCGACCATGAGCAGTGTACACGCAACGTTGACCAGAGTGGGCCGCTACCAGCGGACCTTTGTCGCATGCGTGTTCGAAGGACGAGGTCTTCGCGTCCAGTCGTGATGCCGTGCTTTGGCGCGACCGATTGGACGTAAAGCATTCACCTCATCCTTTTGTGGCCACCATGGAGATTAGGCCATGCTCAGCATTTCGAACGTAAATTCACTCGTGCACTGGGAGGAACGTGAAATCCTCCGGCGTGAAGAGTTCATTCGTCATTTTTCGGAGGAGATGCGCGCTTTCCTTCGATCGATCAACCCTGCATGGGATATGCGGCGCATAGAAGCGCCAACACTCATACCCCGGCAACATATTTCCGATGCTTACGAAAACGCCGACGTCTGGGTTCAGGAAAAGCTCAGTCCTACCGAGACGGAACTTGTCCTCCGGCCAGAGACTACGCCCTCTACCTATGCCTATATGACGCATCTTCTAAACAACCACACTGGTGCCAAATTGCCGCTTTGCGTATGGCAAGCTGGTCGCTCGTATCGCCGGGAGCAGGAACAGACAACCGCCCACATGCGCCTTAAGGAGTTCTGGCAGATAGAGTTCCAAGCGGCGTTCACATCTGACACCGGCATGGACTACCATTCCGCCTCCCTTGAACCTGTGAGGAAGATGATCGCTTCCGTGATCAACTTGCCAACTCGCATCATCGTGTCAGACCGTCTCCCTAGCTATTCGCAGGTCACGATGGATGTTGAGGTCGACAACGGATTCAAGTGGATGGAAGTTTGCTCTATCTCCCGTCGTACAGACTTCCCACAAAGGTTTTTGTCTCGTGCGAAAGGCGGCGGAGTCCGCGAGCATGGTGTTCTGGTGCTGGAAATAGCCATCGGTCTTGACCGATGCCTCCATAACTGGACGATTGCTGCGGAAAGCGCCTGACTGAGCCCACTGCCTAAACATCTCGTCGCGGTCTACGCCGAGGCGAGATGTTGATATACTGCGCCCAAATTTCTTTCGCCTGGCTGACGATCGAAACTGCTTAGGGTGCCATTTGTCCCCGAGCCGGAACCGACCCCAAGAATGGCTCGACGCGATCGCCCCGAAGGTCTTGCCGGACAGCAAGCTCGGTGATGCCGTCTCCTATACCCTGAACCAATGGGAATATCTGGCGCGTTACACCGAGGACGGCAGGATGCCGATAGACAACAACCTTCTCGAACGCGACATCAGAGTCTTTGCCACTGGCAGGAAGAGTTGGCTGTTCAGCGACACCGTCGAAGGAGCCAGGGCCAGCGCCGTCGTCTACAGCCTGATGTCGACCTGCCGGGCTTGCGGCGTCGAGCCGTTAGCGTGGTTGCGCCACGTCCTCACCGAATTACCGCAGCGCGCCGCCGACACCGACATCAACGATCTGCTGCCCTTCAACTTCCCGAAAGCCACCGTCGTCTGAGCTGATACGATGCCTTCCTCTGTCGGAAGGTAATCCGCCGAAATCGCGGGCGTCAACGTGCAGGGGAATGAGCGCTTACGTCAGATTGGGTCGCGCACGCAACAAAGGTCCGACTTGAAGGCGCGAATCCGACCTTAGGTGCAAGATTTCGGAATGTCAGAAGAGAAGGACTGCAGGCACCGATCCCCTCCCCCTATCCTTGCCGCTCTTCCACCTCCTCCACCCGCCGCAGCCGATCGAGATGGGTCTCGCAGATCGACCGGATCAGATCGAGCCGCACCTGCGTGCGCTCACCGAGCCAGGCGCGCAAGCGCTGCTCGTCCCGGGGCCAGGCTTCGGCCAAGGGCGGGCACTGGCCCTCCGCCAGACCGCGCAGGAACTTGATGTTGTGCGCCGCCGGCGTGTAGTTGGTCAGAGTGAGCAGGACGCAGGTGTAAGCGTTTTCGACAGTCTGGTGAAGTTGGAAAGCGGCATTTTTGGAAAGGCCTTGTTGCAATCCAAAGCTAGACATTTTTTGGAAACTAAGTGCAGATTTAAACCGTTCCTCGAAATGCCCCTTCGCCACCTCGTAGCGTTCCCTGGCGGTGAGCGGCTGCGGCTCGGCCAGGGGCTCGTCGTCCAGCTCGTAGAGAACGATCCCCTCCTTGTGGATGTCGGAGAAGAAATACTGCCCCTGGAGCAGGACGATCGGACACACTATGCCCGTGTTCCCATCGGAGTGTACGCAAGCCCCTACGGGGAATCGGGCCGTTCGTAAGCGCTTCCATCAAGAGTGCGGCCCTTCTGTGTCGGGTCGCGCTTTTTTTGCTGGCCAACCACTGGTAGTGTTGTCTCCTTTCCTGCGAGAGGTAAGCGAATGCTGCATCATGTCGAAATCTATGTCTCCAACATCAGGGCTACATATGCGTTCTGGATCAAGATTCTGGCGCGGATCGGTTATAGGGAAACTTCCTCTTGGGAAGATGGCTTCACGCTCAGACGAAAAAGAGAAGCTTATCTTACATTTGTACAAGTATCGGACAAGCACAAGGATCATAAGTATCATCGAAGCGGGGTTGGCCTGAATCATATAGCTTTCAAGATACAGGAACGCGCCGACGTGGACGCTATGCGCCAATACTGTATCGAGAATTCTATTACCATACTCTACGATGATCGATACCCATTCGCCAGCGGCATTAAAGACTATTATGCTTTGTTCATCGAAGATCCAGATCGAATAAAGATCGAATTTGTTGCCGGTCACTGACGAGCAATTTCACAATATTTTCCAGTGTTAGCATGTGCGCATGAGGACGCAGTGAAGCCATGCGATTTGCTTCAAGGTTTGAGAGCGCCATCGCTTGTTCTCTCGTTCTTCTCACTCTTTCGCCGTTAGTCTCCTTCGCGGGGGGGCGACTGGTACGATGCGAGGAAAACCGGCGGGACGCTGACCGTGTATTCCGGGGGGGGGGGCGCCGTACAATCATGGAGCTCCTTTTCTGGAACTCCAAGAGCGCCGCATTTTCTCCGACGGCACTCTGGCGTTCAGAAGAACTCATCCGATAAAGGGCCTTCCAAGCGCCGACGAAGGCCCATTCATCACCACCGACCACAATGCTCTGTCCTGCGAAAGCTGTCATCTGCGCGACGGCAGAGGACTTTCGCAGACAGAGGTGTTTGCCGCGACCGGCTTTTCGGTCAAGGCATCTGATCGGACGACGGTGCCGCCAGTCTTCAGGAACGTAAGGGCCCGAAGCGGCGTCCAGCACCTTCAAAACGTGGAATGGGAAACGAAAAGGCGCGTACCGCTGGACGAGCGGGTCGTTGAGTTGATCGCTCCGGTGGCAATAGTCGATGGGAAAAAGAGGTCCGTTGATCTGCGCAACGCACCGGCGGTCTACGGCTTGGGTCTGCTTGAAGCCATTTCCGACACGGAGATCAGGACCATAGCGAGGAAACAGGAATTTCTGGAATTTGGAGTCAAAGGGATTGCTGGGACCGCCTGCGAACGGCTCATCAGCGAAACCTGTGACACGATCGGCCGGTTCGGATGGAAGGCAAGTGTCCCGGATCTGACTGCGCAGACACGCTCCGCACTTGCACGGGAACTCGGCATTCACGAGCCCGTCTCCGATTTGGCCGAAGCCGGCGCTGAGGCGGACTATGACCGTTTGGTGACGGAACTGGCGGAATATATGAAGATGCTGGCCGTGCCGGCGCGGCGGCCTGAAAGCGCTCCTGAGCACGCCAAAGGGGCTCGCCTTTTTGAAGATGTTGGTTGTGTCATGTGTCACAAGCCATCTTGGCGAACCAGTGAGGCGAGCGGCACGGACAAGCGGCTACGGGGGCAGCGAATATATCCATTCACCGACATGCTGCTCCATTACATGAGAGAAGGTTTGGCGGACAGCAATGGGGACAGGCTGAGCCGCTATTGGCGAACGCCGGCGCTTTGGGGCATCGGCATGCAAAGCACTGTTTCAGACAAAGCCGGCTACCTGCACGACGGGCGTGCGCGCGATTTCACAGAGGCGATCCTCTGGCACGGTGGGGAGGTCTCTTATGCCGTGTCCCGCTCCAAGGCGGCCCTTTCCGCGGCGGACCGGGCAAGCCTGATTAAGTTTCTCTCGTCACTGTGAGAGGTGCTGCCGGAACGAGCGAACCGGTTCCCCGCCGCTGCGGGCGTACCAAACCAAATCGCGACCTGGAGCAAGATCGTGCAAGATCCAAACAAACGCTTCCGATTTCGTCAGACGTCAATGTGCTTGGCAAAAGCCATCGGTTTTTGCCTATTGTCGATTGTTTTGCCGGACTTCGGCCTGGCCCAGGATGTCTCCTACTATGCAAGGAACCCCTCGGGATATGGCCCGTCTCTTGTTTTTGAGTTCAATGGCCGTATCTGGCTCCAGGAGCAAGGACGGCATGCGCGCCGTGTAACGGACGGTCAGGCGGACGAGGCATCCCCGATGTTCTCTCCGGATGGAAAACATGTTGCATTTACCGCCTTGGACGGAAACGCGGCGGAGATATTCCTCACAACTCCCGGCACAGGGGACATTGTCCGCCTCACCTACGATGGCGGACCCGATGCACAGGTTGAGGGATGGCTGGGAAGCTCCGAAGTGCTTTATTCAACGACAATTATGTCGAAGAAGCGCGGACCGCTGCTGTTCGTCATCGACATAGAGACACGCAAGATCAGGCCTGTTCCCTTGGCCGAGGCATCGGAGGGATGTCTCTTCAAGGGGAGTTTCATATTCGTCAAGAATGAGAAACTGGTCGACAAGAACAGGCTGTACCGGGGTGGCTACGCGCAATCGATCTACAAAATTCCCGCCAACATCCTGAGCGAAAGCACATCCGGCGCTGCGATGCCTGGGATCGGGTCCGTCCACCTGACCTCATCCTATCTGGGGATCAGCCGCCAGCCTTTGTGCGCACCCGATCGCATCTACTTTCTGTCGGACCGGAGCGGCTGAAGTGGTCCCAGTATTCCGGACAGCTTAGCGGCTTTTCCAAGTTGTATCCGGGTTGGGTTTCATGCTGCTAATTTCTCGTCTCGACGAGCCCAGTATGCCTCTCTTGGCGTTCTGCGCTCAAGGGCGGAATGGGGCCGCTCAGTGTTGTACAACTCGACGACGGAACACCCACGGGACCGGTGATGAGCGCGAGCTTCTTTATCCTTGGCATCCCTGGGCGGGGCAGCAGGTTCATATCCATGAGGTAATCGAGAAGGCCGGCGTGACGGTCTTCCGTTGCAGTCTTTCCGGTCAGGCGTCGGATCGATTGCTGGAAGCTCCGACCTGGATGTTCGACCGGACCGCCTGCACGAACTGGCATGTGACGGCCGCGCCGCATGTCAATTTCACGGCCCTTCGCGCCCTGGCCGAGCTTCTCCGGGACATAGGTACGCATTCGCAGGAGATGGGCGCAGCATTGGTTTCTCACGACACGAATCGGGGAGAAGTCCATGCCGCGCCAGCCGAAGACATACCAATTCGATCTGTTCTCGACACCGAACGATGCCGAGATAGGGCAGACGCCGCATTGGCAGGCGCTGCCCGCCGAGACGCGTCAATCCGTGACGAGGCTGATGACCCGCCTGATCCTGAACCACATCGACGGCGAGCGCGTCGTACAGCGGGAGGGCACGGATCATGATGCATGAGAAGATCGGGCCGCACCATCTGGAGCGCAAAGCCATCCTGTATGTCCGGCAGTCGTCTGCTCATCAGGTTCTGTACAACCGCGAGAGCAGCACGCTTCAATATGCGATGCGTGATCGCCTGACGGCGCTCGGCTGGTCCCGCATTGAAACGATCGATGACGATCTTGGTCGTTCTGCCGCCGGCGGCGTCGCACGCGCCGGTTTCGACCGGATGGTCGCCGAGGTCTGCCTTGGCAAGATCGGCGCGGTCGCCGCGCGGGAAGTGTCTCGGTTTGCTCGCAACAGCCGCGACTGGCAGCAACTCATCGAGATGTGCCGGGTGGTCGACACGGTACTGATTGACCAGGAGACGGTCTATGCGCCGCGCCAGGGTAATGACCGTCTGCTTTTGGGGCTGAAGGGAAGCCTCAATGAGTATGAACTCGATCTCTTGCGCCAGCGTTCGCTGTCGGCCCGCTACGAGAAGGCCAAGCGCGGCGAACTCATCGTCGCTGCGCCCGTCGGCTTCGCGAAGGTTGGCGATCGCCTTGAGAAGGATCCGGATCGGCGTGTTCAGGAATCTATCACCTTGGTGTTCGACAAGGTCGCGGAACTTGGCAGCGCTCGTCAGGCTTTGATGTGGTTCCTCGAGCATGGCCTCGATTTGCCGGCCAAACGCAACAATGGTGATGTGGTCTGGCGCAGGCCTAACTACGCGACCATCCACCGGATGATCGAGAACCCGGTCTACGGTGGCGCCTACGCTTATGGTAAGACACGAGCTGCGCCGGGATTTGGGTCAACAGCCACTCGATCGGGTATCCGCCGCAAGGCGCGCGAGGAATGGCTTGTGCTGATCCCGGATGCCCATGAGGGCTATGTCAGTTGGGAAAGAGCTGAGGCGATCCGTAAGATGGTCAGCGACAATGTACCCTCGAGCAGGCACCACGGAGCACCCAAGCATGGCGATGCACTGTTGGCCGGGCTCGTTCGCTGCCAGCGCTGCGGCCGCAAGCTCACGGTGCGATACACGGGCACAAAGCACAACATTCCGCGTTATTCCTGCTGGCGGGGTCTGCTCGACAATGGCGAACCGCGCTGCATCGCCTTTGGCGGACTGCGTGTTGACGACGCGATTGAGGAAGCACTGCTAGGTGTCGTTGAGCCGGGTGCGATCGCTGCGGCCGCTGAGGCTGAGGCGCAGGCTGCCGGTCGACGCGACCAGGTCCGGGACGCTCTCGATCGCGATCTGCAAGCTGCCCGCTACGCTGCTGAGCGGGCCTTCCGGCAATATGACGCTTCCGATCCCGAGAACCGGCTGGTCGCTGCGGAGCTGGAATCCCGTTGGAACCAGGCGCTCATCCGTGTCGGGGAAATCGAGAGCAAGATCGCCGCGCATGATACCGCGACGCCGAGGCCATCACCTGTGTTGGAAACGGATATCACGGCACTGGCGGCAGACCTTCAGGCTGTCTGGTCGGCACCGACGACTGATGCCATGCTTAAGAAGCGTATCGTGCGCACCGTGATCCAGGAAGTGGTTGCCGATATCGACGACGACGCCTCAGAGATCGTTCTCGCGATCCATTGGATTGGGGGCGCCCATACCGAATTGCGCCTGCCGAAGCGGCGGCGGGGGCAACGAAACAGTACCTCCAGCGACATAATTGCAGCCATGCGGCAACTGGTACTGATTGCCAGCGACGATGTGATCGCCGGCATTCTCAACCGGAACGGCTTGGTGACCGGGCATGGCAATCGCTGGACACGCGAGCGGGTCACCGCGCACAGATCGCATCACAAAATCCCAGTCTTCCGAGCAGCGCCGGACGGGAACGAGCCTTGGCTTAATCTGAATAAGGCGGCACGCTTGCTCGGTGTCGCACCGAAAACCCTCAGGCTGGCCGCCGAAGCTGGCGAGATCGAGGGCGTTCATCCTCTGCCGGACGGTCCGTGGATCTTCAGTCGAGCAGAACTGAGAAAGCCCCGAGCCCAGCAGATCGGTCGTCGCGCAAGAAAGAACCCCAAATACCCCGCGGGATCGCATCCCGATCAGCAAAACCTATTCACTTCAACGACATAGACAGATGGGTGTTATGAAACAGGATTGTAGAAGGTTATCCAGTCGCCGATGACGCGATGCGCCTTGAAGCCATCGGTCAGTTCTTCGAGATAGATCTCTTCCTGCTTCAATGACCGCCACAGGCGCTCGATGAAGATGTTGTCCATGCAGCGACCGCGCCCGTCCATCGAGACGCGTATCCCGGCCTCGGTCAGTGTCGTGATCCAAGCCGATCCAGTGAACTGGCTTCCCTGATCCGTATTCATGATCTCGGGCGCGTCGAAGCAGACAATGGCTTCCTTCAGCGCCTCGACGAAGAAGTCGGCATGCATCGTATTCGATAACCGCCTGCTCAACACCTTGCGCGTCGCCCAGTCCATGATCGCCACGAGATAGGGAAAGCCGTGACGCACCGGCACGAAGGTGATGTCGGCACACCAGACCTGGTTGGGCCGATCGATGATCATGTTCCGCAGCAGATAGGGATAGACCGGGTGCTGCGGATGTGGCTGGCTGGTGTTCGACCGTTTGTAGATCGCCTCAAGGCCCATGATCCGCATCAGACGGCGGACACGATGCCTGCCGGCGCGAATGCCGTCCCGGCGCAGATAGGCCGCGATCTGGCGGCTGCCGAAGAATGGAAACTTCGTGAACACCCGATCGATCTGCTTCACAAGCGCCAGCGTCGCCGCATCAACGCCGATCGGTGTGTAGTAAAACGCCGCCCGGCAGAGCTGCACGAGCTTACATTGCTGGCTGATGCTCAGCTCCGGGTGGTCGCGGCGGATCATCGATTTCTTCTTGGCAGGGCTCATCGCTTGAGCCCTTGAGACAAAAAATCGTTCTCGACCGCAAGCCTCCCGATCTTGGCGTGAAGCTCCTTCACCTCCGCCTCGCTTGGGCCTTCAGCCTTGCCGCCGCGGGAAAAAAACTTCAGCCATACCTTCAACCACCTGCCGCTTCCACGTGCTCACCTGGTTCGGATGAACCTTATGCTTTGCAGCGATCTCCTGGATCGTGCGGTCGCCCCTCAACGCTTCAACCGCAATCTGTGCCTTGAACTGATCTGAAAACTTCCAGCGTTTCGCCATCGCGTATCCCTCCAAAAAGGTTCGGGATACACCTTAGCCGACCGTCCGAATTTCCAGGACCACTTCAGTATGCGGCTACCAAAGCAGTCAGCGCCACGATCACCGCGGTCAAAAATCCGAGAAATTTAAGAAACCAATGCTGGTCGCCGTTTTGTCGGCTTGATCCCTCCTCTTGATTTGCCACACATTGCACCCTTTAATGGTATTTATTAAATATGCAACCTATCATGAAAAAAGTTTATGATAAAGGACATTATCATATATAGTTAAGGCGTGCAGACCAGCTCTTAATGTCGACCTGTTGCAACGCCCGATCGGCGCTTCAGCGCCCTCAAGTCGGTGGTCCGCAGGATTTCAGCGCTATCTGCAAAACAGGTGTTCGTTGTGGGTCGAATAAATGCCCGTGCAGGGCGGGAAGCGGAAATTTGCTGCGCTGCGCACGAATATCCGAAGCGGGATAATTGTTGGTGAGCTCAGTCCGGGGCCAGAGCCTTGGCAATCACTTCTACATTTCCATTTCCCGCGCCAGAAGATATTTTTCGAATACCAGCCTGGCACTTTTGATGGCGGGTCCCGCAACTTCATGGTCAGCTTCGAACTGTGCCAACCATCGCTGGTATTTCCGCCAATAGTCATCCTCGTTACCTTGACGAATGAAATTCATCGGCAGACTGTTCAGTCCTGCAATGGCGAGTTTTCTTGCGATCAAAATTCCTCCAAGCCTGGATCCTTCGAGGACATACATGACACCTGCTATCGACCCTCTTTCCATTGCAATAGGAATATCCATCGGCTCTGGGACAGTTTTGCGCATTGATCGGAGGTCATTCAGCAGGGCATTTGAACGAAAGCGGGCGCTCCAGCCATCGATAGACCGATAAACAGCAGAATTTGCCAGTTGCCTTTCGATTTCTGGCAACACCCTGGCATGCATCGCCAGAAATCTCGTGTAGTCATCACGGTTGGCGAAATTGCCATTCGCGAAACTGTCATCCAGCTTTTGATGAAGCTGGCCAGTTTCCTGGCGCAAAAGTCCAAGCAAGTTCACGGATTATTATTTCCCGACAATTTTATTAAATTTTTCACCATGTTGGCTCTTCACTAAAATGAGATAACCAAAGGCCGACCGGCGAGTTGGGTTTGTGAAACAAAGGAAATCAACAAAATGCCCATACTCATTCTTGAAGACGACCCCTTCATTTCGATAGACGCCTGCGAGGCAACATCCGGCCTCGGTCACGAGTGCCTTTCAGCCCATGATCGTGCTACAGCGCTTCGAATAATTCAGACCCAGGGGTGTGAATGCGCACTTCTCGATTTCGACCTGAACGGTAACAACAGCATCGCAGTGGCAAAACTGCTCGAAACAAGCCACACTCCCTACTGTTTTGTCACGGGACGCAGCATTGAAGAAATCGTAGACGCTAGTGGCCTGCAGGCTGCTGTATACACTAAACCAGTCGACTACGGCGTAATTGCCCGCACCCTGATCAGTTCCAAATGATCATGCCGCATGGTGAATGGCTTTGCGTAGAGTTTCCTTGTCATAGGGTTTGGTAATCACGATAGCTGTCTCATCCATATCGATCAGTGGCTGCGCATCGCCATAGCCGGATGCGAATATGAACGGAATACCGGAAGCGTTCAGTTTTCGAGCCACTTCAAGACTGGTTTCACGTCCGAGATTCACGTCCAGAATGCCGAACTGCGGCTGGTTGTTCTCGATCTCCTCCAAAGCTGTGGCGACATCGGCGCAAACACGAACGTTCTTGGCTCCCAGCTCCAGCAACACGCCCTCCGTATCCATGGCGATGATCATGTTGTCCTCGACCAACAGGAAGCTCGCTGGAAAGGCGGCCGGCACACCGTCCCGACCGCAGTCTTGAATTGCTATCGGTTCGTTATCGCTTTGATCGGTTTGTGGTAACGGCTGATCATCGATGAAGCGGGAGATGTGAATTCCCGGAATCCAGAAATGTGCTTTCACCCCGCTCAAATCGTAGCTGACCTTGCTTTCACCATGCAGTTCGAAGGGAATTGAACGCTCGGTTATGGTCGAGCCGAACCCTCTGCGTTTGGGCGCCTGAACAGCGGGCCCATCCAGTTCACGCCAGTTCAGATCGAGCGAATCGTCGTCACGCTGTTCGAACGATAGCTCCACGCGCCCGCGCCGATCGGATAGTGATCCGTACTTGGCGGAATTGGTGATCATTTCATGCATCACAAGTGCAAGCGTAGAGTAAGCGACCGGTAGAATTTCGACATCCGGCCCTGAGATTATCACCCTGTCCGACTTGTCGCTCAAATATGCCTGCGCTTCGGTCGTGATCAATGCCTTGAGTGATGCCGCAGACCAGTTCTGCTTGGTGATCTGGTCATGCGCCCGGGCCAGTGAGTGAATACGGCTTTCCAGTACGTCCGCGAATTCCGAGATCGACGCGTCGTTCTTTGAGGTCTGCGAGATGAGGCCTCGCACAAGCCCCAGGATGTTGCGGACGCGGTGATTGAGTTCTGCGATGAGCAATTCCTGCTTTTCGTTGGCACGTTCGCGCTCGGCGGCGGCTTCATCCGCCATCCGCAGCACCACTTCCAGTACAGTGACCCTGAATTGTTCGGCGGCTGTGATCTCTGCTCGCGTCCATTCCTCGGACTGCCCCTCGACCAGAGATCGCCACGCCTCGAAACTTTTCCTCGGCGTCAGGCGAATCCCGTTCGGTCCAGGCGTCACGGGCTTTTCTGGATTACCTGCCCATTTCACGCGCCGCACCACTTCCGGACGGAAAAACAGAATGTAGTCGCGCGGTGTCTTCGAGATGGGGATGGACAGCATGCCTGCTGCCCGGGCCACGAAATCGGCGGCTTCAGGCAGAAAGCTCGCCAACTCGCTCGTGCAGTGAATTTCACCTGCAGGCATTGCATTCAGGCGCTTTGCCAGCAATTTTATTTCTTCGAGGCTGGGTGTCTGACCTGCAGTTTCGACTGATCCATTACTGACAACGGCCAAACCTTCAGCCGTCATCAGTTGCATGACCACGTCCTGCTGATCGAGCACGACCGAGGCGATATCGCCGGTCGTAGCTGCGGACCGTGAGAAATTGTTGATCAGCTCACCCGCCATGTTCGCATATTGGTTGTCTTCGGTAGTGAGCTTTCCTCCGATGATCAGCGAAAGCATCTGTGCGAACAGGACAAGCGCATTGCGCTGCGCCTGCGGCAGGTGTTTCGGCACGCGGTGGTGGCAGGCGATCAGCCCCCAAAGCCGTCCTTCGAGAACCAGCGAGATGGAAAGGGAAGCCGCCACACCCATGTTGCGGAGATACTCAAGATGTATCGGCGACACACTCCGCAGGACTGAGTTCGAGAGGTCAATCAAGTCTTCTTCATGTGAAGGCACCGGCAGGATTGGCGAGCCATCCGACGAGCTGTCGTCGATCGAACGGACGGGGCTTCGGACATAAAGCGCGCGGGCCTGCTTGGGAATATCGCTTGCCGGGTAGCGCAGGCCAAGGAAAGATTCCATCCCTACCGAAAGGGCCTCCGCCCTTACTTCTCCCGTATCGTTGGATCTGAAGACATAGGCCATGACCCGGTCATATCCCGTCAGGGCTGCACTGAATCTTGTGGCGAATTTGAGGATCGCATCGACATCGGACATGCCCGAAATTCTCTGGATTGCCTGCTGTACCGCAGCGACATGCCGATCCGTGTCCTCCCGCGAAAAAGCCGGTTCGAATTCGAGGATGATTTTCTTGCCGGAGATATGAACGCTCACGTCAAAGCGCTGTCCATCTCTCGAATGGCTCAACGCTACATTCGCAACGACATCGGGCAGCGAACCTGAGCCTTGATGTTGAAGGCGGTTTCGAAGCTTGTGAACCGTTTCCGGATCGATCAGATCCGTGACAGGCGAGCCGATCAAACGGTTGGCGTTAACGTTGAGAAATTCGCTGACGTTTTGCGAAACGTTGGCGACCAGCCAGTCGGAAGTCGCGGCGACAAGAAAACCGAAGGATTGAACCTTGCCCAGAAGGTGGATCGGTTCGCGATCGCAGTTCGATACATCAACCGGTTCTGCGGTCGGTTGCTCCGCCTCCATCCCATACACTCCCGGATTCAAAAAATTGATCTAAATCATGATTCCGCGAGGGGAAATGATTCCTAAGTGGCATGGCAGCGAAATTACCAGATTGTCGGGCTGCTGCAATTAAATTTGACATGTCGGGAGCCTAGACATGTTTGGGGGCAGCGTTGGCGACCACGGCGGAAGCATTCGAGAGCAGTGAGATTTTACAGCATCACAGCAGCAGAGAGTGCCGTTGGCGCGAAGCTGACTTTCATAATGGTGTAGTCGAGCGGCAGTAAAGCGCCGTTTGTGTCGACCCGGCATCTGCCGAAGCCAGGATAGGCACGCTGCAACGCCGCTTGGAGCGCAAAGCGACCTACACCGCGCGTTGCACGAACGTTGGATTTGGATGCCGAACCGATCGCACCTAGCGACCTCCCAGTTCAACACGCGGCGCATACGCATCATCAAAATAGCCGTCCGTGTCGTCGAGATGAAGACTCAGAGCCTGTTGAGTCTGCCGAAATCCTGCGCCGATCAAACCGTCTTGCCTACCGTAGAGGGCCCCATTCCCCGGTTCGAGGCAGTGCCGACTGGGCACCAACACCCTAAACATACCCGCCGACAGGAACCTGCACACCTCACCTACCAGAACAACGGATCAAATCCGGTACTGAACAACACGTGCTAAAAACACTGCACCTACGATCAGATCAAAGTTTCAGGCCGACAAACGCCCATCACCGCGCATTATGCAAACCAGAACGCTCTGCTTTCCTATCGGAAATGACCTTGCGACGCTTGTACCCGCCCAATTTAGGCATTTTCGATACCGGCACCGATGTAAGCGAGACTTGGCCAGTGTACAGTACTTTAAGCTGATCTTTCAGGCGTTTCAGATGGCTTTCGGAAATCGAAGCGGCATCGTTCCGAAGCACGAAGACTAGCTCCAGGACACCAATATCCCTTTCTACAAGCCGGTACTGGTCCAATCCTCCGGACGTGTCGGTGAAGATCTCGTCGATTGCGTTCAACAAGCTCGCGCTCGGTATTTCCGTTCCATCGGGTTTCAGAAAACTGTCGTCCTTCCGGCCTAGCACCTCCGAAAATCCTGGAGTTTTCTGCCCGCATTTGCAGTTGCAGCCGATATCGTCCCACTTGGCAATATCTCCCTGATTGTAGCGAATGACTGGCATGACCAGGTTTCTGAAGTCCGTCACGACTGTCTCTCCCCAGTCCCCATCTCCAACCAGCTCCAAGTAAACACCATCGGAGTTGATATGATATCGGCCATGGCCGCATTCGCAGGCGATGATGCCAGCTTCGCAGGAAGAGTAGTCGTCAAGAATGGGAAGCCCGTATTTTTCCGAGTAAAAAGCTCTTTCCTCCCGCGAACTGGTTTCCGAGTTGGTGACGATCAGTTCGACTCCGGCATTGCGCATCTCCTCTGCAATGGGAAGAAGATGCTTCAGGTAGCTTGCAAGCATGCAGAACACTTGAGGACGCAACTTGCGCAAATGTTGTACTAGTTCATCCAGGTCAACTGCCTCATGCAACGTGAAAGTGGGATAGAGGCCATTCAGCGAGGAAACCCAGCCCCGTGACATGTGCAGATTGTAGATCCAGCGTTTAGGGTCCGACCTTCCTTTGAGCATAATGTTGAACTGCCGGTAGTATTCGAAGGACTCCCGCTGAACGCTCTCACGCCCGTAAAGGATCTGGAGCGACTTTCCGCTTGAGCCGGAAGTGCTGGTCAGAAAGTGCTCGCGGGGATCGCTTATCGCGGATGTCCTTTCGGCCAAGTCGACCTGCGAGAGAATCTGCTTGTTGATGATCGGCAGGTACTTCAGATCATCAAGCGTCCGCAAATCGCCGCTTTTGTATCCGACTTTCTTGTAGAGGTCGCGATAAAATGGGACATGTTCAAAGGCATATTCGACAACCGAAATCGTATTGCGTGTCTGTACAGCCGTTATTTCTTCGATCGGTGAATACGGAAATTTCTTAAAGTCTTCGCCTTCGCGTTCCCATCTAGCAGTCGTGTCGTTCAACAGATCATCTGTCTCGAAAACATCGTCTGGCACCTCGTCGCAATATTTCCTGATAGTGGGAATATCGAAGTGGAAGTCTTTGCACATGAACATGATTTCTACCCTTGAAAGATTTCAAATTCGCAGTCCAGCAAAAGCGGTCTGTCGATGCCGGTCTAAACGCTTCCCAGGAAGTCGCTTTGGCGCGGCGAGACCGATACTTGGTGGGCCGGTGGTGGCCTATTTTCAAAACATCGCGAAAGCTCTGACAGGGCTTCCGTCGCCATTCTCAATTCGGAGTGGAACACCGCAGAAGAAAAATTTTCGAGGCAAAAGACCAGTGTTTGCAAGCCTTTCGTAAACAACGAGATCAAGGTTCAGCAGTTCCTTCTCGATTGCAAGATCAAGCTCGTATTTCAGCGAAAGTCCGACAAAGCTGGGTCGCGTCTCCCGAAGCCAGGAAAGTTCGGCCCATGAAATATTCTGGTCTCGGAAAACAATCCCGCACTGGGTTCGACGCCGGGAATGACCTGCGGCTACATTGCCTTCAAACAGGGTGGCAGGGCCCATAAATGAGGCGATCGGGTATTCGTCGAGCGTCCGTCCGTTCCGAACGCCATGGCTCTGTGCGTTGACATGCGTACCGTCATGCGTGGACACGTGGAGCCGCTTCATGTTCCAGCCGTCTCTGCCGAACTCATTCACCTGCTCGATTTCAGGCTGTCGGTCGCCTCGGAACATCGGCATGTCCGCCGAAATTGACAAGGAGAGATCGAGTATATTCATTTTCCTACCGCCCTAGATAACCCGTCTCGTGGTTCGTTTGGTCCTGTGCCGCCGGGCAGATCCGAATATCGCTGCATATGCACCCGGTTCAGGGGGTGAAACTGTCGAGCGAAGGTGTGTTGTCCATGTCCTCGTAATAGTTGAAACTCATTCCAAAAATTGTTCTGAAGGCCTTGTCGGTCCCGTCTTCCCGCCGCACTGGCGTCACGTCGTGATAGGTCTTCGAATCGTCGAAAACTGTTCCTTCGAATGCATCGAGTAATGTGAAGCGGGAGATTTCGAGCTTGTCGCCATTGTAGATTGCCGATCGGCCACCGGTGACCCCGGTTCTGGCCAACAGCATGATCGACAAATAGCGGTCACCGTCACGGTGGATGCCTTCGGGTGTCGGCAATCCTTCGGAATTAGGCAGGGCCTCGATCCTCACGACTTCGGTGCCGACATGCCAGGGGCGGACCTTGTCCTCATCCGATATTGGAAGAAAGCTGAACACGTTGCGGACGCTCGCCCGGATAATCGCATTGTCGATGATATTCGGAGGATACTGCGGGTAAACGCGCGCGATTCCTCCGAGATATGAATTGATACCCTTCGACTGGTAGAAGGGAGCGTTCGGCAATGGTTCGAAAATAGATCGATTTCCATCGTTCCACAGGACGAAGTCGCAATTCGCCCTGAACCTAAAGCAGGGGTGATGTTTCAGATATCTGTCGGGCTCCAACGCGGAACAATAGGCTAGGAGTTCTTCATAATCCTCTCCTTGGGATACGCCCCAATCCGCCATGTTGTAACGGGCAATGAATGGCTCATTGCTAACCATAGAGATCAGATCCTTACAGCTCACGGCTCTCTCCTTCATTGTTGAAACGTATCGGCTACAAGACCAATTTTTTTTGTTGTCAGACAGCGTTTACTGATTACTTGTGAACCGGCGCGGACTTACGAGACCGGAATCTCGAGAACACTGAGTCGAGGCGATAAAGGCACAGTCCTGCAATTAACAGAGTGGCAACGTTCAAACAGATCCATACCGAAAAAGCGCCACCACCAAAAAAATGAGCCGAGAGCGCACCACCTCCAAGCCCGATTAGTCCGAGACTTAAAACAGAAACGATCGTCGAATACCGGGTGTCCCCGAATCCGCGGAGCGCACTGATGAGCATGACCTGGAACGACTGAACGACGACCAGCAGGATACCCAGACCGATCAGATCGTGGAATTTAGCGCCGGCATCGGCGAACTCGTCTTTGCCGCGTGCATAGAGGTCAAAAATGAGATCACTGAAAGTGAACAGTACTATCGCGCAGACAAACCCGAGAAACGCTGAGATCACGTAGGAAAGGTTTATTAGTCTGGCAATGTCGGCAAGATTGCCCTTTCCCTTGTAGAATGCGATTTTCGTGGCTAACGCTTCTCCGAAACCGAAGAAGACCAGCACCACGCCTTCAGTAATTTGGAAAACGATCAAGTGTGCGGGTAGAAAACTGGCGTCAGTGATGCCGACCAGAACCGTCGTCTGCGCAAACAGGAAAAATAGAAGTACTTCTAGAAACCCAAGCGGCAGCGCTAGCCTAATAAGCCGAGATCGTATGGCACGCCGCAGAGGCCCCTGACCAGCCAGGCTGCCACCGAGACTGAGCAGTTTTCGCGACAGACCAGCCACGAACAGCAGCGAAAAAACCGAGGTGAGAACGGTGCTCGCTGCAACGCCAGCGACGCCGTAGTCAAATTTAAATATCAGGAGATAGTTGAGGATGAAATTAGATGAGACAGCAAACGCGGTTCCCAAAAGAACAATCTGGGACTTCCCATGGCCGACACAGTTCTCGCCGACGACCACAAAAAGCATCTGGGGAACGATAGCGAGACAGACTATGGACAGGTAGGTGGCTGTGTGACCGGCGAACACGAACTGGTCAAGGAATGCCATCAGCGGGATGTAGCCGAAGTAGATAAGAGGCGTCGCAAGGACCGAATAGATCAGCGACAGCTGAAGCGTCTCCCGTGTCGTCGCCCTAGACCGGTATTCGAGGTTTCTTCCGATCGCCTCAGAGATTTGCGGTGCGACGATATAGGAGCAGCCAAGTCCGAACTGAAGCAAAACCGCGTAGACGAGTACGCCGAAGGATACACCGATGAACTCCTCGCGTCCCAACCAGGCGATCATCACCGAATCCGTGAAGACAATTGAGAAGGCACCTAGATTTGCGAGCCCCAATGTGGATCCGTGCCTGACAATATACGAAGCATCGCCCCACCATCCACGCTTATGCAATACCAAAGAAACTTCGCTCACTGTTTCCTTGCCTCCCGAGGCTAGTTGAGTTTCCGATTCATTGTTTCGATTGCTTCCAGCAGAACATCAGGACTTTGCATAAAGGTAGGAAAGTCTATGTGTTCCACGGCTCCAATCGCCTCGAGACCGACTACTATATCACTATGATTTGCGGAGATTTCACGGATGAGAATGCAGGGAATTTTCGAAGCCGTCGCCCACCCCAGCTCGATACACATACCGTCGGAGCGAAACGGTTGGCCGTCGACACCGTTTGGCCAAAGACAGACATAAATGTCGGACTCGACAACGCCTTGGTAGTCGCCCGCGGTGGCTTCGGTCGGCGTGATGGAAGCTTCCAGGGCGTGTACTCGTTCCTCTTCCAGATAACCTTCGGTCAAGGCCGAGTCGACTTCGAAATTCGCCTCCTGCAGAAGTTGTAGTGTATCTAGAATTGTTTGTTTAAGACCGCCGTTGAAGCCCGACTTCTCGATTGCATTCTTGATGGGGCCACCAAGGAAGATCTTCTTGATCTTGATCACTTTATTGTCCTCAAACCAATACTGGGAGATTGGTTCCATTCGCTACTGGGAACCGTTCAATCATCGACAGTCGCTTCCGTGCCCGAAGACTTCGAATTCGCCCTTGGACTGAAGGTCTGCGATCGACACCGCCCCACATCTTGAAATGGCGACCTTGAGGCAACTGCACCAATTAGAAACAACGGCATCGAAGGTGCCGGAAACCTCGATACTTTCCGTTCTGCCTTCCACGAGCAGATCTGGATCGACAAGTCCAACCCGGCTCATGCCACGATAAATCTTTCGGTTCCGGTCGTTTTCGTCGAAAGGCGCGGCGCTCTCCATTAGCGCCGCGAACATCTTGCCCATCATAACCGTGTCCGCTCCCAAGGCGAATGCAATCGCCAGTTGCCCGATATTCTGGATACCGCCGTCCGCAAGGACCGGGACAGAGTGTTTACGGCAGATCCGCGAGCATTCGTACACCGCTGCCGCCTGCGACCTCGCACAACCCGTCATGTAATATCCGTCGTTGATCGAGGCTGAGGTCATCCCGACGCGAACCGTGTCGACACCAGCCTCTATCAGCGCTTCGGCGTCGTGCGGATGAACGACATTCCCGGAGACGACTGAGATACCTGGTAGGCGGTCCTTCAGAATCTCCACGGCCCGCAAGTGCAGGTCTGGCGCAGAATGAAGCGTATCCAGAAATATAATGTCTGCGCTTTCGGTAAACCCATCGACCTTTTTCCCTGAAATGGCCGCCTTTGGCGAGAGCAGGACGCCAACAGGAGTCTCTGGAACAATTGCCTTCAAACGCCGGATCTCCTCCTCGCACGCGTTCATCCGGCCCGAACCAGAAAACAGTACTGGGACCGAACCAGCCTGTGCGAGTTTTTCGCCAAGGTTTGGAGAAATCACGGCATCCATCGGAGATGCTACCAGAGGCAGATCGCATTCGATGTTCCGGGTTAGCTTCCCTCGAAGAGAGACTTCGCCAGGAGTGACACTGCTCAATCGCGGTATGAGGCTAACGTCACCATACTCGAAGCCTGGACGCAGCCGCATACCGTAGGATTGAAGCTCAGTATTTCCACTTGCGGTCTTCAAAAACAAAGTCATGTTTGTCGACCATCTTTTGCGCAACTGCCGCCGTAACGTCGTCGATATCGAACAAACCTTTCGATCTGGCGACATCTGCGATCAGGAAAACGTTGAACAGAACGTCCCCGATTTCCTCCATCAGGTTTTCTGTGTCGTTCTTTTCCACGGCGGCCGCAATCTCTTCGACCTCTTCTCTAAAGTGCTCGATGACAGACTGGAATGTTTCCTTCTGGTCGTTCGGGCAGCCGCCTGGAGAACGCAGGATCTCTGTGACCTTCCTTAGCTTGGAGTACGGCATCAGGGTTTCAATTTCCGAATAATGCCGTGCTTTGCGGATGGTTAAGTCGCTAATGGTATGTGCGCTGCCGCCTTCAAGGGCGTAGTATGTGATATTTGCCTTGTCAAAGCCCGCGTTTTCAGCAGCTTCCTGCATCATCAGAGGTATCTGCATTGAATGCGGCGAGCCGTCCTTGGTGACTACGGTTACGTCCGTGACCCGGCCCAGACGAAAGACCGTCGTCAGCTTAAGGCCCAGCACGTCAAGGTGGCAGAGTTCGGGGCAGAAAGTGTAAACCGTACGCCCTTCGGAAAGTTCGATCACGAATTCCATGTCGATCGACGGAGTATAGGTACACAAAAGCAGGATCGATCCCGTGATGCTGTTTACATTGCGGGAAATCAGGTTTGGAGCAGCTTCGATGTGCTGAATCTTTTCGGCGGATAGCTGGACTGCCTTATTCACTTCGTTTCTCCATCAATACAAAGGTTATGGGTGGGGGACGGTCGGGAGGGGAAAATCCGGCTTCAAGCTGTTCTGGACAGCATGGAGGTTGCCGTGGAGTGGAAACCCCATGCTTCGATCATTGTTCCGAGGAAGGGTTTTGCTAGGTTCAGGATCACCTGATGATCCAGATCCTCCGGCTCGAGCAAACCTTCACGATCATTTTGAATAATGTACTCGATGCCGGAATATATGCCGGCAACCACCTGAAGCGTCGTCGCGTTGTTCCGGCACGATACGGACCTGGAAAAATCGATCGAAAGTACCGAGCCATACCAGAAAAGTCTGCCGTCATTCAGAAAGAGGGTAACACCGAGCGCGTCGGAGCCGCTTTCGATTTCGTCTATAAGAACTTTGCGCCTTTTCTCGCTTTCAGGCCTACGAAGAGCCGATGAAAGCATGTCCCTTGCTGCTGGACAGGGAGAATAAACGAAGCGGACCGTGGGATGATTCGTCTGCTCTCCTTCACGCCAGGAGCAAAGCGAGGCCATGGAGAATTGCTCCGGATGCGGTATCTGGTAGCCGCTGAACCAGCCAACCCCAGGAATCCAGGTCGACACCGTATTTTCGATGGCGCGATTTCTTGAGGTTGCGACATTAAGAGAGCAGCCGGCGGTTTCTATGGTCCGCAGCAGCCACTCTTCTTCGGAAAGTGGTTCCAACGTCGTAGAATAGGGAAAGCACGACGGCTCCAGGCTTTCTTCCAAAAGCCCTTCCACGGACCAGGTGTTGAACCCGCAATCCGTATCGAGCAGACCGGCAGCTACCTGGGAGTCGTGTTCGGATATGTCGATCCGCTCGATTCCCGCGCTCTTGCAGATTCTTCCCCATCGATCCGCGTCATCGAGGCGAGAGAAAGCCGCATCATCGAACACGTTTCGCGCCACCACATCAAGCGCGTGCTTTAGAAAATGAGTAACAAGGCCAGGATTTGCCCCGTGGCAAATCAATGAGGTCGGCAGACCGCGTTCTTCCGACCTGCACTTTTTCAGGACCGAGTTTCGGCGATCATAAGTTGTAAGCTTGTTATCACTCGGCCAGGCTTCGTTGGATGTGTCCAGGTAAAGAGCCCCTCTCGCACGGCAGAATTGAATGACCTCAACCGTACCAACCGAGACTGTCACGTTCACGACCACGTCGCCCTCACGAACGAATGGATCGAGTTGCCTGAAAACACTAGACAACTCTAATACGACAGTATGTGTTTCGACGAATGCCGGCAGTTTCTGAATACCATTTTCATTTGTTAATAGCTTGATAGATCTCCATCTATTTGCATATTCTGAAGTAAAACTACCAATAAAACCTCCTGCTATTGAACCGCTTCCGAGTATTATGAGGTTTTTTGACTTATCCATTAAATTTCCATCAAAAAAATTATTCCAAAGGTTGATAGACATCTAAATCTTTACTTTTCTATTCAGAATTCTTTCGCATCTTATAAACGATATGCAACCAAAAGTTACTTTGTCATTTATTCCAATGTCAACAAGAAATTTCTTCGCCCACAGCCTTGAATTTTTCCTGCATTTTCAATGCATCTAAGTTGTGTGGGTTTTTCGTCAGGCGCAGATAAAACGAAGAAGGTGTCGACTGGCTGGACAGAAAGCTACTTCCAACTTTTTGTTCGAGACCGTATATCTGAAACACCTCGCAAGTCGCTAAGACGCCAACATCCTAGCCCGAGGTTAGAGGTGGCTCGGGAAATTTGAACAGGGGTAATAAGTGGAATTTCTGCCTGACTTTGGCTTAGATGCCGGAAACAGGAGAGACCATGACGAGACGACCGTGCCGGAACCACAGTCCGGCTTTCAAGGCGAAAGTGGCGCTTGCCGCGATCAAAGGCGAGCAGACGTTGGTGGAACTGTCCCAGCAGTTCGACGTGCACGCCAACCAGATCAAGCAGTGGAAAGACCAGCTCCTTGAGGGAGCGACGGGTGTTTTCGGCGATGAATCTAAAGCGGTACCGGCAGGGCCGACCGTCGATGTCAAAACGCTGCACGCCAAGATCGGAGAGCTGACGCTGGAGAATGATTTTTTGTCCCGAGCGCTCGGCAAGGCGGGATTGCTGGGCGGAAAAAATGATCGACCGCACACACAAACTGTCGGTCGTGCGCCAGGCGAAGCTTCTCGGCTTCAGCCGTGGCAACGTCTATTATTCGCCGCGTCCTGTGTCGGACTGTGATCTGGCTTTGATGCGCCGGATCGACGAGTTGCATCTCGACTGGCTTTGGTGCATCGGTCGAGGAGTAGGCGGATTTCGAACTTTGGTCCTTTCACTATCCTGCTGCCGACTTACACCGGACGGATTTCGGGCGTGCGCATGCCATCATGCGATTGAGGGCGTCGCAGCTGATGGCGACTTCCGTCTGCTGTGCTGCGAATGAGCGTGCCCGCTACCGGAGGCCAATGATCGATTTGTAACAACTGATCGCGGTCTCGACCAGCGATCGCTTGCCATAGCCCGTAGCGACTTGCCACTTCATCCTGCCATCGGCGTTGATCGCTGCAATGTGTCGGTCTCGTTGACTTGGGCAACCACTGTGCGGCCGTTCCAGCGCGTTGGCGCGTGGCGAAATGACCACCGCAGCACCGGCGCTGTGTCTTACGACTGCGTCGTAGGTCGGATCACCATCATAAGCGTCATCCGCCGCGAACTGGCCAATCGGGTCGTCGATCTGGTTGAGTAGCGGCTCCACCTGTGAAGCGTCGCCGGCATTCTGGTCTGTTATGACGTGTGCAATGATGTCGCCGCTGTCAGCATCCAGTGCCAGATGCAGCTTTCGCCAGTTGCGGCGGGCTTTGGCACCGTGCCTCTCTTCCAGCCACTGACCCGCGCCGTAGACCTGCAACCCTGTACTGTCGATGAGGACGTGGACGGGTCCCTTCTCCGGAAGTCGATCATCGCATTGCCAACCTCCTATTCAGTCTCCACGCCAGCAGAGCGGACAAATTGCGGTTCTACCCAAATGCCGGACTGACGGATCGCGGTGCTTATGAAGTCGTTCTGACAAAAGCACTCCTGCCGGGAACGCGGTTTGCCAGCGCGCTCAAACAAGAAGGTTTCGAGCAATCCGCTCTCGAGCTTGCCTATCAGCTTGGCCGCTTCGCCCATGCCATCGGTTTCAGGAAAAGGGGTTTCGAGGACTTTGCCGATATCGACCCGTTTCTGCTTGGTCAAACGAAAAGCGTTGGCAGAACGGTCAGCTACAAGTCAACTTACCTCGCGATGATCAGAGAAGCGGTTGCCTCTGACGTTCTCGGCCACGAAGACTTCCGGGTTCGGGACGACGTGATCGACACCTTGTTCGGATGCATCTGCGACACTGACCAGCTTCGTATAGTTTTGCGAGAAATCCTGTCTGTCCTCGCAGGCCGTCATCAGTTGGAGCCCGAGCCTTGGCTACGTGACCGGCTGTTGGCCTGCATCGATCTGGCTTGCAAGAGGCATGCCGTGACCGGGGTGACTACTCTGATCTCGCATTGCCTTATCTTCATTTGCTGGTCAACCAAAAGGCAAATCTCAGGCAAAACACCAAGCGCCTCGTCGAAACGCTTCGGAAAACCGGCAGATTCGGCGAGGCAGAAGCATTTTTGGGAAGCCAGTTCAACGATAAGAACGTGCAGGGCCTGGATGATGGATGATCGCACGCTCTGAAGGCCCGGCTTGCCAGAACAAGATGAGAAACCCGGCTTTTCCTCACAAAACCGGTGAGATTGGCGGTGCAAAATTCGACCACGGTAGCGGCGAGATAGTCCTGCTGCGGGCGGCGTAAAAGTCGTCCACCTATTTTCCTTCTGCGAAGACTGCAGGAGAGTTAGGGGATCTATACCGTGGAGTTGTATTTGAGGGTCCTTCTTGCGTGCTCCGAAGGGATGACGCAGCGCCAGGCAACGAAGCATTTCAACACATCGTGCGACGCGGTTCGCTAGATGCTGTCGTATTCGACGCCGCTCGCCGGTGCGTCGTCCGAAGCTTGACCCGTTTGTTCAGACCGTCGATCGATGGCTCGATGAGGACGTGGACATGCCGCGCAAGCAGCGTCATACGGCCAAGCGGTTGTTCGACCGGGTGCGGGACGAATGCGGTTTCACCGGCGACTACACGATCATCAGGGATTACATGCGCGAACGCGCGCTGCACCGCCGCGAGGTCTTCGTGCCGCTGTTGCATCCGCCCGGCCATACTCAGGCCGATTTCGGCGAAGCCATGGTGGTGAAGTGCTTCGGGAACGGACCTCGTTATCGTAGCCTACAGTTTGGATTTCATGTGATCGACATTGCCGCCGAGCTCGCCGACCGTGGCGAGTTTATCGTGCCGCAGACGTCTGCCGCCTTCCGCTATTCCGGCGCGCAATGCTTTCGAGGGGTTGAAACCGGTCCAGCGGCTGAATATCAGAAGTTGTCCGGCTTCCGCATGCATGAAGGACCGGGTGTCGATACCTCGATGCACAAGGACGATTGGAAGGATACCTCGATCATCTGCGAAATCGCCTGCTACGAGTTTGCCCAGGACCGCGCCCGGCAATGGCGGGTGCAGGACCGCCTAAGGGCCCTGCCGGTTCCGGCTGTCCCGCATCGTCCCGCCGAACAGCTTGCTTTGTTGTGAGGGGAGGGGACAATGGTTCAGATCCGAAACGTCAAAGTCTATGACATCGATTCCGACCTCGGCGGAACGCACACGGTTTCCATCATCGACGAGTGGGGGGATAATCGGGTAGTCGTCCGGGTATGGTACGGCAGGGCAACGCCGATCGGTTGGGAGTCCTGGCCGGATTGGGACGGTTACAGGTTCGAGGCGACCCGCAACCAGTTAACGAACCCGAGAGTTTTAAAGCTCTACAAAGAGGAAGACTGATTCAGTTTTGAGTGGCTAAAGCAGCAGCGCCGGACCGAGCGTGTCGCAAAGTTTTTCGCATTAACCACGCCTTGAGATTTGACTGTTGAAAGAGCGCTCCTGTAATTGGTGTTACGCGTCATGATTCTCTTTGCCATCGTTGAAAAACTGAAACGCCAATCGAAGGATGACTTCAAAGGCCGACAGTGTGAGGCCTGGCTGATCATCCAGGCGATGTCCTGGTACTTGGCGTTGGTGCACGGATCGTTTATCAGCTCTGAAGTATTAGGTGTTGATTTTCACTGAGAACTGGCTCTGACGCACTTTTGCTGACGTGTAGCTATTAGGATGCGCCAATCAATCGCGCCTGCAATAGATCGAGTTTTGCTCTCCCGTACATTTGGCGTTTGATGAGCTTCAGGCGCGTGATCTGTCCCTCCGTTTGCCCATTCGACCAAGGAGAGATGATAGCGTTCCGAACGGCGTCGATGTCCTTTTCTACGCCGTTTGCGAAGGATCCGACCAAGCTGTTCTTGGCTGTTTCAAGCCAGTCATCAAGCCTGCATGCTGTCTTCGAGCGGATCATGGATTGGAAGTCGCCAATGGCGTCGCGCGCGGCAACCAGTTCAGGAACACTCATTTCAATCGCCGCCACCAGGACAGCCTCGGACTTCGCCAAATCATCGCGTGCGGCAGTCATCAATCGAGCGATAACCCGTGCCGATGGCGTTCGGGCAAGACCACTTTGGTTGGCCTTCTCTGCCAGACGCCGGCGCTGCGCCCATTGTGAGACGACGCCACTTTGCCCTGGAAAGCCCTTTTCCCGCATCTCACGCCAAAGTGCCAAGGCGTTTCGAGCCCCTTCGTCCCAGCGGCCGTTAAGCCAAGGGAGCCAGCTATCGAGCGAGCTTGGCCGTGTTCGAAAGACATCGAGGCGCTGGCCGCGTAATACGTCGCGGACAAGCTTCCGGCTATGACCGGTTTGCCGCACGATCTGCCGAATGGGGGTGCCCTTTTTCGACAGTTCCCGGATCGCTTCATTCGTTTCCTGGCGGCGTAGATAACCCTCGTATTGCAACTTTTCCGCATAAGTCAAAAGCTTGGGGTCAACGACATTGCTGCCGACCGCCTGCCTGATCTGGCGCATTGACCTGCCGACAGCATCAAGAAACGCCCGGCTGGAATTCTCCATCAGATGCCAACGGTCGGCGACCTGCTCCGCATCAGGCAGGGCCTTCGCGATGGCCTCGCCGTAGCCACCGCCCCGGTCGCGAGCGACGATTGATATCGACTGATGTTGGGCCAGCCACGATCGAGACGTATCCAACGCACGATCCGGCAAGAGAGTAACAGGCCTCCGCCGCTCCAGGTCGCAAACGATTGTTCCGTAGGTCTGGCCACGTCGAAAGGCAAAGTCATCAATGCCTATGACAAAGAGTTCATCGCTGTAATCGGCAATACGCCGGCGAACCACCCGCAGCAGTGTGTCGTTGCTCACTGGCATCATGAGGCGATTAGCAAAGGCTGCCGCCGGTCTGCCGCCGAGTGCCAGGCCGAGATGGTGGACGATTGTTTCCAGCCGTTGGGTACGCCGACCATAGCGAGCCAATACACTGCCATCGAACTGCTCGCAGAAGATGCGCCGACCGCATAGGACGGCATCGCACCAGAACCGGCGCGCGACTATTGTCAATTGTACACGCCGACCGGAAAGCGGAAGATCAGCAGGTCGGCGCACATATCGGCTTTGAACTCTTCGGCTCACTCGTCCGCAGTCCGGACATCTTCCCAAGGGCTGCCGCGACCGCAATTGAATCTGAACGCTATCCTCTGCAACCTTCACTTCATCTACTGAAAAGCCGTCAGGCGCGAGGCTCGCGCGCGGAATTCGATGTCGCATAAGCTGATCCTCCAGTGAATCAGCAAAAGCCTGCCTTCCAACAGCAGCAAATGTGAGACAGAGCCAGTTCTCGGTGAAAATCAACAGAGAGCGGCGTGGAAGTAGTTGGCGGCAAGCAGTTCTTCGCGGCAGAAGCTGAGAGCATCCGGATGGACGCCCCAGTTCGCAAGATCTTCACGTAGTTGCCTGGCGCACTTGCTGGCCTCCGAGAGCGTACGAGCAAATCTATCTCGACTTCTCACCAATCTGACTCCTCATTGTCGAAGAAAGCCGTATCTGCCGAGCAGATGCCGAAAGTATTTTGGAGTTAGTTCATAAACCTGCCTTGAAACGAGAGCTCCGTCAGGATGCGCTTGAATATGGTCACCGCTTTCGACGTTGTAATAATTGAGAGCGATTTCTGCGGGCCATGGGAATTTTGGGTCAAGCGGCACCTCTGCATACGGATTGAAATAGACCTGCAGCCCGTCCAGATGGGTTTCACGATAAAACGATGAGTGCTGAATAAGCACGTCTGCTCCGCCTATCTGGTGGTCACTCTCTCTTCGTTGTGTGAGGAGGTAGTTCAGCGCAGCAAGCTCAAACCGGTGGGTCCCAATCTGCCAGAGCATCGAACCGGGCGAAATCCTGTACTTGTCGATCACCCTGTAACGGGTCGCTCGGACGAGCCTATCAATCTTACTTTCAACGACTGCTTTTCCGAAGGTCCCGACCGTAGAAAAGAAAATGGCGCTGATCTCTTTATACGAGTCGTTCGTGAAAATTCCCATCTCAACTCGCGCACCCGAAGGCTTCAGGAGAGAGCTAATCTTGTCTTGCGTTCCTAGGTTTGGCCCCTCGAGCACAGGTGGCGCCAAGCCAAAAAGGACCATATTGATGAGCTCGTTGTTTTGAATAAGCGAAAAGTCGCTATCGAAGGGGGCGATTGCAATGACAAATGGGCGACCTCGCACGTGGCTCATTGAGGAATACGGGTGCTTCTTTCCGTTGCTTCCGCGGTAGAGATCCAGCTTGTCCCTGATCTTCCCAGCAAGTTTCAGCGCGCCACGAGTCTTGAAACCTTGCTCGTCGAAGGTCTTTTGCCGCTTCGCGGTCGGAGGCTGGTCAGTGACGACAGCCTCTATGTTGAACTCGCAATTTCCGGGTCCTCGGACGAAGAAATCCGGCGTAGACTTTGAAAAGTCGACACTGCATCCCAAGTCGACAAGTGCTTTGTTCAGATAGAGTTCCCACATCGAGGAATTGAACGTCGTTTGAAATTCGTTGATAAATTTCTGACTCTCTCCCTTTCGATCCAGTAGACCAGTCGCCCAGTTTTGAATGATAGGCTGAACATTTGTGTAGTCAGGATCCGCCGAGATGAGACGAAAGTGATTGTGCTGTTTTTCTTCCCGAAATCGCGGAGCAAACAAGTCCAACATTCATGTACCGTTCGTGTGTTTCAGTCGTGTATAACGTTGTTCGTGCAGCGCTAGCGTTACCCAAATTGGGTGTTGGCAGGTCATGAAATTTCGTGAATTCGAACGTTCGGAATGACCTGCATCGCAATCTCGCACAGGTGCCGATGATGGGTGAGGTAGATAACCTGGCCGACTTGAGCCATCTGTCCGAATAGCCGGAATACCTCTTCGGAACGTGGCTCGTCGAACGTTTCCATGATGTCATCAGCGATGAACGGCACGGATGGCCTGGCCGCCGCGAATTCCTCATATCCAGCCAATCGAAGCGCCAGATACAGCTGAAACTGCGTGCCCTTGGACATTTCGACTGCAAGCTTGGAAGCGCCATGCTGAGACAGTCCGATCAAGGCCTCGCGGTCCTTGTCGGGCCGCGTGGCAAGTCCGGAATATTCATCGCGCGTGATCAGCCGGAACGCTTCGGACGCCCGGTTCATCATCGCGCTGCGGTGTTTTTCCCGATAGGCACGGATGCCTTGTTCAGCGACCATGCTACCGGTTTTCAGGCGCAGATATCGCAGCGCCAAGTCCTCGATTTCCAGAAGCAATGTGCGTCGGCTGGCTTCAAGGCGGGCGACAGCGTCATCGCCTCCGATAGCGTTCAGGGCATCATTTGCACGAGCCCTGTCGGCGAACAGGTCCTTCGCCCGACCGTCAAGGTCAGCAAGACGCGTTGCGAGTTCGGCTTGCTCATGCTGCAGGTCACCGAGGTCGATTTCGGCGAGGCCGGCCATTGCGTCTTCGAGCGATTGCTGCTGCATCTCGCCAACGATTTGCCGCTCGAGCTTGCCCTGATGCCCGAGCAACTCGTCTCTCTTCCTGCAGCGCTCCAGCGCTTGCCGGACATCGGCGAGATCATCGACATCGAAGAATTCAGTCATCTGCTTTTTGCGTGAGGCATGGACCGCGATCTCGCCATCCAGTTGCTCGCGTTCTTGTTCAAGGTCGGTAAGGGCCTGGTTCCGTTCCTGCCGCTTCGCGTCTGTCTGCCTGGCTTCATCGTGCCGTCGGATCAAAGCCTTGGCCGCGGCGAGCGGATTGTTGCCGTCAAACCTCTCGTCGAGAGCGGTATGCAGCTGCCCGACGGCGTCGGAGAAAGTCGCCTGATCGGATTCCATGGACGCGATGCGATGCCGCAGATCTTCCTGCTCGCGCAATGCTTCGGGGAGATCGGCTATGGCGTCGAGGAGTTCTCGCACCGCGCCGACGCTGTTTCCCCGGTCGGAAAACCAGGTGGTGGAGAGGGTATCTACCCAGATACGTTGCCATTCTTCGAACGAGGCCACAGCTTCGTCCAGCGCCGACTTTCGCAGCGCGGCCGCGGCTTCTAGATCTCCAAGGCGTTTGTGGGCCTCCGTCCGCTTGGCCTGGAGCGCGGCGTGGTCTGCAAGAATGTTGTCGGCTGCCTGCATCAGAGCGGCCAAATCCAGTCCCTCGACGTCGATCCCGATGGAAGTCAAGGAAGCGGTGAGTGAACCTTGCTCTGTTGCTATCGCAGCCTTCACGTCGTCGAGGTCACTCAGAGCACTACGGAGGTCATCATATGCAGCCAGCGCTGAGGTGTGGCCCTCCGCCCATTTTCGGACGATTGCCAGCCATGCATCCGTGGGCGCTTCGGCAGGCAGTACGAATTCGGTCGGCGTTTCCAACCTGATTGCGCCGCGCAAGGCTTCCAGCTCGTTTCCGGCATCTTGCATCAAACGGTCTTGCTGATCGAGGTTGGCTTTTGTGACCGATAGTGCCGTCGAAAGAGACCGTAATTCCTCGAGCTCCTTGACACCGTTGAGACGCGCTTCAACGATCGCGTCAGTCCTTCGCATTTCTAGTTCGAAATGATCAGCTGTTTCTCGAACCAGGCTGGATAAATGGCGCGCCCACGCTTGGTCGCGTTCGAGGAGGGCGGCCTTTGCCTCCTCATCATCCATGATGGTTGACGTTTCGCGCAGGGCAGAGATCCTGGCGGTATCTTCATTGTTCCTTGCCGAGAGTTCCTGTTTGCGCTCGACGATCTGCGAACGTCGCTTCTCGATCCCGTCGAGGGTCGATTTCCACGCATTCAGACGATCGGGTTGGGGCAGCGACATCTTACGCAAGTCCGCAGCTTCGCCAGTCCACGGGTGGAGCTCGTCAATTGCATCTTCAAGGGCGCGTCTCTTACCTGGAATGGCCCGCTCGGCAAGCCGGAGTTCAGCCGCAAGGTTTCCGTCGCGCAGGCGTTTCAGCACCGATTGAAGCAGTGCGACCTTGCCGGCGTCGACTGCGGTGCCTTGATCTTCGAGCGCCTGTCGGGCGCGTTGTTCATTCTCCAAGGCCTGCTGGGCAGCTTCCTGTTCCCTCTCGGCCGTTCGTTGCGCGACATCGATGCCGGACTTCTGAGCGATCAGATCACGAAGCGTTCCGATCGTGGCTGCCGGGACCAGCAGCGTCTTCGGATCGTCAATGTCTGACTGACCCAAGGTTGCGAGGATCAGATCGATCTTTCGGGCCCAATCCGAAAGTGCACCCTTTCTTTTCGGCAAATCCTCTTCGGCGGTCGTGTAGCGTGCGGCCGTATTTCCAAGCTGCGCGAGATCGTCGGTCATCTCGAGCAAACGTTCCTCGACAACAAATCCTTCGAGTTCGTCGCGGATCTTCTGTTCGCCCTGATTGAGGCCGGCAACCCGTGTTTGAAGCCGCGTCTCTTCGACGATGAGATCCGGAAGAGCTGCCGCCCACTCGTCCGGAGGATGCGGCATGTCCTTGTATCCCGCCAGATCATCCTGCCCTTGAAGGTATTCTGATGCCAGAGGGTAGGCACGCAGGACGCGGGCAATCTCTTCATGACGCACTTTGGCTGTCGCGATTTCCTTCATGGCGGCCTCATAGGCTGTCTCGGCCTGTTCGAGCGTTGCCGTAAGCGTCTTGTATGCGGACGCCTGTACATCGAGTTCGTCGCGCTGAGATTTCAGGTCTGCGATCTGTCGCTTCAGACCTGCGATCTTGGTCGAGCTCGCGCGCTTCCGGAAAATACCATCGGCTTCGGCGACAGCGGTTTCTAGAATGGAATTGACGCCGGCCAGGCCTGCACTTGCCGAAAATAGCAGTTCGCCCAGATCGCCCTTGCTCTCGAGGATGGCGTTGCCCCCATCCTCCAGCGTCTGATCATCGAGTGAAAACATCATGCGATACGCGTCGCGTGACAGTCCGGCGAGCGGGAGGCTCAAAATCGCCTCGTTGACCGGTTGTCCATGCTCATTCAGCAACGAGTTGCTGCGCTGCTTGACGCGCCTGAACTCATGGGCCGATCCCTCAAATTCAAGGCAGGCACCAAGTTCCATGGCCTTGCCTTGATGAAGAAAGCTGTAGCGCGTGCGCTCTTCGATGCCGAACAGGAGATCGAGATAACCTGAAAGCGCCGTCGATTTACCTGCTTCGTTCAAGCCATAGACGATATGCAAATCCGGTGTGCTGCCCTCATGCTCCCCGAAGTCGATCGAATAATCCGTGAACTTGCCGTAGCGGGTGAGATCGAGCCGGCGTAGACGCATCAGTCGACCTCCGGAGCTTTGAGTTTGAGCCGAGCCAACATGTCTTCGCTTCCTTCGGACAGCAGTTGGTCGACCAGTGCTTCGAACGCGACTTTGTCCTCTCCGCTGAAACCGCGCGCTTCTGGCGGCAAGTCATCGCGCAGTTCCTTGACGAGATCCTGCACGGCTTGCCGCACGCCGTGTTGGTGAATGATGTCGCCGCGTATCAGCTCGCCGAGTTCAAGGACTGGATCGGCGGTGGCACTGCCAACCGGCGTGCTCTCCGGCGCATCTGTGGCGATCTCGATCTTTTCGATCCAGGTGTTTCCGAAGCTCTCCGCGCGCTGCTCGGCTTCCGCCAGCAGCAAATCGCGATCGCGTCTCAGCTGCCACGACAATCGTGTACGACCCGTCAACCGAAGGCGTGCGACAAGGTGTTGCGATCGTGTTCGGTCTCGTGTTCCAGCTATTTCTTGTTCAACCAGGTCGGCTGCCTCCCGCCAGGTCTCAGCCGAGGACATATCGATCGAAACGCGTTCGAACTGGGCAATGCTGGACGGGCGTTCTTCGACGGTGAAGCTGCGATCGTCATTGACCGTAACGAGAGTGACGGTCTTCTCTCCGGCTTCGTTGATGTCCCGCCCTTGGGGCATGCCTGGCATAATCACTATTCGATCGCCGGCATGTTGGGTCCGGGTATGAATGTGTCCCAGTGCCCAATAGTCGAACCCCCAACCATGAAGATCCGACACCTTGCAGGGCGCATAGAGGTCATGCCCGGGTGCCCCGGCAAGGCTTGTATGCATGATGCCGATATTGACCGCATCGGGAGTAGGGTGATGATACTTCTCGAGAAGGCTCTCCGGCGCGTGAGGCTTGGCGAAACTCAGGCCGTGAATAGAAAGCGCGAGGTCTCCCTTGGTGATGTCGACCGAATGGGCGCGACCGCCGAATACAGTGACCGATGGCGGCAGGATGAGTTCCTGGGTGATGCGCGAAAGGGCGTCGTGATTGCCTCGGATGATGAAGGTCGCAATGCCGGCCTCGTGCAGTCGCTGCATCTGGCTGGCCAGAAACCGGGCGGTCTTCATAGATGTCTGGTCGCCGTCATAGAGATCGCCGGCGATAATTAGCGCGTCCACTTGTTCATCGATACACAAGTCGACGATCGTCACCAACGTCTGCCGTGTGGCATCGCCAATCAGTTCGGCGAGGTCGTTGTTGCGAAGTGCCAGTGAGCGTAGCGGGGAGTCGAGATGAATGTCAGCTGTGTGGAAAAATTTGAACGGCATAAACTTAGTATTCTAGGTCTTCCGATACAAAGTAAAGCCACCAATGAACCGGAGAATTTGAGAGCTGCGCGCAAGCTCTTCGACCACGATCATCACGTCTTTGAAACCGTATCCCCCTCACCAGTTTTTCTCAGGTTGGCTTTCCTGGTTCCGACGCGTAATGACTCTTGCGTCTATCGTCCAAACTTGCGCTTACGCTTGAAAGTTGCGCCTAAACCATGATAATTGCGCCTACCCCTTACGCGCAAGTATCTCGGCAATGGCGAACAAACTACCTGAAGACGCACTGAAAGAGCTGCAGGATATCGTTGCTGAACATCCCGACGGCATTTCCGCACCAGATATCGCGAACAGCCTCTCCGAAGCTATCCCACGCCGCACACTTCAGTACCGGCTAAAACAGCTCGTGGAAGTCGGGCTGCTGCGTATGACAGGCAGCGGTCGATGGGCGAAGTATTACCTTGCGACATCAGGACAACCGGCTGCTGGCGAGCCAGCACAGCAGGAAGATGACTATGGTCGTCTGATCAGGCTTTCGGAGGAAGGGCAGGCGGTTCGTGCTTATATCACACAGCCAACAGGAGCCAGAATGCCTGTCGGCTATAACGTCGATTTCCTCGATCAGTACGAACCAAATTCCACATTCTATTTTGAAGAGGAAGAGCGCAAACGTCTCCAGGAAATTGGCAAGCCCAAAACCGCGCCCCAGCCGGCAGGCACTTATGCGAAGCTCATTCTTAATCGGTTACTGATCGACCTCGCCTGGAACTCCAGCCGCCTCGAAGGCAACACCTATTCCTTGCTCGACACGAGACGCCTGATCGAATTTGGCGAAGAAGCGACTGGCCGAAACCACATTGAAGCGCAGATGATCCTTAACCATAAGGATGCGATCGAATTCCTGGTCGGCACCGCAGAAGAGATCGACTTCAACAGATATACACTCCTGAACCTTCACGCCCTGCTATCCAACAACCTACTGCCGGATCCCTCGGCATCCGGTCGCCTACGCTTCGTACCTGTTGGTATTGATCAGTCGGTTTTTCATCCCCTCGAAGTGCCTCAGCTGATCGAGGCTTCGTTTAATCAGATGCTGCAAAAGGCGGCGGCAATAGAGGATCCATTTGAACAGGCATTTTTCGTGATGGGTCACCTTCCATATTTGCAACCGTTTGACGATGTGAACAAACGGGTCTCTCGCCTAGCCGCAAATATCCCGTTGATCCGAAGCAACCTCTCACCACTTTCGTTCACTGACGTTCCTCAGCGCGCCTACACAGATGCAATTCTTGGCGTCTATGAACTCAACGACGTATCCCTACTTAGAGACGTTTTCTTCTGGGCCTATGAACGTTCGGCGGCAAGATATGCGGCGGTCCGGCAGTCCCTCGGCGAACCCGATCCGTTCCGGCTGAAATACCGCGCTGAGTTGCGAGAGATTGTATCGATGCTGATCCGTACGAAAGTGGGGCGCAAGCAGATCGGAACCGAGGTGTCAGCATGGGCGAGCAGTCGAGTCGAGCCGGAAGATAGAGCCAGATTCACTGAGATCGTGGAGGACGAGCTCATCGGAATGCACGAAGGCAACTTTGCCCGTTATCAGGTAAGGCCATCGGAATTTAAGGCGTGGCAAGACGTATGGGGATCGAAGTGACTGCGAACGACCTACGTCAATTCCAGTTCTGGATGTAAGTGGCGAAGAAGATGGCAACCGAAGAGCCAGAAGTTGATGATGCAACAAGCGCCCAGGCTTCAATAGAAGGCTACTGGTATCAGCTCAAGGTATCAGTATTGTTTGCGTTGGACCTACTGGCGAACAAACAACAGTCCGATCAGATCACTCTGGAACCGGCGAACGAGGAGGATCTCGAAACTGAATTGCGTGACGAGCCAGGGGCACTGACGCAGGGCCTGACGATCAAGACGCGCAAGCTAGTTGTGCAGTGCAAATTGCGGAACACCGGGCCGTGGACAATTGGAGAGTTTGCTACGCTTCTCGCTCATGGGAAGAGGCGAATCCCAGCGAAGGATCTGCTGAAAAACTCTGACATGAGCTATCTGCTTGTGACTTCCGCTGATGTCAGTGGCGTTGCTCGAAACTTGCTCGTGAAGGGCCCAAGCCAGTGGCAAAAGCTCGGGTCGATTCCTCCGACCCTAGCAAAGGTATTACCCAAGGATGCACACGGCCGCGTCGCCGTCTGGAATAACCTCGATCAGGAGCGAGCCGAAAACCGGATTAGGGCCCTTCTGGCAAATCGTTTCCGAGTACCGCAAAGCCAAGCCGACAAATGCATAAAGCAACTCGAGGAAGGTACGCTTCTTCGAATGAAAGGCAGTCTTTCGGGGGTCTGGAAACGCAAAGATGTCATCGAGATCATCGAAGCTCACGGAGGATACGATGGGACGACGAAAGATCTCGAAAAATTCGTGCCTCCTGCAAACTGGGATTCTCTGTTAGCCCAACTGAAGTCAAGGAACGCCATCGTCTTAACGGGCCCGTCCGGAACGGGGAAAACGACGACGGCGAAAGCTTTGATCGCAGCCATGCGGGAAGAGAATCCGCACCTCACACCCGTAAAAATCGAGGGCGGTCCGGAAAGGCTTAGGAATGACAGAACACCTGGACCCGTCATCTTCGAAGTAGAGGATCCATGGGGCAAATACCGTGTCGAGCCGGACAGCTTGCCTTGGAACGACGCCATCAACGAGTTCCTTGCCACTGCGTCGCCAGATCGCATGTACGTCATCACAAGCCGAAGCGACGTCATGCAGGATGCAAATCTCAGGTCACTCGATCAGCGATACAAGGCGGAATTGTTGGCCGGCCACTACCGAAGGTCGGACAGGAACAAGTTGTTCGAATTAAAATTGCAGGCGCTTCCCCGAATCGAACAGATCTCCGCCCACAAGTTTCAGTCAACCGTTGTCAGGGAACTTGCGCTTCCATTGGAGCTAGACCGATTTTTTGGGGCTGTCGGGCTTGGGCCCCATGAAGGAGAGAACAAAGCCACTTTCATCCACCGATGCATCGAGGAAGCGAGAAACCAGTCAATCGAAAGTGCTCTCGTTCTCGGGATCGTGCAACAAGGAAAATGGCAAGCAACCGCCATTCTGTGGGCACTGCTCAAAGCCCGGAAAAGGTTGACCTTCAGTGTGCTTGAGGAATTGGAGGACGAACTATCGACGGCGATTCCTGATCTTGAAGACCAATTAACTGCATTGGCCAGCACCCTGATTGCAGGCGGAAATTTCCGGCAGGACAAGTCGGAGTTCTCCAGCGCCCACCCTCGTGTCGAGAGCGGTCTCGAACAAGCCACGTTGCGCAAGCGTGTCGTGTCGTCACGCGCGTTGAGCAAATTGTTGGATGCCTTGGTGGCCCTTGATGGCATCAACAATTCAGACTGGGGCGCTGAGACCGCCACTTACATCGTCGCTGCAATTGCTTCGGTCGCCGGGTTGAGACCTAAGATCTCCTCGTCAACTCAAAGGACCATCGACGACTGGCTCATCGTCCGGCTGTCTTCGCTGGACACCACTTTCGCTGATGACTTGAAGCTCGCTTCGAAAGCCGGATCGGAATATTGCGATGCCGCCGAGCTCGCCCGATGGCTCGACGAGAGCCCAATCGACAAGCAGTGGTTCAACTTGACCTCTTGGAAAGAGCCGAAGAAACCGGACGACTGGTACAAGAGAATAGCAGATGCGCCGCATACACGTGCCATTTGCGAGGCGTTTATTACCCGCGTGATTGCCTTCAGACATGGATCGTTTAGAGGTAACTTCCATAAGGCGGTCGCAAAGCTCTCTCCCGACCTGACGCCGTCGTTTTGCGCAGCGCTCAGCGACATTATCCTGAGCGGTTACAATCCGAATGTTCAAACCCTGATCCGGGGGGCTATTGTCGACCTTGACGTATACGCATCTGTGTTCAAAGAAGCCGCAATCTATTGCTCGAAGGAGCGGGAGTCCCGCAACCGAGATGCGTTGCTAGCGCTCTACAATCGAAACTACGACGAGGAGGCCATCGAGCACTATTGGGAATCGATGGGCGAAGATGGATATACCGCGAGCGAGATTCTGCGTGCCTACATCGAGGCGAGGCGGCGGCGGGGTGAATGGAACGTCTTCCAGAAGCATCCAAATCTGAGCGGTTTTCTATGGGAGTGGCTGCATGTCGCCCAGAAAGCCAAAACTGCCCCCAATGCAGAAGAATTGCTTGCTCTTGGCGAAGCATCAGCCGGAAGTCCATATGAAGACGATTTCTGGAATCTGGTAGAACATCATTTCGATCCAGCGGTAACACCCCTGCTAGAAGAGCGCCTACGCAATGGATCGGAACGGGATGCGACGCGAGAAGCAGCGACCTCCGTCGCTGTGAATCATGCGCCCACGCTCGTTACAGCCCTGCTTTCAAACGCTTCCGGTTTGCCAGCTCAAAGGCGCTTCGAAATCGCGCTCGACATTCGATCCTGTCTGGAAGGCGAATCGGAGGAGGGGAAGGATCGAAAGACCCCGGCATCAAAGTCTATCGAAGTCGCTGAAGACAACTTGAAGACCGCCGTCGAGGTGCTTCTCTATGGAGATGGGGGCGAGGTCTCAGGGGAGGTCAATGCACTTTTTTCTACTGTTCCTAGCGACGCGCAGGCAAAGCTGAATCTCTTCGTAGCCGGGGTCTTGTCGAAATCGGGCCATAACGTGGTTGCTAGACTTCGCAATCTGCTCGGCTTGTCACTCGAAGTCACGGAAGAGAACATCGCGCTGATTGCTAAAGCAATGCGCTTGGCATCCGATTTGCAGAATGAATACCTGATCAATCTTGGGCTTGCGCACGATTTCGCTCGCGTCCGCATCGAGGCGATGAATGCGGTCTTCGTCCAGTCTTCAGGAGAGCTGCCAGAACGCCTCCTAAGCAAGCACTCCGACCCCAGCAGTCTCGTGCGCAAGCGCCTCCTGGACATGCTGGAAGCAAGGCCAAACTCAGCTCATATTCCGACCCTTCTCAAACTGTCCTTCGACACATGGACGCCGGATCACCACCGCGGCGAGGCCAATGTCTCTTATCCAATCGCCGAGGGTGCGATAGAGATATTACGGGCAGAGCCGTCTTTAGGTGATGTCGTCTACCGTGAACTCATTGAATGCTTGAGGGCTTCAGATAACAACAATGTTCGCCTGGAGCTGCTTCGCACAATGGTAAGACACGGCTCGCCCCAGCGGCTGCAGAAACTCATAAACGTTGCGGTGGGTGAGGGACGACCAACCTATCAACGATTGACCTCGCAAGCCGTCTTCCTTGAGCGAAACAGTGTTCCCCAATCCCATCTCGAAGTCATTGATGAGACGACGATTGCGGCAGTCAGTCCGGAAGTTTGCCTGTGGCTGTGCATGTTAATTTCGACATGCGCGTCTCAACTTCAGATTCGACTGCTCGTAAAATCGCTTGCCGCCAACCCCAAGCGCCGGGTGTTTGTCACGCTGTTTTATTTGATCTTCTCTGAGAACCGTGGCGCCGAGTTGCAGGAAGAGATTGCCAGTTTTCTGTCTGCCAAGACCATATTCGTTCTGGATGGCCTGCTCGATACCGGGGCTGGCGATGATCTATCCTGTTTGGATGAGCTCGGCGAGGTGCAGTCGGTCGAGCTCATAAAGCAGCGGCTGCAGTTTTGGTTCAAACGAAAGGATGAACCTAAGTAAAACCGTGGTAATGGGTATTTGCTGCCAACGGCGAAGTGCTCGGCAATTTGCAGGCCGCGCTTAACCTTGGGAGAGCGGGCTTGTTGCGCGCTCAGGTTGCTCAAGCCATCGGTCGGATCGACATCACCTATCTGGGAACGGCCGATCTGTCTGGTGCGTGAGGCGCTGTCGGACGGCGATATCATATTTCACGCAAAGTGCGGCTCGCGCCTTGTTGGTCAACTGGCCCAAATCGCTTAAGTTGAACGCGTGGCTTCTCCGGTCATGCCGTCCACAGTGGCGAAGCCTCAGGGCAGGAACGACTGAATCAACCCGCAAGAACCTCTTTCCAAGGTGCACGGGCCGAGTGGACACGCCATAGATTGCACCGCCGGAGTGGTTCCATGCGAATTCAGCTTCCCGACCTTGATCGGCCAAAACAGGTCGCCAAATATCTGGTTCGTGCCGCGACCAATCTGAAGCTCTCCTATGTGCATGAAGCGCTCGCCCGTGTACTGGGCTACCGCGATTGGCATGATCTTTCCAGCAGTTGCGATCAACATCGACAAACGCAGCCCGGTGACGTGGGCTTCGATGATGCGCTGCATATCATTCTCTCGATAGCCGATGCTCTCGGTCTTCCTTATGCCGAGGTTCAGTACGCCGTGTCCAAGGCACGCCTTTTGCGTGAAACACCTCTGTCGCTTGACGAGCAGATGACGTTGCGGGCCGCGATCTGGCGGCGACGGCTTTTTGGTCGCGCGGCGCGGGGTAAGCCGGGGACTGTCGTGAAAGACAAGGCTTATGGTGCCAACACGCTGGCGTATCTTCGCCGCGCTGGCCGACCGACGTATCTGCTTTTCGACACGGGTCTTGGCGAACGCGCGGATTTTGAGGTCGTGACCCCGCGCACCGCCCTTTCTGATTTCGTCCCGTCCCGCCTCTGGCTCCCCTATGGAGTCTGGAGACTGAAAGACGGGTCGGAAGTCATTTTCTCCCGTGACTATTTTCCGATGTGGGGAATTTCCGAGGATCGTATTCAGCGGCTCGCCCCTTGGCTTTGGATAAAAGGCATCATCGACCAAAGCCACTTTCGGAAGGAGGGAGGTGGCGGCTGGACGAGCAGTTCGGCTCGAGAGATGGCGATAGACCGCTTGGCTGCTCACCGGATCTTTGAGCTTCCCAAGCTGACCGATGTCATGCCGCATCTTTTTGAAGCCGATGTCGACACCATGGAAGATGGTGTTAAATGGCTTTATGCCGCGGGACGTCGGGACGCCGCATTCCCATCCTATGCCGAATTGAACAAGCGCGTTCTTGGCTAAGGCGCTTCGGGCCACGATGTTTGGGTGAATACCAGCTTCAAGTGGATTGAAGACGCAACCACCGGGCGAATCTGCTATGTCAAAAGCAAATAGGCGGGCTGGAGCGGCATGACGACAGTCAATACGATCAAACAACATACAAAATTGTCGCTGGAGTCCCGCTTTACATTTGCCGAGGCCTCTCTCGCCCGTGTGAACGGTGCTTGGGATTCGGACCTGCGGTCCGCGATCGGGCTCGACGATGGTGAGCGATATTTGCTGCGGCTCTTCAGGAAGACCGGCACGCCGCTGGATGGCGACCTGAAGGCGATTATCAGTCGAGGATTGCGGCGAATTCGACGTGTTCTCTCCTCACGGCGGGCGCGTGAAGTCCTGGTCGAAGTGCTCGATGTCGTTGAGGACGGGCAGGAAATCGCGATCGTCATGGCTGATCCCGGCAACCCGATCTCAGGGTCGTCCCATAGAAGGAGAGCACGACATGACCGCTTTCTGGCGAGTACCAGCCGGACTGTTTTCTGGCGCAATATCGTCCGCATCGCGGAAGCGCTTACCCTGTGCCACGATGCGGGTATCGTGCATGGCGGTGTGAGCACCCATACGATCTTCTCGCATTCAGACGATAGCGACGACTATCGTCTCGGGGGATTTGAAGCATGTGTCCACATTGCTGACAGCGATCTTGGAGCCTCCGGACATCTTCTGCGCGCTTCTGGCGCGATTTCATTTCGGCAGGATTGGATCGATCTTGCCGGAGTGGCCGCTGCCATCCTCGGCCTGGATGGAGATAATTCCCCTTCGCTGCTCTCGATCGAACGCCGAATGCTGGATCGTTTGGCGAACCCGCCGCAGTTTCAGCTCTTTGACGGCAGCATCGTGCTCGGGGAGTTGAGGGAAGTTGTCGCCGAACTCGACAGGGTCGGGTCAAGTTCAGATGGAGAACTCATCCTTTACCCCTCGCGCAACGCCCTCCAGAGCGATTTACCGGCTCTCTCGTCCGGGACGATACTGGCGCATGACGGCGTTGCTCTCATGCAGTTCGTCGCGGAAGATCTGCTTTCCGCCGGGGTTCGTCTTGTCCCCGCCGGTCAAGATAACCTTCGCATTCTCACTGATCTGGCGATCTACAACGTGAAGATCGTCCATGACGCGATTGGCATGATTGAGTCGGCGCATAAAAGGCGGCCGAACGACTGGATACAAGGCGCGGAGGATGTCGTTCACCGTTTGCATTTGGCGAGAAATCGCGCGAGTGCCGAAGAGCGCGTGCGCAACCTTGGTCCAGGCGCACGACGATGGCGAGATTTCGCGGAACGCGTCCGAGGAACCGGGGCAACGAATGATGTTCCGATGTGGTTCGCTCTGATCCTGCTTGAGGCATATACCCTGCTGAGGGAGCAGTTTCGCCTGTATCCCGTCGAAGTCCTTTCGTTGCCTGACAGCGAGCAGAACGTGGTGTGGCTCGCACCTCGCGATGATTCGATACGGGACGGTCATCGCGAAATAATGGGATTGCGCCCCACGGCGGAGGCAATGCGGCGCGAGCTCAAATATGACGACGGAAAGGTGAATTGGACCGTATCGAAGTTGGCCAAACTCGCAACCGGTCGTGAGCGAGTGCCGGAACTGAGCTATGAGGGAAGCAATCTGGTCGATGGAAAGCTGGCGTTCGCCTTTTCAACGAACCTGGCGGTTCCCGTAGGGCAGTCTCTTTATTTGCGGCCACGCAAGGATACCGGAACCGAGCGCGCTATCAGGCGACGGCTGCAGAACATTGTCGCGGCCAGGGCCAACGTCGAGCTCCTCAGAGCGTTGGATGATCCGGCGCAGGTGGCGATGGACGACATGCTCTGCGACATTGCTGTTCCAGGTTCACCGCCGGCAGATGCGGATATGGAGCCATCGAAGATCGAGGCGTGGCAGTCGATCGTCGAGGGAAGGTCGATCAATGTCGTCGTCGGTCCCCCTGGTGTGGGAAAGACCTTTTTGATTTCACATCTCGTGAAAAGCATCCTCGATCATACTCCTGACGCCCGTATTCTGGTGTCTTCCCAGAACCATGAGACTCTCATCCATATGGAGGACGAGCTTCGCAAGTTCTTGCCGAAGCAATCGAACATTGTCGTTCGCGTCGAACGATCTCGCGTCAGCGAAGAAGAGAGCACCTTGCGACGGAACTCGGTCGCCTTGTTGCGCTCCGTCTCCAAACCCGACGCTGAGCGCGCGGCGGTCATGGCAAGCCAGCTCCATCAGATCACTCAGGCGCTGAATCCCGTCGACAGGTCGGAAAAGTCGATTGCCGAACGTGCCTTGCGCGACACCGACAATCTGATGCTTCGCTCGTCCGATGTCACCTTAGCCACGACCTCATCACATGTCCTTGAGGAAATGATTGCCGATGGCGAACAATTCGACTGGGTCTTCATCGAAGAGGCCGCGCGCGCAAATGGCGCGGAACTGATTGGTGCCCTTCTTCTCGGCAACCGGCGGGTTATGATCGGTGACCATAATCAATTGTCGCCTTTCGACGCGGTTGAACGCCAGAAGTTCTACGATGGCAAGCGGGCAAACGAACTGCTGAGGGATGCCAAAGAAAAGCTTTCTGCTATTCCTGATCTGCCTGGCGAAGTGGAAATCGCCCTCGACGCGCTGAAGGCGGACCAGTTCTTGCTCAGCGACGTACTCGCCATCGCCGCTCGTCTCGAGGAGCCGTTCCGATCAATCGCCGAGCGAGAGGCCCTTAGAACCGCGGACATGAAACGTCCAAGCTCGATTGCGAACACCTTGCGCGAACAGAGCCGGATGCATCCAGCAATCGGCGAGCTTGTCTCCAATACCTTTTATAAGGGAGAACTCGTTTCGTCGGAGCGCGTGAAACGGCGCGAGCCGGCTGTGGAAACTGTCGACAGCTTCCCTGCATCTCCTGTCGTGATCGTCGACATGCCCTCGTTGAGCGTTGTCAAACGCCGGGCGTTCGAGCAGAAAATCAGGCGATCTTACCGCAACGAATCCGAAGCAAAGGCGATAGTGTCCGCCATGAAGAGGTTGCGCCCAATCGTGGCCGCGGACGGCAGCCGGCCAACGTTGGCGGTTCTGTCGCCCTATTCCGCCCAAGTGAGTCATTTCGAGCGCTTGCTCAAACCCGAGATCGATACGACGGAGAAAACCCTTTTTGGCTTTGCCAGCCCGCGCGGAGATGGAAAGTTCATCTACACGAGTGACAGCTTTCAGGGAGGTGAGGCGGACGTGATCGTCGCCAGCCTTGTCCGGAACAACGTGCTCGTTGGTACGCGAGCCCTCGGATTCATCAAAAATTCGCAGCGGCTAAACGTACTTCTCAGCCGAGCCAAGCATAAGCTTATACTTGCCACCAGCCGAAGGTTTATCAGCAACACTGTGAACGGTATCGATCCCGACGGGCTGAACGACGAACTCGGTTTCCTGCGAAGGATGCTCAATGAAATCGCGCGGCTTGCAGAGACGGAGTTTCCGGGGGGTGACATAGGCGCTTCCATCGTCATGGTCGATGAGAATGGAAAGCTCTCCCGATGAACAACATCTACATTCCAGCATGGTATTATCGGGCGCCGGGCATCGTTCAGCGCACGTGGGGTTGGAGCCCTATCGAGGAAATGGTGCTGCTGTCGCTTGATTGCGATCCGGGAACAATCGATGCAATTGCGGCACACCTTAGAATCCCGCGACAGGTTGTGAGTTCAACGGTCGCCCGTCTGATGCAATTCGGCCTCGTTGAAGTCCGGCTTTCACCACAGCCGGTGCTCGCAACAAGCAGTGTCGGGCATGGCTTCATTCGCGCCGGGCGTGCGCTTCCAGAACGGACCGCTGACCGCGAAATCGGTATCAGTGTCGTCTATGAAAAGGTCGGGCAATCGGTCTTCAGGACGCGAGATGTGGACACGATTCCGGTGTCGAAGCTCCCGGACAGGGGAGCGATTGTCGCTTTTCCCGCGGGCGAAGCGCCGGAGACGGACTATTCTATGATGCAGCGTGTTAGCCAGTTCACGGCCGGTACACTTCGCCCAGGGGAGTGGCTTCGGGGCGTGGAGGCTAACAGCTCATTCCTGGAGCGAAAATTCCTCGTTCTCAATCTCAACGATGTGAAAGACGGGATCCTGCCACAAGGGGCAAGTGACCAGCTCATGGAAGCACTGAAGGCGACGATAAAAACTGGCATCTTGCCGACGACCGCCCCACCGCTAGTCAGCCAGCCCGAGGTGATCAACACGTCGTTTGCCACAGACCAGCTTGTCGTTGGGTCTGAACAGCACTTGCAGCGCTTCGAGCAAATCGTGGGCGCTGCAAAGTCTCACATCTTTGTCCTTTCAACTTTTGTCGCCTCGCAGTCAGATGAGAAAGGCAAGGAGAAGCGCGAGAGGATATGGCAGGCCCTGGAGCAGGCTTGCAGACGCGGGGTCAAATGCCACCTGTTCTTCGGAACGTCGCTTGACCGCGCAAAGCATGCAGCAGCTATGCAGGAACTCTACACTCGGCTATCGGCGGTTCGGCAAACGAGAGGCTACCTGCTGGTACAGAGAGAGCCTGTCGGCAGCCATGTAAAGTTCCTCCTCGCCGACGACGGCGATGGTGGCGCAATTGCGGTAATGGGGTCCTGTAACTGGCTGTCGTCGCCATTTTCGGCTGTCGAGGTTTCAGTGGAGCTCAGGGAAACCAACGCTGTTGCGACCGGGATGGATCTTCTCCGCGAGATCATCGCCAAACTCTCCGGCGCCAGCCGATCCGTGGAAACGCTCCTGTTCATGGCGTCGGAACTGCGGCGTCAGCGTAGGCGACTTTCACCGGCTTCGGAAACCGCTCCTCCGGCCGCCCTGCTCACCATTCTTCGGGCCGACGACCACGAGCGCCTTCTGCGAGTTGCGGCGCACGATGCCCAGGATCGTTTCATCTGCTGTACGAACAAGGTCGGAGCCAATATGGTTCCGGCCCTGTTCGATCCCGCAGAGGTCGCAGGCCGGCGACTGAGTGACGTGCGCGTCTACTACTCGCGGCGGTCCGGGCCGGTCAAACGCGGGCATGTCGCGGAACATCGCGAACGTCTGAATGGCCTCGTCGTGCTGACCGGCGTTCCAGAGCCGCAATTGCATGCCAAGTTCCTGGCGTGGGACAAGGACCATACCGTCGTAAGCAGCTTGAACTGGGGCTCGCAATCGGGGTTGGAGGAGAACCCGTTGGACGAAATCGGCCTTTACCTGGAAAGCCCGAACCTGGCGACATGCCTGCTCGAAAAATTCGAGGCGGCGAGTAGATGACCGGGGTTGTGTCTGACAGGTCCTCGCCCAACCCCGCAAATGCAGGCCTTATCATGAAATTCGTGGAGCTTGATGGGCAAGGCGGCCAGCCGCCTCGTTCCGTGAGCGTCGGTGGCCTGGAGCTGGAACCGCTGAACTACGACGAGCTGGCAGGCGCGCAACTGCATAAAACTCTGTCCGTCCCGCTCAATTGGCGGTTCGCCAGAATTCTTGAGTCGAACATCGAAGGGGTAGAGATCAATGGGCTGGCACGCGGAAACGCAGTGCTTGATAGCACTCATAGTTCGGTGGTCGTCAGCCTGCAGCGTGGCGGATGGCTTCCGTCTGGTCTCGCGCTCGCCAATGCAGGCGTTACGGTTCTGCCGGATAGAAATGTCATCAGCCAGATCAAGGGACGTTTCGAGGACGGCTCTGTTATCGGCACGGGCCAGGACTTTCTGGACTTGCTTGCCGGACAGGAGGTGCGACTTAACCCCCTTCTGTACGCGATCGAAGGCAATGACCGGAGTATTCCAGATCGTCCGATTGTGGAAGCGCAGCTGACGGAGGTGATGGCCTTTCTCCGCAAAGCGCTGCCGAAGGCAGAGCTCGTTGTCGGCAACGACAGTCTGAGGGGCGCTCTGGGCCTGATCGACGACACCCGGGCAGGGTTTGAGCGAAAACGCAACTTCCTCCTTCATCTCGCGCCGTTCCTCACTGCTCCTACGAGCCGCAGGCTTTTCGACAAGAGATGGACCGATGTGCTGGATGCGGCCGATCGCTACGGTGTGGCCCGTTATTCTCTCATCGTCCTTGCGGCACTGAGTGCAGTGGCGGTTCCAAACTCTGGCAGCCCCGCAAAGAGGATGTTGAAGTTTCGGGAAGGATACTCCGAGCAGGACGCGTACAACGCGCTCGCGGATGTTCGTTCGCTTGAGATCTTGATTCACCTTCTGGCGTTGTTTCCTAAGGAGCATCCTGCCATTTTTACCGCCGACAGGGCATTGGCGCTTTTCTGGACCGGAATCCGGGCGCATAACTTTCGACGCGAAACGCGTTCGGTATCGTGCGATCTAGCGCCGGTAGAGCAATTGCTTCCGGGCGACACGATCAACCTCTGGGAGAGCGACTGCAGGCTTCGCGCAGCCGTGCAGGCAACGTAGACCCGGTCATTCGGCGCTTCGTCGATTAAGTTGCTGCGTGTGGTCACAGCCGGGATACTGGTTGCACCCCAGAAAGCGGCTGTTGTTGCGACCATTCCTCTCGACTAATTGACCTACGCGGCATGCGGGACATTGATGCAGCGGACCGCCATCGACGGTCTCGAAACGCAGATTATCCCCGGCGATTTCCGAAAGCTCCCGGATATATCTGGATGGTTCACGGCTGTTCGTGAGCAGGAACACGCCACGACTTGCGCGTGTTAACGCAACGTAGAATAGGCGGCGCTCCTCGGCATACTCAAACATTTCAGGCTGAGGCATGACCAGGTTGAGCAGCTCGTCGTCCTCGATCCGGCTTGGCACCCCGTAATCACCTTCGCTGACATCAAGCAGGATCGTATAGTCGGCTTCAAGCCCCTTGGCGCGATGGAAGGACAGTCCAGAAACCTCGATGTTGTCGAATCTTGGCACGGATCCCCGGAACGGTTCAAGCTGGTTGTAGCGCCACAGCACCATGACCTTGAGCTTCTCGCGCCCGTCGCTCCGCCATTGCCCTGAAATCCCGCCGAGGAAGATGTCGAGCCGCTTCAGCAGGCAGTGACAGGCGTCCGTGAAATCTGGCTTGCCGCGATCACCATCGATCGGAACGACCCGGATCGATCGCGCAATCGCCGGCCGTGTCGAGCGCACCGACTTTTTCAATTGAGCGGCATTGCGCTGCACGAAGCTTGCGGCCGTTTCGGCGATGAGCTGGTTGCAGCGATAGGTCTGCTCCAGACGACCTTGCCAGCTTGCCCCGAAATTCGCCTCGAACTGCGTGAAGATCGTTATGTCCGATCCGGCGAAGCGGTAGATCGACTGCCAGTCGTCACCGACAGCAAAGACCTTGGTGAACGGCTTCTGGTGCTTCAGCGCCTTGATCAGCTCCGCGCGTGGCTCGGAAATATCCTGGAACTCGTCGACGAGGATCAGGGAATAGGGGCTGTGATACCGTCCGGTCTCCACGAACTGCGTGGCATTGGCGATCATCGAGTCGAAGTCGATGCGGCCGGCTTCTTCCAGCTTCCGAGAATAGGTCACGGTGATCTTCCAGACTACCTGTGCAAATTCTTTGGCGCGGGTTCGGTCGTGGAGCGATTTGGCCCGCTCCAGCAGCATGTCGAGGGTCAAGTGACTAGCGCGGATGTGTTTGATGCAGACGGCAATCAGCTTGTGATAATGCTTGATGACAACAGGCTCCAGGGCTTTGACGATTGCAGCGTAGCTTTTTCGTTCGAGCGGGATGCCTCTCTTCGTGATCTCCGCTTCAAGGTCTGCAACCAGCGATCCATTGCTCGCCTGCGCCGAGGTCGTCTGGAAGACGTCCATGCCGGCGTTGCGGTAGCCGGCCAGCTTGTTTTCGGCATGAGTGACATAGTCCGTGAAGGGTGACGAGCCATCGGCACTGATGGCCAGGTGCTCGTGGATTGTCTTGCTGGCGGGGTAATAGAAGTCCGGATGGACGTAGCGGATCTCGCCGTTTTGCTCTTCGATCGCGATCTGGCGTTCGTACTCGAACTCGACGGAATTGAGCCACAGCCAATTGACGATCGTCTGCTCCTGGAGCGACTTAACGTAGATGCCGGCCAACGTGCCGATGGTCGCATTGCCGTTCCGGCGGCGCACCGACAGGTAGCGATCATAGTCCTCCCTCGAGCCGAACTCTTGGGCCGGAATGTCCGCGTTCGGATGAAGGACGAGGATGTTGACCCAGAGCTCGGCGAATTCCGCATCCGATCGCATCAGTTCTTCAATGATCCGTTCGATGATCTTCGCTTCGCCGGCGGGGTGCTCAACCCAATCGGCAAGCAGCGGCGGCCGACCTTCGACCTCTTCGATAATGCCGCGACCGAGCGCATGAAACGTGGTCACTTTGCATTCCGGATTTCCCGGATCGATCGCGAGCTGCCTGCATATCCGTTCTTTCAGCTCGTCGGCGGCGCTCTTGTTGAAGGCGAGCACGAGAATCTCTTCCGGCCGATAGAGCTGTTTGTCGAGGACATAGGCGACCTTGCCGACCATCGTGGCGGATTTTCCCGATCCAGCTGAGGCGACCAAGAGATTGTTGTCCTCCAGGCGAATGCATGCCTCACGTTGTTGGTCGGACAGTGATCGGCCATCCAAGTTGTCGAAGAACGAGCGATATCTCGGCAGTTCTGCCGAAACGAACACGTCGTTGTATCTATGACGCACATCCGGATCGGTGATGAACGCGAGGGACGGGGGGAGTGCTGCTTTCAGCGCCGGCGGGATCAATTCCGGATCGAACAGAGGATGCGAGAGCGCTGCCGCGGCGTCACCGGTTACGCCCGCAATGACCTGGCCGAGGTCGGCTTGGGCCAAATATTGTCGGTTACCCTCAATGATGGCCCGCAGTTTGGTATCCACCTCGCTCAATCGACTGACGTTTTCGTCGATCAATGCGAAGAGGTGGCTGTTGACGAAGCTGTGAAGATCAGCCGCCATCCGTGTGGCCGCTTCTTCTCTAAGGCAGGACAGGCTATCGGTCCGATCGCGCGACCGGACTTCGACGGTGTGCCACAGCAATGCCTTGCTGACGGAAATGGCGACGACATCCAGACAGGGAAGTTTAACAGCGTCGCCGACTTCAAGACGTATGGATGCGGGCGAGGACGCGGTCAGCGTCATCTTCCATTTTCCTTGACGAAGGAACCGTGCAAAAAATCCAGGCCGGTATGTTCGAACGCGATCAGACATCAGGGCTCACGCACTACGAGCAAATTCGTCCGGCAGCCATGCGCAATCGACCCATTCCCGTTCGTAGCGCTTTGCAAAATCCCGCATCTCCTGCGCATTAGCCTCAGGTGTCAGGCAAGCGCGGGCGCAGTTGGAGACGACATCGCGGTAAAATGCGGGGGAGACCGGCCGGATGCCCTCGTAGTTCATGATCAGGTCGGGAAGGCGTTCCGTGATCGCCTCGCCACGGGGCGCCATGACAAGGGTCGGCGGCGTCCCAAACGCATTGATCAAGACGTATCTCCAGCTCGGGTCGGCCTGTCCCTGGGCGGGAACGAGTTCGCAAGGACAGGCATCACCGCCGCCGGAAATCTCCTGATAGATCGCTTCGATTGCTTGGGCTTTCCTTGCGATTAGAACGTACGGCCCCGCGGGCGTGTAACCGCCCATCCGCTCGTCGTATTCGATACCCAATAGGCGTTCTAGGCCGAAGCGCGCCGACCGGTCGAGGGTGGAACGCTCCGAGATGAACCACTGGAGCTGGCGCAGGGTGATTCCAGCGGCCGCAGCGATCTCCTTCGGGGGATTGGGCCAGCAGGCGACCAGGTTCTTGGCGATTTCGGGAACGTTGTCATACTCGTCGTAGGCCGGGATGTCGTCATCGACGTCTTCGGATGGGTCCTCTCCCGAATATAGCCACCTCCTGCCGGTAAATCCGTCATGTTTGAAATAACGTGGCCGATCGGGCGGGAGTGAAGCCTCCCACGACGACAGCCATGGACCGGCCTCCCACTCCACTTGATCGCGGAGAATGTCCGCCGGCTGTCGTATCGGCAGCTCCAGCCACCGCTCTATGTTGTCCTCGAGTTTTCGATTGCTGAGTCCCCGAGGACCGCTGCCTGCCCGCCAATCGTGATCGTCGTGTGCATCGCGACAAAGCGCTTCGACGGATGCGGCCACAGACAGATCGACCGGATCATGCCTTTTCCGCATCCACAGAGAGGCGTCGTGCGCTGAGCGTAGCGATGCCGGAGCCGCTTTGTCCTTGGGGGAGGCAACCTCAAGCTGGATGCCGATCTTGGCAAGATCCGCCGCTAATGATCGGTCGGCCTGTTCCAAATAGCGGTTCACACGAAGAACATATGGCAGGCCGCGCAATCCTTCGGCATTTCTCCATGCCGTCAGCAGCACGTCGCGGAACGATTTGCGTTTCTCCATCGTGGAGAACGTCAACCAGCGGATTGGCAGGCCGGCCACGGTGAGCCCGTAAAGTACGATGGGACCCAGCCCATGCCGTTCGGCGTCTGCCAATCGTATCGGATCGCGAACAGCCACTATGCCGTATTGAGGGTGATGAAACAGGAATTTCGCGAGTGAGACGTAGAAATGATGTTCTCGGATCGGCTGCTGCGCCTGATTGTCCATGGCTGTTCTCGTAATCTGCAATTCATTGTCACGAAGGTTACGATGTTGACGTCGGTATCCAATCGCGTTCTTTGCTTTGAAAGTGCTTTTCCTGGCTCGTGCGCAACGTTTTAGTCGTAGAATTTCGTTCCAATTTACGGAGTGAATTATCCCGAAACGTACAATTGGTTCGATACCGTACTTTGAATAGCTCTTGAGATAGAGTTCTTTCCCAACATCTTTGACAAGAAGAAATTTTTGCAACGGAGCCGCTGGGGGCATATCAATCTGACGGCAATGCCCACTTGATTGGTACACACAGTTTTGTTGCCGGCGATCAAATTCTTGAATTCTTCCTTCTTTATCGATTCAGGAAATTCGTTGGACCGTCTCTGCTGAGTAAGCAATGCTGCGCCCATGAGCGGTTCCGATCCATTGCCGGTGCATCTTCGCCGCATCGATCCGGCGCAGAACATGCGGCGCTTTTATAGTCTCAGCGTGCAGCCGACCTTGTTCGGTGGGGCATCGCTGGTGCGCACGTGGGGACGGATCGGAACACAAGGCCAAATGATGATGGAAACCTTCGACGACGAGGCACAGGCCTGTCAGGCGATGAAGCGCCTTGAATGTCGCAAAAAACGCCGTGGCTATGAGAGCGCGAAAAAGAGCCAGGGTGATACAATGGGGTAGAACACCTGAGCAGAACCTTGCAGAAGTCACGAGTTTCTGGGGATGACTGCCCGCCAGACTAACTAAGTTGCTATGTCAGCGAAGTCTGGATTGGCATAAAGATCCTTGTCAAAAACAAAGGAATTGTCCCATGCCGACAGCAAACGAAATCGCAGACAAGATCGCAGCCGAGCAAGGTCTTAGCAAAGCGCAAGCCAAATCGATCGTCGACAGCATCTTCGCGGAAATCACAAAAGCCGCAACGAGTGGAACGGAAACCAACCTCCCGGGATTTGGCAAATTCAAGGTCAAGGAAACGGCCGCGCGCCAGGGCCGCAATCCGGCAACCGGCGAAACCATCCAGATCGCTGCATCGAAGAAACTCACCTTCACGCCCGCAAAAGCTCTGAAGGAAGCTCTCAACGGATAGACCGGTGCAACGGCTCAAACTCATCGTGGCCGTTTCACCCGCCGACAAGCATTCTGTGTGTGCAGGGAGGGAGCGATTTTGTGGCTGGAGTTCTAAATCGCTCCACTTTCTTCGCCCTCCCCGTCCTCATGCTCCGTCAGAATGTCCGTCTGGAGCGCCTGCCGGCTGAGCAACCCTGTGTCTTCGAGCCGCTTGATGTCGGGCAGGTCGCGCAGCGTGTTCAGACTGAACGCCGAAAGGAAGTGTTTGGTCGTGACATAGGTATAAGGCGCGCCAGGGGGCGGGTTGCGCGGGCCCGTGCCGAGGAAGCCTGCATGGCGCAGGCCGGCGACGGTGTCGCGGCTGACTTCCTTGCCGAACAGCTGGGTAAGTTCGCCTCGGGTGACCGGCTGCAGATAGGCGATTGCCGTCAGTACTGCGGCCTCGGTCCTGGAGAGCGAAGGCGCGGCGCTGATCACCGAACTGAAGGCAGCTCGCATGCGGTGTTGCCAGCCGCCGGCAACAGCAACAAGTTCGTAGGGTCGATTGTGGAGGTCGTCCATGAGATCGCCGATCAAGAGATCGATGCTGACCTCCTTGCCGACGACACGGGCGAGGGCTTCTCTTGTGACCGGTTCGGCGGAGCCAAAGAATACCGCCTCCACTCGCACCAGCGCAGCTCCGGCGGCAGGTCTGCGAGTTCCCTGTCCAGGCGTATTTCTTCTTTTTGCTTTGCCGTCCGGTCAGGGGCCGTAGTCGAAGACGTCACCCTCGACATCGTTCACGCACACAAAATACTGGAGCCCAGACGACCTCAATCACTGGCTTCACGATCCGACATGATCGCATTACCGACCCATTCAGGCACTCCAACAGCGTCTGAAAAATGCGTATAGACCGGGATACTGTTCCAAAAGTCCCGGAATGCGTGATGGAAAACACAAAGATCTTCCCTTCCGACTGTCAAGGAAGTGTAGTCGACACCGACAGTCCATGGACGGACGTTGTCATCATTGAAGGGTGATCTCAGGTACTTGGGATATTTGTCCAGGAGTTCGTCAAGTGATTTGCCATCGCCGTGCTTGTAAACATTCACCACGAGGCGGCACGCATCTATATGTTCAAAAAACGGCTCGTTTCGTACCTTCCAGCCACAACCTTCCACCAGATCGAAGATTTTTGATATCTCTTGGCGCCAAAGTTTTTGCTTCAGTTTTTCGCCCGAAAAGGACTTCTGGAATTCTCTCACCAGGAAATCGCGGAGTTTGATCTCGAACTGGTGATACATGCCGGCCGCTACAGAAAAGATCGTCTGCCGCCGCATGTCATCGAGGAGTTCGTAAAAGCGTATTCCCGCATCCTGCGCGCTCCCGACAAAGTCAGCAGCGTCGTGGCACTCTGGATTGAAGCATGCGCCCGAGGCTTCGTACACTTCCTGAGCGTGCGCCTCTGCTTCCTGCGATATGTTTTCGAATTGAGAAAGCAATCGTTGGTCTGCTTGTTCCTTGAAGAAATCAAGCTCTTCAACCAGACGGCGTCGAAATGGATCCCACATGTAAAGCAGTACTCTATCGGACGTCATATTTTCCTCATCGAAAATACAGGTCTCTTTCCCGGATGACGGAATTTAGCGCGCCTTTGAAAGATGAGACGAGCATAGAGACCTGTTTGTAAGGTGATGCCAGATTGCTGGGGCCGCTTCTAGCCTGGGCAGGTTTCGTAAGTACTGCGAGCTCTTCTGACAGGGCGATTGTCACGTCCGTTGTCCAGATACTCCTTCGCCCGTTGAAACTCCTTTTGCTCTTTGCGCTCGGTTTCGTTTTGCAACCAGGCACCCAGCCGTTCCATGGCCTCTTCCTGCGGTCGTGTCGTCCCATCTGGGTTGCGCACCAGGTGACCAATCTCTTCGTTCAGGAACTGCTGCATTTTCTCCACCAGGAGCTCTTGCCGAAAGTTTGTTAGATGTCGGCCGTTCGACACGCCCTTGTCACCGGCGTTGGCGGCAATCGTCGCCCATGCCTTGTTGGTGAACTTTCCACCGGCGGCAAATTCAACATCTTCCCGGGTCTGACAAGCCAGGATCATTGGTGAGTTCGCAGCAGCGATCATCAACGCCCGCACACGCTCGTCGTTCATTTTGTTGCTCAAGTCTCGTTTTCCTTGCCGTCAGTCTGACGCCTCCGCCAGTTCGTCATGGCGGAGCTCGGTCGGTGGATGGGAGCGCATCATCCAGGCGGTGAACGTGTCGCCCTGAAGATCGTCTTGGTGCGTAAGGTCATCCAGGAACTCAGAGAGTCCGATGCCGTTCATCAACCTGGCTGCAAACCTGTCGGCCTGGTACTCCCGGAGCTGGGAGGTGGACTCGTTCAGGAAGTAAGCGATGTCGCAAGGGATCCGGAAGAGGACTGTAGCGACGGTAAATATGAGCCCGGCGATTGGAATCCGGTTGATGGTGGCATTGGCGAGGCCAATGCCGAAATTCACCGGCAGGTTCAAATAGTGCAGGAACATGTGAATGCGCGTATCCCAGTTCCGGAGGTGGCCGATCTCATGGGCGGCTACCCCGGCCAGTCGCTCGATGCCTACTTGTGTGTCGCCATACTTGTGCAGAATGCCCTTGGTGAAGCAGACCCGGTTATGCGCATAGGCCAAGGCATTGATTTCACCGATATCCTGGACCCGCCAAACGATCTGCGGCAGTTTGATGCCAGTCTCCTCAGCTCGGGCCTGAAGAACCTCTTCCACTTTGGCGACGAGATTTTTTTCCCGCTGCGACAATCCGCGCGCCGAAAGTCGGATGTCGAAACCGCTGGCGGCAAAAGACGGCACGTAGGCAACGAATACCGCCGGAGCCACGGCAATCGCCACAGCAAAGGCCGTTACCTGCCATTCCGCAAACGGCAAGGGACCGTAAATAAGCGAGTAGGGGATGTTGAGCAGCGAAATGGAAAAGGCGGTGAGTAGAAACGCTGAAGTTACTCCTGCCACGAGTGCAAGCAGGCGCGTCACCTCAATAACTGCAACCCTGAATATGAGTTTCATCTTCGTGTTCTCCTAATGAGTTCAGGAGATTCTACCAATGATTGCGGGTCGTCTCAAGTAATTGTTCCGATCAAGTGATTGAAATTATGCGCGTTTGTCGGTTTTAACTGATGAATTGTAAATAGATATAGTTTTGCCGTGTGAGGCTGTCTTTGGATAAGTCTGGATAAGTTAATGGTAGGTAGCAGAACTTAGTAGAATTTAAGAGAACTGCGTAGAAAATTTTTTGAAAACACGCGATCAACTCAAAACAGATCTGAAACCCCCTGCGACTATTGCCACTGGTTAGCACGCAGGGTTGTACAACCGATTCGCTGCGCGGTAGCGTTTCAGGTTGGCGATCAATGATGGAGATAGGGAAAGAAGGTCCCGTTTTTTGGGGCCGGAATTGGAAACCCCCAGAGCCGGCGAACCGGATCCAGGGGAGTGCTACCAAAACCAAGTTTAAGACACTGATTTTGTAGCTCTCCCCCGACAAATTGACAAGTCTTGCCGCAATTTTTGCGGGCGGCTTTCTGTTGTCTATCCACACGTCCGGGTTAGGGGCATGGAGTGATACTTGGAAACAGCAGAATTCATCCAGGAACCTGCACATATGGCCTCCCGCATACGGGCGTCAGGTCGCGATTGCTTCCGAAGCGGACCGCTTAAAGCCAGATCCGGTTTGCCGGTGGGAAAGTCAAAGACGGACATATTCAAAGTTTTGAAGGGAGCACGGAAATCGCTTGGTCTAGGGATTCCGACGTTGACCTATCTGGAGCACCTGATCGGATATACGAACAAGGACGACTGGCGCGAGGGCGGTGTTCCGATTGTCTATGTGTCTGTTGAACGCCTTGCCCTGGAACTCAATGTTTCTGTCAGGACGATCAACACCTATGAACGCCAACTCGCATCGCGGGGACTGACCCTCTGGAGCGATTCCAGCAATCGAAAGCGCTACGCCAGACGGGCAAAGGACGGCACGTTGACCGAGGTATACGGCGTGGTTCTGACGCCGATTGCCGAGCGGTTTAGCGAGTTGGAGGGCTATGCGGAAGGGGAGCGGATGGCCGCTGAAGGGCGGCTCACCCAGATCGGTTTTATTCGGTCCTGTCGCCGGGAGATAAACGAGACCCGGCTCCGGGCGCAAGCCATCGGCTTGGAGGGACCTATTGTGGAGCAAGCAGAGGCGGCCGTGAACAAGGTTCCTCGCACATTTTCCAGCAAGTGGACTTTCATCGAATTGTGCAGTCTGGGACTTGAGCTGGAAGACATCGATACCCGTCTAAACGCAGCGATTGAGCCGTATTTTGCAGACAAAACGTCCGACCAGCCGGAAGAAAATGTCCGGCACCATAATACAACTCATACAAGCCTGAATCCTGTAAATATCTGTAATCGGGCTGCGCCCAAGCGGACATCGCCTGCCGGCGATGAAATTATCCTTCAAACGGAGCCCGCTGACGCGGGCGGCATGGAGGAGGGGAGTGGGCGGCGAACGCCAGATCACGAAAGTCCCCCAGGTTCGGAGGATAGGCCGGACACTGGCACCGGTGGAACAGGGATTGAGCATATCCGATTTGACCAGGTAACCGATGTCGCAAGCGACCTCATGCGGGAGCTGATCGCCGAAGAAGCCGGGCAGGGGAGGGAAAGCTGGTCCGCCCTGGACCGCGCCGCCGCCACCGCCGCCGCCTGGATCGGCGTCAGTCCGAGCCTGTGGGCGACGATGCGCGCGCAGATCGGCCCGGCCGCGGCCGCTGTCTCGGTTGTCCTCGTGGAACGGCGCATGACCGATCCCGACAATCCCGTCTCCCAACCTGGTGGGTATCTGCGCGGCATGCTCGCCAAGGCGGGCAGGGGACAGCTTCATCTCCACAAATCCATCTTCGGACTTTCGAAATCAGCCACTGCCAGGCGGGAACCCGCGCCGCGCCGGTGCGAAGCGGACTGGCTTCCAGCCAGACAGATCCATCAAGTTGGGGCCAGCCCCCGCAATCCCTCAAGGCTGCCCTGACCGGCGGCCGGCATGCCGACCGGCCTTGACCGATCGCTCCCCCGGTTCCGGCGACGCCGAAAGTGAAACCACCCCGCACAAAGGAAACCCGAATGCTGAGAAAACTCATCCTGGCCGCATGCGCCGCTGTCTTCCTGACCGCCTGTCAGACCGCAAGCGGCGTCTCCGGGTACTCTCCGGACAAAAAGCCGACCATTCTCACCAACCTGAGCCTGTCGGAAGCAAGGGCCAAGGCCAAGGCGATCTTTACCCGGCCGAGCCTTGCATTCCATGTCACCAGCGAAGCGTCCGACCGGATCCTGTTCAGCAAGACAATGCCCGCCAGCGTAAACGACAACAATCCGTTGAATGAACGCACGAAAGGCGATCCGTTGAACCAGGTCGCACTCACCTTCCGGACGGAAAACGGCAAGACCCGCGTTACGGCCGACAACTGGCTGCTCCTGAACCCGCACGGTGCCGATAAGGACAAGTTTAATCTCTTGGCGACACCCGACGGACCGCGGCTCCAGAATAAGCTCAATGAGATGCGATAGTCACTCTTGGAAGGAAACGACCATGATGAAGAAGTCTGCCAAAACGTCAGAACAAAGGCCCATCTGCGAGCACACAATCCAGCGCATGGAGGATGCCAATGTGATGTTCAAAGGACAGATCCCCACCGCTGGAGCCGTGGAACTCGTCTGGCTCTCAGCCCATGAGATGCCCCGATACCTGGAACACAGAGCGGAATTTGCCGCAGAGTACTATGGAGTCACCCTGCAGCAATATCGCGAATGGCTGGAAACCGATGGCACGCCGCGATGCCGCGCCACGACGAAAGCGGGAAAGCCGTGCAAGAATCCGGCCGGAGACTGTGCGCGCGTGGGGATACACGAGTGGGTGGTATTCGATGGGGAATTTTGCTGGAAGCATGCCCTCGATGAATGGAAGCCCTAACGAAAAGAGCGTAAGCATCCGGCGAAGCTTGTTGTTACCCATAAGTTGTGCTCGATTTAATTTACCCTATTGATCTCGAAGAATCCGCCGTGATTCATTCTCTGGCACCTTCAGGCAACAGGGTGCGAATATGGGGCATGATTGGGTGGACACAGAAACATCCGGGTGTGATCTCGGCGATGCACGACTTAATCGCCGCTTGGGGTCAATGCTCGCCGCGCTGGCAGAGAGACCGGGGAAATCTCTGCCCACGTCGTTTCAGGACTGGTCGAATACCAAGGCGGCATACCGGTTCTTCGCGAACGGAAATGTCAACGAAGATAAAATTCTTGAGGGCCATTTTTCTGCTTCTCGCCAACGATTTCAGGCGACCACAGGGCCGATCCTGATCCTGCAGGACACAACGGAGTTTTCCTTCACACGGACGGCTCCTGAAAAAATCGGTTTCACCAAGACCTCCACTGGCCGGAAGGAAAAGGACGGACGTTTCCGGCAACACACTCTTTGCGGCCTGTTAATGCATGCCAGTCTGGCCATCACGCCGGAAGGGATTCCTCTCGGTTTGACGGCGGCCAAGTTTTGGTCGCGCGCCAAGTTCAAGGGATCTGCTGCGCTCAAGCGCAAAGTTAATCCGACACGGGTACCGATCGAACAGAAGGAAAGCATGCGCTGGCTCGACGATCTGCGCCGCTCCTGTGACCTGACCAGCGCCCCGGAGCGCTGCAAACATGTCGGGGATCGGGAAAGCGATGTTTACGAGCTCTATTGTTTGGCAGAGGAACTCGGAACGAACTTTCTGGTCAGGAGCTGTGTCGACCGCCTGGCCGAAGATGGCGACACAACTATCGCTCGTGTGATGGCGGCAACCCAATCCAGCGGCAGGCACGAAGTCCGGTTCCGTGATGGAAAGGGCAGGATGCAGCAGGCCGTTCTTGTTGTTCGGCACGCTACGATGACCGTCCGTCCGCCAATAGGAAAGCAAAAGCGGTACAGGCATCAGCAGCTCCAGATCATCCATGCCGAGGAACTCAGCCCGCCGGAAGACCGAGCGCCCATCTTGTGGAAATTGATCACGAACTTGCCGGTCGAGACTCATGCCGATGCTGTCGGCAAGCTGGAATGGTACGCTCTACGCTGGAAGATTGAGACCTTCTTCAGAACACTGAAGACCGGATGCCGTATCGAAGAGTTACGCCTCACTACGGCTGACCGATTGGCAAACTGCATAGCCCTGTACTGCGTTGTGGCTTGGCGCGTCTCATGGCTCACGATGCTCGGGCGCGATGCCCCAGATGCATGTCCTGCTACCGTATTCACCGACATCGAGTGCCGTTTGCTTGAGCGCTCAACTCCAGAAAACAAATCCATGTCTCGGAGAAACATAGATTTCTACCGCAGGGCAGTCGCTCGGCTGGGAGGTTATCTCGACCGCGCCTCCGATCCACCGCCAGGAACAACTGTTATATGGCGAGGCTTCTCTCGGCTCGCCGATATGGTTGAAGGAGCCCGCATCGCGCAACTGCCTCAGCATAAACCGTAAATTTATGGGTAACAGCAAGCTTCACCGGAGGGGTACAAAAGAGCACGCAAGCGAGGATCTCAAAAGGCTCAAGTGTTAGAGGAAGAAAGGCGGTGATTGACCCCCCTTTGTCACCGGGGAGGCAGATCGTCAGCCTGCGATCATTCGCCCCTTACAACCGCGATTCCAAGGACGCAATTGAAATTTGCTGGGTGTCTCGTTCTGCCCAGACGCCTCGCCAAGGCTCCACAGCATCTTTTTTCCGAAGTTAGCCACCGCGGACCGACTGCCACTCCTCGGCAACCGCCACGCAGTAGGCATTTGCTGCGCCAGAAACCAACGACAGCAATGCGAAGATGCTGCCGTTAGATCAAAGGTGTCTGTAGCTGATAAGTTGAATGCTGAGTTGGTCGATACGCTCTCGCACCGCAGAGCTTCTTAGCGTCTCCAGACAGGTCACGCGATCATCGTCTACGTCCTCGTATCCAACGTGTCTCGTCGCACTCAGCTCTGATGAGGTGACCGCCGGATGATCTATGAAAATGTATGTGCCTTCACCAAGTTCATCGAGTTGCTGTACGAAAGCTTCAACCCGGTGCCCAGTTTCCCTTGGAAACTTGGAATACCCTTCAATCCTGGGAAGGCCGTGACCGAAGCCGTCGTCATCAAGGCCAAATTCAAGGCAGAGGTCAGAAATGACGTCACCGAGCCTGGGGTCGAAGTCCTTGAAGTGCCTGATCATATGGGAGCTGATATGCGAAACGTTTTTGAACATGGAGAGCCCGATCACGATTTGAGCTCTGAATTCATTGGAAACTTCATCAAGTGACCAGTTCGCCTCCGACAGACAACGCCTACTGTCACCGTCTCGCTGTGTCAGCAATGGAAGAAAGTTTCCCAACTCGTCGGTGAGGCTTGCAGCCTGAGTAAGCGGGCGCCATTTCACTGCATCCCACTCGCTTGTCAGGGTCAAACGAATACCGACGTCGATCTCGCTATGTGCGTTGAGAAGCGTTGCAGCATGCGACGTCCATGGACATGGCATCATGACTTCGACGCTCCGCGCAATTCCGTCGGTGCACGCACGCAGACAGCCAATGTTGGAAGACCAACTCGATCCTGCATCATCTACTCGTACAAGTAGTCGAATTTCGCTACCCATCACTCAACCCCAACACTTATTCTCGGGTTAGAGTCGCACGCAGAAACCCTATTTGCACGCATCTCATTTGCCATGAAATGTCGCGCTGCAGAAGTTGGGCGGATGGGCATGGAGCGGACCCTCGCTGCGCGATGCATAGTTGTCCACACCGGTTGGAATTGCGAGCGCATCCCGGTTCGGCGAAGAGACGTGAATTGCACTTACCCGATGCTCGGTTTGCAAACATATCGGGAAATAACCGATCGTTACCAGTAAGTGCTGCGGCCGGTCAATGCGATCTGTTCGTTTGATGTAAGGCTACGCTGACGAGATGAATTCTTCGAGGCATTGTCAGCTGGAAACAATACCATAAAAATGGCGCGGTCCTCATAGCCTCGATGCAATCGAGGCGAAGGCTTCGGTGAGTGCTTGCCGGGTTTTCCTTTCCAACGGCCTGGAAAACTCTCCATCCAGGAGCCGTTTGACATCCTGCTTCCAGATGAAAATCAGTTTCGGGTGTTGATCTGCCGGGCCGATCCCGGTGCCAAGCTGGGCCGCAAGCTGCAACAGACGGATCACTTCTCCGCGGAAGTCGGATCATTGGAGAGCAGACGTTAAAAGCATGTGGAAACCTCGCTTGCCCAGTTCGTCGAGGATCAGGTAATCGGGATTGCAATGGAATTGTCATAAAAACTTCATCGGTTGGTGATCTTCTGACACATTTGTCTTATTTTCTATCTATTTGAAAACAAAAAGAAAATATTCAAAAAATATTAAACCTGAGCTAGCAAAGTTCAAAATTACTAGTGTATCGTGCATCATCGTTTCAATTAGCGGTGGTTACTCCATGTCATCAAGCACAACAGATTTTTCCGAACCCTTGCAGACGCCAAAGCTTCTGCTTGAACTTGTCCAAGCCCCTGAGCTCGGATTTCTCATGGAGGCGCATGATGCCGTGTCCGCAAAGATTGTTGAAAGGGCAGGCTTCGACGCTATCTGGGCTTCTGGACTGACAATCTCCTCAAGTCTCGGATTCAGGGACGCCAATGAGGCATCATGGCTGCATCTAGTGGATACAATCGAGCGCATGGCGAATGTCGTGTCGGTGCCTATCCTCGTTGATGCCGATAGCGGGTTTGGGAATTTCAACAATGCAAGACTTACGGCGAGGAAACTCTGTGACCGTGGTGCAGCCGGGATATGCATAGAGGACAAGGAGTTTCCGAAACTCAACTCCTTTGTTGGCGACCGTCACCCGCTAGCGGATATTGGCGAATTCTGTGGGCGGATAAAGGCAATTCGCGATACTGTCACTCGGTCAGATTTCGTGCTCGTTGCCCGCATCGAAGCGTTGATTGCGGGCCATTCTGAAGCTGAGGCGCTGCGGCGGGCCGAAGCATACGTCTCCGCAGGTGCTGATGCAGTCTTAATCCATTCAAGGCGTTCAGACGCTTCGGAAATTCTCTCATTCGCGGATCGGTGGCAGAACAGGGCTCCGGTGGTTATCGTACCGACGAAGTATTTCAATACGCCTACGGATGTTTATCGTGACGCTGGTATATCCACTGTGATCTGGGCAAATCACAGCCTGAGAGCGGCGATCACGGCGATGACTGCGCTATGCCATAAAGTCCGTACGGAGCAAACTGTTGCAACTTCCGAAGAATCTATCGCAACGCTTGAACAACTGTTTGACCTGCTTTCGTACGACGAGCTGGCGGACGCAGAAATGCGGTTCCTTCCGAAACTGCATCGCGAGGTCGCGTGATGCAAGAAGGTCTTGGTCGCACGAGTAAAACCAACATCGCCTACGTACAGATCAAGCAGATAGCCATTTGCGGGAGTTTCAGCCCCAGTCAGCATCTGCAACCGCATGAACTGGGTGATCGCCTGAAGTTGAGCGCAACCCCCGTTCGGGAGGCCCTTGCGCATCTTGCTTATGAGAACATCGTTAGCTTCGTGCCAAGTCGGGGTTATTTTGGGCGTAGATACGATATACTGGAGCTTGAAGAACTTCATCATCTTGCCGACACTATTTTTGCCGCCTGCTTTAGGGAATATGGAGCAAATATTCCCAAATCACTGGATCCTGCGGTGACCTTTGACGTTGACGTCCCAACGTCTCTTGCTCATTTCTATCGCAGCATTGCGACATGTAGCGAAAATAGCCAGATCATCGGCATTGTCAGTAATTATGTCGACCGAACATTTTTTCCGCTTATGAATCTTTTTTTGAAATATTCCGGAGGAGGTGCCACGGTTGAAGCTTGCGATGAAAGCGTCAAACTTCTTGAACGCGGTCAATTCGAGGCCGCTTTGGAAGCGTTCACGGAACATCGCTCTCGGCTTAGTCAGCAATTGCCGGAGCTGGTTCGAGAATCGTGCCGCAGGGCCGGCTCGGAGGAGATAAAGTTCATGGTTGAACGCTTCCGAATTGATTGTCCTAGCATATTGGTAAGTACCGGTGACGCAAAGGAAACTCCTCCGCTGCGACGACAGTATGTCGCCTGAGAAATTTTAGTCTGAAAAAATCTAAGTTTATAAATTAATCCGGAGCCGAACATGGAGCGGGTGGAGGTTTACGAGGGCGCGCCATATTGCGCGGAAATCTTGAACGAGCAAGGGGACATACAGGAATCGAATGTGAGATCGATGTCCAGGCTGTTCCCCAAGATTAAGGCGACTGCATCTGGCTCATACTTCACAACATCGGATGGACGATTGTATTTCGACCTAACGTCTGGAGCAGGGGCTCTAAACTATGGCTACAATCATCCAGAAATGAAGAAGGCACTGATACGCTATCTCGATGAGGATGGCATTCCCAATGCTCTTGACCATTTTACGCCAGCGCGACAAAGGTTTATTGACGCGTTCCACCAGCAAATACTCGTACCACGGGCGATGGATTACCGGATCCAGTTTGCAGCTCCGACTGGTACAAACGCCATCGAAGCCGCGTTGAAGCTTGCTCGAAAGGTGACTGGCCGAACGACGATTGCAGCATTTACCGGCGCTTATCATGGTTTAACGCAAGGTGCTCTTTCCGCGACATCATACGCCTTTGCCCGCAATTCGTCCGCTTCCGTACTTCACGGGGTGGCAAGGCTTCCTTACTACGGCTACTTCGGATTGGGTTCTGAACAAATAGACAACATCCGTAAGTTGTACGAAGACCCTGCAAGCGGCTTCGATCCGCCGGCTGCCTTTCTCGTCGAAACCATTCAGGGAAAAGGAGGCATGGTTGCTGCCAGTACAGACTGGTTGATCGGATTGCAACACTTGGCACATGACCTGGGAAGCTTGCTTATCGTTGACGATATTTTTGCCGGATCTGGTCGCACGGGAACCTATTTCAGTTGGGAGTTCTCGTCGCTCGATCCTGACATTGTCTGTCTTTCAAAGTCGCTAAGCGGATTTGGTCTTCCGATGTCCATTTTGTTGATCCGGCCCGGAATTGACGAATGGCGACCCGGTGAACACGCGGGAACGTTTCGTGGCAATAATCATGCATTCGTCACTGCCACGACTGCGCTAGCGTTGTGGTCAGATGCCGCCTTTTTGGAAAATGTCGCAAAGTTGACATCTGAACTCAATAATTACTTGAATCGCATTTCAACCATTGATGGTAGAACTGTGCGGCGAACCGGAAGGGGACTTATGCAGGGGCTCCAATTCGAAGATCGCTCAATGTCTGACCGTGTGATGCGTCGTTGTTGGGAACAAGGGATTTTTTCGACTTTGTGTGGCAGTCGCGATGACGTCTTAAAGGTGTTGCCGCCCCTGACAAGCAACGTTCAACAGTTGGAATCCGTCCTGGCGCAACTGGAGGAAATCGTCAAAGAAGTCATAAGGGAAGCGTGGAAGTGAAACTGGACAAAAGAAAACAAGAAATGACCCTTCCCAACTCTAAACTCAGAACCGACTTCTGGCCTTACGTTGTTGTGTCGGGCCTCGGGGTTACGCAAATTATCGGCTGGGGAACAATCTTCTATCCACCCGCCGTGCTCGCTGATCAAATGGGTCATGAACTCGGCGTAGGTCGAGAGGCAGTTTTTCTCGGTATTACAGTGGTTATGTTGGCAGGAGCAGCAACCTCCACCAAAATTGGGGCCCTGATTGACCAAAGAGGTTCACGGGCCCTTGTTTCACTCGGTGCTGTGGTTACGGCCTTGGCGCTTAGTTTCTTGGCGTATGCCAGCAATCAATTGGTTTTTTGGCTTAGCTGGGGGCTCTTGGGCTTGGTGTCTCCGTTGGTTCTTTCCACGGGTGTCTACGCTGCTATGGTTCAAATTGCCGGCAAGCACGCGAGAAAAGCTGTCTCGGCTTTGACATTGTTCAGTGGGTTCTCGTCGACAATTTTTTATCCAGCGACGCATTTCTTAGTGGAGCAGACGGGTTGGCGTAATACCTATTTGGTTTTTGCTGCATTGCATGTGTTTGTGTGTCTCCCGCTCTTTTTGGTTCTCTTGTCGCCTCGGCGAAACAAAATTCAGGTGACCAAAGAAACGATCCCACCTGCTCTTTCGGGAAGAAAGGCAACTTGGGCGTTCGGCCTGTTTTCAGGACTGGTAATGGCTAATACCCTCGTTTCGGCAGGTCTTACGCTTCATCTCATCAACGTGTTTGGTGCACTGGGCTTGGCAGCTGGAGCGGCTATCACAGCAGCGTCGCTTACCGGACCAAGTCAGGTAAGCGGTAGGGCGATTGAGATGCTGTTAGGGAATCGCTATCCAGCCATTACGACGGCAGTGGTCGCTGTCACACTTCAAGTTATGTCATTTATAATCATTCTGTCAGGACCGCCTCAAATTGCGGTGTGGATCTTCGTCGTGGTGTACGGCCTTTCCAATGGTCTCATGACAATTGTTCGTGCATCAGTACCGTTGGTGCTGTTTGGTACACGCAAATACGGCACAATGATTGGGCGGGTGAATGTGGCATTCTCGCTCACCAATGCTGTCGCACCTGTCTTGTTTGCTACACTTTTCAGCCAGTTGGGACCTCTCTCGCTCCTCTGGATCTGTGAAGGGCTGGCCTTGCTTGCGGCTCTTATCGTCGGCATCCTTTATCTTGTTTGGAAGGGCAGAGAACAAGTTTCCGAGCCTATGCCTGGTGAATAAAGATCGACTTCGTCAGTCGTTTGGAAAATGCTGCATTCGGCCGGGAAAAATTGGTGTTTGCGATTGTCACAAACACCGACGACACGATCCTGACAACTCAGATTGAGACCAGATTTCGTTCAAAACGCTCTGCAATAACGTTCGGGGCCACGCTTGGACGGCCCAAAGGTGATATCGATCCTGGGCCAATTCGGCAGCGGATGAGGTGCGGACCTTTCGAGCGGAGTGCATTCTCCATGACTGTTTTCACATCGCTCAAAGTCCTGCATTCGCTTCCGTTCCTGTAACCCATGGAGCTGGCGAGTTGCACAAAATCCACATTCGGTGATGCCGTTTTCTGGCCACCTGTTGAATCGTGCGTGCCGTTGTCGAGTATGATATGAATCAGGTTCTCGGGAGCTTCCTGGCCGATTGTGGCCATGTTGCCGGCTTTCATTAAGGCTGCTCCGTCACCATCCAACACCAGCACCTTTCTTGACGTCGTTTTGGCAAGTCCCGCACCGACCGCAGAAGCGCAACCCATTGAACCAACCATGTACAGTTGGTTCGGCCGATCTTTGATTGTGAAGAGTTCACGGCCCGTTTTGCCTGTAGTTGCGACAATGGCCACGTCTGATGAGGTTGCCGCGACGATCTGTTCAAGAACTTCGTAGCGGCCCATGATAGGTTCGTGGTCAAGGTAACAAATGCTTCCGCCCGTCGCGTGGTCCTCGCTCAAAGGAAACGCAGGGGCAGCTAACTCGCCCTTAGAAGCAATCGTTTCGGACCGCACTATAAGCGCAAAAGACCGTTTTTCTCTAAGGGTGGATGCAGCCTTTTTGAGTAGATCACGGAAAGCCTGTTCGTCATCCGGCACAACAGCGTGATCGATTTCCATCAAACCAAGAAGCTGGTGAGTGATCCGTCCCATCAGTTCATGCTGCGGTTCGTCAGGTTTTCCGGGTTCTCCGCGCCAGGATACTATCAGCAGCAGAGGAATCTTGAACGGATAAGCAAGTGACGTGAGCGGATTTACCGCATTTCCCAACCCGGAATTTTGCATGAGGACGACAGGCTGCCGTCCACCTAGTTTGGCCCCACAACACAAACCAACTGCTTCACCTTCGCTGGTCGCGCTTACATAGTGATATCGGGGGTCTTCAATGACTGCGTTGATAAGATGTTTCAAGTAGGAGCAGGGCACGCCGCTAAAGTAGTCAAAGCCATTTTCCCGCAGCAAATCGAGAATGAAATGTGCACTAAAGGGCATAAGGTTACCTCTCGTGGAAATGAATGCTGTTGAGCCGTTTAACAAGCAAACGCGTGCGTTTTTGATTCCATGAGAATCTCAACAATATTGATCGCATGCGTCAGTGAGCGAACTTCATGCTTAGCGTGCTGGCGTGCACTGGCTGTGTGCGGCTTGTTTCGATTAACGAGTATGGTCGTCATTCCCAGATCATGCGCCCCCAAGAGTTCCTTGTCCCCACCGTCTCCGACGTAAATACAGTTTTCTGGGGAGACACCGAGTCGGGTGCATGCATCCAAATAGATTGCTTTGTCTGGTTTGAGGACGCCCAACTGATACGACAAAGACATAGCATCGAAAAAATCGTTCAAACCGAGATTGTGAATGATTGGAAGAGAATAGCTCGATGCGTTGCTGACGAGCGCGGTATTCAGCCCCATTCCGGTTACTTGCTGGAGCGCAGAGAAGGTATCTTCGTAAACTTGGACTGAAGCTTGAAACAGCTCAATGTGGGCATCGACAAAGCCGTAGACCGTCTGCGTGTCACGCTCGCATCCGGCAATGCCGCATGCTTTGAGTATCCTCCCGGCCATTCCATCGACATGACCGATCATTGATGCACTGCCGCAGGCTAGGTAAGCTGGCCAAAATGCTTCGGGCAGTGAGAGGTTCGCGATCATCGCGGGGTAAAAGGGGTTATCCTTTTGTTCCTCCACCAGCGTTGAATATAAATCGAACAAGACAGCAGGTTGCTTAAACTGTGCTGACATGGCTATGCATCCTTTTTGGAGCGGTCACATCTCAACGGGTCAAGTAGTCGGCACGATCGATCGCCGGCCTTCCGACTGCAAAAATGACCAGTTGCGAAGAACTTCGGTTGAAAATGGAATGCAATTCGCCGGCGGGAACGGCGACGATATCTCCGGATTTCAAAGCAGCCTTTTGTTTGAGCGCTGACTCAGCCTGAGGAAACTTGGGGGAAGGTTCCACCCTTTGGTTGGGCCGTGGCCGATAGAAATAGTCCGATCCAACGCTGTCTGGGTTATAGGTACGGAGTTCACATTCACCGTTTAGGACGATGTAGATTTGATCCGCGTCCTCAAGTCGGTGTGGCACAAGTTCCTGTCCTTCGCCGATTCCCCAGTAGCAACCAACGAGATTGTCTGAGCCCCATGCACCGAACTTGGCAACTTGGTCGGCGAAGAGAGTTTCGTTTGCGGGTTGTGCGAGATGCTGCATTTGAGAAGTCCCTTCTTTTTGAGGTGATCTGAAATCAGGCGTAGAATTCGAGTGCCATGAACTGGAGGAAGTATTTCCCTTCCGGTCGGATACCGACACCATCGAACTCTAACCTGATCGTGGGACCAGAAATGTGGGGCAAAGGCCATTCGTACCAACTGGAAAGGTCTTGTTCGCCGACCTTTAAGGCGATCACTGACTTCCATCCGACAGCGTCTGGAACGAGAATGGTGATATGCTCCGGAAGCCCGGCGTTCTTGTTGATTGACCGTGAGAGCAAACGCATTTTAGTGATCGCTTTTTCCGTTGCCAAATCGATTTCAAGAAACTCCCTCTGGCGATTTTTCCGGCTTGGTGTACACCAACCTGTGTCAGTCCTACCGTCGAACAGGAATTGCTCATTCCAGTATCCATACCGATGACAGCCGGAAGAACGGATAACGCGACATTGAGCAAGCCGTGTTGCCCTGCGGGCCTGTTTGGTCGGGAGCGGGGTATCTCCAGCGATTTCAGGAAACTCAACTACTGACAAGCTGTTCGTTAGATGCATCATGGAACACTCCTCTTTTCCATCAAGCCATGTTGCATCGGTTTTTTGGGAATAATCGCAATATATTCAGATAATAAATTTTAAATAATTGAAGTATTTAGCTAGTATTGAGTTATGGCTCTCTCATCATCATGAGAGGTTAGGTCATGACAAATGTATTGATATCCGGTGGCGGCAGAACAGGTCACCTGTACAGTGTATTGCTGAAACAGCGGCCAGACGTGCGCGTACTCTGGCATACCCGCAAGGCGCAAATCATCAAACAACGCATGCCTGAGGCGGGTATTCAGCTGATGTTCGATGAAAAGGTGGTTGGGTCAGCCATTCCAGACGCGGTAGGTTCCGATTTTTCCGATCTGGCCCCTGAAGCTGATGTCATCATCTTCACACAAACCGCAAACGGCAGGCCGGATACTCTCAAGGCGGTGGCGGCGCATATTCCTACCGATAGGCCGGTCTACGTCGGTGCCATCCCGGCATGCGGCGGCTTTGATTGGTTGGTGGATCACGTCTTAGGACAGCGCGACAATGTTGTTGTTTGGGGTTTGCGTGGCGTTCCCGCCACAAGCCCAAGGATGGATCCAGGGTGTTCCGTCCAACTCGGAGGATTCAAAGACAAATTATATCTCGGTTTTGCGGAGGGTGTTAGCGACACACTCAAAGCCAAGGCACGTACACTAATCAACCATTTGTTTCCTCAGCCTCTGGAGGAACTAGGCAGCTTTTTAGAAATGACCCTGAGCCCACTAGGATTCATTCATCCCTGTGTGCTCTATGCGCGAATGGGGCCCTATTCGCAGTGGGACGGCAAGCCGTTCAAGGAACGTGTCAGGTGGTGGCGGGATCTAACCGAACTCGCGGCATATTTCCTGACGCGCTGCGATGAAGAGCAGCAACGGCTGATACGAGCAGTTGAAGCGGAGTTCGGCTGTTCACTGGCCGGTGCTGGGACACTTCATGGCAAGATTGTCGATCAGTATTCTTCGTCAATCGAAGATCCTCGAACGTTGCTGTCCACATTCCGCACATGTTCCGCCTTTCAATCCTTCATTCCAATGGTGGAACAGGAAGATGGCTCGGGATACCTCTTTAAGATGGATCACCCCGGCGTGCATGAAGATGTTTATTACGGGTTGTCATTCTTGCTGGAAATGGCGCACCGTCTAAACGTGACTATGCCGCACATTGCCGAGATCTACAAATGGACAGTTGGTTTTTTGGGAGGCGAGAAGCCGTCGGCTCTTGAATATTTTCCCCGCGATTGGCCGAAACTTGAGCGAGCGGCATGACTGAGATTTGTAACGAACTGTCCGAGATTACAGGTTCAAACTTACTCTATTCTGTGCCGGAGCTGTATCAAACGGTATACCCGGACGGTAATCATGAAAGGGTTCGTTTGTGTCTGGTTCAGTTCCAAAAGTACTGTCGCAGCTTGCCGACCTCTGTCATTGACTTCGGTTGTGGTACAGGGCGCGAAGTCAATGCGCTCGCAGCGCTCGGCGTCGACGCTGTTGGTGTTGACGCCAATGCAGGCATGTTACGCCTTGCCCAAAAGGCTGGCCGAGGCCGGTTCATACTAGGAGACGTCAGAAAAACGCGGTTTGATCGCCAATTCTCCGCGGCACTCGCATTGGGAAACATCATGTCGTACCTCTTAACGAGGAATGACATTAGGGCATTTCTGAACAATCTCGTACGGCACATGCTGCCTCAGGCGATATTGATCGTAAATATCTCTAACGCAGCACGTTTCCTGGACGTCGCGTCTTCCCATCCAGAAAAGACAATCAAGGTACAATTACCAGAAGGAGAAGCAACTGGCAGGATCACGTACCGAATTGATCGAAAGCTCCAGCGGGTACATCGGGAGCGTGTCTGGAGCATCAATGAACAAAGTGTTCACGTTGACAAGTGTTCCTATCGTCTGTTTTTCCCGGAGGAGGTAGCCTATGTCCTTGAAACCGCTGGGTTTGAGGTTTTAGATATGGCGGATAACGAAAACATGGAACTTTCGGATTTCAATGGCGAAGAAATGACAATGGTTGCGCGTTTTGTAGGTGTTCAACGAATTTCGGACGTCTTTTGAATGACATCCACCGTGTCGTCGATTTTGAAGGTGACGCTTTCCGTCGGCACGGGATAACTCGACAGCCACAGATCGCCTAGCACCTGGCCCAGGCGGATGTCGGTCCTGAGGTCGGGCAACCGTCTGCAGGCGATATTGAAGGCCGGGTCGAAACAAATCCGGTCCAGATCGTTGCCGCCGGCGATGGCAAAGATGCGGGCCGCCATGCCAAACACGACGTCGAGGCCGCAAGCGTCGTCTCCCGGTACTCTCCGGACAACAAGCCAACCGTTCTCACTGTCGGAAGCAAGGGCCAAGGCGATCTTTACCCAGCCGAGCCTTGCATTCTGCGTCACCGGCGAGACACCTAACAGGATCCTGTTCAGCAAGACCATGCCTGCCAGCATCAACGACAACAATCGGCTGAAAGAGCGCACCAAGGGCGATCCCCTTCTTCAGGTGGAACTCACCTTCCGCTCCGAGAACGGCAAGACCCGGGTAACGGCCGACAACTGGATGTTCCTCAACCCGAACGGTGCCGACAAGGACAAGTTCAATCTTCTGCACACCCTTAATGGTCGCCGACTTCAGAACAAGCTCAATGAGTTGCGCTGAGTGCCCCGATCAAGTCGAATGGCCCGGATTGGTATCCGGGCCATTGTTCTTATCAGAGGTGGCGGCGGCAGAAATCATCGATCGCCGCCTCAATCTTTGGGTAGATGACAAAGACGAAGAAGGCGCCAGCACCTGCTACGACGATGAAAAGGAATTCAGACATTGTTTGGCTCCTTGAGCTGTTGTAGCCGCGGAATTGCGACTACCCAACGCTGCCGCCAAATGTTGCAAGGGAAAAAAACAGCAGTTCCGCCGGCGGAGAGGATTTCGACATTTCTGGGCATGTCCAGACAATCGGGACTGTCGCGGTCAACGTCTCCACAATGGCTCCGGAGTTATCCAAGGTCCGTCTGTGAAAAGTCATTGCCTTTGTAAATCAGGGGGAGGCGGTAGGTCTTGGCGGAGGCATAGGCGAAACAGTCTCCGAGATTCAACGCCGCTGGATGTCCGGCAACCTTGCCGTAGCACGCCATCGCATCAAGCGCCCCAGCTCCCGTGCGCGTATCGATGACAACTTCCTTCGCTTGAAGGGCTTGAATGAACTCATCGACCAGGCTTCGGGCTTCCGAGATCACCTGTTCCCGGTCAACCTTGCCCTCGGCCACAGAGACCTGTAGTCGCGAAAGCGCAGCAACAGCCTCGAAGCGGACCATGGGCGAGACATAAAGCTGCCCTTCGACGTTGGCGAGCCGCTTTTCCAGTTCCTCGAAGCCGGGCTCCTCGTTGAGAATGGCGACGATGACCGAGGCATCGACAAAACTCACTCGCCTTCCTCCCACAGTTCGTCCATCAATTTTTTCATATCGACGCCGTGAACGGGCGGTCCCAGGCGTTCCCGCGCACGGGATCGTAAAACAGCAAATTTTTCGCGCAACGGTACCGCAGCTTCTGCTCGTTCAAGCTCATGCTGGAGAGCGGCCCGCACTGCGTCTGTTTTGGTGCGCGCGCCGAGCCGGATACGGACTTGTTCGGCCAGGTCGTCAACGCTAGAGTCTCGGATGTAAAGGGGCATCGGACTATTCCTTTCTGAATATTCGTATATCTTATTTTGAATATTCCAACAACTGACTTGCGTACCCGGCATCGTGCAGTTGAGGCATGTGCTCCTTTGTCCTCAGGAACCGGCGAATGGCAGAACGTTCGATATGTGCGCAAATCGATGAAATCCGCGATGTGCTGGAAAGACGCCGGCGCGACCATCAGCGCATGCGTGGGCACGTCGAAAGCCAGGAAGCGGAACATATCTTGCGTCTCGAATGCATTCTGAAAACGCTTGAATGGGTGCGTGATCATCAGGAAGAATTGCGCGAGATCGCGAAGGTCAAACGCTGATCGAATTCGCGCACAAATTTGACCAAATGATCAAAGATGTTCCATAATAAACATTATGCGATTTTTGATAAAATACTGAAAATAAATATGTTTTATCTTCTTCCGCTAAGCGAATAGCTTTTCTGTGCAAGGTAGCTGCCGCCAGTTCCACCTGACTGCGCACCGCCTGTCATGAAAGGGCTCTTATGGGCTGTGACCGGACTGGCACCTAGTGTGCTCCGTTTGATGTTAGCGGACATTCGTCAGCCCTGAATGCGTCGACGCTTCCGGCCCGAAGCAGACATTTACCAGGTAAAATGATGCTGCGGCGCACTCGGCCTAACCGGCCATTCGTTGCTCCGTCGAAGCCCATTTCCGCAAGACGGCGGCTGTGCGTCCCCATAGGAGACATGCCTTCACAATTTGACAAAGGACCTATTCGACCCCAGTTAAATTCGGCAGGTCTATAGCGCGACATGAGAAATGCCGTGAAGCTGGAAAGCGCGACGACTTTGCAGATGCTGCTGCTAACATTCCGTCGTGCAGAGTCTACCGTTGCTACATCCAGTGACGTTTGAGGTATTCGTCGAACATGGGCACTGTGAAAGCGATATCGCCATGAGAAGGGCTATAAATCATGCCTTTTGCGATGATGGTGGCGCGCCTCGGCCCGAGTGATGTGAGTTTTTCACCTAGGACATCAGCAACATCAGATGATCGATAGGGGCCGGCTCCGAGCTTCGCCATCGCAACAACATAGTCTCGCTCCTTTGGTGTCAGTCTATCAAAGCGTACTTTGAAGAAACCTTCATCCAACCTCTTCAGCGCTGCTTCAGCAGCTCGGATCACATCGGCCTCGGTGATTGGAGATTGTTCGGCAACATTCCAAGCTTGGAATCCCCACTCCTGGAGAAAGTATGGATATCCTCTAGTCTTGGCTACGATAGCAGCCAAGGCTACAGGCTCGATATTTTCCCCCTCCTCGTTTATCGGCTGTTCAATCGCCTCGCTAGCTGCTTCCGCAGTCAAAGCGTCCACCGCTGGATAGATGAACAGTCGCTCAGCGTAGGACTTCGCCTCCCCAGACAATGCCGCAATTTGTGGCAGCCCAGCACCAAAGAACAAGACCGGTAAGCCCTTTTGGTTTGTCCTGTGAATGGCAACGATAATCGCAGCCAATTCTTCTTCCTTAAGGTATTGAACCTCGTCGATCAGCAACGTCCAAGCGCTACCAGCAGCCCGTCCTGCCTCTCCGATCCGCATGAATATGTCAGCGACGTCATATTCTAAGTTACCGCTGTCCGCGACGCCTTGCTCGGCATCTACACCAAAAGCGAATTCGCCGAATTCTATTTTGAACACGCTAGCGAACGAACGCAGAGCGCCTAACGCTGCGCTGGTAGCAGCCTTGGCCGCTTCCACTGCAGAGAGTTGCCTCAGAACTTGGTGCATCTTGGGGTACAGAAGCTCTACCAGCCTTCTGTCTTCTGGAGCTTCTATGAAAGAAGTCTTATGACCGTGACCTGAGGCAATATCTTCAATTTTGTTTAGCAAAACGGTCTTGCCGACGCCTCTTAAACCGAGCAGCATCTGAGACTGTGCGCCCTTGCCAGCCAAAACGCGTTGTACAGCTATGTTCGCGGATTTCAGTATGTCGTCGCGACCAGCGAGTTCGGGGGGCCTAGTTCCAGCTCCAGGAACAAATGGGTTTCTGACTTCATCCATAATGAACACCTTATACCACCTTATATTTATTTATATATTCCTACAATTCCCTATAAAGACAAGTGTTCAGATGAGTCTGAAGATGTTGAGGCGCGTCGTTTTGCCCTTTATTTTGCCTACTATCCCATGCGGTACTAACGCAGGTTGTTCCTTGAATGACCGCAATGGGCTTAACTCGGACCTCATCGGTTAGATGTCTGCATGTCCGTTGTTGCCGTGCGAGAATCCACTAGCGGCCAGTCCGGTTGCTGCCCCTATATGGACCTTTGTACGCCCCGCAATGCACGACAGCTTTAAAGATCACGCCGAAAGCTTATGATTGACCGAAATAGGGAGCCGAAGCCGACGGTTGGTGGCATTCTGCACATAGGAAATTATCATGTAATGCGCCGCCCCGCAGTGTGTTGGGCCGCGCATTTTCAAATCTCGGCATGTTCCGCGGGTTACAGGGCATCTTCGATGTACACGCCAGATGCCTGACGGTGTTTTCAGTCTTGGTGTGTTCCAACAGGATTTGGATTGCGCGAATGGCGATCCGCCTTGGTGCAGCGAAGTCTGTCTTTCGGCATCTTCAAATTGAACCGATGCCTGGAATTATTTTTCCCTTCACACCAGTGATTTAGCCTTGAAGGCAGGAAACACGCGACCGTCAAAGAGCTTTCTCGCGGTTCTCATGACGCCGGCTCCGGTGACGCTACCGGAGGCATTCTGTTCGATCAGCACTTCCGCGGCTCCGCTCGGATGCTCAACCTTGAAAACGCCGTCGTTCGGCAGCCTGGCACAGTCTGCAGCCGGGCCGGTCGCAAGCGTGCAGGCAGTGGCAGCAGTAACGGCGCCGAAAACGCCGATGGAGGCATGGCATCGGTGCGGAATGAGGCTGCGGGTCGAGATCGTCCCTCCCCCCATCGGTGGTGAGACCAAAGTCATTTTCGGCACGGATTTGTCGGTGACATCGTCGAGGTTCATCAAGGGTCCGGCCTTCAGGCGGATCGCCTCGATGCGGGCCTTCAGCACCTCGTTGCCGTCGATATCCTCACGGCTTTCAGTTCCCGTCAGGCCGAAATCGGAGGCGTGGAGGATCACGCAGGGCATGCCGTTGTCGATCAGCGTGACTTCGACCCCATCGATAGTGTCGGTCTCGTTTCCTGTCGGCAGCAGAGCGCCGCACATGGCGCCGGCAATGTTCTGGAAGAACAGTGGTACCGGAGCGTGATGGCCGGGGACACCGGCAATCGACGTTGACCCCGCATAGCTGACGCGGCCGCCAGGCGTTGTCACTCGGGCAACCGCCGTCTCGCCAGAATTCACCATATGGATACGGACCGGCGTTTCACCGACTTCCGCCTTTACCAAGCCGCGTTCGATCGCGAAGGGGGCAACGGCTGCCAGGATGTTACCGCACGCTTGCGCATCGGTGACGACCGCCCGGTCGACGAAAACCTGTAGAAACAGATAGTCGATATCCGCATCATCGCGTGTCGGCCCGCTGACAATAGCCGCCTTCGAGGTCAGCGGATCGGCACCGCCTATGCCATCGATCTGGACCGGGTCGGGCGAACCCATGATACGAAGCAGAAGGGCATCGCGTTCCTGAGGGTCGGAGGGCAGGTCGGACGCCAGAAAAAAGGCCCCCTTCGAAGTGCCCCCACGCATCCAGAGACAGGGAATACCGTCGATTTCAAAGGCTTCAGACATATTTCAGGCCCTTCTCCGCAAGCCGGGGACGCATGTCATAGATATCTAGCCCAAGTTCCCCTGCCGCAAGCCGCTTTCGCTTGGCTTCTTCGGTTGCAAGACGCTTTTCGGCGGCGGCGAGAACGGCTTCCGAGTCCTCGCGGCGTACAACACAGACGCCGTCCTCATCGGCGACGATGATATCGCCGGCATCGATCGCCTGTCCGGCACAAACGATGGGCACGTTCACTGAGCCTAGAGTTTCCTTGACCGTTCCTTGCGCCGAGATCGACTTCGACCAGACCGGAAAACCCATCTCCGCCAGATCGGCAACATCGCGTACGCCGGCATCGATCACCAGTCCTCGGCAGCCCCGTGCCATGGCCGAGGTCGCCAGGAGATCGCCGAAATAGCCGTTATCGCAAGGACTGGTTGGAGCCAGCACCAGGATGTCACCCTCGCTGAGCTGTTCGATGGCAACGTGCAGCATCCAGTTGTCGCCCGGAGGCGCGGAAATGGTAACGGCAGAGCCTGCAATTCGGGCGCCCCGGTAAATGGGGCGCATGTAACTGGCTAGACACCCGATGCGTCCCTGGGCCTCGTGCACGGTCACAACGCCTGCCGCACCGAGAGCCTTGATCACCGCGCCATCGGCACGTTGGATATTGGTTCGGACGATACCCATGACGAAATCCTATTTCCTGGTCGGCGGTGTGCCGTGGGTGTGGAAGGTTTCGATGGTCTTCAGACCCCAAGCCTGTCCTTTTTTACGGTCCGCCTCTGTCCAGCAGACCGGTTCCCAGTCGGGTGCGAGGATCAGCCGAGCGCCAGCATTGGCAAGCTCGACCCGATTGCCGGCCGGTTCCCAGACATAGAGGAAGAAGGTGCTCTGGATCGCATGTTTGTGCGGCCCGGTTTCGATATGAACCCCGTTCTGAAGGAAGATATCGGCGGCGCGCAGAATGTCTTCGCGCTGGTCGGTCGCATATGTAACGTGATGCAGCCGCCCGGCGCCCCCGCCATGTTCTTCCGTACAGGCAAGATCGTAAGTCTTGTTGTTGACAGTGAACCAACAGCCACCGATCCGGCCGTTGTCGAGCTGGATATATTCCGTCACCCGGCTGCCAAGGCAGGTTTCCATGAACTCGCGGAACTCGCTGACGTCTTCGGACAGCAGGTTGAGGTGATCAAGCCGTCGCGGCGCTGCGCCGGTAAAGGCGGAGGCAGTGTTCTTGAGTGCCGCCTTCTCTGTATCCTGTTGTGGCTTGAACCATTTGGTTTCGTAGTAGATTTCGAACACGTGGCCAAACGGATCCTCGAAGCGAAAAGCGCGGCCGTGGCCAAGATCACCGGACACCCAGCCGTGCACCTTGTAACCGGAGCCCTCGATAGCACGGACACGCCGGTTGAGCGCCTCCGGTGAGGCAGCACGATAAGCCACGTGACCGATGCCCGTAGTCGAGTGACGCGTCAGCTTCAGCGAATGGAATTCGTAGTCGTCCCAGGCCCTCAAGTAAGCGGATGTCTCGTCCTCACCGGAAAGCGTCAGGCCGTAGACATCGGTGAAGAAAGCGAGGCTTTCCTCGTAGCGGTCGGTGTACATCTCGACATGGCCCAGATGGGCGACATCATGGCAATGATCCGGCATTGGAGACCTCAGAGTTCGTCTACGGTGCGCGGAAAGATCGACTGAAAGCCTTCCGCATATTTGCAGTCCCGGCCACCTGACTGGCCGCCGGAATTGCGTTTGAAATGGTTGGCTCGGTTGACCGCGACGCGGGTGTAATAGTCCCAGAGATGTTCCTGGCCAGCCATGCTTTCGATGGCCGCACGCTTCTTTTCCCAGACGGATGTGATGTCCAGGAACGTGTCCGGCTTCCAGCCCATCTGCTCCGTCTGGTGCGGTTCAAAGAGGTAAAGCTGCGGCGCACCGAGCACCTTTTCACCCGGGTTGTGACCCCAGGCCTGTGCGATCATCCGGCATTCAAGTGCGACCTGGGTCGCGTACATGTGATCGGTGTTGTAGGGGTCATATTGCGAGTGGCTCAGCATGAAGCTCGGTTGAACCTTGCGGATGACATCGACAACGCAGGCCTTGTCTTCCCGTGTCAGTTCGAGCGGGTAATCACCTAGATCAAGGCAGACGAGATCATGCACGCCGAGTTTTTCGGCTGCGGTTTCCGCCTCCTTGCGGCGCACGTCCTTGACGCGGTCGATTGTCATTCCTTCCTGCTTCCAGAGCTTTGCGCTTTCCCCGCGCTCACCGAATGACAGGCAGAGCACAGTGACGTCGTAGCCGAGCTCGCCATGCAGCGCGATGGCGCCGCCACATCGCCAGACGAAGTCGGCTGCATGGGCGCTTATGACAAGTGCAGTCTTGGAAGCTGGCATATCCGGTTTCCCTGTAATTGTTACTTGGCCGGATATTCCCGTCTCTGCGCGCAGAAGGCCAATTCAAAGGGACGCAACGCCTCATAAGTTTTGGCTATAAGGTCTTCCGTCAAAGCTTCTCTGCTGGCAGTCTATGAGGCAGGATCGTTGCGCTTGCACGGTGCGTAACAAAGATGCCCGCGAAACGCCGACAGGAGAAAACGTTGGAATTCAATCTCCGTCATCTGCGCGTTTTTCTGTCCGCATCGCGCAACTCATCCATCACGAAGGCGGCGGAGGAATGCCGCCTGTCGCAACCGGCGGTAACTCAGGCCATCAACAAGCTGGAGGACCTGCTGGAAACGGCACTCTTCCAGCGGTCGGCTCATGGCGTCTTCGTCTCCCAGGTCGGCAAGGTGTTCGGACGCCGGGTTGAACGGGCGCTTGGCCTCATCGACGCCAGTTTTCTGGCGACAGCTCCCCGTTTGCAGGTAACTGCCACCGCAGCCCAGCTTCGTGCCTTCGTCGCCGTTTGCGATTGCGCCAACTTTACCCTTGCCGCGCGGCGGCTCGGCATTGCCCAGCCGACTGTGCACCGGGCTGTCAGTCAGCTTGAGAAGGAGGCTCTGAAACCGCTTCTGGAGCGCACATCGAACGGAATCGTGCCGAGCCGTTCAGGACAGAGCCTCGCCCGCGCGGCCGATCTGATGTTCGCTGAACTCGCCCAGGCCGCGATGGATATGTCGGAACTGAAGGGCCGGGAAAGCGGTCGTATAGTCATCGGCGCCATGCCCTTGTCACGTGCTTATATCCTGCCATCGGTGGTGGCTGCCTTCCGAAAGGACTGGCCGCGGATCGAGCTGCAAGTCCTGGATGGGCCCTATGATGAGCTGATCCGGGAATTGCGGCGCGGTGCTGTCGACTTTCTCGTCGGCGCCTTGCGCAATCCTCTGCCAATCGAAGACATCGAACAAAGCGCGCTCTTCAATGACAGTCTGACGGTGATGGCTCGAAAGGATCATCCGCTTGCCGGCAGAAGGGGCCTTACCGTTGACGATCTCAGGTCCTGGCCCTGGGTCGTTGCCGCCCGGGGCACGCCGACCCGCGGCCACTTCGATCGCCTGTTCAAGGAGAATGGTGGCCAGTTGCCGGAAAGTGTCGTGGAAAGTGGCTCGATGATCTTTGCCAGGGAGTTGCTGGCGTTGAGCGATCATCTTGCCTGTGTCTCGAGCCTCCAGGCAGGCCGGGAAATCGCGGCGGGCCGCATCGTCGCCTTGCCGTTCCAGCTGCCGGACACCTCCCGTCCCATCGGCATCACCACTCGCACGGGCTGGGAGCCGACGGCCAGCCAGAAAGCGCTCCTGGCGCTGCTTCATCGCTACGACCACTGAAAACAAAAGTGAAATTCTATCGAAGCTAGCAGCATAATCTTTCGACTATAGCAAAAACTGATGGAGGCGGGACTGCTTTCAAATGGTGCACAGACCTCTCCGGTGAGAAGGAAAGAGCGATCAGGAACCCCTTGCGGTTCCGGTAACGCTCAACGGGAGGATCCGTCCATGAAAATATCCAAGGCACTTACCGGGGCTGCGCTGGTACTCGGCCTTTTTGCAAACGCCGCCCAGGCGAGCGAGCTGAAGTTCGCCAATTTCATGCCACCGGCCAACCCCTACCAGGCAGGCGCCTTCGAGCCCTTTGCCGAGAAGCTGGCTGCCGCCACCAACAACGAGATCACCGTTCACATCTATGCTGGTGGTGAACTCGGTCCGGGTCCGGTTGAGCAATTCTCCCGTGCCGTCGACGGTGTAGCGGATTTTGCGGTCGGCCTGCCTGGCTATACCGCCTCCCAGTTCCCGGTGACGCTGCTGACCGAATTGCCCGGCGTCATCGACGAAGAGACCGGCACGGAAGTCATCTGGAAGAACATCGATCTCTTCAAGCCCGAATTCAAACGCGCCGTTCTCGTCAGCCTCTGGTCCAATGCCGACAACGTGCTCTACACCCGCGAAAAGCCAGTGCGCACACCAGACGATGTCAAGGGTCTGAAGATCCGTGTGCCTTCACGCAACGCGGGTCTGCTGGTCGAGGCCTGGGGTGCAACGCCCGTCTCGATGCCGGTTCCGGAGATCTACAATGCGCTGCAGACCGGGGTTATCGATGGAGCACTCATTGACGGGACCGGCACCAAGGCCTTCAAGCTTGGGGAAGTCTCCAAGTATCTCACTGTCGGCTTCGATACGACCATTTCCCCCTTCTTCATCGTCATGAACCGCGACAGCTTCGCCTCCCTGAACGATGAACAGAAGGCGGCTGTCGAGGAGATCGGCAAGGAGATTTCCGTGACCGCGAACGCGGTACAGGTGGCCGCGGCTCACAAGGGCATCGACGCCTTTGCCGAGATGGATGGCAAGCAGGTCATTCGCCTGTCCGACGAAGAGGCTGCTGCGTTCAACGCGCTCGCCGATGAGGCTCGTGCCAAGGCTATCGAAGAAGCCACCGCCAGCGGTATTGCCGCCGGTGATGTCGTCTCCGCACTGCAGGCGCAGTAACGGCAATGTCTCCCATCTCCAAAAAGGCCTGGCCGGCACTTGTCGACCGGGCCACTCTGGCCCTCGCTGCGCTCGCCGGTCTGTTCCTGCTCTTCCTGGTCGGTCTTGTCTTCGTGGCGGTATTGCTGCGCTACGTGGCTCAGAGCCCGATCCTCGGCATCAACGAGATCGTGCAACTAGTTGCAGTCGCCATCGTCATGCTGGCGCTACCCTGGTGCACAGATCGCAATGGGCATGTGCGTGCCGATGTCTTCGACAGTGCCATCGGACGTGCAGGCCGTTTCTCCGGCGACCTCTTCTCAAGATGTGTCAGCACCTTCGTACTCTCCGTTCTGGTCTACCGCTCCTGGCTGAAACTGCTTGATGCGCGTGAGTTCGAGGATGTCACCAACATGCTCTCCCTGCCGATCTGGCCCTTCTACGGGATGATGGTCGCAGGCATGGGCCTCTGTGTTTTCGTGATGGTTCTCCAGATCGTCGTCATTCTGATGACGGGTGAGGAAATGAAATGACGGATCTGACGCTTGGTGTCCTGGCCTTCGTCGCCCTTTTCGGCCTGATGATCTTCCGCACGCCGGTTGCGTTTGCCATGCTGATTGTCGGCTATTTCGGGATGGCCCTTCAGGGAGGCTTTCGCACCGCCGGTGCCGTTCTGGTCACAGAGACCTACTCCTCGGTCACCAACTATTCGCTGATAGTAGTGCCGATGTTCGTCCTCCTCGGCAATGTGGCTTCCGCGGCGGGCTTCAGTCGCGGGCTTTACGATGCCGCCTATGCCTGGGTCGGCCGGTTCCGTGGCGGGCTCGCGTCTGCCTCCGTGCTCGGCTGCGCAGCCTTTTCCGCAGTCAGCGGCTCTTCCGTTGCGACCGCTGTCACTATCGGTAAAGTCGCCCTGCCGGAAATGCGCCGCCTTGGCTATGCAGACGGTCTCTCCACCGGTTCGATTGCTGCCGGTGGCACGCTCGGTTTCCTCATCCCGCCCTCTACAGGCTTCGTGCTCTATGCCATCCTGACGGAGGAATCGATCGGCCGCCTCTTCATGGCTGGCATTCTGCCGGGCCTCCTGATGACTGCTCTATTCATGGCGGCCGTCTGGCTGACTGTGCTGAGAAAGCCGGAGGCAGGCCGCCCAGGCGATCCGATGGCCTTTTCCGACCGCTTGCGCATTCTCAGTGCCGCGCTGCCGCTCATCGCTGTCATGGTGCTCTCCATTGGTGGAATCTATGCCGGGGTTTTCACCCCCGTAGAAGCCTCAGCCATCGGCGCCGGGCTCGTCATCCTGATCGCCATTGCTACAAGGGCACTCACACTCAGGACCTTCGCCAACGCGGTTTTGGAAACCGTTCAGACCTCGGCGATGCTCTACATGATCGTCATCGGTGCCAATGTGCTCAATCCACTGCTCGCCGTCACCAAATTGCCGGTCGCCTTCTCCGATCTCCTGACCGTGCTCGGCTTCGGTCCCTATGGAACGCTGTTGCTGATCCTGATGTGCTACGTGGTACTCGGCATGTTCCTTGATGGCCTTGCCATGCTAGTGATCACGCTGCCGATCTTCTTTCCCATCGTACTGCAGCAGGGCTTCGATCCGATCTGGTTCGGCGTTGTCGCAGTGATCGTCATAGAGATGGGCATGATCACGCCGCCAGTGGGCCTCAACGTCTTCGTCATTCGCAGTGTTGCCCGGGATGTGCCGATGGCAACGATCTTCAAGGGCGTTGCCCCCTTCCTGCTGGCGATGATCCTCTGCCTGTTGCTGATCGTTTGCTTTCCGCAAATTGCATTGCTTTTACCAAACAGCATGTTCGGATAGCCGCCCGAGAATCAGCAGGAAAACAGTAAATTAACTCGGAGCATAGCGAGAGAAGCCTTCTACTTTTTTGCAAGAAGCAACTGAGCATCATGTTGAAGGCGTTCGCCATTCTGCTATATGCAAACAAACGGAGCGGAAAGGCTTTGCTGCCACTGAAAACACCGGAGGTGAAGGCGATCGTTCCACTCAGGCGGCGAATGCGGGTGAGCATACGAGAGTAGGTATCGATACTCTCAAGGAGGCAAAAAAGGATGCCCTTTTCTGGTCTTCACGCGTTCTCTATCGTACTTAACACCAGCTTCGCCCGAGTTTCGATTATCCGGCGCACTGTTTTGAGGATGGGGTGATATATGCCGGCTTCCCCCAGCTCCTCCAGCAAAGCATCGGCCTTTTCACCGATTTCGCTGGTCATGTTGGCAAGCTCTCTGGTTAGCAGTCTTTGTGCGGATTTGGTAGCCGGTACAAGGGTGAGCCAATGTTCCAGAAGAATTGTATCTGGCAGCGAGCGTCCCCCGATCTGCATAGCCATCTTTTTCGCAAGGCGCGGATACGCAGCGGTGCAGACGACATCATAGAGCGGCGCCAGATCGGGCGTCCCATCCCGATAGAGTAGCGCGTAGTTCTTGGCATGCGCATCGGCGTTGCCGACAAGGTAATGGAAGATCAGCATCCTCTGGAAGGTCAGCCGATCCGCCGCCGGACGCTGCGTCCATTCCTGTATCAGTTCCTGAGAGCGGGAAGCGCCAGGTCCGCCCTCTTCTTCGTATTTGAGTTCCGGCGGCACGCCGAGTGCCTGACAGAAATCTTCTTGATGGAGCTTTCTGATCGAACCGTCCTTTTCAACGTGGCGGTCATAGCGCTCCACAAGGATGAAATCGGTTTTCCCTGCCGAGGATTTCGAAACGGACGGCGCGTCCAGCCCCATCCGCGCGGCCAGCATCATGCAAAACAGCTCGTTTTCGACTGTTCCATCCAACCCCTCTATAAACGGTTTGAGGATATGCGTTGTTGGCCTGCCGTTTTTCGGCAGCGAAATTTGACCGTCCTGCACGCATACTGCCAACTTGTCTTGTGCTCCGGCAAGTGACAGGCGGACGCCTTCTTCGCCACCCAGAAGCGGGCGTTGCCGCAAGAGGTCGAGAACTTTGACGAGCTGTTCTTCGTTAAGTGGTTCCGTCTCGCATGTATCGAATGCGGGCAGGTCCCAGCCTTGCGGGACGAGGGAGAGTGCGCCCGCACATTCCCCGCCGATGATCTCAAGAAGTCCGAAGGCATTTTCGCGGGAAACGCCGAGCGCGGAAGCAAGGCGCTGGCGCGCCCGCTCATCGGGTAGAAGTCCGGAGAAGAATGGGCGTGCTACCGCGTCCGGGTACGCTTCTTCGCAAAGCGGCATCGAAACCGAAATAGCGGCCTTGTTTATAGCGCAGTAATCAGGGGTATAGGCAAAGGAAAGCTGACCGCTGTCATTCTGTTCAAGTCGGCCGACCTTATCGTCCCGCAAATATACATCCAGGGCGCGGCTCATACTGTACTCCCTCGGCCAGTCACCTGGACCGACAGACCGAGCGTTTGCATCACGGTAAAAGCAAGCCCGATGTGACAGCCTTCCTTGCCGTGCTCCAGCTCCCTGACAAAGCGCACACCAACACCGGATAGCCCGGCAAGCTGTTCTTGCGTGAGCCTCTGGCGTTTACGCTCGGCACGGATGAGTTGCCCGAGTTGATGTTGATCTTTGACGGTATTCATAATCATCCCCTTCGGGACGATTCTATCACACATTCACGCTTGTTGTGTGAAAAAGCACCGAACGGGGTGATTTTATGAAAAGAGAAAGATATCGTCTAAAATTCACCCCGAACGGGATGATTGCGATCTTGTTATCAAGGTAAGAAGCGCACAAAATGCCAAACTAAAAACAGTTCCTCAAAAGGAAGGCTGCAGCCTTGGCTTGCATTCATGCAAGCGATGCGAATTTTAGTTTCCGGCACCTTCAACGGCTTCCTGAACCATTCCTGCAAATAGATCAGATAAAGTTAGTGGTACACCCAGTGGCAAACTATTTGCAGTCGCGCTCGACGCGTTAGTTCCGAGACACTTCACCTCACAAGAATGACCGGCCAAGGCCGGGCTTTGACTATTTCGATTGGGGCTCCGCCCCCGGCAGATCAAGGATGAACCGCTGCGCGGCCTCCTGCGGGGTGTCCCCACGCTCCGCGGCTCTC
>NZ_BAAGIG010000008.1:0-89254 GCF_054658215.1 Roseibium sp. ROS1
CCCTGTCGCCAGCGACGTTGCCGCCGTCGATGAACCGGGTTATACGCAGACCAACCCAACCCGTCAACACCGGTTTTGATTTTTTTTGAAAGAAAATTCGCCCCTCTTTCGAGGCAGTGGATATTAACCATTCGCTAACCATGAAATCCCAAGGATTTCCTCAATTTCATCCGATCGGCGCGTTTCCGAAGCCCATCAGCCGCTGCCCGGCATCCACTACCAGCGTATGTCCGGTCACCTGTTTGGCCCCAACCAGATAGATCACTGCATCAACCACATCATCTGGCCCGAGGCCCGGCCCCATTGGCGTCAGCTTCTGCCTAGCGTCAAAGTTTTCCTGGGTCTGGTCGCTCGGCAGGATCAGGCCCGGAGCAACCGCATTCACGCGAATGCCTCTGGGTCCCAGATCGTAGGCAGCCAAACGGGTCGCCCCGTCGAGCGCGAACTTTCCGCAAAAATAGCTGAACCGTTCCGGGGACGCCGACAGCATCTGGGTGTCGAGCATGTTCACGATCGTGCCGCCTTCCGGCAAGGGATCCTGGTTGGCGAATGCCTGCATCAGGAATACCGGCGCGGCCGCATTGACGTTCATCAGGAACTGCCAGGTATCGATCGTCAGGTCAGACAAGCTGTCTGTGTTGAATGCGGATGCGGAATTCACCAGCACCTCGACAGGTCCACCCAGTGCAGCGGCCGCGTCCTCGATCAGGCCACCGGCCGTCTCCGGCCGGCTCAGGTCTTTCTGCAAGAGTGCGGCCTTGCCGCCCTCGGCGATAATCTCGTCATGAAGCTCCTGCGCCCCCTCGGCAGAAGAGTTGTAATGCAGGCCCATGGCATAACCCTCATTCGCCAGCCCCCTGGCGATGGCCTTGCCGAGCCGTTTGCCGGCCCCTGTCACCAGTGCGATCCTGTCGGTTGCCATATGCACTCCTCCGGTTGGCTCGGGTTTGTCTCGGCTTGCCCCTCAAGAAACAGACTCTAGGAAGCGGCCAACTCTTCAGGCGAAATCCTGCAGGTTCAGGACCGGCTGCACGCGTGGCACTTCATGGCTGCGCACCAGGTTTGCTCTCGACATGACGGCCAGAGTTGCCGCACTGGTCTGCGCCACCCGAACTTCATCACGGAACAGATACACTGCCCCGGTCAACTGCACGGTCACCGGCCAGCCGAGTTCCCGCAGGCGGAACGACTGGAGAATACTGTCGGTCTGATACCGAATCCGGTCCGGCCCGTCCGGCAAGTGCAGCGCAAAGCCGAAGCCGGGATCAACCCACAGCCGCTCGATCCCGGCTTCCGTGGCCAGATGAACCCTCTCGCGGAAGAATGTGAGCTGGTGATCGAAGATATCTTCAGCCGGCGGCAGGTAATCGTCGGAACGGGCATTCTTGCCCGGCGTGTAACACAGGACGATACCGGCCTGATGCTTCGCAATCGCCTCGTAGAAGGCCGGGTCGTCAACGCGTCCCGTCAGATTGACCACTCCTGCTCCGGCCTCCAGCAGGGCGACGCCCACTTCCGGATGATAGGTTTCAACGGAAACAAGAATGCCTTCGTCGGCAAGAGCCTTTACGACCGGGCGCATGCGGTCGATCTGCCGCTCGGCCGCGACGATGTCCGCAGTCTCGCCGGTCGACTCCGCGCCGATGTCGACCATCGCCGCCCCCTCCAGCGTCATGCGCCGACCACGATAAAGCGCCGCTTCGAAGGTATGGCAGACCGTTTCGCGATAGGTGCTGTCCGGTGACAGGTTCAGGACGCCCATCTGATAGGTGCGGTCCTCGAACCGCCGGCCAAACTTTTCAAATTCGAAGGTTCGGATCGGTGCTTCGAGAGCATCGCGATATTTGAGCCAGAGAGGAAGCAGGCGGTCGGCGGAAATCATGTGAGGCGGGGCTCCCGGTGTCGAACCTCTTGCCCGGAAAAGCCGGGCGGGATCAGGCAGGTTTCAGTGCAGATAGGAAAATGCGGTGAGAGGGCAAGGTCAACGGGACGGCCGGCGGCGCTTGATGCGAATGCCGACGCCCGCAGCTTCCTCAAAGATGTCCGGCTTGGTGACCTTCACGCTGACGCCTTCAACCAGCTCATTCGTCAAAACGAAATCCGCAACGGCTTCAGCCCAATCCTCGACCAGGTCGATATGACCGCCGGAGGCTGCCTTCTGCAGAATGAATTCGACCGCGTCGGCATAGGAAACAAACGCACCCGTTTCGCGCACGATCCGGCGATAGCCGGTAACGGTCTGCATTTCGATATCGAAGCAGACGGTTTGTGTCCGGTTTTTCTCGCTGTCCAGAATGCCGATCTGCGTCGCGACTTTCAGTCCTTCGATGAGGATGACATCGCGCCCGTCCTCTACAAGGGTATCGACATTCTTTTCCATTCAGGTCTCCGGGATCTCGGGCATGACCGGTGCCATCGCCATTGCCGTGAAGTTTCTCAGCAGATGGATGTAATCGGATACCGCGCCCGGTCAAGGTTGTTGCCTTGCCCGAATAACCTATTCAGCCGCCGCTTCGACTGTGTCCAGAATATCAACCGCCCGGGTCACACCGCGCAGCTCCGCCAGTCCCCGCAACCGGCCGATCGCCGGATACCCGGGTGTCGAGGTTCCGCTGAGATCGTTCAATATACGATGCCCATGATCCGGCCGCATCGGGATCCACTTACCCGTTTGTCGTTCCATGCGCCGCAGTGCACGAATGATGGCGACCATATCGACGTCGCCCTCAAGATGCGCATCTTCGCGGAAACTGCGGGGATCCTGCTCGCGCCTGGTTGCCCTCAGATGGGCGAAATGGATCCGCTCACCCAATGCATCGACGATTTCGGGAATATTGTTGCCGGCGCTGACACCAAGCGACCCGGAGCAGACGGTAAAGCCGTTTGCCATTGACAGGTTCATGCCGGCAATTCGCTGCAGATCACCGAGCGACCCGACAATTCGCGGCAAACCGAAGAGAGACCTCGGTGGGTCATCCGGGTGGATGGCCAGTACGGCACCCTCCTCCTCGGCGGCCGGCACGACGATTTCAAGGAAGTTCTGAAGGTTCCGGAAAAGCTCTTCCCGGCCGATACCGCGATAAGACGCGAGGCGGTCCCGGAATGTCTCCAGCGTGTAGCTTTCTTCCGAACCGGGCAGTCCTGCAATGATATTGGCGGTCAGCCTGTCCCGCTCCTCGATGGACATCCGGGCAAAGCGTTCCTCGGCAAGCGCAATATCGGCAGCATCATAGTCCGCCTCAGCGCCTTCCCGCTGCAGGATGAACAGATCGAACGCGGCATAGGCCGCGAACTCGAACCGCAGGGCGGTTGCACCGTCTTCCAGTTCGTAGTCGAGATCCGTCCTGGTCCAGTCCAGCACGGGCATGAAATTGTAGCAGATCGTCCTGATGCCCTGGCGCGCGAGGGCGCGAACCGTCTCCGCCCAGTTTACCGCCCACTTTTCCCATCCGGGCGCCCCGGTCTTGATGTCTTCATGCACCGGGATGCTCTCGGTGACGACCCATTCCAGGCCGGCTGCCTCGATCATGCGGCGGCGGGACGCGATTTCCTCTTCCGGCCAGAAGATGCCGTTGGGAATGTCATGCAGGGCGGTGACGATGCCGCGTGCACCTGTCTGGCGGATATCCCTCAGGGAGATGGGGTCCTGCGGTCCGAACCAGCGCCAGCTTTCGATCATCGCCTGAAGTCTTTCTTGTTGTTATCGCTGCAGCGTTTTGTGTTTGAGGTCTTGCGTCTGGCGCACATGATGCCCGGCGCTCAGGGCGCGGCCTGTGCCGGGGTATAAAGGTAACCGTCGAAATCAGGGTCGCCGACGTCGGAAAGCTCAAGCAGGGTCAGGCGAACGTTTTCCAGGTGCTGCCACATGGCAAGGCGCGCCTTCTCGGAGTTACGGTGGCGCAATGCCTCCAGAATTTCGGCGTGATCATCCAGCCATTTGGCCCGGTAGCTGAGATCGAAGATGCGGTCATGCAGCCGAGCCCACATGGAACTGTTTTCACGCTTGTTCCAGAGGTCTTCCACCTGGTCCACCAGAACACTGTTCTGGGTTGCTTCGGCGATCTGCCGGTGGAACTGCCGGTCGGCGGTGTAATCTTCCTCACCGTGTTCGATCGCCCTGCGCTCCAGATCAAGCGTCTCCCGCAGATGAATGATGTCGCTTTTGGTGATCGTGGTGGCGGCAAAGCCGGCAATGCTGCTTTCCAGGAGTTGGCGGGCCTGCAGCAATTCGAAGGGTCCGTAGTCTGCTTTCGGAATATGAAGCGAAATCTTCTCGCCGGCGGCCACATAGCTGCCGGACCCCTTGCGCACATCAAGATAGCCCTCGATTTCAAGAACGATGAAAGCTTCGCGCACCAGGGACCGGCTGATGCCGAGTTCCACGGAAATCTGCCGCTCGGTCGGAAACTTGTCGCCGGGCCTGTAGCCCTCCTCCTCGATACGCCTTGCGAGAAGTTCGGCGATTTCCTGGTACCGGCGCTTTGCAGCATCGCTGGTCATGAGGCCTTCCTTGCACCCTCCCCGGCAGCTGCAATCTCGCGATAATAGTCGGCCAGGATATGGAATGCTTTTTTCTTGGTTTTCTTGTCGGCGGCAATCAGCCCCTTGTGGTTATAGCCGTTCTGGAAAATATTTTGGCGCCGTTCAACACGAAAATCGTAAAGTATCCACGGCGACATGCCTTTGATATATCCAAGTTCGCGCAGAGTTGCGATCTGCCTGATATAGACTTCGGCCATGTAATCTTCGCTGAAGAGGCCAGACTTCGGACCTTTCTCACCGATAACGCCGTCAGCGCCCGTTTCCGAAATCACCACTGGACGGTCCGGGTCCGAATTCTCCCCGATCGCGGCAAGGTCATCGAAATTCTCTTCATACCAGCCGTAATATTCGTTGAGGCCGATGATATCGATATGCGCCGCGAGCCTGTCCTCGATCCGGTTCCGGGCGTGGTTCACCAGGCAGGCTGCGGAAGTCAGCCGGGTCGGGTCGAGACGTTTGCAGGTGTCGGCAAGGCCTTTCATGAAGGTAAGCCGGGCATCCGTGTCAGGATTCTCGTTTCCCACGGACCAGATAACGACACTTGCCCGGTTGCGATCCCGCTTGATCAGTTCCGACAACTGGTTTTCAGCATCGCGATAGGTCGCCGAATTGGCAAAATCGATGGCCCAGTAAACCGGGATTTCCTCCCACAGCAAAAAGCCGAGTTCATCAGCAATCTGAGCCGCCCGTTCGTGATGCGGATAATGTGCAAGTCGCAGATAGTTGCAGCCCAGTTCGCGCGCATGGGCAAAGCGGCGGCGCAAATCATCCTCATTTGTCACCTTGCCGAGGAGTGCATCGTCCTCGTGGACGGAAATCCCGCGAAGGAACAGAGGCGCCCCGTTCAGCAGAATATCCGTGCCGCGGCGCTCGATCTGGCGAAAACCGATCCGGTCGCACACACGGTCTTCGCCGCAGGTGACGCTGACATCATAAAGGACGGGCGCTTCCGGGCTCCATAATTGCGGCCGGGCTGAAATGTCGAGCGTTCCCTTGCCGTCCGCATCCAGCAAAATATCTTTTTCGATGCCAAGCCCGGGAATGGAAAGCGTCACAGGACCAGCCGGCACACCGTCGACGGTGACTTCGGCCCGCAGCGTGGAATATGTGCCGTCCGGCACAAGGTAGAGAAAGAAGTCCTTGATAAGGGTCTTCGGTGTTTCGAAGAATGACACTTCCCGATAGAGACCACCGTAGTTGAACCAGTCGGTATTGCGCATCGGCACCCGGTCGCGTGTCCGGGTGTTGTTGACGCAGGCCATGATCCAGTTGCGGCCGGTCTTCAATTTGCCCGTCAGCTCGACGCAGAAAGGTGTCGAGGCACCGTAGTGGTTGCCAAGGAACTCGCCGTTCAGGAAGATCTTGCAGTCGTAGCTCGCGGCACCGAACCTCAGAAACTGGCGCTTGGAACTGTCCACCGTCTTGATGTCGAGAGCCCGTGTGTACCAGGCGCTGCCTTCGAAGAAATACCACTTCTCCTTCATCGTCGCCCAGTTGGATGGAACCGGCACCGTTTCCCCCATGTAGGGATCATAGTCCCAGGGTTCAGTGCGGTTTTCCGGTGCCTCCGGCAGCATGGCAAACCATTTCTGCCGGAGGCCGGTGTCGAGCAGATCGACACAGAAAGTCCAGTCGCCATCAAGGCTTTCCGATGCCCGCCCACCCATGAAGATCAGGCCGTCATGACACAAGGACTGCGTGTTGAAGGGCACGTCATAGTCTTCGTCATGCAGCGCCTGCAAGGCGTTGTCGGCGAGATGGGAGCGTTCGAGCATCGGTCAGGTCTCCGGCGGGACTTTCAGGTGTTTTCAGATGTTATTGCGCAGCTGCCTTGATGCGCTTGATCAGGTCGGCAACGACCGGAGACTTGGCCGCTGCTTCCTCATGCATCGGCAGGACCGCTTCGATGAACGGGCCCTTTTCCACTTCGACGAATTCCACGCCGAGTTCGCTCTTCGCGGTCTCGACCGCTTCCGCACTCATGGCATCCCACTGCTCGCGGTGGAAATCCATGGATTCACGTGCGGCCGTGCGCATGGCTTCCTTCTGCTCGTCGGTCAGATCGTTCCAGGAGCTGGTGGAAATCATCACGACGGACGGGATCATGGTGTGGCCGTCGTCGGAATAGAACTTGGAAACCTCGCCGTGACGGGCGGAAGTAAGCGCGATCGGGTTGTTTTCAGCGCCATCGACAACACCCTGCTGCAGGGCGCTGTAAAGCTCGCCCCAGGCAATCGGGGTCGGGTTGGCACCGAGCAGCTCAACCATGCGAATGGCGGACGGGCTCGGCTGAACGCGGATCTTCATGCCTTTCAGGTCGGCCGGGGAATGGATCGCCTTGTTGGCGTAGAAGGAACGTGCGCCCTCGATGTAATAGGCAAGGCCGATGAAGCCCTTGTCCTCGGACGAGGCAAGAATATCCGCACCGATGTCATTGGTCAGAACATCGTAGTAGTGGTCGGCACTGACGAAGATGTAGGGCAGGTTGAGCGCACCGTAGGATTCCTCGAAGGCCTCCAGCTCGGATGCGTTGGAACGGGCCATGTCCAGGGAACCGTTCTGCATCAGCTCCATGGATTCACGCTGGGTACCAAGCTGGGCGTTGGCATAGATGCGGATTTTCAGATCGCCGTCTGTCAGCTCTTCAACGCGCTCGGCCATGAACTGCATCGACTTGTGCAGCGGATGGTCTTCCGGGTTGTTGTGGTTGAGGCGCAGCGTCTTGGCGCTGGCGGCAGAACCCAGAGCGACGACGCCCGCGGCAAGAACAGCCGCCAGCTTAACGAATTTCGACATGATTTCCTCCCAATTGCAGCCTTGGCCGCAGGACTTGCGTTCCGTGCCGGAACGGATCGGTTGGCCGCGGGACTTGCAAGGCCAGACCGCCGCGGATGAGGAATTGTTCGTCCAATTTTCAAAATCAGTCAACCTTTTTTGGAAAATTGGTTGACCAATTTAATTTCCTGACGCATGTCTTAAAGTGTCGGAGCCCACGCCGCGCCTGTTGCCGCGGCAAGAACGAGGCCTGCGCGGGAGGAATATCGTGACAGTCATCACCAGAGGCGTGGACATGGTCCTGCGTCTCGTCATCACCATCGCCTTCGCCGTCCTGGTTGCCTGTGTCGTCTGGCAGGTCGTCTCGCGCTACGTGCTGCAAAGCCCGAGCACGGTGACAGATGAAATGGCCCGTTTCCTGTTCATCTGGGTTGCTCTGCTGGGCGGGGCTTACACCTTCGGCCAGCGACGACACCTTGCCATCGACCTGCTGCCCGTCATCACCACCGGCATCCTGCGCCTTCTTGTCAATGTCGGCATCATTGCCGCCATCGCACTCTTTGCAGGGGTCGTGATGGTCTACGGCGGGCTCGACCTGGTCAGCCGGACACTGGAAACCCAGCAGGTATCCCCGGCACTGCGCCTCCCCATGGGCCTCGTCTATATCGCGATCCCGTTCTCCGGGCTCTGCATTCTCTACTACTGCCTGACATTTCTGGCCGACCTCTTTCGCACTGGCCGCGGCCCGAACGAGCAGGAAGGCACCGCCAGCGTCGGCGGCCCTCTGGACTGAAACCTGACCGGGAACGAGTAACTTCATGGATATCCAATCTGTCCTCGTCCTTTTCGGGACATTCGCCTTTCTGATGATCCTGGGCGTACCGATCGCCTTCGCCATCGGTCTTGCAGCTTTCGCCACCTTCCTGCTGTTCATGTCGTTCGACCAGTCGGTCTATATCGTCGCGCAGCAGGTCGCCTCCGGTCTCGACAGCTTCACCCTGCTGGCCATTCCGTTCTTCATTCTGGCGGGCAACATCATGAACCGGGGCGGCATCGCCATGCGCCTGATCGAGTTCGCCAAGGTTCTGGCCGGCCGCCTGCCCGGCGCGCTTGCCCACTGCAACGTCATCGCCAACATGATGTTCGGCTCCATCTCGGGCTCCGCCGTTGCCTCGGCCGCCGCTGTCGGCGGCGTGATGTCTCCGCTTCAGAAGAAGGAAGGCTACGATCCGGCGTTCAGCGCGGCGGTCAACATCGCCTCCTGCCCGACAGGCCTTTTGATCCCGCCGAGCGCAACCTTCATCGTCTATTCGCTGATTACCAACGGCACCTCCATCGCGGCCCTGTTCGTTGCCGGATACATTCCGGGCATCCTGATGGGGCTCAGCCTGATGGTCGTCGCCGGCATCATTGCCAAGCGCAGGGGATACCCGGTTGCCGAACGGCCCAGTGGCCAGGAAGTTATCGCCAAGACGCTGGACGCCATGCTGCCACTTGGCCTGATCGTGATCGTCATGGGCGGCATCATCGGCGGCATCTTCACCGCAACCGAAGCTTCAGCCGTTGCAGTTGTCTATACGCTCTTCCTGGGCGTGATCTGGTACAGGGAAATCTCGCCGCGCGAACTTCCGGGCATCATCCTGGAAAGCGCGGTGACAACATCCATCGTGCTGCTGATGATCGGCTGTTCCATCGCCATGTCGAAAGCGATGGCCTTTGCGGATATCCCCTATTCGATCTCCGACACGCTGCTGAGCCTTTCTGAAAATCCGCTCGTCCTGCTGCTGATCATCAACCTGGCGCTGCTTGTGGTTGGCACCTTCATGGACATGACGCCCGCATTGCTGATCTTCACCCCCATCTTCCTGCCGGTGGTGGAAGATCTCGGCATGGACCCGGTGCATTTCGGCGTCGTCATGACCTTCAACCTGTGTATCGGCATCTGTACACCGCCGGTGGGGTCGGCACTCTTTGTCGGCTGCTCGGTTGGCGGGGTGAAGATCGGCCAGGTACTCAGACCCATGCTCGGCTTCTACGCGGTGCTGGTCGCTCTCCTGCTGCTGGTCACTTACGTACCTGCCCTCAGCCTGTTCCTGCCGCGCGTTCTCCTCGGCTACTAGGATCTGTCATGAAAGCCCTCAAAAACTGGCGTTACCTGGGCCGCTCCAGCGCCGGGATCGCACTTGAAGTCGAGAACCGGCACCGCCTGGTGGTCAAGGTTCTCGAAAATGCGCTCATCCGCGTTGTTCTGCTGAAGGACGGGACCTATCGTCTGGACCGGACCTGGGCCATCGCACCGGAAGGCGACGTGCCGTTCGACGGCCGTACGCGGGACGACCTCGCAGGCTTTTCCTGCCCCGACTTCATGCTGGAAGAGCAGGACGGCAGGCTTGTCCTGGAAACGGAAAACCTGCGCCTGACCATCAATACCCCGCTTGCCTTCGTTTGGGAAAGCCGGCCTGCTGCCGGCGAACCCTGGCAGGAAATCGCCCGCGACCGGCCCCAGGACGCCTACATGATCGGGCGCCGCGACCATCGCAATCATCATTTCATGCGGCGAAACCCGGACGAGCGATACTACGGTCTCGGCGAAAAGGCCGGTGGCCTGGAGCGCACCGGCAGGCGCTTCGAGATGCGCAATCTCGATGCCATGGGCTACGACGCGCAAACCACCGACCCGCTCTACAAGCACATTCCCTTCACCATCACCGACAAGGGCCGGCTCGGCGCAGTCGGGCTCTACTACGACACGCTGGCTCCCTGCTGGTTCGACCTCGGCAACGAGAAAGACAACTACCACCTGCCTTTCCGCGCCTTCCGCGCCGCCGATGGTGACCTTGACTATTACTTCAGCTGGGCACCGAGCGTTCTGGATATCGTCAAGCAGCATCACCGGCTGACGGGCGTCACCGCCTTCATGCCGCGGTGGGGGCTTGGGTACTCCGGCTCGACCATGGCCTATACCGATTCCGAAAATGCACAGGAACGGCTGATGGAGTTCCTTGGCAAGCTGTCGGAAGAAGACATGCCCTGCGACAGTTTCCAGATGTCGTCGGGCTATACAGCCATCAAGGGCAAGCGCTACGTGTTCCATTGGAACACCGACCGCTTCCCTGATGTCGAGACCATGACCCGGGCCTATGCCGACGCCGGCATCAACCTCATCGCCAATATCAAGCCGGTGCTTCTGGACGACCACCCGGTGTTCAAGGAAGCAGCCGAGGCCGGGCTCTTCATTCGCGACAGTGAAACCGGCACACCCGAGCAGTCACCTTTCTGGGACGGCTATGGTTCACACCTTGACTTCACCAACGAGGACACCGTCCGCTGGTGGCAACAAAACCTGAAGGACAAGCTCTTTTCCAGAGGCATACCCTGCACCTGGAACGACAATAACGAATATGAGGTGTGGGACGACGAGGCCGTCTGCGCCGGTTTCGGAAAACCGATCCCGGTCAATCTGATCCGTCCGCTGCACAGCCAGCTGATGACACGGGCCTCGTTTGAGGCCCAGGTTGCCCACCAGCCGAAAAAGCGGCCCTATCTGATTTCCCGCTGCGCCTGCCCCGGCACGCAACGCTATGCCCAGACCTGGACGGGCGACAATTTCACCAGCTGGGACACGCTGCGCTGGAACATTCCGATGGGCCTCGGCCTCAGCCTCTCCGGCTTCTACAACATCGGCCACGATGTCGGCGGCTTTGCCGGCCCGCGGCCGGAGCCGGAGCTGTTCCTGCGCTGGGTACAGAACGGCATTTTCCATCCGCGTTTCACGATCCATTCCTGGAACGACGACGGCACCGCCAACGAAGCCTGGATGTATCCGGAAATAACGCCGCTCGTACGCAACGCGCTGAAGTTTCGGGCGCAGCTGATCCCTTATCTTTACGGCCTACTGCACCGTGCCGTGACCGAAGGCGAGCCGATGCTGCGGCCTCTGTTCCTGGATTATCCGAACGACCCTGCCTGCCGGGAGGCTGAATTCGACTTCCTGCTGGGCAGGGATCTTCTGGTCGCGACAGTGGTCGAGGAAGGCGCAACGTCGCGGCGCGTCACGCTGCCTGCCAACGAAGAAGGCTGGTGGGCCTTTGACGGCAGCAACTGGTATGAAGGCGGCCAGATGATCGACGTTCCGGTGGCTCTCGATACCATTCCGCTGTTCGTTCGAGGCGGTACAGTGCTGCCGATGGCAGCCGAAAACCTGAGGTCGACACCGTCTTCCGACACCTTGCGCACGTGGCGTATCTACCCACAGCCGGAAGGAACACCGGACAGGCACTCGCAGTTTTATGACGATGACGGTGACACGGTGGACGCACTGGCTGGCGAGAGCTGTTTGACCCGGCTTTGCCTCTCCCGAACAGGGGTCTCAGTCCATCTGGATTGGCAAAGATCCGGCAACTGGCAACCCGCCTTCGACAAGGTCACCCTTTGGCTGGCCGGTGCCGGCACCTTGGCCGTCAACGGGACCGAGCGGAAAACGGGCGAAACAATCGACTTCACGGTGAGCCAGTCATGAGCAGCGTCAGTCACTTGGTTGAAACGGTCGACTACGACCGGACAAAGCTGCGCATCCGACTGCTGCACATCGGTTTTGGTGCCTTTGCCAAGGCGCATGTTCTGGTGTTTCACGACGAGATGCTACGCCGAACGGCAAGCGACTGGGGCGTCGTGGTTGCCCGGCTCAACTCCGGTGCGGACGAACTCACCGGCCTTGACGAGGCGGACGGACTTTTCACTGTCGGCGAGATGTCCGGTGACGATCTCTTCTTGCGCCAGGTCGGCGCTATCTGTGCGACGGTACACCCCAAGCGTGATGGCGTCGATGCCTTGCCGAACCGGATCGCCGATCCGGATCTCGCCGTGATCACACTGACAATCACCGAGAAAGGGTATTGCCTGAAGGACGGCAGGCTGGATGAAGACAATCCCGGCATCCAGCAGGACCTTGCAACGCCAGATGCCCCTTCCACGGCCATCGGCGTGCTGGTGGAAGGTCTGCGGCGGCGACATGCAGCCGGTCTCGCCGGTTTGACGATCCTGTCGTGCGACAATCTTCCCGCCAACGGCGAGCTGTGCCGTCGTGCGGTTCTGGATTTCGCCGCGCGGCTCAACCCGGCTCTGGCAGAATGGATCGAAGGCAATTGCACTTTCCCCTGCTCCATGGTCGATCGCATCACACCGGCAATGACCGACAGTTCGTTCGCAACGCTTGAGGACGCACTAGGTCACGCCGACCGGAACGGTATCCTGTGCGAGACCTTCCGCCAGTGGGTAATCGAAGACGGGTTTGCCGGCCCACGTCCGGACTGGCATCTGGCAGGTGCTGAATTCGTTGAAGATGTGGCGCCGTTTGAAGACATGAAACTTCGGATGCTGAACGGTAGCCATTCGTTTCTGGCCTATCTTGGGGCGCTGGCAGACAAGGAAACGATTGCCGACTGCATGGCCGATCCGGCCTTCCGGCAGGCAGCCCTCACCCTGATGCTGAGTGAACAGGCCCCGACGCTGTCCGTGCCGGACGGTGTCGATATCAAGGCCTATGCCGAAGCCCTGATTGCCCGGTTTGAAAACACCGCGCTTCATCACAAGACCACCCAGATCGCTTCTGACGGCAGCCAGAAACTGCCGCAACGGCTACTGGCCCCGATCCGGCAACATCTGAAGGACAACAGCCCCTGGCCGCTATCGGCACTCGCCGTTGCCGCATGGATGCTCTATTGCCGCGGTGTTTCGAGAACGGGCGCCTCGCTGCCGTTGAACGACCCCCTGTCCGCAAGGATTGGCACCATTGTGCAGGAAACGGACGGCAATTCGTATGTCGACAGGATGCTGTCGCTCTCGGAGGTTTTCGGCGACGACCTGCCAGGATCAGCGGCCTTTGGCAGCACAATCAGATCCGCTTACCAACGGCTGCAAACCTCGGGTATAGCCTCCGTTCTGAAGGCCTAGAGACCTGCGGAAGAGCCGGGTGGCTTCTGCTGGAAACCGCCGCTAGTCCCTGACGAGCCGCAGGGTTCTGGGCTGCTCGGCAGGTTTCAGTCCGGACAGTTCCTTGCAGCGCTCGGCAGCGGCTTCAACCGTGCGGCGGGCAAGATCCTGAATGCCGTTCTCGTCAGCCATGAACTCCAGCATGCCTGCTTCGGTCGTGCCGCCTTTGGACGTCACGGCGACGCGGAACCCGGTCGCATCCGCGTCCGGCTGCGCAAGCATGCGCCCGGCGCCAGCCACTGTGCGCACGGCCAACTCATGAGCAAGGTCCTCCGGCAGACCAAGGCGTGCCCCTGCCGCGGCAAAGGCCTCGGCCATGGCAAACACATAGGCAGGCCCTGCACCGGACAAGGCAGTAACCACCGGCAGCAGGCCTTCGTCCGGCAATTCGACAACCGAGCCGAAGGCGGCAATCAGCTTGAGGGCTTCCACCTTCTGGCTGGCAGTCAGCGCCTCGTTGGCAACAAAGGTCGAGACAGCAGAGCCGACCGTTGCCGGCAGGTTGGGCATCGCGCGAATGATTGGCGTTCCATCCGGGAATTGCTTTTCCAGCACCGAAATCGGTTTACTGGCCGCAATCGACAGGATCACCGTTTCGCCACCACCAAAGGAGCCGAGCGGCGCCAGAACCTTCTCCACGATCTGCGGACGAGTGGCGATGACAATCGCGGCCGGAGACGCCGGGAAAGGCTCGTTGATGTTGACGCCCGCCTGGCTTTGCAGCCAGCCGGACGGTCGGGGATCGCGCACGTAGATGGAACCGGCAGGCATTCCCTTTGCCAGCCAGGCTTCCACCAGAGCCTTGCCCATGAAACCGCAACCAATGAGGCAAACGCCTCTTTTCGCCAATTTGTCCATAATCATGCGTTCGCAAATATTCAGGTCTTGGCGCTACTAAAATGCTTTCCTGCACCACTCACAAGTCTTAACCGGCCGATACTGATAATTTTTCCTTTCCTCCAAAATTCGCTTTAGAGGAATGGAGTTGAGGAATTCAGTTTACTTGACGTTTTTCCTTATAGACGAATGACGTAAGGAAGCTTGCCAGTAGAGCCATATCGATATTTATGACAAGTCCCGCTAGGGAAATACCCCAACAACACCAGTCATTCTCTACGTCACCTCAGCCCGACAATCACGCACCCCAGGTGTCGCTGAGCTTGTAGCCGCCCGGCCAGGGGTCGCTTGGGTCGAGCATGTGTTGGTGAATGCCGGTGACCCAGCCACGCCCGGAAATTTCCGGAACAATCCCGGCCCGGTCGCCCGCCATCTGTTGTGAAACGATCCGGCCGGTGAAGGTGGACCCGATGATGGAAACGGCTTCGAAGGTGTCGCCGACGTTCATTTGCCCCTTCGCCGCCATCAGCGCCATCCGGGCAGAAACGGCCGTACCCGTTGGGGAGCGGTCGACCTTGCCCGGCTGGATGGCAACAGCGGACCGTCCGGAGAGGCCCGTCGGCGTCTTCGACAGCGGGCCGCAGAAGGCGCAGAAGGAGATGTGGTTCCAGTCGGCATTTTCCGGATGGGAAAAGCCGAGCTGTTCGTTGGCTGCATTGGTGATCCGGACACCCAGGCGGGCAATGTCCTTGGCCTCGTCTTCGACGATCACGAACCCGAGCGCCTCGGCGTCGACGACCACGAAACTGTCGCCACCATAGGCGGTGTCGACCGTCAGCGTGCCGATGCCTTCCACTTCCAGCGGCACCGAAAGCTTGTCGGCAAAGCTGGTGACGTTCTGGACGAAGATGCGCTCCGCCTTGCCATTCCGGCATTCGGCCTTCACCCGCACCAGTCCACCGGGCGCTTCCAGAACCATCTCCGTGACCGGTTCGACCATCGGAACAATACCGCCGTCAAGCAGCACCGTGGAGACGCAGATGGAGTTGGATCCTGACATCGGCGGCGTGTCTTCCGGCTCCATGATGATGAAGGCGGCATCCGCGTCCGGATGTTTGGGCGGGACAAGCAGGTTCACATGACGGAACACACCGCCGCGCGGTTCGTTCAGCACGAAATTGCGCAGCGTCTGGTCCTTCGCGATGAAGCTTCTCTGTTCCCAGAGCGTTTCGCCCGGCGGAGGGGCGACGCCGCCGACGATCACGTCGCCGACCTCGCCTTCCGCGTGGCAGGAAATCACATGGATGGTCTTGCTGCTGCGCATGTCTCTGCCCTTGAGGTCAGCCGGTTCAGGAATAGCGAGCGACAGGTTCGCCCAAAGCATCAAAGATCGGCGTGATGCCGAGGCCCGGCAGCTCGGAAGCCGTCATGCGGCCATTGACACGCTTGGGTGCGCCTTCCGCGATATCAATCGTGCCGTAGCTGTTGAAGTCCGTTGCCGAGAAAGTGAAATCCGATGGGGTCGAGCGCGCCAGATGGGCGATCGCCGCCGTAACGATGTCCCCACCCCAGGTGTCTTCGATCGTCATCGGAATACCGTGGGCAATGCAGAGATCACGCATCAGCTTGGCCTTGGTCAGGCCACCGACCTTCGAGATCTTCAGGTTGATGCAATCCATCGCGTCTTCGGAAATGCCGCGCACCAGCGTGTTCGGCCCGTCGATCACCTCGTCCAGAACGAAGGGCAGCGCCGTCCGGCGGCGAATGGAGACGCTTTCCTCATATGTGAGGCAGGGCTGCTCGATATAGACATCAAGCGAGGACACTGCCCCGACGACGCGCGCGGCTTCATGCCGGGTCCAGCCGGTGTTGGCGTCGGCCACCAGCAGATCCGATTTCTTCAAAACTTCGCGGGTGGCGTGGATGCGGTCGATATCGTCATTGGCATCGCCGCCGACCTTCAGCTGGAACTTGGTATAGCCTTCGGCGGCATAACCTTCGATCTTCTTTGCCATGATCTCCGGCGCTTCCTGGCTGATCGCCCGGTAAAGCACCACGTCGTCCTGGGCTGCACCGCCAAGCAACGTATAAAGCGGCTGGCCCGTCGCCTTGCCCAGCAGGTCCCAGCAGGCGATGTCGATCGGCGCCTTGGCATAGGGATGACCGCGCAGCGCAGCATCCATCACCCGGTTGATTGCACCGATATTGAGCGGATCCTTCCCGATCAGGTGGGGCGCCAGTTCCTGAAGCCCTGACCGCACCCCAAGGGCATAACTCGGCAGATAGGCAGACCCGAGCGGGCAGCATTCGGCATAGCCCTTGAGGCCTTCATCAGTCTCGATCTCGACAACGGTGCTGTCGAAGACTTCCACAAAATTGCCGTTGGACCAGCTGTAACGCCCTTCTTTCAGGGGAAGGTCGACCTGAAAGACGTTGATGGCCGTAATTTTCATGAAGTTCCTCCTCCAAAAGAGTTTAGAAGCGCCGCGCGGAAAAGGCGGCCATATCGCCGGGGTTTTGTGTATCGGATACGAGGTTGGCGACCAGTTCCGCCGTCCCCGCGGACTGCGTCAGGCCGAGGTGACCATGCCCGAAGGCATAGACGACCCGGCGGTCACCGGGTGAACGGTCGATGACGGGCAGGCTGTCGGGCATTGAGGGCCTGAAGCCCATCCATTTCTTGCCGCCGTCCGTTTTCAGGGCAGGCAGGAACCGCCGGGCCTTGTCCAGCAGGATGTCGGCGCGCTTGAAATTCGGTGGAAGCGTCAGCCCACCCAGTTCGACGGCCCCTCCGACACGGACGCCGCCATTGATCTTGGTAACGACGAAGCCGTGACCGGAAAAGGTCAGGTGGGTTTTCAGGTCAAAGGAGCCTTCCGGCAGCGTCGTGTTGTAGCCGCGTTCGGTCTCAAGAGGGATGCGGTCGCCGATCGTCTTTGCAAGGCGGTGCGACCAGGCACCTGCGGCCACGACGACCTGTTTCGCCATCCAAGCCTTATCGGAAGCGTCGATCTGAACACTGTCTTCACTCGGCTTCAGACCTGATACGTCAGCGCTTTCGATCCGTCCGCCCCGCTGCAGGAAGACAGACGTCAGATGCGCCAGCCAGCGGGCTGGATCACAAGTGTTGGTCCAGTCCGGCGTGAAGGCGGCATGAGTGAAGCGACGGTCAAGACCCGGCTGAATGGCGGCGATAGCTTCCGGGCTCTCAAGCAGTTCGAAGCGGATGCCATGTTGCTTGCGCAGCTCCCAGCCGGGCAGGCTGGCGCAAAATTCCGCTTCACCTTCATAAAGCTGCAGCTGCCCTTCGGCCTGGATCAGGGAGGCTGCTCCGGTGTCCGCAACCTGCCGGGCAAGCGCCTCCTGCGCCAGCTTCATCAAGGCGGCCTGTGCCGACATCGACGCCTGGTAGCGATCCGGCCAGCTTGCCCGCCAGAACCGCAACATCCAGGGCGCGATCTTGAGGGCATGGGCGGGCGGAACGGAGAGCGGACCCAGCGGATCGAGCAACCATTTCGGTGCCTTGCGCATGATGCCCGGCGTTGCCAGCGGGACGATATCGGTAAAGGCGAAGGCGCCGGCGTTCATCTCCGATGCGCGTGCCGTTTCCGCCTGCCGATCCAGCACAAGCACCTGCCGCCCCCTTGCCTGCAGGGCAAGCGCGGAACTGATGCCGATGATGCCGGCGCCGATCACGATGATATCCTGGACGGTCTCGTCCGCCATTTTCAAAGTCTTTCAAAAAGGCCTGCGAGGCAGGGCGAAGTGCCCCGCAGGCAGTTTGCTGCCCGTTGGCCACACTTTAGGGGAGCGTGTAGGCAGTCTTGACCGATGTGTAGAATTCAGCGGCGTAACGGCCTTGCTCGCGCGAGCCGAAGCTGGACCCTTTGGTGCCGCCAAAAGGCACGTGATAATCGACACCTGCCGTCGGCAGATTGACCATCACCATGCCGGCCTCGGCATTGGCCTTGAAGTGGCTGGCGTGCTTCAGCGACGTGGTACAGATACCAGCGCTCAAACCGAATTCCGTATCGTTGGCGACAGCCAGCGCTTCCTCGTAATCCTTCACGCGAATAACGGATGCGACCGGGCCGAAGACCTCTTCGGTATTGATCCGCATCGCGTTGTCGGTTTCGCTGACCAGGGCCGGCGCCATGTAGAAACCTTCCGTGTCGCGGATAAGCCGTTCCCCACCCTGCACCTTGCCGCCTTGCTTTGCCGCGATATCGACATAGGAAAGGTTCTGCTGCAGTTGCCGCTCATCGACCACCGGCCCCATCTGCACGCCATCTTCCAGGGCGTTGCCGACCTTCAGCGCCTGCATGCGCTCGGCAAGGGCTTCGACGAACCGGTCGTGAATGCCCTCGGTCACGACCAGCCGCGAGCTTGCCGTGCAGCGCTGACCGGTCGAGAAGAAGGCACCGTTGAGCGAAGCTTCGACGGCGATGGCAAGGTCGGCATCGTCCAGAACCACCATCGGGTTCTTGCCGCCCATTTCCAGCTGCACCTTCTTCAGGTGCTGACCACAGGCCGCAGCGATTCCCCGCCCCGTCGGCACCGAGCCGGTAAAGGAAATCGCCTTCACCTTCGCACTTTCCACCAGGCGCGGACCAATCTGCGAGCCACGTCCCATCACGAGGTTGACCACGCCTTCCGGCAAGCCGGACCGGGACAGGATCTCGATGAGCGCATGCGCGCAACCCGGCACCAGTTCAGCTGGTTTCAAGATGACTGCATTGCCGTAGCAAAGTGCCGGAGCAATCTTCCAGGCAGGGATCGCAATCGGGAAGTTCCAAGGTGTGATCAGCCCGACAACCCCGATCGGAAACCGGGTGACGTCAACTTCGATACCGGGCCTGACGGATGCCAGTCTGTCGCCAGCGAGGCGCAATGCTTCGCCGGCAAAGAATTTGAAAATCTGCCCGGCGCGCGCCACCTCGCCAATACCTTCCGGCAGTGTCTTGCCTTCCTCACGCGACAGCAGGCGGCCTAATTCGGCCTTGCGAGCCAGAAGTTCCGTCCCGACGAAATCCAGCACATCAAAACGCTGTTGCGGCGTCGACGCCGCCCAGCCGGGTGCCGCCTGATGCGCTGCATCGATGGCCTGGTCCAGCTGATCGACACCGGCCTTCGCCGCGTAGCCGAGGATATCGCTGATATCGGACGGGTTGACGTTGGGCGTGCTGTCGGTTGTTTCGAGCCACTGCCCGCCGACAAAATTCCTGTAATCCATAACTTGGCTTATCCGGGGCTTAAAGGCGTATCCCTGCACGGTAGGGGTCCGCCGGATTGAAAATCAGGTTGGCATCGGACGTGACGAAGGCCTGTCCGGTGATGGTCGGAATAACGCCGCCGCCCGGGCCGGGCTGGTAGCTGATCTTGTAGGTGCTGCCGATGACGCTTTCCTGCAGATAGTGCTCACCCGGTGCCAGCGCACCATCGGCGGCAAGGCAGGCCAGCTTGGCCGAACAGCCTGTTCCGCAGGGCGAGCGGTCATACGCACCACCCGGGCACAGCACGAAGTTGCGGCTTTGAGCGGACGGGTCTTCGGCCGGCCCGAACAGCTCGATATGGTCAATCCAGGCACCGTCCTTACCGGTAACACCGGCCTTTTCCAGCGCATCGCGGATCTTCAGCGTGAGGTCGGTCAGCGGGCGGATATTGGCACCCGTCAGGGCAACCGGGCTGTTCTTGACCAGGAAGAACCAGTTGCCGCCCCAGGCGACATCACCGGTGACCGGACCAATGCCTTCGACCTCGACCGTGACATCCTTCGCCAGCCGGTAGCTCTCGATGTTGACCACCGACACCGTGTTGGCGTCGATCAGATCGATCTCGACCACGCCCACCGGCGTTTCAAACTTGTGCCGCCCCGGCCCGATCCGGCCGAGGTGCGCCAGGGTGACACCAAGGCCGATGGTGGCATGGCCGCACATGCCAAGGTTCTGCAGGTTGTTGAAGTAGATCACACCGGCAACACAATCCGGATTGGACGGCGGCACCAGCAGCGCACCGATAATGGCATCGTGACCGCGCGGTTCCAGAACGACCGAAGCGCAGAAATCGAGATGCTCGGCTTCCAGCCGGGCGGCGCGTTCCGCCAGTGTCCCCGATCCGAGATCGGGGCCACCATCAAGCACGACGCGGGTCGGTTCACCCGCGGTATGGCTGTCGATTACGCGCATTCGGCGATCACGCCACCTTGCGTGCTCCAGTCGGCGTACCAGGTCTTGAACAGCTTGTACTGCGCTTCGACATAGTTGCGCTGCGCATCGTTGAGGGCATCGGTCTCGTTGAAGTGCAGTGTGTATTCGGTGTCGCCGTTCAACACCATCAGGTGCTTGTAGTAGAGCACCAGGTCCGGGCCTTCATCGAAACTGGACAGAACAGCCAGCGCCTCTTCCAGTTCCTTTGCCCGCAGTCGCGCTTCCGCATGACCTTCTGCGGCCTTCTTGCAAAGCGCCACCAGATGCAGGACTTCCTTGGGAATGGCATTGCCGATACCTGTGATCGCACCGGTCGCACCACAGTTGATGAAGCCGTGATAGACAGCGGTGTCGACACCGACCATCAGCGTCACCTGGTCGTCCTGCGAAGTGATGTTTTCAGCCGCATAGCGCAGGTCTGCAAGGCCGCCGAATTCCTTGAAGCCGATCAGGTTCGGGAATTCCCGGCGCAGGTCGAAGAACAGGTCGGCGCGGGTGGCGAAACCGTAGTAGGGGCTGTTGTAGATCACCGCCGGCAGGTTCGGAGCCGCCTTCAGGATATCGCTGAAATGGTTGCGCTGCGCCGACACGGAGATGCCGCGAGACAGAACGCGCGGGATGACCATGAGACCATGCGCGCCAACCTTTGCCGCATGAGCGGCATGGGCAACAGCGGATTTGGTGTTGACCGCACCGGTTCCAACGACCACCGGTACACCTGCCTTCACCAGACGCTCGACGCCTTCCATGCGCTGCTCGTCCGTCAGGAGAGGCCAGTCGCCCATGGAGCCGCAATAGACGACGGCGGACATGCCGGCTTCGATCAGTTCCTTGCCCTTCTTCACGAGGGCATCGAAATCGGGCGAACGGTCGGCCTTGCACGGGGTCATCAGGGCAGGCATGCAGCCGGAAAAGATATTGGACGTCATCATTCACTCCTGGATGGGTCAGGCCTGTCGGTTGGCTCCCACGTGCGAAGCACGGGCCTTGAGGCCTGACGGTAAGGTCTAGTTGCGCCGGGTCAGCGCACGTTAGCAAGAAATTTTCGGGTGTTCTCGGATTCAGGCTGACCGAAGATCTGGGCCGGCGGGCCGATCTCCTCCATTACGCCCTTGTGGAAGAAGGCGACCCGGTCGGAGACGTCCCGGGCAAAGCCCATTTCGTGGGTAACGCAGATCATCGTCATGCCTTCCTCGGCCAGCAGGCGCATCGTGTCCAGCACTTCGCCGACCAGCTCCGGATCGAGAGCGGATGTCGCCTCGTCGAAGAGCATGTAGGTCGGCTCCATGGCCAGTGCCCGCGCAATCGCGAGACGCTGCTGCTGCCCGCCCGACAGATTGTTCGGATACACTTTCAGCTTGTCCGCAAGGCCGACATGGCGAAGCTGCTTTTCCGCAATCGCCTCGGCTTCCGCTTTCGATTTGCCTTTCACGATCCTCGGCGCCAGCGCAACATTTTCCAACGCGGTCAGATGCGGAAAGCTGTTCCATTGCTGGAACACCATGCCGAGCTTCTGGCGCAGCTTGTTGATGTCCGTCGCCTTGGCGTGAACGTCGGTGCCGTCGACCACCACCGATCCCTTCTGGATCGGCTCCAGACCGTTGATGCAATAAAGCAGTGTCGACTTGCCCGACCCGGACGCGCCGATGACGGAAAGCACTTCGCCCTTTTCGACATCAAGGTCGATGCCCTTGAGCACCTGAAGAGTGCCGAAATATTTCTCAAGGCCGCGTATCTCGATCATTGGGCCCACCTTTTTTCCAGTTTTGCGGCATAGCGCGAGATCGGGAAGGACAGCGCGAAGTAGAACGCGCCGGCGAGGGAGAGGATCAGGAAGGGTTCCTGTGTCCGCGTGATCAGGATCTGGCTGGCCTTGAGCAGCTCGACATAGCCGAGCACGGACACCAGCGCGGAATCCTTCATGACGCCGAGCGCAACACCGACCCAGGCCGGAAAGACGGCCCGCCCGCCGATGGGCAACACCACGTAGCGCATGTCCTGCCAGTAGCTGAGCCCCAGCGAACGCGCCGCCCGGCGCATCGGCTTGCCGACAGCCTCGATGCCGCCGCGGGCAACGTTGGCTACCAGAGAAGCGGTGTAGGCGGTCAGGATCACCACGCCCGACGCAAACGGATCGAAATCCAGACCGACGATGGGCGCAAAATTGTAGAACAGCACAAGCTGGATAATCAGCGGCACGGAGCGGAACACATCCAGCACCGGCCCCAGCAGCAACGTCGCCGCCAGCCGGCCCTCGTAAAGCATCCAGCCGAACAGACCGCCGAGCACGGTCCCGATGGTAATCGAAACAGCCGAGATCCAGAGGGTCCGGAGTGCAGCTTCACCGAGGAACCAGAAATCGTGAATGTTGAAGCCTGAAAAGAAGCTGATGGATTCATTCATGTCAGCCCCCTCAGTACCGGAACAGGCGCATGGCAAGGAGCCGGGACGCCGCCAGGATGAATTTGACGATCACGTAGTAGATGACGGCCGTGACTGCGAAATATTCGAAGATGCGGAAGGTGCGGCTGGCGAAGAACTGGGTCTCGCCTGACAATTCGCGGAACCCGACCAGCATGCCGAGTGAAGACATCAACACCGCCCAGACCATCTGGTTGGTGACCGGGTGATAGACGATGCGAAAAACCTGCGGGATGACGATGCGGGTATAGGCCTGCCAGGAGGTCATTCCCAACGACCGTGCCGCCCGCAGCTGCGTCTCGGGCACAGCCTGAAAGCCGCCGCGAAAATTCTCCGCCAGATAGCCGGCACAGTTGAAGCTGAGCCCGGCAAGCACGATGAAAAACGGCGTCAGGTGAATGCCGAAGGCGCCGAGCCCGAAGCCGAAGAAGAACAGCTGGAACAGCGCAGGCGTATTGCGCGCCAGTTCCACCCACGTTGTCGCAAGCCAGTAGAGCGGCCCCTTCAGCTTCAGCCGGATCAGCGCCAGCGCAAGACCGACCACGATGCCGATCACCATCGACAGGGTCGCGACTTCAAGCGTCAGCAACCCGGCCTCCAGCAGATCGGGCAGGCTTTTCAGCACCGGCCGCCAATGGAAATTATAGTCGAACATTTGTTACGAATTGCTCCGGCTATCCCGCCTTATCGGGGCAAGGCATACGCATTCGTGAGATCCCGTCAGACAAGAGCACTGCCGAGGTTGGTATTCCGGGTGTCACCCCGGACAAGCGCGGCGCAGGTCCGAGGGCTACTCTTGGTGAAACTTGCTGAAGCCGCGGATCTCTTCGCCGAGGATCAGCACACGCTTCAAACTTTCCGGGGGTGAGTGAGCCCCGGGTCTCCCTTCGGTCGCCCGGGGTGGCACTGTATTTGTCGCTAATTGCAGGTAACCCCGCGCTCATCCGAGGAGGATAGGATCACCCGTCAAGGCTTCACCCTCAGTACATCACGCCCGGGATACGCAGTTCCGGAGCTTCGCCACCGACATATTTGCCCCACAGCTCGGCATAGCGGCCGGAGCGAACCTGATGGGTAACGAAGAGGTTGAGGAAGTTCAGCCAGGTCACGTCTTCGCGCTTGGCGACAACGGAAGTGTAATCCGTGGTCCAAGGCATGCGCGGGCCGGGCTCCAGCGTTTCATACTGGTCGGTGACCGGCTTGACGGCGGTGTTGGTGGTCAGGCCGATATCGGCCTTGCCTTGGGCAACAGCAAGAAACACTTCGTTTTCGGACTGATAGCCCTGGTAGAGATGCTCTTCGCCCCATTCGGCCGCGATCTTGAGCCACTCCTGCTCCGGCACGGTGCCGATGGCAGCAGCGACACGCTTGCCGCGAATATCTTCGAATGCGCTGATCCCGCTTTCCGTGTTGACGACGCCCTGCGCGTAATAGATCGCGTAAGGAATGGTGAAACCAACGGTACGGGCACGGGCGAGACTGTCGGAAGTTGCGCCGAACACCACATCCGCGCGGCCGGTCACGATCACCGGCAGGCGCTCGGCCCAGGTTACCGGATAGATGATCGGCTCGACTTCAAGCGCTGCGGCGAGGTCATTGCAATATTCCACGTCGAAACCGGCCGGCTCGTTGTTCTCGTCCCGATAGCCGATCGGCGGAAAGTCCAGCACGACGCCGCATTTCAACTGACCGCGATCGACAACATCGTCCAGCGTGTCGGCTTTGACCGGCAGCGCGGCGGCGAATGAAAGGGCTGCGGCAGCCACAAATTTCCTGATCATGAGTTCCCCTCTTCCTTCTGAAGCATTCTGGCCCCGGCGCTTGCACGCTCCGGGTTTTTTCTTGCCCGGCCGGCGGGTTTCCCGCTCGATCCGGACCAGGTCTTTGCCCGACAGCCTCCCGAGCTGTCGGGGTATTCCGGCTCAGCCGCCGGACGGCAGATGCGCCTCCCGTCGGTCTTCGCTCATTGTGCGCCGGGCCTTCCAGCCTTCGGTGCACCGCACCCGGATCTCGCAACTCCAGCTGTTCCAGCAACTGCTGCCTGCTGCGTTCCCCTGGGCCCGAGATTGATAAACCAGATTGGATCCAATATTCAATATAAAATATTCGAAATCATTTTCGCTTCACCAATCAAGGGCGATCCCGTAAAAGGTGGCTTCAGGGAGAATTGGTCCTATGAAACTGAAAACGATGGATATTTCCGCGACTGCTTCGGCATCGTCGATTGTGTTCGACGCGCTGCGGAAAGCCATTATCGAGGGCCAGCTTGAAGAAGGCGAACCTCTCCGCCAGGACGAAATCGCCCGCCTGTTCAACACCAGCCGCATTCCGGTGCGCGAAGCGATCTCCCGCCTGGAGGAACAGGGCCTCGTCAAGACGCAGCGCTACAAGGGGGCTGTCGTCGCCGGTCTGTCACCAAGGGAAACGGCGGAAATCTTTGACCTGCGTGCGCTGGTCGAACCGGAAATCATCCGCAATGCCGTTCCGCTGATGTCGAAGGAGCTGCTGGCAGACGCAAGGCAAAAATGCGCGGCGTTCTCCTCGGCTACCGATCCGATGGCCTATGGCGACCTCAACCGCGATTTTCACGAAACGCTCTACAGCGCCAGCGATCTGAAGTTTTTTCAGGAGATTGCCGACAACGCCATCGACCGGGTGGAACGGCAGATCCGGGCCCAGCTGGTCATGTCCAACGGCATGGAACGGGCGGGACGCGAACATTTCGCCATTCTGGAAGCCTGCGAAAAAGGCGACGCGGACCTCGCCTCCAACCTCACCCGGGAACACATCCACGGGGCCAAGGCTTCACTCTTGAAGCATCTGCCGGAGGCTTGAAGCCGCCCGGCTCTTCCTTAAACGCGATTGATCGACTGAACGGTGCCGGCTTCGTCAATGACGCAAACCGCTTGCCCGCCATCGAAGGTCAGGTTGACCTGATAGGCGTTTTCGCCCGAAGGCATGGAGCTGACGGGCAGAACATTGCCGCCGGTAACCTGCAGCTCTTCGGCGGCCTTCGAGGCACAAAGCAGTTGCAGGTCGGTTGGTGCGGTTTCGCCTGACGAACGCACGGCACCGGCGGTCGGTGTCTGGTTGGAGCTGGTGTTGCAGCCCGCGACGACGGAAAGACAAAGCCCGGCAGCCAGTCCCGCAGCAACCCTGTTCGATACCCTGATGTTCATTTCAAGTTTCTCCCACCCTTCACCGACAGCTCTCAGACGCCCTTGTAAAGGGCAGCCCCCTGCATCAGCACAATCACCTTCGCGCCAACTTCCACGCGGCTGTAAAGATCCGCGACATCCTCGTTGTTCAGGCGAATACAGCCCGATGAGATATTGAGACCGATCGTCCAGGGCTGGTTGGTGCCATGGATGCGGTAGATGGAATCCTTGTTGCCGATATAAAGATACATCGCACGGGCGCCGAGCGGATTGTCGGGCCCGCCTGGCATGCCGCCCGCCCACTGGGCGGATTCAGGATCACGGGCAATCATTTCCGGTGGGGGTGTCCAGGTCGGCCATTCCTGCATGCGGCCGATCTTGACGATGCCGGCCCAGCCGAAGCCGTCGCGGCCCACGCCAATACCGTATCGGATCGCCTGAAAGTTGGGCTGAACCAGGTAAAGGAAGTGCCTGTCTCCATCGATGATGATGGTACCGGGCTTTTCAGCCGTGCGGAACGGAACCACCTGCCGCCGGAATTCTTCAGGCGACTGGCCATGCCGGTTATAGAATTTCGCCGCCGCGCGCGGGGTGTAGTCCACCCATTTGCGTATCGTCGGATCGTAGATCTGCGTCTGGAAGGATTGTGCCAGCGCCACGCCGGCAAAGGCCAGCACCGCAATGGCCGGCACCCAGTTCAAGACAGTGCGAAATGCGCTCGGCAGCCTGATCATTTGGTCCACTCCCCGATCCTGTCCGCATTCGCGGCAATCCAGTCCCTTGCAACATCTTCTGCCGGTTTGCCCTCGACAACGACGGCATAGCTCATCCCGGTCACATCAGCCGGTGTCAGTTCCATGGCTGACAGGAACGAAGCCACTTCGGGCATGCCGCTTTCAAGGGAAGTCGCAAACGCAATCTTGAAACTGGAAGCGTCCCAGGCAGTGTCAGCGTGTGACTTTTCCAGCCAGTCGTTGTCCTGGGCGCGGGTGACGATTGTCCAGCGCGCCGGGTCGTACGCTGGCTCTTCCAGCTTCACGATGTCATGAAGCTCAAAAACATGGTGCGGCCCGTAGCAATAGAAGACCACGGGCTTGCCGAAGGACACGGCCGCATCAACGGCGGCCATGGCGACATCTTCCGGCATTTCCAGCAGCGTCATTGTCTGGTCGTAGCCGTAGGAATGCGCCCTGATCTTTTCGATCTCCGTTGACGACCAGCTCGGGGCGCCAATCCAGATCTCGCCCTTGCCATCGCCGTCACTGTCGAATTGCGCGGCCATCTCGGGCTTCACGAGGTCGGCGACCGCCTTGATGCCGGTTTGTTCAACCGTTGCGCGTGTCGCGCAGATATTCTGCGTCGCGGCGACGCTCTTGGGGCTGAGCGACAGAACATGCTTTTCCTCGCTCAACCGCCCTGCCATTGCAGACAGGTTGGGGAACCAGACTTCCGGATGTACCTGGACCTCGCCCCGGCCTATATCGGAGAGAATCGTCAGGGTGCCTCGATCACGCAGTTCCGTCTCTACACCGAGGCGGTCTTTGAGAATATCATCGATGATGTAGGCGGTGACCTGAGCCGAGGGCCAGGCGGGCACGCCGATCACAACGGCATCGGCCTTGGCAGACGTGACGGCGGCGACCGCCATGATCGAGGACATGAGAACAGAACGCCACACAGCCAGTACTCCCTACACACCTTGCCCCCTACCTTAAACACTGCGACAATTCTGACGCAACGGCAAATAGCAGAAACAATTATTTCCAGTGCCTTGCAGGTTTCGATACCGGCATTCATTTCTGCTGTACGGAAGCTGGGAGAAGGAGCGCTTGGCGATCGTTATTCCAGTTCAACGTCTTCCCGGTAGTCCGGCAGCCAGCACGGCCAATCCAGCTCGCTCTCGATCCTGTAGCGCAGGGCGTCGGCGGCATCCGGTTCGCCATGCGTGATGTAGGTCATCTTTGGCGGCCGCTCGAAGTTTCCCAGCCACCGCATGATTTCGTCCGCATCCGCATGCGCTGACAGCATGTGCAGGTTGCCGACCTCAGCCCGGATCGGCACGTCGGAGCCATGGATCCGGACACTTGCCACACCGGACGTGATCGCCGCGCCTCTCGTCCCCCCCGCCTGAAAGCCCGCGAACAGGATCATGTTGCGATGGTCGGGCGCATAGTGTTTCAGGTGATGCAGCACCCGGCCGCCGGTCGCCATGCCGCTAGCCGAAACGATGACCTTGGGCATGCGATTGCGATCGAGATCCTTGGATTCTTCCACATCGGCCACATAATGCGCCGCCCCGTTGGACCAGTCGCATTCTTCCGCCGTCAACCGGTGGTCGTCCGGGTGTTTGCCATAGATGTTGGAGGCGCTGACGGCCATGGGACTGTCGAGAAAGATCGGCAGGTCGGGAATTCGGCCTTCTTCCTTCAGGCTCTGTATATGGAACAGCAGTGATTGCGCCCGGCCGACCGCAAAGGAGGGGATGACAACGGTGCCACCGCGCCGTGCGGTCTTGGTAATGGCTTCGGCCAGGATGTCCTCGGCATCAAGGTTTTCGTGCCGGCGGTTGCCATAGGTGGATTCGACCAGCAGGTAATCCGCCTCGCGGATCGGCGACGGATCGAACATCGTCGCATCACCGTAGCGCCCGAGGTCTCCGGAAAAGACGATCCTTGTGCCACCCCAGGTCAGCTCCACAATCGCCGCCCCCAGGATATGCCCGGCCTTGCGGAAGGTAACGCTGAAAGCGCCCAGCATTTCATGCACGTCATCGAAGTCCACTGGCCGGAACCGGTCCAGCGACACTTCCGCATCCTTTTTCGTGTAGAGCGGCAGGGCCGGACGGTGCTTCGAGAACCCGTGACGGTTGGCGAATTCCGCGTCCTTTTCCTGCAAGAACCCACTGTCCGGCAGGAGGATCGCGCACAGATCCCGCGTCGCCCTTGTGCAGACAACCGGCCCCTTGAAGCCGTTGCGAACCAGGAGGGGCAGATAGCCGGAGTGATCCAGATGGGCGTGTGTCAGGATGACCGCGTCGATTGTTTTCGGATCGACAGGCAAAGGCGCCCAGTTCTTGAGCCGCAATTGCTTGTAACCCTGGAACAGGCCGCAATCGACCAGCACACGCGTGCCGTCTTTCTCCAGCAGATATTTCGAACCTGTAACAGTGCCGACGCCTCCGAGAAAAGTCAGTTTCACGCTCATTGCGCTGCATCCTCCCGATCGTCTGCACAAAGTTTCAGCCAAAACGACATCACCTGCCCGCACATTCCGGGAAGGTATCTGAATTCAGACATGGAATCAGGAACTTGCGCAAGTCTCCCTTTTGTCGCGCAGACTTCGAAACATTGCATCGCAGCAGTATTTTCCCCGCGGAAGGCTGCCGTTTCTCACCGTAAAAGCCTGTCGAAACGCGTGCACGCATTGAAAGATGTTGCATTGCAGCATATCTTAGTCTTCCGATGCACCGGCAGGCCGTAAAATGGTTTACCGCCGAAATCCGCTCACCAGCGGCCGGGCACGAAACTCAAGCAAAAAATATCACGAGGAAACGTTTCGGGGCTGGACACTACTTCGTGGAAAGGAACCCGGACCTTGAAACATACTGTTTCACATAGCGCCAAAGGAGCGCGCAGGACACGTGTGAACCTGGCGCTCCAGGGTGGCGGTGCCCATGGCGCCTTCACCTGGGGCGTATTGGACCGTCTCCTGGAGGAAGAGACACTCGAGATCAACGCCCTTTCGGGCACATCCGCCGGCGCGATGAATGCGGCGGCTCTGCTGACCGGCCTTATGAAAGGCGGGCGCGAAGAAGCGCGCACGTCACTGGAGGCCTTCTGGAAAACGGTTTCCAAACGAAGCCGGTTTACCCCCTTCAACATGACGACATCGAGAGCTGTGCTCGGGGGATTGGGAATAGATTTCGAAAGCCTGCCGTTTCTTTTCGGCGCGGGAATGAACTTCTTGTCGCCCTACGATCTCAACCCGGCAGGCTTCAACCCTTTACGGGAAATCATAGACGAAACGATCGACATCGACGCCATTGCCCGCTCGGCCATACCGCTGCATGTGACTGCGACCCATGTCGGTTCGGGTGAAGCGCGCATCTTTTCCAACAGCGCCGTCAGCACCGATGTGCTTCTGGCATCCGCCTGTCTCCCGTCCCTCTTTCACGCGGTCGAAATCGACGGCGAGCATTACTGGGACGGCGGCTATACCGGCAACCCCAGCCTGATGCCTCTGGTTCTGGAGCCAGGTGATGCGGATCTGTTGCTTGTCCAGACGAGCCCCACCGAACGAGCTGCCCTGCCGCAGGATGCGCAGCAGATCGCCGCGCGCGAAAAGGAGATTTCCTTCAATGCGCCTTTGATCAAGGAACTGCGGTTGCTGGCGGAATTGCAACATCAAGCTGGCGCTGGCACACAGTCGCCCCGGCAAGGTTTCCTGCCGAGCCTGACAGGCCTCAACGCCAATCGTGCCGCCAGCCCGGTTTCCAATCCGGTCGCCAACCTGCGGATCCACCGGATTGCAGGTGCGGGCATGAATGGCCGCAGCGGTCAATCCAAACTCAACTCCACCTGGCCGTTCCTGGAGGAACTGCGCGAGGAAGGCCGCACTGCTGCCGATGAGTTTCTTGAAAAGAACCGTGCAGAACTTGGTCAGCGGTCGACCCTGGATCTCGGCCACTGGCTGCAAAGAGCCGATCCCGCCCCTCTTCGCAAGGCCAAGGCATCCTGATGCATCCCTCCTGAACGGTCAGCGTGGCAGCAGGCCGTTCAGGATGAGCTGGATCGTGTGATTGAGGTAGGTGCGAATATCCGACAGGCCCGTGATCATGTCGGGTGTCTTCGGGCGGAACAGCCGAGCCGCAATGAGGACATCCAGAAGATACTTTGCCGTGTCGCGCGAAGACTGGACCACGATCCGGCCTTTTTCGACCTCGTCCTCCACCCAGGCAGTCACCACATCATGCAGTTCGCTGCCGCAGTGTTTCCTCAAAAGCATGCCCAGCTCTTCGTTCGCGACGGCCTCCACATAGAACAGACGCATTTCGGCAGCCTGCTGATTGTGTTTTTCATCGCTCTGATCAACCTTGAAGACCGCCCTCAGGGCTTCTTCAAGGGTTTCGGCCTTTCGGCCTGCCGGCACATCAAGAAGATTGGCACGGTGGCGTATCGCGAGTTCCGCGAAGAGCTCGATTTTCGACGGAAACAACTCGTAAAGCGTCCGCTTGGAAATCCCGGCATTCTTGGCGACCAGTGCCATGGTCGTGCCGTTGTAGGAATGCTTCTGGAACGTGCCGAAGGCGACCTCGACAACGCGCGCCTTCAGCGTCGCCTCGTCATGGACCTTCTGCCGTCCGCGTTGCCGCTGCTCGTTACAGTCATCAAGTCCGCCTGGACAGGAACCCATTTGCACAATTTTTGTTCTTGAAGAGCTCATTTTGTCTCCTCCCCGTTACGAACTGATACCGAAATTCGATTGACGAGGGAACCTTGAAGCGAATAATGGTACCCGAGAGTTTTCTAATACTCCACAGCATTCGCTTCCAAAGAGGTTCCTCCCGGAAATGACGTGTACCCCTCTCGGTTCGAGCACTGCGTACCTGTGCTCTACGAAGAAGCCGTTCCGTGCTTTTCTCATCGCTTTCCTGATTTCCATCAGCCTGGGGTCCGGCATTGCTCAGGCCCAGCAGATGCGAGGCGCCGCGCCCAAACCGGAAGTCGGCGTTGTCGAACTTGAGCCCGAGTCGGTCGCGATCACGGCCAAGCTTTCGGGCAGGATCGCAGCGTCCCTGGATGCGGAAGTCCGGCCCGAGGTCGGCGGCATCATCAAGGAACGCCTGTTCAAGGAAGGCACGGAGGTCACCGCCGGAGACGTGCTCTACCGGATCGAGGACGATCTCTACAAGGCAGCACACGACAGCGCCCAGGCAGCTCTCCAGAAAGCCGAAGCCGCCCTGCCGAGCGCCCAGACCAAGGTTGAGCGCTACGAGGAACTGATCACGCAGAACGCCGTGGCCAAGCAGGAGCTGGACGACGCCAAGGCGGCGCTCGCCCAGGCAAAGGCGGACATCGCCTCCGCAAAGGCCAGCGTGCAGACTGCAAGGATCAATCTCGACAACACCGTCATCAAGGCACCGATTTCGGGCCGCATCGAAGCCTCGACGCTGAACGTCGGCGCATTGGTGACCGCCAGCCAGTCGGCCCCGCTGACCATCATCCGTCAGCTTGACCCGATCAATGTCGACGTCACCCAGTCGAGCACCAACCTGCTGAAGCTGCGAAAGGCCGTACGCGAAGGCCGGATCAAGTTGTCCGGCGATAACGTGCAGGTGCGCCTGCTGCTGGAAACAGGGGAAGAATACTCCGAAACCGGCAAGCTGGAATTTTCGGAAGCCCACGTTGACCCGACAACCGGCACCTACACGCTGCGCGCCGAATTCCCGAACCCCGATCGTTTGCTCCTGCCGGGCATGTACGTCCAGGCCATCGTCGAGGAAGGCATTGCGCAGAACTCGTTCCTCGTGCCGCAGCGCGCCGTATCGCGCAACGCCAGAGGCGAACCGACGGCATTGTTCCTCGACCAGGACGGCAAGGTGGAAGAGCGCGTCCTGAGGGTCGAAGGCGACATCGGCAACAACTGGCTGGTCAACGAAGGCATCTCGGAGGGAGACCGGGTCATCGTTGAAGGCTCGCTGTTCGTGCGGGCCGGTCAGGAGGCAACAGGCACTCTGGTGACCATTGACGAAGCGACGGGGGAGGTGGAAAGCCGCGGTGAGGCGGTGTCGAACACAAGTGAGACCTCCGACTGATGTCAGCTTTCTTCATCGACAGGCCGATCTTTGCCTGGGTCATTGCCATTGTCACGATGCTGGCAGGCGCACTGGCCATCACGACCCTTTCCGTTTCGCAATATCCGCAAATTGCACCGACCACCGTCAACATCAGCGCCAATTATCCGGGCGCCGATGCGGCGACGGTCGAAAACTCGATTACCAAGGTGATCGAACAGGGCATGTCGGGGATCGATTACCTGGACTACATGACCGCGACGTCTTCGAACTCCGGTTCAGCCCAGATTTCGCTGACGTTCTCCTCCAAGGCGGATCCGGACGTTGCCCAGATGCAGGTGCAGAACAAGCTGCAGCTCGTCTCCAGCCAGCTGCCGCAGATCGTCCAGAACACGGGCATCACCGTCACCAAGTCGACTTCCGGCTTTCTGATGGTGCTCGGCTTCGTTTCGACGGACGGACGCCTGACTTCCACCGACATTGCCGACTATGTCGACAACACGCTCAACGACACGCTGAAACGCGTCGAGGGCGTCGGTGAAACCCGGCTGTTCGGCTCCGGCTATGCCATGCGCATCTGGCTCGACCCGACGAAACTGCTGAAATACAACCTGATGCCGAGCGATGTCAGTTCCGCAATCCAGGCCCAGAACACCCAGGTTTCCGCCGGCCAGCTTGGCGGTCTGCCGCAGGCCGAGGGTCAGCAGCTCAACGCGACCATCACCGCCTCCAGCCGCCTGCAGACTGCACAGCAGTTCCGCGACATCATTCTGAAGAGCTCCGAAGACGGCTCTGTCGTTCGCCTCAACGATGTCGCCCGGGTAGAAGTTGCCAACGAAAGCTACAGCACCTCTGCCTTCTATAACGGCATGCCGGCGTCCGGCCTTGCGGTCTCGCTTGCGACCGGTGCAAACGCCATCGACACCGCCCAACGGGTACGCGACACCATCGACCGGCTCTCCTCGACGCTGCCTGCCGGGGTCGATGTGGTCTATCCCTATGACACCACCCCCTTCGTGAAGCTCTCCATCGAGAAGGTGGTCCACACACTGCTGGAAGCAGTCGTGCTGGTGTTCCTGGTGATGTATCTCTTCCTGCAGAACCTGCGCGCGACCATCATTCCGACACTTGCCGTGCCCGTGGTTCTGCTCGGCACCTTCGGGGTGCTTGCGCTGTTCGGCTATTCGATCAACACGCTAACGATGTTCGCCATGGTGCTCGCCATCGGGCTATTGGTGGATGACGCCATCGTCGTGGTGGAAAACGTCGAACGCGTGATGGCGGAGGAAGGTTTGCCGCCACGCGAGGCGACCCGCAAATCCATGAACGAGATCACCGGCGCCTTGATCGGCATCGCGGTGGTGCTATCCGCCGTCTTCGTGCCGATGGCGTTTTTCGGCGGCTCCGTCGGGATCATTTACCGCCAGTTCTCGATCACCATCGTTTCGGCCATGGTGCTGTCGGTATTCGTTGCGCTCATCCTGACGCCTGCGCTGTGCGCCACCATGCTGAAGCAGGGTGACCACGGCCACAAGCGTGGTCCCTTCGCCTGGTTCAACAAGGGTTTCGACGCAAGCGCAAACGGCTACCGGGCGGCAAATGGCGGCATCCTGAAGCGCGGCAAGCGCTTCCTTGTGCTGTTCATCGCAATCGGCGTTGCCATGGGCTGGATGTTCAATCGCCTGCCAAGCTCTTTCCTGCCGCAGGAAGACCAGGGCATTCTGATTGCCATGGTCAACCTGCCCGTTGGCGCGACCCAGGGCCGGACACTGACCGTGCTCGACAAGGTACGCACCCACTTCATGGAGAACGAGCCGGATGCGGTCGACAGTGTCTTCACCGTCGCCGGCTTCGGTTTCGGCGGTCAGGGACAGAATGTCGGCCTCGCCTTCATCCGCATGAAGGACTTCACCGAGCGCGAAGACCCGCGGCTTGCCGCCCAGGCAGTTGCCGGCCGTGCCATGGGAGCCTTCTCGCAGTTCAAGGACGCCCGTGTGTTCGCCCTTGCCCCGCCTGCCATTCAGGGCATGGGCAACACCAACGGCTTTTCGTTCTATCTGCAGGACATCAATGGCGCCGGTCATGACCGGCTTATGGAAGTCCGCAACCAGTTGCTGGGCATGGCGGCACAATCCGGCAAACTGGCGGCGACACGGCCCAACGGCCAGGAAGACCAGCCACAGTTCAAGGTCGACATCGACACGCAGAAAGCGCGGCTGCTCGACCTCGGCATTCCGGACATCAACGACACCCTGTCGATTGCCTGGGGGTCCGACTACGTCAACGACTTCATGGACCGTGGCCGCATCAAGCCGGTCTATGTGCAGGCCGATGCCCCGTTCCGCATGCAGCCGTCCGATCTGGACTTGTGGCACGTGCGCAATTCCAATGGCGACATGGTGCCCTTCAGCGCTTTCGCCTCATCGCGCTGGACCTATGGTTCCCCGCGGCTCGAGCGCTTCAACGGCGCGTCGGCTGTGGAACTGCAGGGCCAGGCGGCTCCCGGCATCAGCTCGGGTGACGCGATGGCGGAAATCGATGCGCTCGTGGCCCAGCTTCCGGCAGGCTTCGTTCATGAATGGACCGGCCTTTCCTATCAGGAACGGCTTTCGGGCGATCAGGCCGCATCGCTTTATGCGATCTCGATCCTGATCGTGTTCCTGTGCCTTGCCGCCCTTTATGAAAGCTGGTCGATACCCTTCGCGGTGATGCTGTCGGTCCCAATCGGCGTCTTCGGCGCCCTGGCGGCGGCCCTGATTTTCGGGCAAACCAACGACGTCTACTTCAAGGTCGGCCTGCTGACGACCATCGGCCTGGCGGCGAAGAATGCCATCCTGATCGTGGAGTTCGCCATCGAACAACAACGCCAGGGCAAGGACCTGCTGCAGGCGACACTGGACGCCGCTCGCCAGCGGCTCCGGCCGATCCTGATGACGTCCTTCGCCTTCATCCTGGGTGTGACGCCACTGGCGATTGCCACCGGGGCAGGTTCGGGTGCGCAGAACTCCATCGGCATCGGCGTCATGGGCGGCATGATCGCCTCCACCGTGCTCGGCATCTTCTTCGTGCCGCTTCTGTTCGTCACCGTGCGGCGCATCTTCAGCCGCAAGCAGACGAACGAAGCAGCCCCCGACACTTCAGGCAGCAAAGCCCATTGAGAGAGTTTCGATGACCCTTTTCAAACCTGAGACCGGCTCTGCCTGCGCCGTCCCCTCTCAACGCCGCAAGACCTGGTTGCGGCTGGGTGCGGGCCTGATGGCGGCGACCCTGCTGGGTGCCTGTTCCGTCGGCCCCGACTACCTGCGTCCGGATGTCTCCGTGCCCGGCAAGTGGCGCAACACGACAGGCGAAACGCCTGCCTCCGTGCCGCAACTTGCCAACTGGTGGACGCAGCTGGGCGATGCCCAGCTCAACAGCCTGATCTCGCTCGCGGTTCAGAACAACCTGGATGTCCGCACCGCCAAGGCCAAGGTGCGTGAAGCCCGGGCCAGTTACAAACAGGCCTCCTCATCGCTCTTTCCGAGCCTTGACGGTGCGGCCGGCGTGACCCGCTCCAAATCGAGTGGTTCCGACAGCGTCGGCACGCTCTGGAACGGTGGTTTCGATGCCGCCTGGGAGATCGACATCTTCGGCGCCAACCGCCGAGCAAAGGAAGCAGCCAAATACGGTCTTGATGCTGCCGAGGAAGAGCTGCGGGCAAGCTTGCTGACCCTGATTGGCGATCTTGCCACCAACTATGTCGAAGCGCGCGGCTTTCAGCAGCGGCTGAAACTGGCGCAGGACACCGCGAAATCGCAGCAGTCCTCGGCCGATCTCATCCGCAAGCGGTTCCAGGCCGGCTCTTCCTCCGGTCTCGACGTTGCCAACGCGGAAGGTCAGGCGGCGTCGACAGAGGCCAATATTCCGGCCCTGAAGACAGCTCTCGCCGCTTCCATGCACCGGCTGAGCGTTTTGACCGGTCAACAGCCGACTGCCCTTACCGACCGGTTGCTGGCAAGCAGCCGAATTCCGACACCGAAACTGCCGATCCCTGTCGGCATTCCGGCAAGCATCCTGCTGACCCGCCCGGACGTTCGCCTGGCTGAACGCCAGCTTGCCGAGGCAACCGCGAAAATCGGTCAGGCAACGGCAGCGCGTTATCCCTCCGTCAGCCTGACAGGTTCCATCGGCACCGCCGCAGCCGACATTGGCGATCTCGGCAAGAATTCCTCGATCAGCTGGGCCTTCGGCCCGTCGCTGTCCGTGCCGATCTTCAATGCAGGCAAACTGGCGGCAGGCGTCGAGATTGCCGAAGCCCAGCGCGATCAGTATTTCCTCGCCTACCAGGCGTCGGTGCTGACGGCACTGGAAGATGTCGAGAACGCTCTTGTCGGCTTCACCCAGGAACGCAAGCGTGTCGCCAGTCAGCGGCGTTCGGCGGAAAGCTACAAGTCGGCCGCCGAGCTTTCCAGATCGCTCTACCAGACCGGCGCCGCCAGCTTCCTCGATGCCCTCGATGCTGAACGCTCGACCTACTCCGCCGAAGACACGCTCATCCAGAGCCGTGTCCGCCTGACCACCTATTACATCGCCCTGCAAAAGGCGCTTGGCGGGGGCTGGACCGGCAAGGTTGAAACCGACAAGCCGGAAGTGGTCGACAAGAACACCGGCCCGCATTTGTCGGTTGCGTACTGACGCGACCTCGGCACCACGTTTCGGACTGGGCAAAGGCTTGAAACCCTTGCTCAGTCCGTCTTGTTTTTGAAAGCCTGAAGCAAGTCGGCGACCAGCGGGTTCGGGAAGCGCCGGTGCAGCGTGACGGCGAAGAACTCCTCCTTGAGCCCTTCCAGCCTGCCCAGCTCGATCAGCCGTCCCGAAGCAAGCTCGTCTCTCACGACGATCGGCGGAATGACGGCAAGCCCTGCGTGCGCACGCGCAAGCAGACGGATCATCGCCATGTCGTCGGCTTCCGCGGCGACTTTGGTGACGACACCCAGTTGCTCGACCATCGCGTCGAAAGATGCCCTCAAGGCCGATTCCGGCGTTGGCAGGATCAGCGGCTGCGAAGACAGAAGCTCCGGCAAGGGCAGCCCCGCCAGATCGGCTGCGGTTGCGGGTCCGATCAGGCTGACCGGCTGTTCGGAAAGTCCATGTACGAGATAGGGACTGGAGGCATCCCGGGCTGGCACAAGGTTCGTCAGGACCACATCGATCGCCAATGCTTCCAGGGCCCTCAGAAGGTCTGCCTGCGCTCCGGAGCGCAGCACCACTTCGACGTCCGATCGTCCGATCAGGGGTTCCAGGAAGCCGATCTGGAAATTTCGCGAAAGCGTTGCGAGTGCTCCCACCCGCAAAGCCTTGCGCTCGGTGCCCGTGTTGCGCAGGGTCGCCGTCAGGTCCTCCGCCGTCCGAAAGATTGCTTCCGCGTGATCAAGAGCGATCCGTCCGGCCTCCGTCAGCACCAGCCCACGTCCGCGTCGTTCAAACAGATCGTGTCCAAGGGAGGCTTCCAGCGTCTTGATCTGCGAGGATAGCGCCGACTGCGACAGGTTTAGCACCCTGGCAGCCCCCGTCAGTGTTCCATCCCGCGCAACTGCCCGGAAAAGCCGCAGATGATGAAGGTTCAGCACGAGGATACTTCCAAATAATAGAACGATTTCGATTATAATATGTAATTTTTTGCAAGAAAACGAGACGGTATATCCACGGCGTCTTTCAGCGTTCGTGAGGTTCCCATGCCGTACCTGTTCCCCCTGCCCCTTCTTGCGCCGGTGCTGTTGCTGGCTTCAGCGGCCGTTTCAACAATGTGTCCGGGCCGCCGCCCAGGGCTCTATCCCAAGGCTTCGGAAGCAAGTGCATTTATCGCCCTTGTGCTTGCCCTTGCCGGTCTGGTGCAGCTTCTGGTCTTGGGAGGAACGGAAGCAACCTTGTTCGAAGGTCCGTTTACGCTTGTGGTGCGGCTCGACCCCATCAGCGTGACGATGACCCTGTTGGTCGCCTTCATCGGCTGGGTGGTGATGCGTTACTCCCGGACCTACCTCGACGGTGAAGCGAGAGAAGGGGCCTTCCACGGCTTGATGCTCACGGCACTTGCGGCCGTACTGGTGGTCGTCCAGTCGGGCAGCCTGTTCCTGCTTGTCCTCGGCTTTGCCGGGATCGGCCTCTGCCTGCGCAGGCTTTTGCTGTTTTACCCGCAGCGCGCCGCCGCCCAACGAGCCGCTACCAAATTCGCGCTTGTCTGGCATGCAGGTGACATCTCGCTGCTGCTGGCCGCCGGGCTGTTCATGGCAAGCGCCGGTACCGCACAGCTTGGACAGCTTTCTGAAACGGTCGGGCCTGATCTCTCCTTCGTCGAACATCTGGCTGTGGTGTTCCTGGTGCTGGCAGCCGTGCTGAAAACGGCCGCCTTCCCCCTGCACGGCTGGCTGACGGAAGTCATGGAGGCGCCGACCCCGGTTTCCGCCCTGCTTCATGCAGGCATCATCAACGCCGGCGGGTTTCTTCTGATCAGGACGGCAGACCTGGTTCAGGCCAGTCCTGGCGCCATGGGCACGCTCGTGGCTCTCGGTGGCCTGACCGCTCTCTTCGGGGCAGTGGTCATGCTGACCCAAAGCGCGGTGAAGACAGCCCTTGCCTGGTCAACGATTTCCCAGATGGGTTTCATGCTGTTGCAGTGTGGCCTCGGTCTTTGGCCACTCGCGCTGCTCCATGTGGTCGCGCACTCCCTCTACAAGGCCCATGCCTTCCTGTCCTCGGGTGGAGCCGTACTGGCCGTGGCCAAGCTGCGGCGACCCGGCCCGATCGCAATCCCCAGCGTTGCCAACGTGCTCCGGTCCTTCGCGATCGCCTTGTTTCTCTACGCGATAGTCTCCTTCGCCTTCTCGATGATCGCAGGCCCGAAAACCCCTCAGGCGCTTGCCATCGGAGCAATGCTCATCTTCGGTGTGGCCTATCTGGTGGCGCAAGGCCTTGCAGATGCGGCCCCCGCTGAACTGACGTATCGCACCTCGCTGGCCGCAGTCATCGTTGCCTTTGCCTATTTCGGCTTCCAGCAGCTTGCCAACCTTCTGTGGGGCGCAGCTCTGCCGCAGGCACCTGTCGCCGGCCCCCTCGAATGGGCGCTGATCGTCCTGGCGGTGCTTTCCTTCGGCATCGTTGCCGTTGCGCAGACGCTTTTCCCGCTCTGGTCACACCACCCGTCGACCGCCGGCTTGCGCGTTCACATCGCCAACGGCCTTTACCTCAACGCCCTCCTCGACCGTTTCATCGGCGGATACCGGGTTGCGAACTCCAAGTAAGACGAGGCATTTCAGATGTTTATCAAGCACACCCAATTCAGCTCGCTCCGGGTTTCGGGCATCCTCGAAGCAGGCACGTCAGCCATACGGGCCATCCCGCCCGCCTTTCCGCTGGATGCAACAGTTGCCGTCAATCCCTTCCTCGGCCAGGTTGGAGAAGGCCTCGCGGAAGCATCCGCGCGCCTTGCCAGAACGAGCGGCATCAGCTTGACCCGGCCCAGAAGCAGCTACGGCGCCGAGATCGCCTGTGGCCGCATCTTGGATGAAGACCTGACGGCCGCCCTTGAGGCAAGCAACGCCGGCAACAAGCCGGCGGATGTCGCGCAGCTCAAGGCATTCGCCCAAATGGATGGACCGGCACCGGCAGCCGTACCAACCATTGCCGAACTCGCAGCTTCTGTATCCGGCATTGACTGGCCGTCGGTTATCGAAAAAACCGTTGGTCTGTGGGCCGCCGGTTACTTCGACCGCGGCCAGGCGCTTTGGTCTCCAGCCCCGGGCGACGGCGCTTATGCTGCCTGGCGGTCCTGGGCGAGCCGTGACCTGACACCCGAAATTGCCGGACTGACGGGCTTCTGCTCCCATGTAACCACGTCTCCGGACACTTCCGAACAGGCAATCCTGCGGGTAACCGACCGGCTGGGCATCAGCGTTCCGGCTGCCGAAACCCTGTTTCACCGGCTGCTGATGGACCTGGGAGGCTGGGCGCAACATGCACGCTGGCTGCTGTGGCGTGCAGAACAGGACGGCACGACGGACGGCACGCTCGGCGACCTGCTGGCCGTCCGGTTGATCTGGGAAGAGGCGCTTTTCAACCGCTTCCCGGCTGTCGCCGACCAATGGCAGGCCACGCTTCAGCTTCATGCCGCACCTCTTGTTCCGGATCGGGACCAGGTTATCGATGCCATTTTGCAGGACGCGGCAGAGCGGGCATACCAGCGGTCTCTCGGCCAACAGCTGAAGGCACCGACAAAATACACCGGCGAGCGCCCTGCCCTTCAGGCGGCGTTTTGCATCGACGTGCGCTCGGAAATCTTCCGGCGGGCGCTGGAAAACCAGAGCCCATCGATCGAAACACTCGGGTTTGCCGGTTTCTTCGGTCTTCCCGCTGCTCACAGGGACCACGGCTCCGATGTTGAAGAAAATCACCTGCCGGTCTTGCTGAAACCGTCCATGACCTCAACTTGCCACGGTTCTCCCGGTGAGGAAAAGACGGCACGCATCGGTGCGCGGGCCATACGGGCACTGGACAGGTTTCGCCAGGCCGCTGTCTCGTCCTTCGCCTATGTGGAAGCTGCCGGCCCACTGTATGTGACCAAGCTGGTGAAGGATTCTCTCGGCCGCCCCACAAGAAAGGTCTCGACGAGTGCCACCCCCAGGCTCGACCCGGCGCTTGATGCCGAGACGAAATCAGCGACCGCCGCTGCGATCCTGAAGGCCATGAGCCTCACGAACAATCATGCGCAGGTGGTTCTGCTTGTTGGCCACGGAGCCAATGTGAAAAACAATCCGCATGAAAGCGCTTATCATTGCGGCGCATGCGGTGGTCATTCAGGTGAGGTTTCAGCGCGGTTGCTTGCAAGCTTGCTGAACGATGCCGAAACCCGCTCCGGCCTTGCCGCTCACGGTATCGACCTTCCTGACGACACCCGGTTTGTCGCGGCGCTCCACGACACGACAACGGACGAGATCACCCTGTTCGACAAGGACCAATCCGGCCCGGTGGATGAATTCGAACTTCTGCAAAAATGGTTGAAACGGGCGGGAGCCGAGGCACGGGCCGAGCGCGCCTTGCGCTTGCCGGGCACGGCTGCCTCCATTGCTGCCAGAGCATTCAACTGGGCCGAAATCAGGCCGGAGTGGGGACTTGCAGACTGTGCCGCGTTCATCGCTGCCCCCAGGCATCTGACATCGAAGGCCAATCTGGAAGGCCGGGCCTTCCTTCACAGCTACGACTGGCAGACGGACGAGGACTTCAAGACGCTTGAACTCATCCTCACCGCCCCGGTGGTCGTGGCGAGCTGGATCAGCCTTCAATACTATGGCTCTTCAGTCGCGCCGGATGTCTTCGGTGGCGGCAACAAACTCATCCACAACGTGGTTGGCGGCATTGGCGTCGTGGAAGGCAACGGCGGGCGCCTGCGGCCCGGCCTACCTGCACAGGCACTGCATGATGGCGAGAAAGGGATGCATACCCCTCTCCGGTTGTCGGTTCTGATCGAAGCCCCCGAAGAGGCAATATCTGCCATTCTGGATGCGCACCCGGATGTTCGGAACCTTTTCGAAAACGGCTGGCTGCATCTGTTCACGCTTCGGAACGGACGTATGGCCGCGCGCTACCAGCCGAACGGTTCCTGGGCAGAGGAAGAGATGACCAGCCTGGCAGCCTGAACCTGAAAAGGCAGGTCCAGTGGCCGGTGGTCGCTGGACCGGTACGGAGCTCCGGCTATCCCTCTTCCTCGCAAGGCTCGGTTGCCAGGAAAGCACGCAGTCCTCTTGTCTCGTCGTCCTCGAAAACCGTGCTTGTGACACTCAGTTTTACGACACGGTCGAAACGGAAGGTGCGGAAGGCCTGCCGCATTTCACACCACGCACTGAACATCCACCCGTCTGTCATGTTCCAGATGACAAGCGGGCGGACGCTGCGCTCCGTGGGTTTTCCATCGGCATCCTCGTAACAAATATCGACAACGAGCTGCATCCGGATGGCCTCGCGGATCAGACTGACGGTCGGTGGGGCGCTGTTCTTGATCTGCAGGCTGAAATACGGCGCGTCGGCCAGCTTGCGTTTATCGGGATCCGGCATGCCGGCCTGGATCATGGCACGCACTTCATGTGCCGCCGATGCCAGCGCCGGGTCGCCGGTGCGTTCCACAAAGGAAAGGCCGATCGCCAGCGCATCGACCTGATCATGGGTAAACGTCATGTTGGGCAGATCGAAGCCCGGACGCAGCAGATAGCCGATACCGGCCTCCCCTTCGATGGGAAGGCCGGACGCCTGAAGGTGGGCGATGTCACGGTAAATCGTGCTGAGGCTGACTTCGAACCGTTCGGCAAGTTCTGCGCCCCGGATTACGTCGCGGGTCCGCATCTCGTTGATGATCCGAAACAGTCTTTCCGCGCGTCGCATTCCGTTTCCTCACGCTCCAGAAAACCGGATGCAGCCGCTTCGAAGCTGCTTTCAGGTGTCGGGCCTCAGTCGGCAGCGGTCGCTTCGATCTCGAACATGAGCGGAGGAAGCGCAAGCCGGCTCACGCCAAGTAGTGTCATTGGCGGCGCAGCGTCAAGACGGCCGAACCGCGCTCCCAGGACGTCGAAATTCATCAGGGCCTCGTCCACATCCGTTGTGTAGACCTTGACCTGAATGACGTTGGCCAGGGTCATCCGCGCTTCGGCCAGTACGGCTTCCAGGTTGTTCAGCGAAAGCTCGATCTGACCGCGCATATCCGCGGCATGCTGAGGATTTCCCTCCCCGTCGACAGCGGTCTGTCCGGCGCAGATCAACTGCCTGCCCATGCCTTCAACAATTTCGGCCTGATTGTAGCCAAGCCTGAGCGACCAAAGCCAGGGATTGACGGGTGTTCTGTTCATGGGGCGTCCTTTCGATCTTCCAAAACAAGAGAACGCCTATCAATCACAGGCCTCCTGTCACCGTGGTGAGAGGAGTGATCGTACCTAGGCCAGATTTTGCAGAACCTTGGCCTTGCCCTGCGCAAAAAGACATCCTGCGTTCTTGCAAACGCAGGATGCTTGCGCGCCGGTTTCCCCTGCCATGCAAGCGGGAACAGCAGGCAGGGAAATGCCGGCTTACTTCGCGAGCTTGGGGTCGATCTGCCAGACTTCGCTTGCCAGTTTGCCGCTCCGATAGGTCAGGACGTAGCGGACCGGGATCGTGTTCTTGCCGGAAAAGCGCACATTGGCGGTCACCGTCACGCCAGCTGGATTTGCGTTTTCCTGAACATTCGAGACATCGACCTTCAGCTTGCCCTGCGCGCCTGTGAACTTGGTCCAGACCGTGCCTATGTCTGCAGCACCGGTATAGGCTCCATCCAACGGGCCACCGACCCATTCCAGCACGGCCTTGTCGGAATAGGACGCCTTGAGGGCATCGACCTTGCCGGTTGCGATGTTGTTGAAATGGGTACGTGCCAGGTCTTCACCCGGCCCGGCCAGGGCTGCGGATGCAAACAGAACCGTACCTGCGAAGGCAGTAGCGGCAAATTGACTGATCGGCTTCATTTCAGATCTCCATTCGTTCACTGTTCCAGATGCGATCGGCCGCATCCGGTGCTGTCCACGCAGGTGGTGGTGTTTTCCTTCCCGAAGGAGCCAAAATATCTTTTTCACCGGCGACGGAATAATTCGCGCAGAACAGGCGTTGGTGTCAGTAGTGTCCACGAGGAAGAGCTCTTGCCCGACAAAACCCAAAACCTGCTCAGGGAGACTCCGGCGCTGCATCGCTACGCGGTAACGCTGACCTGCGACCAGGCGGAAGCGGAAGACCTTGTGCAGGACTGCCTGGAACGGGCCTTGCGCAAATGGAGCCTTCGCCGGTCGTCTGTACCACTGCGGCCGTGGCTCTTCCGCATGATGCGCAATCTTCACGTCAGCCGCTGGCGGCGCTTGCGGCGCCATTCGAACCATATCGACCTGGACGATCTGGAAAACCAGCTTCAGGCGCCCGCCTCGCAGCAGGACAGCGCCGAGCTCAAACATCTGCTGAACCGCATGCTGGCCTTGCCCGAAGACCAGCGCGAAGCACTGTTCCTGGTCGGCGTGGAAGGCTTTACCTATGCAGAAGCCGCCGCAATCCTGAACGTTGCCGAAGGAACCATCATGTCGCGCATCAGCCGCGCCCGTGCCAGACTGAGAGAAGACCCCCGCGCCTCCGAGCGTCCCCATCTAAGGAGCGTGACATGATTTCCCAGACGGAGCCTCCAATCCGGGAGGAAGACCTCGTTCGATACGTCGACGACGAGCTGCCTGCGGACCGCAGACGCGAGGTCGAAACCTATCTCAGGGACAATCCGGAAGCTGCCGCCCGGGTTGAGGCGGACCGCCGGATCTCGGCAAACCTGAAGTCAGCCTATTCCCGCGTCACTGCAGAACCTCCCGGCCTGACCGCGCCTTCAGGGGGCAGATGGCTGCCGCGCGCCGGCATGGCCGCCTCCATCGCTGCGGCCCTGCTGGTTGGCGTCTTTGCCGGTTGGTCCCTGAAACCGGATGCAAGCCTGCCGGCGTATCAGCCCTTCCTGACCGATGCCCTGACGGCTCACCGAACATTCACCGTTGAGGTTGCCCATCCGGTCGAGGTGGCAGCCAGCGACCAGCGGCATCTGGCAACCTGGCTCGGCAATCGGCTGAACCATCCGTTCCGCATTCCCGATCTGCGGGTTGCCGGACTGACGCTGATGGGCGGACGCCTGCTGCCCAGCGGGGCGGATCCGGCAGCACAGCTCATGTATGACGATGCGGACGGCAACCGGGTGACCGTCTATCTGCGCCGCGGGGTCGACGGTGAACCGAAATTCCAGTTCGCGGAATCCGGCACTGAACAGGCGTTTTTCTGGAGCGACACCGGGTTCACCTACGCGGTGACTGGCGACATGCCGCGCTCACAGCTTTTGAACCTTGCCCACCTGATCCAGACCCAGCTCGACCCGGCGCAACAATCGAACTGAAAGTCGCCAGATCATTCTGAAAGAGACCTCGCGCTTTCGTGACCCAGCTCTTGGGAAGACCAGGCAGCCGGCCAGCGTAGTCAGGTGCGGGGGCGGTGCAAGACCGCCTCCGGCGCGCATGCGTCACAAGCCAACAGAATTCAGGAATTCCGATATGAAAACCTCCCTTAGTGCTCTCGCGCTGCTGGTTTGCGCCGGCCCTGCACTCGCCCAGGAAAGCACACTCGCCGATCCATCCATCGAACACCGCCCCGCCGACGGAGTTGTCAGGCTTTATGGTGCGGGCGGCCCGCACACGGCGTTCCAGAAAGTTGCAAAGGCCTTTGAAGAAAAAACCGGCAACAAGGTCGAAATCACGGCCGGCCCGGAAACCACCTGGTCCGCAAAAGCCCAGGCGGATGCCGATATCCTCTGGGGCACATCCGAACAATCGATGACGGCGTTTCTGGAAACCTATGGCAATTTTGACTCTTCCCAGGTTCAGCCGATCTACATCCGGCCCGCCATCATCGCCGTGCGCGCAGACAATCCGAAAAAGATCGAGGGCTTTGAAGACCTGCTCAAGGACGGGATCAAGATCGTCGTGACCGAGGGTGCCGGTGTCGCCAACACATCCGGCACAGGTGTCTGGGAAGACATCGCCGGAAGGACCGGAAATCTCGGTGACGTGTCGGCGTTCAGATCGAACATCGTCGCGTTTGAAAAAGGCTCCGGTGCCAGTTTCCGGACCTTCAAGGACCTTGAGGCCGATGCCTGGATCACCTGGCCGAACTGGCCTATCAACAACCCGGACGTTCTGTCCCTTGTCGAACTGGACGAAAACCGTCGCATCTGGCGCGATGTCAACGTCGTGCTTTCCCCCGACGCCGACCCGCAAGCCAAGGCTTTTCTGGACTTCCTCCAGACCCCGGAAGCCGCGGTCCTGATGAAAACCGAGGGTTGGAAGCGCTAACACCGCGCTTTCGCCTTTTGCCAAGCCCCCTCCGCGCCCATGCCTCCCAGGGCGCGCAGAGGGGGGACGCAACGCCATTCCGAAACGCGCTGAGCCTACCTTTCCCATTTTTCCGCTTGCCAACCTCAAACCGCACTGTTAAACGTTTAACTGTAAAACGTTTAACAGCGTTGGGAGGCGCTGGCAGATGTCCCGGAAAAAACCGTCCATCAAGGAAGTCGCCGCTCTTGCGGGCGTGTCGATCGCGACGGTGTCGAACGTCTTTTCCGGGCGCAAACCGGTCAACGACGAGCTGAAGGAGAGCGTGCACACGGCTGCGCGCGAACTCGGTTACCAGCTCGACCGGGCCGCTTCCCAGCTGCGCTCGGGCCGAACCCGTATCATCGCGGTAATCGTCCCCGACCTCACCGACACCTTTTTTGCCACCATCGTCTCCAGACTGGAAACCGCCGCATCAGCGGAAGGTTACGACGTGATCGTCGCCAGCTCACACAACGACCGCGCGGTTGAATCCTCACGTCTGAAGGCGTTGCTCGCATGGCGGCCGGAAGGGCTGATTGCCGTGCCCTGCTCAAGCACCATGCCGCCGGAACTGAAGGAAGCAAGATCCACCTTGCCGATGGTTCTGGTTGACCGTGTTGCTGCAGAAGGGGCAATTGCCGATACGGTGACCATCGACAACCGCGAGGCAGGCGAGATTGCCGCAAGGCATCTGCTGGAGCGTGGCCACCAGAACATTGCAATCGGCGTTTCCGACCTGGATCACCCTCCGATTCTGGAAAGAACGGAAGGGGCTGCCGCCATCATCGAGGCGCAAACCGGCAAACGGCCGACCATTCTCAATCTGGGTTCCGATATCACCGCAGGCACCAGGACGCTCCTGGACTGGATGGAACGCAATCCCCTGCCGGAAGCAATCATCGCGCTTACCAACGTCACGACACTCAGCGTGTTGTCGGCCCTCGCCGAACACCGGATCGACATCCCGAGCCGCGCGTCTGTCGTCGCGTTTGACGACTATGCCTGGATGTCCGCCCGCAACACCGGACTGACGGCCATCCGACAGCCGGTCGACAAAATCGCGGAAACCGCCTGGCGCCGGCTGCTGCAGCGGATCGAGGGTGACAGCAAGGCACCCGTTACACCGACAGTGCTGAACGCGAGCCTGATCGTCCGTGCCTCGGTGCGCGATCTCGAAGCAGGCGAAGACATGCATTCGCAAACACACACCCCGGCACCGAGGGACAGCGCCTCGGCGGAAGGGCAGGAAAAGAAGATCCACTGATGCCATCCGCCACAACAGGGCACGATGGCAGACAGGCGGCAAAGACCGCACGGACACATGGGAGGAAGAGGAGGAAAATCGGACTTCAGGATCAACGGACACTCAAACGCTATCGGTCCCGTTGATCCGGACGAGAAACGCGCGGAGTGCGGTGAGCAACCCCGCGCGTCGGCAAGATCGTCCTGAAATACCCACTAACCGAAGCGGCAGGTAGATCCTCTCATCCGCCGGAACCCGTAAAGACGCTCCGTGCCGTTGCACCGGCTAAGGCGTCAGGGTTTCTGCGCGGACTCGATCATGCTCGGCCAAGATTAGCAGTGGTCTTTCAGGAAACCAACCGGTCTTGAGCGCACCCGAGGACGGGGCCGACGGACCGTTTTATTGATGGAGGAAACTGAAATGAACCCGATGAACAAGAAACTTGCCGGCGCGGCCATCGTTGCCGCCGCCCTGCTGCAGGGAACCGCTGTCCAGGCTGCATCCGGCACCGTCGCATTCCTGATGCCAGACCAGGCATCAACCCGCTACGAGGAACATGATTTCCCGGGCTTCAAGGCGGAAATGGAGAAGCTTTGCCCGGATTGCACCGTCATCTACCAGAACGCGGATGCAGACGTGGCGCGCCAGCAGCAGCAGTTCAACTCCGTTCTGACACAGGGCGCCAAGGTGATCGTGCTTGATCCGGTGGATTCCAGCGCGGCCGCCTCGCTCGTCGCCCTTGCCCAGAGCCAGGGCGTGAAAGTGATCGCCTACGATCGCCCGATCCCGGACAAGACCGCCGACTACTATGTCTCCTTCGACAATGAAGGCATCGGCAAGGCAATCGCCGAGTCCCTGGTGCGCCATCTGGAAGAACAGGGCATCTCACCGGAGGCAGGCGGCCTGTTGCAGATCAACGGCTCGCCCACCGATGCCGCTGCCGGCCTGATCAAGGACGGTATTCATGCAGGTATCGCCACCGGCAAGTACGAGACGCTGGCCGAATTCGACACGCCGGACTGGGCACCGCCCAAAGCCCAGGAATGGGCCAGCGGCCAGATCACCCGCTTCGGCGATCAGATCGTCGGCATCGTAGCGGCCAATGACGGCACCGGCGGCGGCGCCATTGCCGCCCTGAAGGCTGCCGGCGTCGACCCGCTTCCGCCTGTAACCGGCAACGATGCCACCATCGCGGCCCTGCAGCTGATCATCGCCGGCGACCAGTACAACACGATCTCCAAGCCTTCTGAAATCGTTGCCGCGGCGGCTGCCAAGGTTGCCGTGCAGTTCCTGAACGGGGAAACGCCAGAAGCCAAGACAACGCTCTACGAAACACCTTCCGAGCTGTTCGTTCCGGCCGTGGTCACGCGCGAGAACCTGAAGGAAGAGATCATCGATATGGGCATCCAGACGGCTGAGGAACTGTGCACGGGCCGCTATGCCGAAGGCTGCAAGGAACTCGGCATCCAATAACTCCTCCTCCCAAGCAGGCCGCCCGACCCCAAGGGTCGACACCCGGAAGGCCGGGCGGCCATCCAGAGGACCCAGAAAACCATGAGCCGGACAAGATGACCGCCACTTCTCCCCAATCCGCCACGGATCGGCAGCCGATCCTGAGCCTCAAGGGCATTTCGAAGAACTTCGGCGCGGTGTCGGCATTGACCGATATCGAGCTGGACGTCCATCCAGGTGAAGTCGTTGCCCTTGTCGGTGACAACGGCGCCGGAAAATCGACCCTCATCAAGGTGCTCTCCGGCGTCCACGCGCCGACTTCCGGCACCATTCACTTCGAAGGCAAGCCGGTGACGATGCACGGGCCGAGCGACGCCCTGCACCTTGGCATCGCAACCGTGTTCCAGGATCTAGCCCTGTGCGAGAACCTCGACGTCGTTGCCAACATCTTCCTGGGCCAGGAACGCAGTCCCTGGCATCTGGATGAAGTGGCCATGGAAGTCCGCTCCTGGGAGCTGCTTAACGAGCTGGCGGCCCGCATTCCAAGCGTGCGCGAACCGATCGCCTCGCTGTCCGGCGGCCAGCGCCAGACCGTCGCCATTGCCCGGTCCCTGCTGCTCAACCCGAAGATCATCATGCTGGACGAGCCAACCGCCGCCCTTGGCGTTGCCCAGACGGCGGAAGTGCTCAACCTGGTGGAGCGGGTCCGCGACAAGGGCCTCGGCGTCATCATGATTTCCCACAACATGGAAGACGTGCGCGCGGTCGCAGACCGCATCGTGGTGCTGCGGCTTGGCCGCAACAACGGTGTGTTCTCGCCGCAATCGTCCAACGAGGAACTGGTCGGAGCCATTACCGGCGCAACCGACAATGCCGTCACCCGCCGCGCCAGCAAACGTGCGGCCGCAGGCGCCACGGCATAAACAAGGAAACCACCATGAACGGCTCCGCTCCCGAACCCCGGCTGCTCGACCGCAGCGATACGCGCGTCAAGCATGCCAGCAGCCTGACCGACGTCATCAGCGCCTTCATCGATCGTGTGAAGGCAGGCGACCTCGGCTCCCTGCCCGTCATCGTCGGCCTCATCGTCATCTGGACGGTCTTCACCATTCTCAATCCGCTGTTCGTTACGCCGAACAACCTTGTGAACCTCTTGTTCGACTGCTCGACAGTCGGCGTCATCGCGCTCGGCATCGTCTGCGTGCTGATGCTCGGCGAGATCGACCTGTCCGTCGGCTCCATGAGCGGTGTCGGCTCGGCCCTGATCGGCGTACTCTGGGTCAACCAGGGTGTTCCCCTGCCACTGGCGATCCTGGCGGCGCTCAGCACCGGCGCGGTCATCGGCTCGGTCTATGCATTGCTGCGCACTCAGCTTGGCATGCCCAGCTTCGTCTCGACCCTCGCCGGTCTGCTGGCGCTTCTCGGCCTGCAGCTCTACATGCTCGGCTCCACCGGCTCCATCAACCTGCCCTACGGCTCCTGGATGGTGAACTTCGGCCAGCTTCTGATGATGCCGGCCTGGGCCTCTCACGCAGTCGCACTGTTGCCTGGCGTCGCCATTCTCGTGATGGGAATTCGCAACCGGCGCCAGCGCCAGGCAGCCAATCTCTCCGTTGGCTCTGTTGGCGGGCTAGTGTTCAAGGCCCTGTTCACCACCATCGCCTTCGAAGCCGCCGTCTTCTATCTGAACCTCGGTCGCGGCGTGCCCTGGATGTTCGGCCTCTTCGCCCTGCTCGTCGTTGTCATGAACTATGTCTTCACACGCACCCAGTGGGGGCGGTCCGTGAAGGCAGTCGGCGGCAACGCGGAGGCTGCGCGCAGAGCCGGCATCAATGTCACCTTCACCTACCTCACGTCCTTTGCGCTGTGCTCGCTGCTGGCGGCCCTCGGAGGTGTTCTGTCTTCCGCACGGCTTGCCTCCGCCAGTCAGCAGGCGGGCACCGGTGACGTCAACCTCAACGCTATCGCAGCCGCCGTTATCGGTGGAACCAGCCTGTTCGGCGGACGCGGGTCGGCATGGTCGGCGCTGCTCGGCATCATCGTCATCCAGTCAATCTCCAACGGGCTGACGCTTTTGAACATGTCGTCCTCGCTCCGCTACATGATCACCGGCTGCGTGCTCGCCATCGCCGTCATCGTCGACAGTCTCGCCCGCCAGAGCCGCGTCTCTCACGGCCGCGCCTGACCGGATTTCAATTCAAGGATTTCGAACATGACCGATGAACTCAAAGGCAAGGTCGCGGCCATTACCGGTGCCGCGTCCGGGATCGGCCTGGAATGCGCCAGGAGCCTGCTTGCAGCCGGCTGCCGGGTGGTCCTGATCGACCGAGCCGAAGACAGACTGAACGCGATCTGCCAGGAGCTCGGGCCGGACGCCATTCCACTGGTGGTCGACCTCATGGACGGGCCCGCTGTCGATGGCATGCTGGACCGGATCGTGGAAAAGACCGGACACCTCGACATCTTCCACGCCAATGCAGGAGCCTATGTCGGCGGCAGCGTCGTCGACGGCGACCCGGACCAGTGGGACAAGGTGCTCAATCTCAACATCAATGCCGCGTTCCGCTCCATTCGCGCCGTGTTGCCGCATATGGTGGAACGCAAGACCGGCGATATCATCGTCACCAGTTCCATCGCCGGCCTTGTGCCGGTCGTCTGGGAGCCGATCTATACCGCCTCGAAATTTGCCGTGCAGGCCTTCGTTCACACGGTACGGCGCCAGGTCGCCGAACACGGGGTGCGCGTCGGAGCGGTCGCGCCGGGACCTGTGGTTACAGCCCTTCTCGATGACTGGCCCAAGGCAAAGATGGATGAAGCCCTTGCCAACGGCAGCCTGATGCAGCCCCGGGAAGTCGCTGATGCCGTGCTGTTCATGCTCAGCCGCCCGCGCGGCGTCACCATCAGGGACCTTGTCATTCTGCCGCAAAGTGTGGACCTTTGAGGCATGAGCAAATTTCTGATTGGTATTGATGTCGGCACAGGCAGTGCCAGGGCTGGTCTGTTCGACCAGTCCGGCAATCTGGTTGCATCGGCAAAACGTGACATCGCCCTCTTCCACCGGGGGCCAAACCTTTACGAACAATCTTCCAACGACATCTGGCAAGCCGTGGCCGCCACCGTACGCGAAGCGGTTGGCACGGCCGGGATCGATCCGGGCGATGTGGCCGGGATCGGCATGGACGCCACCTGTTCGCTGGTGGTCATCGGCCCGCAAGGCAGCCCGCTGCCGGTAGGCGATACGGACCATCCGGAGCGCAACATAATCGTCTGGATGGATCACCGCGCCCTTGACCAGGCCGAACGCATCAACGCCGGTGGCCACGACGTGCTGCGCTATGTCGGCAGCCAGATTTCACCAGAAATGGAAACTCCGAAGCTGCTCTGGCTGAAAGAGAACCGGCCAGAGATCTTCGGCAAAGCCGAGCATTTTTTCGACCTGACCGATTTCCTGACATGGCGGGCAACCGGCAGCCTTGCACGGTCCATCTGCACGGTTACCTGCAAATGGACCTACCTTGGTCATGAACGCCGCTGGGACGCCGATTATTTCCAGTCCATCGGTCTTGCCGAACTCTGCGCGAATGATTTTGACCGCATCGGCACCACCATTGTCGATGCGGGAACGGCTCTGGGCAACGGACTGACGGCAGAAGCGGCGGCAGACCTTGGTCTTCGTGAAGGGACACCCGTTGCTGCCGGGCTGATCGATGCTCATGCGGGCGGCGTCGGCACGGTCGGCTGGCAGGATCAGACAGAGGCGGGATCGGCGACAAGCCGGATGGCCTATGTCTTCGGCACCTCTGCCTGCACCATGACCTCGACAACAGAACCGGCCTTCGTGCCAGGCGTCTGGGGACCTTATTTCTCCGCGATGGTTCCAGGCCTCTGGCTGAACGAGGCGGGCCAGTCGGCGGCAGGTGCCGCCATCGACCATCTGGTCCGTTTCCACCCGGCCTCCACTGACGCCCTCAAGCAGGCAAGGGAAGCAGGTCTCGGCCTCAACCAGTGGCTTGCTGCTGAAGCCGAGCGGCTTGCACCGGAGGGGACAGACATATCAAGGCTGGCAGACGGTCTGCATGTGGTCCCTGAATTTCTCGGCAACCGTGCGCCATTTGCCGATCCGGAAGCCAAGGCCGTCATTGCGGGCCTCGATATGGACACATCCGTCGCCGCTCTCGTCAGGCTCTATGTCGCGGGCATCTGCGGTCTCGGATACGGCCTCAGACAGATTGTCGAGGCGCAGACCGCAAAGGGCATCCGGACGGACACCATCGTCGTCAGTGGCGGTGCAGGCCAGAGCCCTTTGGTGCGCCAGCTTCTGGCGGATGCCACGGGCCTCGTGATCGCCGCTCCCAAAACCGCGGAACCGGTCCTTCTCGGCTCGGCCATGCTCGGCGCTGTCGCTGGTGGCCTGCAAAAGGACATTCCGGCCGCCATGGCCGCCATGTCGGCAGCCGGCGAAACCTATGCACCCGGCGGCGCTGAGGCCACATCCTACCACAACAAGCGGTACGAAGCTTTCGAGCTGCTCCAGCAGGCCGCCCGCAAGATCCGCGGATAACGCTGCCCGCCATTCCAAACGGAAAGAGAGACATGAAGTTTTTTGTCGACACGGCGGATGTCAGCGACATCCGCGACCTCACAGAACTCGGCCTTATCGATGGTGTTACCACCAACCCGTCCCTGATCCTGAAGTCCGGCCGGGACATCACCGAAGTGACCCGCGAGATCTGCTCCATTGTCGAAGGTCCTGTTTCGGCCGAAGTCACGGCGACCGAGTTCGAGGCAATGGTGCGGGAAGGCAAGACCCTTGCAAGGATCGCCCCCAACATCTGCATCAAGCTGCCGCTGACGCTGGATGGTCTCAGAGCCTGCCGTGCACTGACTGCCGAAGGGTTCAAGACCAACGTCACCTTGTGCTTTTCCGCCAATCAGGCACTGCTGGCCGCCAAGGCCGGAGCAACCTTCATTTCCCCGTTCATTGGCCGACTGGACGATATGGTCATGGACGGAATGGAGCTGATCCGCGAGATCCGGCAGATCTACGACAATTACGGCTTTGACACCGAAATTCTTGCCGCCTCCATCCGAACGGTCAATCACGTCAAGGAAGCCGCGTTGATCGGCGCCGATGTGGCAACCGTGCCGCCGGCAACGATCAAGGCGCTGGTCAAGCACCCGTTGACCGACAAGGGACTGGAGCAGTTCCTTGCGGATTGGGCAAAGACCGGCCAGACCATCACCTGATCGACTGATCGACTGATCGACTGATCGACTAAGAAGTACGTCCAGACAACTTGCCGGTTCCACCCATGGGCGGAGCCGGTCAATCCGCTTGAATTGAACCCGATGACGGTTCGGGCGTTTCCAATGGAGAGACATCCATTGGAGGATAGTATGCGCCCGCACGAAAATGTCCGGACGATTGCAGCCCTTGCCACCGCACTGACCCTTGTGTGCGGCACCGCTCTTGCAGACAACAAGAGCGACGACTGCAAGGTTGAGCCCGGCGCAAAGTCGCAAGACAGGGTTCCCACCGAGACTGAAGAAACTGCCAGCCTCTCGGACTGCGACGGTGTTTTGACGCCAGCTCCGGTCGGAGACCGCGAGCTTGTCGAACCTGCCCCCGATGTCGGTGAAACGCCGGTCATCACTCCGGAGGAGATCCCGGATCAGCAGCCGGCGGACTGAGGCGACCGCCAGCCAGGTCGATGATACTTAAGACCGAAGCAAACGCTTGGTGGACCCGACAGCGGTTGCGATCTGGGAATAATGCGTCTTGCGCTTTTCCGAGTTTCCGGCAGAACGCAGCAGCTTGGTGACGCTCTCGTCGATGGCTTCCGATGCTTCACGGCGAGCCTGCTCGAGATTGGCCGTGGAAACGGCCCGGTAGGTACGCTGACCCACGGCCGCGCGCGGAGCGCTCCGGTCCTGGTATTTTGAGACAATGCCATCGAGCTTGCGGGAAAGGCTCCGCAATTCCCGCGCCGCGTCGCGATAGTTTGGCCGGTTTTCAATTGTCGAGGCAGCGCGCCCCAGAACATTCCTCAAACAGTCGAAGCGGTATTCGGGCCGGATGGAATTGCGGCACTCGTTGCTGCCGTTCTGGATTATCCAGATGACACCGCGGGTGACCCTTTCGTCGAGATCATAGGATGCGCTCAGCTTCGGGTCGCGTTCCTGCCGATCGACATCATAGGAAGGGCCAGACGGCTCGCTGCTCATGGAAGAGCTGTACTGGGCAAGCAGAAGCTCCTCCAGAACCGAACCCAATGGATCTGCCGGCGCAAGCGACTGGCCACCCGGCACGGCGACCGCATAAGCAGGCACACTGGCAGCCGTCACGACTTGTCCGGCGAGCACGGCAACGGCCACACCTGCGCAAAACCTGTTTCCAAACATGACTTCCTCCAATCAACTATTCAAACACATCGAACAAATCACCAGAGACAACTGATCGAACCGGGCAGCAATCACGATTGGCGCGACACCTGCTATCGGAAAAGCAGCAAAAATCTGCAATATGACTTAGAAAAACGTCTGCACTGTCTACATTAAAATCAGGGATTGATATTTCCCGAAACGTTTCTTTTGATTGTTCTTTTTCAATTTTAACCCCTTGGAATAAAAGAACAAGTCAAAAATTACCTTGCGTCATGCAACACGCAACAAAGGCTTGGGAAGGCGGAAATCGATCTCAGCCGGAAAACGCTTTGGCCCCTATTCGGAAAGCCCGTAAGCTTTGCGTAGACCTCTCTGGGTCTGCGGGCCGAACTGGCCGTCGATGGTCCCGGTATAGAAAGAGCGTTCTGAAAGTTTTCGTTGAAGGGAGCGCCGTGTCGTGGCCTTGAACATCTTCGGGTTTTCCGAGAGCTGGCTCAAAACTTCCTCGTTGCCGGATCTCAAGGCGCGATAAAGATATTCTGCCGCATCGTCCGGTTCCTTGCCATCGACCACGCCGTCATCGATCAGGGCTGCGTAATTGAACATTGCTTCCGGGTGCCGCTGATCGGCAGCCTTTCCGAACAGCTCGATTGCCTTTTTCGGATCACGCGCGATCCCCAGGCCGCCCTGATAATAAAGGAACCCGAGATCGTTGATGGCATCCGCAAAGCCCTCGTCTGCGGACTTGCGAAACAGTTCCAATGCCTTTTCGACATCCTGTTCGACGCCAATGCCGCGCTCATACATGCGGGCAAGCTCGAACATGGCTTCAGGATCACCCGCTTCCGATGCAGTTTCCAGAAATGCTGCCGCGCGGGAGGGATCGTAGCGGTCCTCGCTCGGGTTGAGGCGCATGTAGGCAAGGCCTTTCAGCGCCCTGCTGTCGCCCTCCCTTGCTGCCACCTGCAACTGCTCTTCCTGGCTGACTTCAAGGCGCCCCCAGGCGTTAAGACGGTCTGCCGCCGCAAGCACGTTGACCTCCTGGCTGCCGCCCGCAAGGAAGTAGGGTTTGCCGGACAGTGAGCCGTAAGTGTGCGGCTCCTGCGCGTTGGCAGTGGCTTTCAGCACGGAATCGCGCACCTGCCGGAAGGCAAGGCCTATTTCCAGATCCCTGATCTTCAAGGTCTGGGCCAGTGCCGATGCAAACGGACTGTTTTCACCTGCCCCATCCAGTGCAACGGCTCCTGCTTCGGCGGCGTAGGCCACCAGCGTGCCGCGTTCGGGAGAAGGTGCTGCCAGCCCGCGGCCGTAAGCCCCCTGATTTACGGTGAGCGTTTCCTGCCCGCCCACATCGGCAAACGGGTCGTTCCGGCAGGAATCCAGGATCACGATCCTGAGCTGCCGGGCCTTGTCGACCGCTTCCAGAATGTCATCGAGAGAAATCGAGGTATCGGCAACCTGCTGCCGGCTGCCGGCCTTGGCGTCGGAGGGCACCAGGAAATTGCGTCCGCCGACTTCGATCCCGTGTCCGGCAAAATAGACGAGAGCCACATCCGCCGTTTCTGCCTCGAAGGCGAAACGGTCCAGAAGTTCGCGGAACTCCGCAAGCCCGATGTTGAAATGCTCGGACACTTCGAAATTCAGCTCGTTCAAGGTGTCTGAAATCAGCTTGCCGTCATTGGTGGTGTTGCTCAGATCGGGAGCGTTCTCATAGCCCGCAATGCCGACCACAAGCGCCATGCGCCGTTCCGCGAACGGGTCCGTCGCCGCGTGAGCTGACAGGCCTGCCAGCACCAGAAACACCACAACAGACCAGACAGCCAATCCGTTGATTTTAAAAGTCTTCAACAGCAGTTCGACCCGGTTTCGCATTTGGCGCAATCACATGAAAACCCTGTTTCCGGCTTGGTACAAGTCCTGGAAACACCGCTTTCATAATTGGCGGATTACCTTGCGAAAACAACCCCTCTTTTCGCAGCGTCACCTGACTGCAACTGTCCCACTTCAACCGGTACAATCCCAAAAAAGCGGCCGGTCCGCGACTAACGAACCGGCCAAGGCGGACATTGCCTGAAGACCACATCAGACAATCCGGGTTGATCAGCCACCTTGCGCAGTCCCGCAAATCTTGCGCTGAAAAGCGGCCGTCGACCGAAAAATGCGTCCAGTTGCCTACTCCTCCCGGAAGGCACGTGACATGCTGTCGACGATCGGCTTGGTCAGATACTGCATGAAGGTTCGCTCGGCCGTCTGGATCATGATTTCCGCGGGCATGCCCGGGGTCGGAACGAAGTTCAGCACCCTTGTCAGTTCGCCCGGCGAGATATCGATGCGAGTGACGTAAACCTCACGCATGATGCCCGTACTGTTGTCGGTGATTGCATCTGCGGACACATATTGCACTTCGCCTTCCAGCACCGGAGTGGTGCGTTGATTGAGGGCGGACAGGCGAACAGTGGCCTGCTGGCCGATATGGACGCTGTCGATATCGGTTCGCGAAATCAGTGCCTCGATGATCAGCGGTGCGTCGGACGGCAGAATCTCGACAATCGTCTTGCCGCTTTCGATAACCCCGCCGGCTGTGTGGTAGTGCATGCGTACGATGGTGCCCGAAACCGGTGCCTGAATGACGGCACGTTCAAGAACGTTGCGCGCCTTGCGGGACTGCTCTCTTGCCGCATCCAGCTCGGCCTCGATCGATTGCAGGTCATCAAGCACCTTCTCGTTATAGGCAGCCCGTGTCTGCTTGACCTGTTCCTGGTGTTGCAGGACCTGGGCATTGGCCTCCTGCATGGACGATGCCAGCCTCCCGATCTGCCCTTCCGCTTCTGCGATCGCTCTTTCCAGTGCATTCAGGGTCGGCTTCAGCAGAAGGCCTTTGTCGAAGAGAAGTTTCTTGCCCGTGTGTTCTTCCTGCAGGATCGCAAGCTGCCTGATCATGGCATCATGCTGTTCACGGTAGCCGTCGCGGCGGTGCTGAAGGGATTCGATCGTGCTCTCCAGAATCCTGATATCACTCGTCAGCTTGGCCTGGGATCCAATGAAACTCAGCTTCTGGCCGGCGATTATGGTGGCAATTTCCTCATCGTCTTTCAGGTCCAGCAATGTTTGCGGGAATTCCACCTCCTTCAGCCAGAGATATTCGGCGCGCAGACGGGCGTTGATCGCTTCCAGCCGCGCCAGCTTGAGTCCCAGTTGTCGCTCGTTTGCGGATGCAACGGTTTCGTCGAGACGAACAATCGGATCGCCTTTTTGAACGCGCTCGCCCTCCTGCACCAGGATCTCCTTCACGATCCCGCCTTCGTAGTGCTGAATCTGCTTGTTCTGTCCGGTTGCGACAAAGGTTCCGCTTGAAATTACGGCGGCAGCCAACGGCGCGGTAAAGGACCAGGCGGCAAAGCCTCCTATGAAGAAGACCAGCATGAAAACGCCGATCAGCGTGTGCCAGAAAATCGACCTCGGCACTGCCGAATACCAGTCCATCGGTTCGTGATGTGTCAGAGCGTTGCTCATCTTTTCCCCCTGGCTTGAGCCGTCCCTGGCGGCTGCCAACGCTTATCCTTGTTGCTGAACCGCTCTTTGTTTCTTCCGGTCGGCAAGGAGTTCCAGCACCTCGTTGCGGAAGCCGAACATGCTGATGGAGCCGTCGGCCAGAACAAGGATCCGGTCGACACATTTCAGCAGGGATGGCTTTTGCGTGATCGCGACGACGGTGATGCCTTCGGCCTTGGCATGTGCCATTGCCCGTGCAAGCGCTTCGTCGCCATTCGTGTCCAGATTTGAGTTAGGTTCGTCCAGAACGACGAAACGTGGATTGCCGAAGAACGCCCTGGCAAGCGCGATACGCTGCTTCTGACCGCCTGACAGCGGTGCACCGTCGGCCGCGACGACCGTTTCATAGCCGTGGGCCAATTCGGAAATCATGGCGTGCACGTCGGCCAGACAGGCAGCTTCGTAGATCTGCTCGTCCGAAGCATCTTCGCGCATGCGGCCGATGTTCTGCTTGATCGTGCCCGGGAAGAGCTGAACGTCCTGTGGCAGATAACCGATGTTCTCACCCAGCTGCCGCTGGTTCCAGTTACGCAGGTCCATCAGGTCCAGACGCACCGCGCCCGATGTCGGCAGGATGGATCCCACCAGCATCTTGCCGAGTGTGGTTTTTCCGGCTCCCGAGTTGCCGATGATCGCGAGAGAGTCCCCGGCTTTCAGCGAGAAGGTGATGCTGTTGAGCACGACCCGCTTGGTCCCCTGGGGCACGTAAAGCAGGCGTTCGACATCAAGCCGGCCTTGCGGCTTGGGCAGAACGAGACGTTCGGAATTGAGCGGCGAGGATTTCAGCAGTGTCGAGATCCGGCCATAGGAATTGCGCGACAGCAGATACTGGTTCCAGCCTTCGATCGCGCCCTCGATGGGCGACAGCGCCCGGCCGCCGATAATGGAGGCGGCAATCACCATGCCCCCGGTCAGTTCACCCTGGATGGCAAGGAAGGATCCCCACCCGAGCATCGCTACCTGCGTCAGAAGCCGGACCGCCTTGGTGATGGAGGCCGAAACAATGTTTCTGTCCTGCGCACTGACCTGAGCGCGCAGCGAAGCAGCCGTATCGCGCCCCCACAGGTGAACCGCTTCCGGGATCATGGCCAGGGCGTTGATGATCTGCGAATTCCTTGACATAGCATCCAGATGCAGGTTCGCCTTGCTCTGGTTCTGGTTGGCATCGCTGAAATGCCGGGACGTGATCTTCTGGTTGATCACCGCGATCACGAGCAGGATCACACAGGTGCCACCGACGATCATCCCGAGGTGCGGATGAATGAGGTAGATCGCGACCAGGAAAAGCGGCGCGAAGGGACCGTCCAGAAATGCCATCATGGTGCCGGACACCAGAAAACCCCGCAATTGCTGCAGGTCGTTCAGGATCTGGTACTCCTTGCCGTTGCTGTTGAGCGAAGCTCGTGCGGCGGCTGCGAGGATGGGTGAACCCAGTTGCGATGCGAGTTCGACCGCCGTGCGCATAAGAATGAAGCGGCGGATGGCATCGAAGGCTGCCTGCAGCAGGACCGCCCCGACGATCACGCCTGTCAGCATGACAAGCGTGTCCAGCGAGCGGCTGGTCAGGACCCGGTCCGAGATCTGGAACAGATAGACCGGAATTGACAGCACAAGCACATTGATGACGCAGGAAAACATCAGCACGATGAGAAGATTGCGTCGAACGGCAGCGACGCCGTTTTCAAGTGCCTTGGAAAGATCGGGCGGCGTCGTCCGTCGGTGGAACTCGGGCTTTTCAGCCTTGGCTTTGCCAGTGCCTGTGCCAGAGCCTGTCCGGGCGGACTTGCCGCCGTCCGCCGGTTTCGCTCTTGCGTCTCCCGACTTCAGGGTTGGTCCGCCCGCAGCGGCTGCTGCCTCTGCGCCGACAAGTCGTGCATCACCCTTTTTCGCATCGGGGCCCAGCACCTGCGGCTCACCCGCCCGGTTCGTCCGCTGCCCATCGGCAACATCATATGAAATGGTCATGAGTTGCCTCCCCTAAGCGACCATTGTCGCCATCGGATCGACACAGATCTCGTCCGGCACCTGGTTCAGGTTGACGGTTTCAAGATCGTTGTCACCATTGGTCAGCATGCCGTCGGCCAGGAAGACAACCGCCTCCGACGCAAGACCCGCCCCGCCGTGATCAGGTTGCTCGACATCTGCGGTCAGGATCTCCGCCTGGTAAAGCAAAGCTTCCGAATAGGTGTCGCCACCGACGCGAACAACATTGTCCACGCTGGCTTCCTGGATCACCGCGGCATTGTAGAGAAGGTTTGAATCGCCGTTGATGCTGGTGCCTTCGCTTGAGACATCGACCCCAAGCGTGGCGATGCTGTCGCTGTCGCCCAGAATATTGACCTGTTCGAGGTAATTGATGTCGTAGACATCACCGGAGATGTAAAGAACGTTCAACTGGTTGAAAGGCGAAGCTTCCCCGCTGAAGAGCCCGGACAGGAAGTCATCGCCGAGATCCTCCTCACCTGCCGTTGCGAGCCGGTTCGCGCTTGCCGGATCCAGGTCGACGACGGAACTGTTGTAGTTGGAAACGATATAGGCCTCGTTCCAGAGCAGATTGTCGATCTGCCCGTCAGGCATCGGCATGGAAGCGTCTTGTGTACCTTCGGCAATGACCTGATCGAAATTGACCATGACGTTGGTCTGGCTGATCACATTGGCCGAGTAATAGTCGCCTCCGATCAGGATCAGATCGAAGAAGGTGCTCAGTTCCGTAAGGTTGAGAGCATTTGTCAGAATATTGCCACCGGACATGATCGTCGTGCCCGAGCCGTCTTCCTGGTAGACGATGGTGTCGTTGTCGACCAGGTAGTTCTTCTGGGTCAGCCAGTTCACGAAGGTCATGTCACCGTCGTGGAAGGTGATATCCCAGAGTGAATGATTGCCGACCGGAGCAACATCCATGGGCAGATCCGAACTGGTGTTCATGATCGATGCGATGTTGTAGCTGCCGGTACTCGGATCCGTCGCCCACTGGCCAAGACCCGCCAGATGCGGCGCTGCCAGAACATTTGTCTGGCTGATAATGTCGAGATCGTAATAGTCGCCGGCCACAGCTATGGTCGCGGCCTTGCCCCAGACGTCCACCAGAATGGCCTGATTGATCAGTGTGTTGTTGCCGGCACTGATTTGCAGCGAAGCGGAGGTTCCGGCGGTGTCCACCAGCGAAGCCAACTCGCCTGAGGCGCTTTGCGGTCCCTCGAGCACCACGTCATCGGAGTTCGCTTCGGCGTCATCGTCCGGAGCACGGCCCTTCAAATGCTTGATGACTTCGTCAAGACGGGCGGCTTCCTCGACAACGATACCGTTCTGATAGAGCTGCCCGGTGTCATCTCCGGTTGCCAGAACCTGTTGCCCGACACCGGGAGCGCCGGTTTGCATGGTTTGGGCTGTTTCCGTCCAGGCGGCGACGGTCGCGCTCAGATTGCCAGCCGGATTGTCTGCTTCCGTAAAGCTGAACCTGCCGGTGATCCCGGCAGCCTCCAGCGCATCGAGGAAGGAGATGAGTGATGGTGCTTCGTAATCGAAATGATAGTGGAGACCCGTGTTGGACAGATAGTCGTTGTCCGCCAGCACGTTTTCGGACCGGGACACAACGGCGAAGCTGTTGGGCAGCACTTCGTGCTGGAACGTTATGAAGCGGACACCGCCTGTCAGCGCGATGGTGTAGGGATTGAAAGTCCCCTCAACCGGCGGCGGCATCAGATGTGCTCGCATGCCAATGCCATCCCACTCATAAAAGTTCAGGGCGGCGGGAATGTCGTCGTAGTAGCTGTAACCATCAAATTCGTAATGGATATTCGGATTGAGGTCGAGCAGCTGATAGTCCGGCCAGACTGTCGGCAGCGCCTCCATCGTCTCACCTTGCTCTACCTGTTCGGCAGCAAGCTGTGCCGCGCGGAATTCAAGATACTCAAGGCGGGCGCGGGCCTCCTCGAGTGACATGGAAAAGCTTCCTACAAAATGCGAAATCGCTTCACGCGTAAGGTCATCATAAAAAAACATGTCAGCCCCCTAATCTGAATGAAGGGTCGTTTTCGCGGTCAAGCTCGCGCGAATCTAATAACGAGAGGCCGCGTTCAGCAGGCGCGGAGCAAGTGAGCTCCGCGCCTGCTGCTGTTTTCCGGAATTGAAAATCAATTCAGGAACAAACCGGATCAGCTCAGGGAGCCGAGGTCTTCACCGGTCATCAGGCTGTCCATGTTGCCGCCGACAATGGTCATGTCGACAGAGTTGTTCAGGATGTTTTCGCCCTGCACAAGCGTGTTGGTGAATGCCGATGCATCGTTGGAAGCGGATGCTTCAGCCGCATTCATGCCCTGGACGAGCGCATCGTCATCAGCAATGACGCTGACGCTGCCGGAACCGAGGTCATCGATTTCCAGATTGCCTTCCAGGTCGACCGACATGCCATGGAAACCGGCATGACCGAACCAGGTGCCGACATGGCCACCGAATGCCTGCATGTCAGCATCGACGTATGCCGATCCGCTGGAGCCCCCTGCCGAAATACCGTCGTCGGTTTCGGCATCGCCCCCCTTGGCACTCAGGGTCTGGTTAAAGCCGGCGTTGTTGGTTGCCGTCGTACCGTTGGCCCAGTCGTTGTCTTCCAGCTGGTTGCTGTTGTTGAGCACGACACCGGCATCATTGCCGCCACCATTGAGGGCTTCGTTCAAAATGTCTTCAACGGTGATGTCGTCGCCCGGGCTGTAGTCGATGCCGCCGTTGACGCTCACGAGCATCTCGTCGACTTCAGCGCATTCTTCCAGGTCGATGTCCACGACATCGTCGTCGTCATAAACAAAACCTTCTTCGAAGTTCATCACGACTTCGGCCTTGTTGATGATCTTCGAGTCATCGACTGCATCGAAATCAGAGTAATTGAATTGAGTTCCACGCTTACCAGACATGATAATAGTCCTTGTTCATCGCGGCGAGCCGGGTCTCGCAAGACCGGCGTTCACACCGCATTCTGACTTGGAAACGGGCGCAGCTGGCGTTTCGGAAACAGGTTCGAAACAGAAAACCGCAGCGCCGATCGAACATCTTAGAGCTCGTCCTCACCAACGCTGTCGGTGTAGAGATCACCGCCGACAATCGTCGTGTCGACCGAGTTGTTGAGAATGTTCGCACCCTGCACCAGCTCGTTGACGAACGCTTCGGTTGCGTTGGCGGCATTGGCAGCGGCCATCACTTCACCAATCACCGTCGCATCATCAAGGGCATCCACGGTCATGGACGACCCACCGAAAGCCAGACCGTCGTCAGCTTCCGCCGAACCGCCGTTGGCAGTCAGCTTCTGCGTGAAGGACCCTTCATTGGCGACAAAGGTGTCTTTTGCCCAGTCGTTGTCTTCCAGCTGGTTGCTGTTGTTGATTGCAATGCCGGTATCGTTCCCAAGGCCGTTCAGCGCATCATTGAGGACGTCTTCGACCTTGATATCGTCGCCCGGGTCGAAGTCGATGTTGCCTTTCGCAATCAGAATGTCCTCGACACTCGCATGGTCGCCGATATCCAGGTCAATGTTGTCGACGTCCGAAGGACCGTTCTCGAAATCCACATTGATCACGGGATCGAAGTCACTGTCGACATACTTGAACACCTGGTTGTTCACATCCTGGGTGTTGTCGTCGTCCGAGTATTCCCACTCGTAGCTCTTCGAATTGTCGATGTTTATTTCGTGATTATAGTTGGTGTTGTACTCGCTGGAATAAGTCGGATTGAACGACTTATCGATGTTCAGCTCGTTTTTATGCCAAACGTATTCGCTCATGGTTCTGTCCTCAGATCGGACAGCTCGGCAGATCGTCTTCTATCGATTTGCATAGGGCTGTCGTGGTTAAGAGGAGCGTTACCGCCCCAGATCAAATGGAAAATGGCAAAAACAACCACCTCAGCTAATCAAAATAGATTTAGCTGCTCCATTTACTCTTCGACTGGAAGTCAAATTTGAGGATTGGGATCCACAAACCGAGGATTTACACAAATACGAGAATCTCCCAGCCGATGAAAACAATGACAGAACAGGGAGATTGCAATAAGCCGGAAATCTTAACTAAACATTTACCATTCAAGTTTCGCGGATATCTAGCGACATAGGTAAATCACGCGAGGTCAAAAAAAGTATTTAATTGCAATATCTTGAAGCAAAATCTGATCCGCGACTAAATCGAATTATTAATATAACCTAAGGTAAGTTTGTTATATACAAGTTATGGGTGAGGAGAAATTCAGACTAGGGGGTCACTGCACAAATCCCTGTTAATACTGCGATTTGGACGGCATGTTCATTTTCCGACAGCCACCCATTTCCCACACCTATCCTTGGTCTGAACAAACAAGATAAGAAATTTTATTATTTTAAGAACCGCATGGCTAATGCCGACGGCAGAATAAGCCGGATGAATATTTACAAAAACGCTTCTCCCAGGCCCTGTTTCTGGCAATTGCAAGTGAAAGAGAGTCCAAATTAAATTTTATCTTAGTTTGTAGGGGTGACAGTAATGACTAGCGTAAATTACGAGAATAAAGGTTCAATCTATTATATTGGAGCGTCCGAAAAGTTTCCGAAGGAACTGGAAGGAGTAATCGACCGGGAAATAGAAGATGGACGTTTTATCCGTATCACTCAGAAAATCGATCTTTATCGCTCGGAGCGCCGTGGGGAATTTTCAAAACGCCTTTTCCTGATTGACGAAGGCTTCAGCGCGGAGCGCAAGGAAGCTATTGCCTGCCTGCGGAAAAATTTCCCTGAAGCAAACCTCTGCATGCTGATCAATGATGATCTGTCGTTCCCCTCGATCATCAGCGATTATTTCCAGAAAGGCCTGATCAAGAGCGTGCTGCCGATGAACCTTCGGATCGATCTCTGGCTAGGCGCTATCCGTCTCATGCTCAACGGCGGCCATTATCTGCCGGCTGATGCCATCAAGTACATGGGAATGGAAAGGCCTTACGGCGCAGCCCCGGCCATGCATCAGCGCAGGCACCGCAGCCGTACCAGGAACCGCTTCGGCAAGCTGACGAAACGGGAAACCGAAGTTCTATGCCTCATCTCCGAGGGATATCAGAACAAGAATATCGCCGAAAAATTGTCCCTGTCGGAGCACACCATCAAGCTCCATATTCATCACATCATTTCAAAGCTCGGCGTTTCAAACAGAACGGAAGCAGCCGCGATCTACATTCAGACGGAACAACGACCACCCAACCTAGAGGCCTGAAGATGAGCGCGGCAGATGCGCCCACAATGGCGGACGAATTCCAGACGTTTCTCGCCCTCATGGGCCGGCTGAACTATACGTGGACCAACACGGAGAGCTTGCTGATCCACATGATCGCAGGCCTCGCCGGCGTCACCAAGGAAGTCGCGACGGTGATCTTCCTGACCCTCAACACGTCGCGTGCCCGGATTGATCTGGTCGAACGGCTGGCCAAGCTCGATACGCAGAAACCGGACTTGAGGGAAGAGGTGCTGAGCCTCACACGGGACATGCACAAGACCTTGAAATTGAAAAACAAATACAATCACTGCATCTATTCGTTCGACAACGAGGGGCGCAATGCCTCAACCATTTTGATGCGCATCAGCGACCAGAAACACAAGATCGAATACGGCAAGTCCAGCCCGATCAATTCCCGGGAAATCACGCTCGTCAGGGAAACGATCCAGAAGACACAGACGCTGAACAAGGCGCTCTGGGAGTTCTTCAAGCAGCGCAAGTTTCCGGTGTGAGATCCTCCCGCGCTGCACGCAGCCTCAACAAAAAAGAGGCCGGATCGGTAAACCGAACCGGCCTTTCAGGGGAGGTAACAGGATGTTTGAGCAGGTTCGGATCGCTCTGATCCGGCTGACTGAACTCTGCCCTGGAGCGTGCCGCGTCCAACTAAAAAGATCTTGCGTCGAAATCCCCCAATTCAGGCAGTGAGAAGCGATTCCGATGAAACGCGACAAGTTCTAGCCGATCCTTGCGGCAATGCTTTTGGTCTTGCAGTAGCTCTTGAGACCTTCGAGACCTTTTTCGCGGCCGAAACCGGATTTCTTGTTGCCACCGAACGGCACCTCGATCCCGCCGGCGAAATACTCGTTGATGTAGATCTGGCCGGCATCGATCTTGCGCGCGAGCTGATGGGCTTTTGCGAAATTCGACGTGTAGATGCCTGCGACCAGGCCGTACTGGCAATCGTTGGCAAGTGCCAGGGCATGATCGGCATCATCAGCCACCTGCACCGTCAGCACCGGCCCGAAGATTTCCTCCTGCGCCAACTCGTCACTCGCAGAAACGCTATCGACGATTGTCGGCTCATAGAACCAGCCCTTGCCGGTTTTCGGGTCAGCGGCTATGGCGCCACCCGTCACGATATCAGCTCCCCGAGCCCTTGCGCGGTCGACAAAACCGGCAACCTTTGCAAGATGTCCCGCAGAATTGACCGGCCCGACATCCGGGTTGCCAAGACCGTGCCCGAGTGTCAGCGATTTTGTGCGTTTCACCAGTTCCGCAACGAAGTCCGCGTGAATGTTCTTCTCGATCACAAGACGAGATCCAGCGGAACAGATCTGGCCGGCATTCTCGTAGATCGCACCGAGAACACCGGATAGCGCCTGTTCCCGGTCACAATCGCCAAGCACCACCACGGGCGATTTGCCACCAAGCTCCAGCACCACGCGGGTGATCTCGTCGGCTGCCGCCTTCATCACCGCCTTGCCCGTCTGGACCGAACCGGTGAACGTGATGTGGTCGACATCCGGATGGGCTGTCAGCGGAGCCCCGGTCTCAGCGCCGGTGCCGGTCACGACATTGCACACGCCTGCCGGCAATCCGGCATCATGCAGGATCTTCGCAAGCAGCAGCGCTGTGAACGGCGTCTGTTCGGCAGGCTTTGCCACAACCGTGCAGCCGGCTGCAAGCGCCGGCGCAAATCCGCGCGCAGCGGTGGAGATCGGAAAGTTCCACGGAATGATGTGGGCCGTGACCCCGACCGGCTCGTGAATGGCGTAACCGACATAATTCGGCCCAAGGGGAAAGCTGTCTCCCTGCAGCTTGTCGCAAGCGCCCGCGTAATACTCGAACGTACGAGCCGCACCGCGCACATCGCCTTGAGCTTCCTGCAGTGCCTTGCCGCTGTCCAGCGTTTCGGCAACGGCCAGAAGATCGAGATTTTCCAGGATAAGCCTGGACGCTTGCAGAAGGATCCGGGACCGCTCCACCGGCGCCATGTCTCGCCAGACCGTCTCAAAAGCAACCTTTGACGACTTTACTGCCTGATCGACATCCTCGGCGGTTCCCGCCGTGAAGCGGGCGAAGGCCTCACCCCGGCCCGGATCGAAACTTTCCATGGTGCGGTTATGGGACGGCTGCGTAAAGCTGCCGTCGATGAAATGGCCGAGGGGCAACGCCTTCAGCGTGCCCGTAGCCTGATATTCCGCGACGAGTTCGCTTGCTCCGGACATCGTTAGCCTTCCAGGGAACTGATCTTGTATGTGGATTTCGCCAGCCACTCCGGACTGATCTCGACACCCCACCCCGGCGCATCGGTCACCGTGGCGTGCCCGTCGACAATCTCGTACGGCGACGCGGTGAAGAGGCCGTATTGCCAGGGATAATAGTCGGCTTCCTCGATGGAGAATTCGAGATATTTGCCCGCATTCGGGATCGCCCGCAGCAGATGCATGGTGAACAGCGTCACCAGCGACAGGTTGGCCGCATGCGGTGTGCAGGGAATACCTGCCTCATGCGCCATTTGTGCCACCTTCATGGTGCGAACCATCCCACCGAGATAACAGACGTCCGGCTGAATGATATCGACAACCCGTTCATCGATCATCCGCTGCCAGTCCACCAGAGAGCAATCCTGCTCCCCACCTGTCACATCGATGTCGAGAGCGTCTGTCACTTGCCTGGTCTGGTCATAGTGCCAGTAGGGGCAAGGCTCCTCGTAATGGGAAATGCCGTTGGCTTCCAGGAACCGGCCGATCTCGATGGCCTTGGCTGGCGAATAGCAGGAGTTGGCATCGACCAGCAGTGCGGTGTCGTCACCAAAGGCCTTGCGCATGGTCGGCACGATTTCTTCCGTCCGGCCCGGCCATTCGTCCTGGTCGCGGCCGCATTCGGCACCGATCCGGAACTTGAAGGCGTCGAAGCCGTAAAGGTCCTGCTGCTTCTTGAGGCGATCCGCTTCGTCTTTCGCCGTGATGTCACGCTTCATCGACGACCCGTAGGCCCGCACCTTGCCCGGCGTTCCACCGAGCAGTTCGCACACCGGCTTGCCTTCCAGCTTGCCGCGAAGGTCGAACAGGGCAGTGTCCAGTCCCCCCATCGCCCGGCGCAGATAGGAGCCGGGAAACTTGTGCTCCCGTTCCGGGATGATCTCCATCAGGTGTTCAATGTCGAAAGCGTCTTCGCCCAGCGCATAAGGTGCAACCTGACGGTGGACGACCTCCGCCGTGATATCCGCGTAGTAAGGCGCTACCTGCCCCCATCCGGTCGCACCGTTTTCGGCGGTTGCACGAACGAAGCAGACAAACTCATTGGTAAATGTTTCTATTGATTGTATTTTCATTGTCTTATCCGGTCCTCGGACGGACGGTCCCGATGGATAGGGGTTGGCTCGTGAACCGACCCTTATCCAGAATTGGACTTGATAGAAGGTCCGTTTTGCGCAAACTCTCATACCAATTTGGGAGAACGCGATGAAACGGCATGCCGGCGCTGTGCTCTCGTCGATCAAGATCGACAAGACGGCCGAAAAGAAAATTTCGATCCAGCTCTACATGGCCCTGCGCGACCTGCTGCTGACGGGGGCATTGACCCCGGGTGACCGGATGCCGGCCACACGCACCCTGGCGCAGGAGATCGGCGTCTCCCGCACGACGGTAATCGATGCGACCGACCGCCTGATTTCCGAAGGTCTTCTGGAGGCAAGGGTAGGCGCTGGCACGTTCGTCAGCGAAGCGCTGAACGCCCGCCTTGCGCCGAAGCCGTCACAGGAGGCCAGCGACATCACCCCCGTCGTGCCGCGCCTTTCCCACGCGACCCGGCATGCCATCCCGGATTTCACCTTGCGCTCGCGCCTGCCGCACAAATCGCAGGCCTTCGTCACAGCACTGCCGGCGCTCGACGCCTTTCCGATGGCGCAATGGGCAAAACTCTCCGCGCGGCACTGGCGCAAGGACCGCGACCACATTGCCGGCTACGGCGAACCCTTCGGCTACATGCCGCTGCGCCGGGCGATTGCCCGTCAGCTCAATGCCTCCCGCGGCATCAAGTGCGACCCCGAACAGATATTCATCACCAACGGCGCCCAGCGCGCATTTTCCCTGGTCGGCGGCATGCTGGTCAATCCGGGTGAGCCGATCTGGTTTGAAAATCCTGGCGCAATTGGTGCGCGCAACGCTTTTGTTGCCATTGGCGCAAGGCCAATTCCTGTCGCCGTTGACGAGGAAGGTCTTTGCATCGAGGACGGCCTTGCCAAGGCGCCCTACTTTCGGCTCGCCTTCGTAACGCCATCCCACCAGCAGCCGCTTGGCCACGTCATGAGCCTTTCCCGCCGCCTGGCGCTTCTGACAGCCGCCAATGAAGCCGACGCCATGATCGTGGAGGACGACTACGACGGCGAGTTCTATTTCGGCGACCAGCCACCACCAACGCTCAAGAGCATCGATACCCACGGCCGGGTAATCTATGTCGGCACCTTCTCCAAGTCCCTGTTTCCGGCCCTCAGGCTCGGCTTCGTTCTGGTGCCGGAAGGCCTGGTGGAAAGCTTCGAACGGGTCTGCCTGACCTGGCTTGCCGGTGTTCCGACCGTCACCCAGGCGATCGTTGCCGAATTCATGGATGAAGGCATGTTCGCAACGCACATCCGCACCATGCGCCAACTCTACAAGCACCGTCACGATACCTTGATGGCAGAAAGCGCCAGTCTTGCAGGAGACATCGACCTGCAGCCAACCAGCAGCGGCTTTCATGCTGTCGGCCTTTTGTCGAACCGATACGACGAAGACAGGATCGTCGCTGAAGCGGCCAAACACGGCATCACCACCGCCCCCCTGTCTCGCTACGCTCTCGGCCGGATACCGCAGCGCGGCATTGTCCTCGGCTTCGGCAGCTCCGCGCAGGATGACATCCGCAAAGGCATGAAGGTTCTCAAGAAAATCCTGCCTGTTTGCTGCACCAGCTAAGGTGCACCCTCGGTCAATTGGACTGCTAAATTATCTGCAATGGATATATTTGGCAGGCCAATTCCAACCTAGGCTTTTTTCCGGTTAGTACGCTGAGTGCATTCAGGAGGACGTCATGCATTTGAAAACAACACTAACCGGCCTGTTGGCCGCAACCATGCTTGCCGGTGCCGGCTCTGCCCAGGCAGAGACCCTGCGCCTGTTGACCTGGGGGTCTTACGCTCCCGACGAACTGGTCCAAAAATTTGAAGAAGAATATCCGGACATTGATGTTGAAGTCACCTTCTCCAACAACGAGGAAATGATTGCCAAGCTGCGCGCCACTGGTGGTGCCGGCTTCGACCTTGCCCAGCCAAGCCACGACCGCATCTACGCGGCCCAGCTGGAATATGACATCTACAAGCCGCTGGATCTTTCAAAGATCGACACCGGTGCGATGGAAGCCAAGCTGCTTGACGGCGTGAAGGCAAACACGACGATCGAGGGTGAAGTCTACGCGGTTCCCCACCAGTGGGGCACATCCGGCCTGATGGCCGACAAGACAAAGGCCCCGGACCTTTCGAGCTGGGCCGACCTGTGCGACCCGGCCTACAAGGGCAAGACCTCGATGCGCCTGAAGCGCACGATCCTGCTCGGCACGGCCTTCTCGATGGGTGAAGATCCGTTCGCGGCCTACGCAGACCTTGAGAAATACCAGGGCATCCTGGACAAGGTCGCCGACAAGCTGATCGAGTGCAAGGACAACATCAAGGCTTACTGGAAAGGCGGCGACGACCTGTCCGCCATGATGCTGTCAGGCGAAATCGTGGCATCCGAAACCTGGGATTCCACCGCTTACAAGCTCTACGACCAGAACCAGAACATTGTCTTCGTTCCGCCGAAGGAAGGCGCACTAGCCTGGATCGACACCTTCGCCCTGCCGCGCAAGGGCAAGGCGGATGATGCCGCCTACAAGTGGATCAACTTCGTGCTGCGGCCGGAAAACGTGACCATCATGTCCGGCAGCACCGGCGCGATTGCCGCGATCAAGGGTGGTACCGACCTGCTGCCGGAAGACAAGAAGGCAGCCGTGAATGCGGCCTTCACCGCAGCCGACATCGACAATCTCAAGTTCTTTGCCAACATTCCTCCCGGCGTGGAAGACATGGAAGGCAAGACCCTCGAGAAGATCAAGGCAGCCACAGGCGGCTGATCAGGTTCAGGGCTGCCGGAACCATTCCGGCAGCCCTTTCCTTTTTGAAAAAATCAAAACACCGGAGAGAAGCAACCGGACACAACCCGGCGCTCCAAACCCCGATCCCTTCCAGTTGGCCCGCATTGATGAAACACACCTCACCCGCCTACGATCTTGAATGCCTCGACCTTGCCAAGAGTTTTGGAGGATTTCGCGCCGTCAAAGGCGTCTCCTTCGAAATCCCGAGCGGTTCGTTCTTCTCCATTCTCGGTCCGTCGGGCTGTGGCAAGACAACCCTGATGCGCATGATCGCGGGTTTCGAGGACCCGACCTCCGGCGATATCAAGATCAAGGGCAAGTCGGTACTCGGCGTGCCGCCCAACCGGCGCAACGTCAAGATGGTGTTCCAGCATCTGGCGCTGTTCCCGATGATGAACGTCTACGAGAACATCGCCTATGGCCTCAGGTGCGCGGGCGTGGGCAATGCGGAAATAAAGCGCAAGGTCCAGGACGTACTGGAGCGGATTGCCCTGCCCGACGTTGGCGAGCGGGAAATCCACCAGTTGTCCGGCGGTCAGAAACAGCGCATCGCCATTGCTCGCTGCATGGTGCTCGATCCGGATGTACTCTTGCTCGATGAACCGCTCGGCGCGCTCGATCTGAAGCTGCGCGAAGCGATGAAGATCGAGTTGAAACTTTTGCAGCACCAGTTCAACACGACCTTTATCTACATCACCCACGATCAGTCGGAAGCACTGGTGATGTCCGATAACGTCGCCATCATGAACCAGGGCATTTTCGAACAGATCGGCACGCCGCAGGATCTCTATCATCACCCCAAGACCGCCTTCGTCGCCGGCTTTGTTGGCGACAGCAACCGCTGGTCCGGCACGGTGAAATCCGCAGATGGCACGGGTGGCAAGGTGGAAACGGATCAGGGGCTTTCGATGAGTTTCAGTGCCGGCGCGGATCAAACCATTCGTGATGGCGACAAGGTGGAGATTTTCGTGCGGCCGGAATTCATCCGCACGGTGCGCGCATCCGAAGCGGACCAGGCCCTGACAGAAGGCGACAACCAGATGAGCGGTGTCATCGACAGCCTGCTCTTCAACGGTGCCAACAGCCGTGTTCTCGTACGGACCGGCAGCGGCGAGCTTATCGAGTCCGATGTGACGGTAACCGGCAACAACGACCTGAAACCCGGAGAAGACGTGCGCCTGATCTGGTCGTCCCGGCAAGCCATGTGTTTTGCCCGCGCGGAGAGCGCATGATGCAGAACAAGGACATCAAACGGCTGTCGCTGATCCTGCTGTTTTCGCCTTTCGCGCTCTGGATCCTGCTGCTGATCATTCTGCCGCACATCGGCATGGTGCTCCTCTCCTTCCGCGAGAAAGTGGCACCGCGCGTCTATGAGTATAGCTTCGCCAACTATCTGGATTTCATCAACGAACCGATCTACTGGAACACGCTTCTTCGAACCGGATCCATGTCCCTGCTGGTCACAGCCCTGGCGCTGCTGATCGGCTTTCCCATTGCCTACTACATTGCCAAGATCGCGGGGCCGCGTGCCAGGGGTGGTCTGTTCCTGCTCTGCCTGATCCCGCTCTGGGTCAGCGACCTGATCCGTTCCTTCGGCTGGATCCTGCTGTTGCGCGAAACCGGTGTGATTTCGAATTTCCTGCTCTGGACCGGACTGGTCGGCCAGCCTGTCGAGTTTCTCTACAACGACATCGCGGTCATCATCGGCCTCGTCTACACCGTGATCCTGTTCATGATCGTGCCACTGGTTTCGACGCTGGACGGCATGGACAATTCAATGATCGAGGCCGGGTACAATCTGGGTGGCAGCGGCTTTACAGTGCTGCGCCGGATCATCATTCCCTACGCGATGCCGGGCATCGTGGCCGGCTGTATCGTCACCTTCATGCTGACGGCAGGTTCCTACCTGACGCCGATCCTGCTCGGCGGCAAGAATTCGAGCTGGTTTACCGAACAGATCTACAATCAGTTCATCACCCGCTTCAACTGGGAGGGAGGCGCGGCCTTCGGCATGCTGCTCCTGATTTTTACCTCCGTCGTGATCTGGCTCGGCCTGAAACTCTCCGGTCAGACCCTCGCCAACACCGTGGCCAAGAGCTGAGGAGGACAGACGATGCTTGCGCAAAAGAACTCCTCTCCGTTCCTGATGGGCTACCGGCTCTATGTCGTTGCCTTCTTCATCTTCCTGGCAGCGCCGCTGATTTCAGCCGGAGCCTTCGCCTTCAACGACAGCCTGTTCCCGGCACTGCCCTGGCAAGGTTTCACGCTGGACTGGTTCTTCAGCGATACCGAACCAAAACTCGGCATGTTCCATGACCGGCGTTTGCTGCAGGGGCTTTATTATTCCTTCGTCATCGCAATCTTCGTGGCGGCGCTCTCCGTCTTCGTCGGCACGACCAATGCGTTCCTGTTCGTGCGTGGCGAGTTTCCGGGCAAGAACTTCTTCTACATTCTGATGGTGGTGCCGCTGGTGATCCCGGGTGTCATCCTCGGCATCTCCATCCTGGTCCTGGCCAGTGACACCGCGAACTACATGGAAAACAGGTTCGATCTGGAGCTTGAGTTCCTGAGGCCAGGCCTTCTGCTTGTCGTGTTCGGGCAGTTTTCCTTCATCACCACCATCACCTCGCTGGTGATCACGGCCCGGCTGAAGAAATTCGACGCCACGATGGAAGAAGCCGCCTTCAACCTGGGGGCAAGTCGGGTCCGCGTGTTGCGCACCGTCACACTGCCCTTCCTGCGACCGGCGATGATCGCGGCCGGCATCGTCGCCTTCCTGGTCTCGTTCGAGAACTTCAACACCACGCTATTTCTTGTCGGCTCGGAAGCGCCGCTGACGATCACCATGTATGACCGGATGGCAAAGGTCGGCTCGACGCCGGTCCTCAATGCCGTCTCCTTCGTGCTCATGGTCGGGTCCGGACTGCTTGCGCTGCTATCGATTGCCATCCAGCGCGACAAGACCTCTCAATAGGAGCATTCATGGCGGAGTTCGACTTTGTCATCGTCGGCGCGGGCTCGGCAGGCTCGGTGCTTGCCGACCGGTTGTCGGAAGACGGCAAATACACCGTCTGCCTTCTGGAGGCGGGCGGCTCGGATCTCAATTTCTGGATCTGGATGCCGATCGGCTACGGCAAGGCTTTCTATAACCGGAACATCAACTGGATGTACCACACCGAAGCGGACCCGGGGCTCAACGACCGCTCCGGCTACTGGCCGCGCGGCAAGGTGCTGGGTGGGTCCAGTTCTATCAATGCCATGGTCTATATTCGCGGTCAGCATGCGGATTTCGAGGACTGGAAGGCCCTCGGCAACACCGGCTGGGGCTGGCAGGACGTTCTGCCCTATTTCAAGCGCTCGGAAACCAATTGCAACGGTGCCGACGACTATCGCGGCGGGGATGGCCCCCTTTATGTCTCCTCCATGGACAAGGACGTCCACCCGCTGTGTCAAAACTTCCTGGCAGCCAGCGAGGAAGCCGGCTTCAGCCGTAACCCGGATTTCAATGGCAGAAGCCAGGAAGGTGTCGGCCTCTACCAGATAACCGCGAAAAACGGGTTCCGCATGTCGACGGCCCGTGCCTATCTTTCACGCGCGAAAAAACGTCAGAATGTCTCCATCCTGACCAACGCACACACGACCCGGCTGATCCTTGAAAACGGACGGGCGACCGGTGTCGTCTACAGCCGAGGCGGCACCGAGCAGACCGTGAAGGCCCGACGGGAAGTGATCCTCAGTGCAGGTGCCGTCAACTCGCCGCAAATCCTCATGTTGTCCGGCATTGGTGATGGCGCGGAACTGCAGGCCAAGGGCATTTCCTCCACCTTGCACAGCCCTGCTGTCGGCAAGAACCTTCAGGACCATCTCGGTCTCGACTATCTCTACCGGTCCAAAGTGCCGACGCTGAACCAGCAGCTTTATCCCTGGTGGGGCAAGCTCGCCCAGGGCATCCGCTATGTCCTGACCCGCAGTGGTCCACTGTCGCTCAGTGTCAATCAGGCTGGTGGCTTTGTCAGAAGCAATCCGGATTGTGAACGGCCGAACATCCAGCTGTATTTCTCGCCAGTCAGCTACACCAAGGCGCCGAAGGGGAAACGTCCGCTGATGAACCCGGACCCGTTCCCCGGCTTCCTCCTCGGCTTCCAGCCGACGCGGCCTACCAGCCGCGGCCATATCTGCCTGCGCTCCTCCGATCCGTTCGACATGCCGGAGATCCACCCGAACTCGCTCAGCACCAACCGCGATCTCACGGAGATGATCGAAGGCAGCAAGCTGATGCGCAAGATCGCCGAAAGCCCTGCCATGCAATCGGTTATCGACGAGGAGATCACACCCGGCCCGGGTGTCCAGACCGACGAGGACATGCTGGCGGATGTCCGCAGCCGCTGTTCCACGGTCTTCCACCCTGTCAGCACCTGCCGCATGGGACCGGACGCGAACGAAAACGTCGTCGACACGCGCCTACGGGTTTACGGGGTCGAAGGGCTTCGGGTTGTCGATGCCTCTATTTTCCCGACGGTCACGTCCGGCAACACCAACGCACCTGCGATCATGGTCGGCGAAAAAGGCGCGGACCTTATCCTGGAAGACACACGAGCGGCGTAAGGCACGTAATGACTCAGGCTCTTTTTGCGGACAACTACAAGACGACACCATACTGGCAGGATATCGCGCCCAAACTCGTACTGCCGGATACAGGTTTGCCCCCAGAGGTCGATGTGCTGGTGGTTGGCGGTGGGTACACCGGCCTGAACGCCGCACTGCAGACCGCCCGTGAAGGCCTCGGCACACTGGTTCTCGATGCGGAAGACCCGGGTTGGGGCTGCAGCATGCGCAATGGCGGCCAGCTTTCGACCAGCCTCAAGCCGTCCTTTTCCAACCTGGCGGGCCGCTATGGCAGGGAGCTCGCCACCCAGCTTTGCCTGGAAGGCCAGGCGTCCCTCGACTACATGCACGCACTTTCAAGGGAAGATGGACTGGAGATGGGCTTACGGGAAACCGGCCGCTTCCACGGCGCTCACAAGCCCCATCTTTACGAGAGCCTTGCCAGAGATTGTGCCGCCGGACACCCCGTGTGGAAGACCGATGCCTTCATGGTGCCGAAAAGCGACATGGCACAGGAGCTTGGGACCGATGCCTATCATGGCGGTATCGTCAATCCGCATCATTGCAGCATCGATGTCAGCAAGTACCATCCTTCACTTTTGAACAAGGTGCTGGCGGAAGGCGCGATGGTGCGCGGCAAGTGCCGGGTGGTGTCGCTTGAACGCGAGACGTCAGGCTTCAAGGTCCTGACAAGCGACGGCTCCCTCAAGGCAGGCAAGGTCATTCTGGCGACCAATGGTTACTCCGGCCCCCTGTCGCCCTGGCTTCAGCGGCGGTTGATCCCGATCGGCTCCTACGTGATCGCGACGGAAGAAATCCCGAGTGAAACGATTGACCGGCTGTTTCCGACGGACCGGGTCCTCTCCGACACCAGAAAACTGGTCTATTACTACCGGCTGTCCCCCGACCGGAAGCGCGTGCTGTTTGGCGGCCGGGTCTCCTTGAGCGAAACGGACCCGCGCAACAGCGCGCTAAAGCTCCACCGCGATATGACGGCCCTCTTTCCGGAACTTGGCTCCGTTCGGATCAGCCACGCCTGGATGGGGTTTGTCGGCTACACCTTCGACACACTCGCCCATGCTGGCGAAGACAACGGCCTGTTTCACGCGGGCGGCTATTGCGGGTCCGGGGTGGGTATGGCGAGTTATCTCGGCATGCGTATGGGCCAGAAAGCTGCCGGCCGAGAAAAATCACTCTCCGCGTTCGAGAAGATCCCCTTCCCGACCCGGCCGCTATACCAGGGCAATCCGTGGTTCCTGGCACCATCGGTGCTGGTCTATCGGCTGCGGGACAGGTTCGGCATCTGATTGGGGTCAGCCTTTCGGAGGATAGCCTTCTTGCGCTGCGCCCCTTGCCAGCATTTCATACCGAAGACTGGGCGGGCGCCGGCACATCGGCAAGCAGGCGCACCAGCCAATCGACAAAAACGCGAACCTTGTTCGAAAGGTGCCGGTTGGGCGGGTAGACGATATAAAGCGGAATGGTGTCGGCAGACCACTCCGTCAGCAGCGGCACGAGGTCCCCGCGCTTCAGCTCTTCCCGCACCATGAAGTCAGGCAGCTGCGCGATGCCGTGACCGGCAACGGCCGCCGCCACATAGCTGCGGGCATCGTTGACCGAGCAATGATAGCGTCCGTCGACCAGAATTTCCTCACCGTCCTTGCGGAAGGTGAACGGGTGTGTGCGTCCGGTGGCGGCAACGAAATAGTTGACGCAATAGTGGTTCGCCTTCACGTCTGCCGGGGTTTCCGGTGTACCTGCCCGTTCCAGGTAGGACGCTGCCGCGCAAGTGGTCAGGCCGACCTCCGCCACCCGCCGTGCAATCAGCGACTGATCAGCCGGAGCACCACCACGCAAGGCACAATCGACATTCTCTGCCAGGTAGTCGACTGTCCTGTCACCGATCCCGAGGTCGATACGGATATCCGGGTACTTTTCGTAAAAACCGCCAAGCTCCGGTATCACGAACCAGTCGGCAAAGGCCCCTGACATTTCAACGCGCAGCCGCCCACCGGGATTGCTCTGGGCCTGGGACAGGCTGGCATCAAGTTCGTCGACCTCCGAAACAATCTGAACGGCCCGCTCATAATAAAGCGCGCCGTCCGTCGTCACGATGACGCGCCGCGTTGTCCGGTTGAGCAATTTGGTCTGCAGATGTTTCTCGAGATTCTGGATCAGGTTGGTAACCGTCGCCTTCGGCATCTGAAGGGAATCGGAGGCTCGGGTGAAATTTCCTGTTTCAACCACCCTCACAAAGGCGCGCATGGCGGAGAGTTGATCCATTTCTGGGCGTCCTGATCAAAAAATAGGCTTATTATTCGAAAATTCGAATAGTGAAACCAATAATACACCCCTTATTCCAGAGTTGGAACAACAATACCTATCGGACATGCAAGAGAGCTGGTGTACCCAGTTCTCCCTCAACCAACAGACACGAAACGGCGCTGAAAATGACGGTGCAGATCAAGGATATGACACTCGACAAGGTGGCCATCGGCCCCGTGGCGGCACGTGTCTACCAGGGTGCCGAATACAGCAAGTCGCCGCCAGTCCTCATCTATTTTCACGGCGGCGCTTTTCAAGGCACCGTCCCGCAGGAAAGCGAGTTTGCGCATCTCATTGCCGAAACCGGCGCCATTGTCGTGATGCCGGACTACAATGTACCTCTTGGCAGCGTTTTTCCGAAGCCGCTGGAAACGGGGTTTTCGATCTTCTCCTATCTGGCGAAAAAGCGCGCCGGCCTTGGGAACCGGAAATCCCTGCTTCTTGTCGGCGGCGTCGAGGCTGGCGGCAACATCGCCGCAGCGGTCGCGCTGAAGGCGCGGGATCATTTCGCCGATGAACTTGACGGGCAGATCCTTCTGTCACCTCTGCTTGATCCTTTCATGGGCTCTGCATCGTTTCAGAAGGCCGGCGATCTCGGCATGAAGGACATCTGGGCCGACGGCTGGAGCCACTATCTCAGCACCGGCATGTGCCACCCCTATGCGGCCCCATGCATGTGCTCACGCCTGACCGGCGTTGCCCCCGCGCTTGTTCTGTCTTCTCAGGACGACCCGCTCAAGGACGAAACACTCGGCTTTGCGACCTGCCTGAAAAATGCAGGCGTTGAAGTTCACCAGCATGTTCTCCCCGCCGGGACAGGCTGGCCATCACTCTACGGCGGAAAGACGGACGAGACCCCATCCTGGCAAGAAACCGTAAGCACGCAATTTTCCGGTTTCGTGCAGTCCGTCAGCGTCCACTGATTTGATATCCAAACCCTTCTGAAGATTGTGTTTTCAGCAGGGGTTCCAAGGAGAGACCAATGACATCAAGAAGCAAGCGCTGGGCCCTGACGGGCGCCAGTCTGGCAGTTGCTGTCTCTGTTTCAGCCGCTGTCCTCATCATGAACCTTCCGGCAAGCAGCCCTGCAACGGCCGCGGGCGGTACAGTCGCCATCCCGGCGGTGCCGGTGACCGTTGCCGAGGTCAAATCCCGAGAGATAACCGTGTGGGAAGATTTCTCCGGCAGGCTTGAAGCCGTTGACCGGGTGCAGATCCGCTCCCGTGTGGCCGGCTCCATTCAATCCGTCGATTTCCGTGAAGGCGCATTGGTGGAAGCAGGTGACCTGCTCTTCACCATTGACCCGGCTCCCTACGAGGCCGCCGTCGCTCAGAGGGAAGGTCAGGTTGAACTGGCGCAAACACAGCTCAACCTCGCCAAGCTGGAACTGGACCGTGGCAACAAGCTGATCGAAAACCGGACCATCTCCCAAAGCGTTCTCGACCAGCGCCGCAACACCTACGCCGAAGCACAGGCCAACCTCAGAACCGTCAAGGCAGCTCTCAGGTCGGCCAAGCTGGAACTTGGCTACACCAAGGTGCTGGCACCCGTGTCGGGTCGTGTCGGCAAGATCGAGATCACCGTCGGCAATCTCGTTGCCGCGGGCTCCGCATCGCCGGCATTGACAACCCTTGTCTCTGTCGATCCGATCTATGCAAGCTTCAACGCAAGTGAAGACCTGGTCTCGCGGGTTCTGGCCGAGTTGCCGCAGACAGATGCTGCGGTGCCGCCATTGGACATGATCCCCGTCGAAATCGAAACCTCGTCAACCGCCGGACACCCGGTGAAGGGCAAGCTGCAGCTGGTCGATAACCAGGTTGACGCCGTCAGCGGCACCATTGGGGTCAGGGCGGTCTTCGACAATCCCGGCGGCAGGCTGATCCCGGGCCAGTTCGTGCGCATCCGCATGGGTGAGCCAAGGCCTGAACAGAAGGTCCTGATCAGCGAACGCGCCATCGGCACCGACCAGGACAAGAAATATGTCTATGTCGTCGGTGACGACAACAAAGTGGCATACAGGCCGATCGACCTGGGCAGAACCGCGGAAGGTGCACGTATCGTCGACAGCGGCCTCGAACCGGGTGAACGGATCGTCGTCAACGGCCTGCAACGGATCCGCTCTGGTGCACTTGTCGATCCTCAGCTCGAAAACGACGTTGCCGCTGCAAACTGAGTGAACAGGTGGAGCGCCTTGCGCTCCACCTCCCCTCTTCAACAATTCAAGTCATGATTGCCGGTGGCGCCGCCACCGGCCGGGGACGTGTTGTCCCGATTTCCGACCGGAAAGGGCCTGGATATGAATATCTCGAGATTCTTCGTCGACCGCCCGGTCTTTGCCGGTGTGCTGTCTGTCCTCATCCTCATCGCCGGCCTGATCGGTCTGCGGGCGCTGCCGATCTCCGAATACCCCGAGGTGGTGCCGCCATCGATCGTTGTGCGCGCCGCCTATCCGGGGGCGAACCCGAAGGTCATTGCCGAGACGGTGGCAACGCCGCTGGAAGAACAGATCAACGGTGTCGAGGGCATGCTCTACATGTCCAGCCAGGCGACCTCTGACGGCGTCATGACACTCACGGTGACGTTCGAGCTCGGCACCGATCCCGACCAGGCCCAGCAGCTTGTCCAGAACCGCGTTTCGCAAGCCGAACCCCGTCTTCCGGCGGAAGTAAGAAGCCTTGGCATAACCACGGTGAAAAGTTCACCCGATCTGATGATGGTCGTGAACCTGACCTCGCCGGACAATCGCTACGACATCACCTACCTGCGCAACTATGCCGTCCTCAACATCAAGGACCGGCTGGCCCGCCTGCAGGGTGTCGGCCAGGTGCAGGTGTTCGGCTCCGGCGATTACTCCATGCGTGTGTGGGTCGACCCACAAAAGGCGGCCGGCCATAACCTGGCAGCCAGCGACATCACCAACGCCATCCGCCAACAGAACGTGCAGGCCGCGGCCGGAATTATCGGCGCTTCGCCAAACCTGAAGGGTGTCGACGTTCAGCTCAGCGTCAATGCGCAAGGTCGTCTTCAGACACCGGAAGAGTTCGGCAACATCATTGTCCGCACCGGTGAAAACGGTGAGGTCACCCGGTTGCGCGACGTTGCCCGGATCGAGCTTGGTGCAGCCGATTATTCGCTGCGCTCCCTGCTCGACGGCAAACCGGCCGTCGCCATTCCCGTGTTCCAGGCACCCGGTTCCAACGCTATTGCGATCTCCGACGCAGTGGTCGAGACCATGAACGACCTTCAGGTCGCCATGCCTGACGGCGTCAAATACGAGATCGTCTACGACACCACAAAGTTTGTCCGATCCTCCATCGAGAAGGTGGTCGACACGCTGCTGGAAGCCGTGGTGCTTGTGGTCCTCGTCGTGATCCTGTTCCTGCAGACATGGCGTGCATCGATCATTCCGCTGATCGCCGTGCCCGTGTCGATCATCGGCACCTTCGGAGTCATGTATGTCTTCGGCTTTTCCATCAACGCTCTCAGCCTCTTCGGGCTGGTTCTCGCGATCGGCATCGTGGTCGATGACGCGATCGTGGTCGTTGAAAACGTCGAACGAAACATCGAAAACGGACTGAACCCGCGCCAGGCAACCTACAAGGCCATGAAGGAAGTCTCCGGACCAATCATCGCCATTGCACTGGTGCTTGTGGCGGTGTTTGTCCCGCTGGCCTTCATCACCGGCCTTTCGGGTCAGTTCTATCGCCAGTTCGCACTAACGATCGCAATCTCGACTGTCATCTCGGCCATCAACTCGCTCACTCTGTCCCCGGCCCTGGCCGCCCTTCTCCTGAAGGATCACCATGCGCCCAAGGACTGGCTGACACGTTCGATGGACTTCCTGTTCGGCTGGTTCTTCAAGGGCTTCAACCGGGCCTTCGGCGCCGGTTCCAACGCCTATGGCAAGAGCGTCGGCGGCCTGTTGTCCCGCAAGACCATCGTCATGGTGGTTTACATGGCACTTGCAGGGGCAACCTACAGCCTCTTCACAACAGTCCCCGGCGGCTTCGTGCCGGCACAGGACAAACAGTATCTGATCGGCTTTGCCCAGCTTCCCGACGCTGCCACGCTGGACCGGACCGAAGACGTCATCCGCCGGATGAGCGAGATCGCCATGGAGCAGGAAGGTGTCGAACACGCCATCGCCTTCCCGGGCCTGTCGATCAACGGCTTTACCAACTCTTCCAACGCCGGCATCGTCTTCGCCACCCTGACGGATTTCGAGGAACGCAAGTCTCCGGAATTGTCCGGCGACGCCATTGCGATGCAGCTGAACCAGAAGTTCGGCACGATCCAGGACGCGTTTATCGCCATGTTCTCGCCGCCGCCTGTTCAGGGCCTTGGCACCACCGGCGGGTTCAAACTGCAGATCGAGGACCGGGCAGGTCTCGGCTACCAGGCACTCGACGCGGCCAACAAGGCCTTCCTGGCCAAAGCCTATCAGACGCCGGAACTGGCTGGATTGTTCTCCAGTTTCCAGATCAATGTGCCCCAGCTTTATGCGGATCTTGATCGCACCAAGGCGGAACAGCTCGGCGTATCGGTAACGGACGTATTCGAGACGCTGCAGATCTACCTGGGTTCACTTTATGTCAACGACTTCAATGCCTTCGGTCGCACTTACAGTGTCCGGGTGCAGGCGGACGCCCAGTACCGGGCGCATGCCGACGATATCGGCAAGTTGAAGGTCCGCTCTGCCACCGGCCAGATGATCCCGCTTTCCGCCCTGTTGAAGGTGGAGGCCACCACCGGGCCGGAACGGGCAACCCGCTACAACGGTTTCCTTGCGGCTGACATCAATGGTGGCCCGGCTCCCGGGTTTTCCTCCGGCCAGGCCCAGGCAGCGGTCGAGCGGATCGCGGAGGAAACCCTGCCCAAAGGCATCGCCTTCGAGTGGACAGACCTGACCTACCAGCAGATCCTTGCCGGCAGCTCCGGGTTCCTGGTCTTTCCTCTGGCCCTGCTTCTGGTCTACCTGGTGCTTGCCGCCCAGTATGAAAGCCTGATGCTTCCGGTGGCGATCGTCATGATCGTACCGATGGGTGTCCTTGCCGCCCTGACAGGCGTCTGGCTGACCCATGGCGACAACAACATCTTCACCCAGATCGGGTTGGTGGTGCTGGTCGGGCTTTCGGCGAAAAACGCGATCCTGATCGTGGAATTCGCAAGGGAACTGGAATTTGAAGGCCGCACGCCGGTTGAAGCGGCAGTCGAAGCTAGCCGGTTACGTCTGCGCCCGATCCTGATGACCTCGATGGCCTTCATCATGGGTGTGGTTCCGCTTGTGCTTTCCACCGGTGCCGGTGCGGAAATGCGAGCCGCGATGGGCATCGCGGTCTTCTCCGGCATGATCGGCGTGACCTTCTTCGGAATCTTCATGACGCCGGTGTTCTACGTGCTGGTCCGCAAGCTCTCGGGCAATCGCCCGCTTGCGCAACACGAGGAACCAGCAGAGCAGCCGCAAGCTCAGAACACGGCCGCTTGAAGCTGGACCAAATGACAAGAAAAACGCCCTGGAAGCACTCGTTTCCAGGGCGTTATGTACTTGGGCAAGGCCTTCTCCTGCGCGGATAATGCGATCACCTGGCGTCGGTGTCGGTCGCACGCACGCTCCATCCGATCAAGGTAAGATCTGAACGCCTCCCTCGATACCCCGTCACGCAAGGTCGCCGCACTGAGTCCCCCACATCCCTGGGCTGCAATGCCGGCAACAACACCCAAATTGCGGATTCCCGCAAATGGATTGCGTGAATTGACCTGTCATATTTGGTTTCCGGCCGCGTAACGTGACGGGCCTGGCGTTGGCTAGCCAACTCGTGGCGATGTATGTGGGAGGAAAACATGCAATCGAATAATTATCACGAAGACACGAAAGCGATGCGCGGCGGTGTGCAATTTCAACACCTTGCAGCACGCATCAAACAAACTGTGACTGTGGAAGGAAGTTTTGCGCGTTTGTCGTCACTGAAGACCGGAATTCTAACAAGCTTGCTTGCCCTGTCGGTCTTTTCAGCACCGACCGCAGCAACGGCCGCCGACTACAACTGGACCTTCCAGACCTCGGAAACGGCCGGTGAACCCGGTTTCATCAACAAGCAGAAGTGGGCTGAAAACGTTGAGAAAATGTCCGGCGGACGGATCGAGATCGAGATTTTGCCGATTGGTGCCGTCGTCCCGCATACCGATACGCTTGATGCCGTTGGCACTGGCATTCTTCAGGGACATCTGACCGATCCGAGCTATTTCGCCGGGAAGGATCCCGCTTTTGCGATGATGGGCAACCTGGTCGGTGCCTGGAGCGATCCGTTCGAATTGATCGGGTTCATGCAATCCGGTGGCGGTCACGAGCTTTACGCCGAACTGGTCGAGCCCTATGGCGTCCATTTCATCGGAGCGGCAGCAACTGAGCCGGAAGCTTTCGTTTCCAGTGTTCCGATCCGCTCTGTGGAAGACCTGAAGGGCGTCAAGATGCGCGCACCGGAAGGCATGGTCTACGAGATCTTCTCCAAGGCAGGTGCCTCTCCGGTTGCACTTCCCGGTTCAGAGGTCTTCACCGCTCTCGACAAGGGCGTTGTCCAGGCCGCCGATTATACGGTTTTTGCGACCAACCAGTCGCAGGGCATGAACGACGTTGCCCACTATCCGTTGTATCCGGGCTTTCATTCCCTGCCGCTGATCGACATTTCGATGACCAAATCAATCTGGGATGAACTTCCGGACGACCTGAAGGCTGTCCTGAACGCCTCCGTTGACCAGTTCATTTTCAATCACGTTTATTCCGTACGCAAACTCGATGCGGCCGCAGTCGAGGAAGCCAAGGCAAACCCGGAGATCGAAATTGTCAACTGGTCCGGCGACGAGCGAGCGAAGTTCCGCAGGATCGCGCAGCAGGAATGGGAAAACTGGGCCGGCAAGAACGACCTCACCCAACGCTACTACGATTCGGTGGTCGCTTATCTGAAGGGCCGGAACCAGCTCTGATCTGACCAACGTTCCGTTGACGCAGCCGCACCCGGACCAAAAGGTTCGGGTGCGGCCTGACCTTGTTTCTATCTGTCCATAACGGGTGAAACGAGATGCCGGTGCGTGGCCGTCAGCTAAGACTGATTGGCCATCCCCTATTTCCACAACAGCTTGCCAACTGCGCGACGGGAGAAGAATCCATGCCGGACAATCCGGATGTGAGTGACCTGGAGGACAATGGCCAGGCGAACCTGCGAACCGGCCTGGACCGGTTCATTGCCGGGTCCGCGAAGCTCTTTGCCTGGGCTATCTTTCTGGCGTTTGCCATCAGCGTATATGAGGTTATCGCCCGCTACGTTTTTGATAGCCCGACGTATTGGGCTCACGAGAGCACGACCTTCCTCATAGCAGCCATCTTCCTGATCGGCGGCCCCGTAGCGCTCGCTCGCGACAAGCATATTCGCGTGCGCATGATTTATGACTCGGTTTCGCCTCGTGTGCGCCGATGGCTGGATATCGTCAATTCATTGATCGCGATGATCTTCTTTGCAGGACTGGGATACGCGGGCGCGACAATGGCCTGGAAGGCTACCCACCGACCAAACGGCGATATCCATCTGGAGGGCACGGGTACTGCGTGGAACCCACCGACACCGGCACTGCTGAAAATCATTATTCTGATTTGCGTTTGCCTGATGTTCGTTCAGACCCTGATGCACCTCATCAAGGCGATCCGCGGCGATGACGCTGCCTACAGCGAACGCGGAGGCCAATGACATGGGCCTCAACGATCTGGGTATTGAATACGGTACAATTCTGCTCGTTGGCAGCATCTTCGTGTTGTTGCTTACAGGCCAGCCTCTCGCCTGGGTGACGGGGCTCGTAGCCCTGGTTTTCACGTTCGGTTGGTTTGGAGGAAATGCGCTGCCGCTGGTTACGGCTCGCATCTTCGGCTTCATTACGGAATATTCCCTCGTCGCCATTCCGATGTTCATCCTGATGGCGGCGCTCCTCGACAGATCAGGAATCGCGAAGGACCTCTTCAACGGAATGAGGGTGCTTGCCGGACGGTTGCCAGGTGGTGTCGCCGTTCAAACGCTGATCGTCGCCACCCTGATGGCCGCCATGTCCGGCGTCATCGGTGGTGAGATCGTTCTTCTGGGAATTCTGGCATTGCCCCAGATGCTGCGGCTTGGATATGACCGCGACCTGTCAATCGGGGTCGTTTGCGCAGGTGGTTCGCTTGGGACCATGATGCCGCCCTCGATCGTTCTGATCATTTACGGGCTGGTGGCAAGTGTTTCCATTGCCGACCTCTTCGTTGCGGCAGTCACACCTGCCCTGATGCTGCTCGGCTGCTATATCGCTTATGTTCTTGTACGCTGTTTCCGAAACCCGGACCTCGGGCCACCAATTTCCGCGGAAGAACGCGCCGAAGAGACAATAGGAAGTGCGATCCGGTCCCTGATCGCCCCGGTCTTCATCGTGGTAGCGGTTCTGGGTTCCATATATGGAGGCATCGCCTCTATCACCGAAGCAGCTGCACTCGGGGTTTCGTCAGTGCTCATCATCGCACTGCTTCGCAGGGAACTTAACGCCCGTATGCTTCAGGACAGTCTGGTCCACACGCTGGAAACCTGCGGCATGATCATCTGGATCGGGATCGCCGCAGCCGTGCTCGTCGGTGTCTACAACCTCATGGGGGGCAACCGCTTCGTCTCCGCGGTCATGCTTGGTCTCGACGCGTCGCCCGTGGCCGTCATTCTGATCATGATGCTGATCCTGCTAGTGCTGGGCATGTTCCTGGACTGGATCGGGATCGCCCTTTTGACCTTGCCCATCTTCGTGCCGATTGTCGTTCAGCTGGGATATGATCCGATCTGGTTCGGCATCCTGTTTGCAGTCAACATGCAGGTCTCCTACCTGACCCCACCGTTTGGACCGGCGGCCTTCTATTTGAAAAGCGTGGCACCACCGGACATTACGCTCGGCAACATCTACGGAGCTCTGCTTCCGTTTATCGTGCTCCAGCTCTTTGTTCTCGCAATCTTGCTGTTCTTCCCTGGCATCGCAACCTGGATGCTGTAACTCAAAGGCGTGTCGCGTTCTTTCAAGTGGATGCGGCACGCTATTACACATGAAGGCTTCTTTACCTTTTCAGCAGGCTTGCCGATCCGCGTTACAGGGGACATCATCGCGCTTTCCCCGCCTTTGATTGTTGAGGACGGTATGATTGAGGAGATGGCGTCGACGTTGGGCGGTGTTTTTTTGTCGACGGCTTAGGTTTGGTTTTTGGATCAGAGATACCCGGAGCCCCTACCAGTAATGTTGGCGGGGCTTTTGGATTTTTGGAGCGGTTTAGGTTTGTTTCCGGCGCTTCTTTTGGGCTTTGCCGTTCGGGTGTCCCTGGAATGGTTCCGGTCGAGTTGCGTTAGGCACCAAAAAACCCCGGTCAGGATATCTGCCGGGGTTATTTGTTTGTTTCGGTAGGTGGCTTTGAGCGTTTTTGTGGCCTTGGGCGTCGGGCATAGCGCTTTTTGTGGGGGCGCTGGTCAGTTTAAAATCTGTATCCGTTACCAACAAAAAACCCGGCGCGAGGCCGGGTTATTTGTTGGTTGCGGGAGCAGGATTTGAACCTGCGACCTTCAGGTTATGAGCCTGACGAGCTACCGGGCTGCTCCATCCCGC
>NZ_BAAGIG010000009.1:0-59425 GCF_054658215.1 Roseibium sp. ROS1
GCATCCGCGTGGGACGGATCTATGAGGCGTGGGTGGGTGAGGTGTCCAGTATGGTGCGCTCGGTCGCCATCCAGTGCGAAATCCTCAACGCAGACGACTATCGGGACTTTCGGGAGTTGGCCGCTGCCCGCTTTGGAATGCCCGAGCTTTGCACCAATGACGAAATCATCCAGACAGAGGCGTTCGACGCGATCCAAGAGGCGCACGAGTCCTTGTATGGCGGGATGAGAGGTTAACCGCTCGTTAACCTATTGACCGCCAGATGTGCTATCGGTGAGCCAATCAGTTTTGAGGGCAGAAGCAGCAGCGCCGGGCAAGCGGCGCGACCGGGTGGGATGGGCTTACCCGGCTGAGGCAACAGCCTTGCTTTCAAATCGGAGGTAATGCGATGTGGTTCATACCCATTAGCGTTACCCTAGAAATGAAAAAGACCCGGACGACCTTGCAAATCGTGATCCGGGTCCAATTCACTATCTAGGAAAAGGGACGACAGGGAAACCTGTCGTCCTGCTCCGAGAAAGAATTTAGCAGTTTCAGCCGAAAAATCAATATGAAGGCTGGCCGATAGGCCGCTGGACCGGACCAGCCCTGACGGGCCGGGCTGATCCTGGGGAGGGGCTTCGCCCCTACGGCGCGCGGCCCAGGTCCTTCAAAGCAACAGGATCGCGCCGGGCACCGGCCCGATCGCGTTCCTTCTCCGAACCTGACCCGCGCGCCTACCCCATGAAAGATCGGCCGGCAGAGAAGCCGGGCTTTTCTCTTGAAAGTAGGGGCTCCGCCCCCCGGCAGATCAAGGATAAACCGCTGCGCGGCCTCCTGCGGGGTGTCCCCACGCTCCGCGGCTCTCGCCTTGTGCGCGCGGGTGATCCCCCTCCCCGCATCCGGTCCTTGATCCGCCGCCCCCGTTTCCGACGACGCGGAAAATAAAACGAGCCAACCCGGCCAAGTTCAGGAAACAGGAGCAAACCAATGAACTCAGTATACGCCCGCACCGCCCGCTTTGATTCCGCCCGTGCTCTCAGCGAAGACGAAATGCGCCGGAGCGCTCCGTCTATCTTCGCAGTCTCAGCTCATGAGAGCCGTTCCGAACGGTTCCAGCCGATCCCTACCATCGAAGTTCTGCGTGCGCTGACAGACGAAGGATTCATGCCGGTTGGTGTGAAGCAAGGCCGTACCCGCGATGCCAGCAAGAAGGACTTCACCAAGCACCTGATCCGGCTTCGCCGCCTCGACCACGATGCTAAGTTTTGTGTTGGTGATACCGTTTGCGAAATCCTGCTCAAAAACGCAAATGACGGAACGTCCGCTTTCGACATCATGGCCGGGTTGTTCCGCATCCGGTGCCTAAATTCCCTTGTCGCCCAGACCTCCACCCTCGAAAGCGTGAAGGTTCGTCACAGCGGAGACGTGCGACACAAGGTGATTGACGGCACGTTCCGCGTGTTGAAGGAAGCGGAAAAGGCCCTTGCAGCGCCAGCCGATTGGAGCGGTATGATCCTCGACCGTGACGAAAGGCAGGTGTTTGCGGAGGCTGCGCACATTGCCCGCTTCGGTGACAGCGAAGGGGAAACCACGACCCACATTCAGCCGAGCCAGCTTTTGAACACCCGCCGCACGGGCGACCGGGAAAACGACCTCTGGACAACTTTTAACGTCGTTCAGGAAAACGCCATCCGGGGCGGTTTGGAGGCACGTTTCCGCGATGAACATGGCCGCCTTCGCCGCTCCACCTCCCGAGCGGTCAAGGGCATCGATCAGGACGTGAAACTGAACAAGGCCCTTTGGACGCTTTCTGAAAAGATGGCGGAACTGAAAGGCTTGAGAACCGCAGCCTAACGCGCAAAGCACTGGCGGCAGGAACTCTGCCGCCAGTCTGCACACTTCGAAATTGAGGATCGCCGCTGCTGGACCGGACCAGCCCTGACGGGCCGGGCTGATCCTGGGGAGGGGCTTTGCCCCTACGGCGCGCGGCCCAGGTCCTCCAAAGCAACAGGATCGCGCCGGCAAACCGGCCCGATCGCGTTCCTTCTCCGAACCTGACCCGCGCGCCTACCCCATGAAAGATCGACCGGCAGAGAAGCCGGGCTTTTCTCTTGAAAGTAGGGGCTCTGCCCCCCGGCAGATCAAGGATAAACCGCTGCGCGGCCTTCTGCGGGGTGTCCCCACGCTCCGCGGCTCTCGCCTTGTGCGCGCGGGTGATCCCCCTCCCCGCATACGGTCCTTGATCCGCCGCCCCCGTTTCCGACGACGCGGAAAATGAAACGAGCCACCCCGGCCAAGTCAGGAAACAGGAAACAAACCAATGACCGCCACCTTTACCGCCACCTACAGCCCGGAAGACAACAAGCTGCGCCTCTACGCAGACCGCAGGCTTGACGCTGAGACATACGCCCGGGTTAAAGGCATGGGCTTTAAATGGGCTCCGAAACAGGAGCTTTTCGTTGCGCCGCGCTGGACGCCCGACCGTGAGGATTTGTGCGTTGAGCTTGCTGGCGAGATTGAGCCGGAATTTACGACGCTGGCCGAACGCGCAGAGGCGAAGGCCGAGCGCCTGGATGCTCTTGCGGACAAGCGACAGGCTCAGTCGAGTGCATTCCTGCGTGCCGCTGACGATCTTTCGCAAGCGTTCCACATGGGCCAACCCATCCTTGTTGGTCACCACTCAGAACGGAAAGCCCGCAAGACACAAGAGCGGATGCACAGCGCCATGGACAAGTCGGTTAAGGCTGCAAAGTCCGTTCAGTATTGGCAATGGAAAGCGGCCGGCGTGGAAAGCTTCGCGAACATGAAGAACAGCCCACGCGTTCGCGCCAATCGCATCAAGACGCTACTTGCCGAGCTGCGTGACCTTCAGCGTGACGTCAATCATGCCCAAGTGTGCTTGTCCATCTGGCAGAAGGCGGAAACCGAAGACCAGATCAGGAAGCTCAGCCGTGCCCATGTAAACGGTAATGCCCTCGTCAGTTGGGAGCGTGCGAAGGAGCTTGAAGACGGCGAAATCAACCCCAAGGACTTCCGCACACGCTGCATTGAGAGCGCCAAGAGGGCTATCAATAGTCCAAAGCGCCGCCGCTGGATTGACCACATTCTCAACCGGCTTGCGTATGAGCGGGACTTGTTGGGACCGGTGGCGCGATATGAAGGCGAGCTTTCGCCGGTCATCCTGCAAGCTTTTGCCCGTGAACATGGCGCGATGAAACCGAGCGCAAAGGCGGTTCCGGAAGGCTTTGCCCTGGAAAGCGCTGTTCCACTGCCGCTTCACATTGCGAGCGAAAAGGCTGTGACGCGTTCTTCCGACGACTGGCGCGATCTGATGCAGTCGGTCGGGTACACGGTGCCGGAGAAAAAAGATGCTAAACCGCCGATCCTGAATTTCAGGGCCGAGGAGCTTGTTGCACCAAACCGCTTCCATGCTGGTGAAACGCAGACATTCCGGCAGATCGAATTGACCAAGGCCGAGTATGCCAAGGTCTGGGCTGACCAGCGCGGAACCAGAACCAGCGTTTGCGGGACGTTCCGTTTCAAGATCTGCATCGATCCGACCGCGCCCGGAGCGTATTTTTCGCGTCCCTGGGTGGCCGTGTTCCTGACGGACTCCAAAGAGCACACGGCACCGGAAAGCTTCAAGGTGCAGGCCAACGCCGCTTGAACATCCGAGCACTTGAGGGGGCGTGTCCCCCTCAATATCCCCCGACCTTCCGCGTATGCAGGCCAGTCATGAAGAAGTCAGTCTATAGTCGACCCAACAGACCCATGTTTGTTCGCGTCCAGCGTCGCAACAGCACGGCAATTCCAGAAGTCCGGCAAATCCAAGAACCGCTTGTGATTGACCGGGCCAGCGAATGCCATGTGACGCCCGCCGATGTTGCGGCCCGCATGGTCGACTGTCTCGGCCGACCTGGCGACTTCAACACGCTTGAGCCGAGCGCAGGCACGGGCGCGCTCGTATCCGCGCTGCTGGACAGCGGCCATAGTCCGAATGAGATCTGCGCAGTGGAGCGCCACCATAAACTTGCCCGCTGTGTTCGCCGCTTGGGTGTTGCAGTATTTGAGGAATGCTTTCTGGAATATGCGGAGCGCGTCAGGGGCCGGGTTGAGTTTCCGCGCATCATCATGAACCCGCCGTTTTCCCAGGTGCGCAAGCATATGAAGGCCGCGCGCTCGCTGCTCGGCAGAAACGGCCATCAAGGCCCCTCGACCCTGGTTGCACTCGTGCCGATCACGTTTGAACATGAGGGCGCGGAAACGATGGAGATTCTGCCGGAGGACACGTTTTCGACGTGTCGCGTGAGAACGAAGATTGTGAGAATTGAAGGGTGAAGGGAAGGATCAATTATTTCCTCCCCCCTTTTGACAGGAGCACTTTGCCAAAGTTGCCGGGCGGCAACTAACGAAAAAAGAGAATAAGAAACAAATAGTTACAAGCGTTTTGGCTGACGTGGCCGTATTGTCGGGAAGTCTGAATGACGCAAAATGCCCGTTAAGGTCCTGTTAACGAAAAATCGCTTGCCAGAATCGGCAATCAGTCAATAATGGCGATATTAACGTCAATATCGCGTTTTTGTCGCCAGAATGAGATTCGAGGATCCGCAGGTGAAGCAGTTTGAACCTTTTGCGCTGGACGATAAGATACTAGCGCATGGAGTAGAAATCTCCCAGACGCTGGATCAGCTTCGTCTCGAGGTCTTTCCACCTGATGCGCGAAAAACGCTCAAGCTGTTTCCGATACAAGAAGTTGCAACTTACGTTGGAACAAGCGCGAACAATCTAAAACGCCTCCATCTGGAAGGCAAAGGACCTATCCCCGAAACATCATCTGGTGGCCGGCGGTATTACACCGCAGAGCAGATTGAGGAAGTGCGTCAGTTTCTCGATAAGACCGGGAAGGCAACCTCCAAGAGGTACGTTCCGCAAAGGCGTGATGGCGATAAGTTGCAGGTCGTCGCCGTGGTGAATTTTAAAGGGGGAAGTGGTAAGACTACGACCACAGCGCACTTGGCTCAACATCTATCCCTGACGGGGCATCGGGTCTTAGCAATCGATCTAGATCCCCAAGGCTCGCTTTCCGCGTTGCATGGATTTCAGCCGGAGTTAGATAAAAATCTCTCCCTATATGATGCGATCCGGTACGATGATGAGCGCAAGCCGGTGCGGGATACCATTCAAAAAACTAACTTTCCAATGCTGGACATCATTCCAGCTAACATTGAGCTGCAAGAGTTTGAGTACGACACTCCGTTGGCAATGCAGAATTCCAACGAAGGCAAAACGTTCTTTGCTCGCATCTCGCGTGTATTGCAGGAGGTGGATGGTGATTATGATCTGGTCATTATCGACTGTCCGCCGCAGCTCGGTTATCTCACACTAACCGCACTTTCTGCTGCAACCTCGATCCTCATAACTGTCCATCCGCAGATGCTGGATCTCATGTCTATGAGCCAGTTTTTGTTGATGCTGGGAAACATCACCAAGACGCTGAAAGGTGCTGGTGTTGCAGTGCAGATGGATTGGCTGCGTTATCTCATCACAAGGTACAATCCCTCAGATGTACCGCAGAGACGCATGGTGGGGCTAATGGAAACGATACTCGCCCAAGACATTTTGGAAACTCCGATGTTGAACTCAACAGCTATTTCGGATGCTGGCTTAACAAAGCGCTCTCTTTACGAGTTGGAAAAAGGAACGGTGAATCGTGGCACATACGATCGCGCTTTGGATTGTATGCAAAAGGTGAATTTTGAGATCCAGGGTCTCATTCATCAAGCGTGGGGACGTTAAAACGTAGTTGTCGGCAGGCAACTCGTCCCAAAATCGCTTTGTGATCAGACAATTAGAGCAAACTGGCAGGACAAACGAGTGAGCAAGAAAAACCCATTAGAGGGCCTGATCGAAAAGAGAAAGGCTGGTTCGAGCGCCGGTAGTTCTAACTTTCCGATGATGGGTGCAGGGCGCTCTATCATGGGCTCAATAGATGAACTCACAAAACAAGCTAGTCTTGCCACGTCTGGGGACACGATCGTTGAAATCCCTACCGCTGACGTCGATCCCTCATTTATTCAAGATCGTCTTGATGATGGAGTGGATTTTGAGGATTTTGTCCGCTCGATCGAACTTGAAAAACAGCAACAACCTGCCCTTGTTCGGCCTCATCCCAAAGACCCAGGCCGCTACATGCTCGTATTCGGCCGGAGGCGATGGCAGGCAGCGAAGCTACTGAACAGAAAGCTTCGCGCGGTCATTAAAGACATTTCCGATACCGAACATGTAATTCTGCAGGGCCGTGAAAACTCTGCGCGCGCAAACCTCTCATATCTGGAAAGAGCTGTTTACGCACAGCATTTGTCAGATCTCGGATATGACACCCCGACACTCTTGGCTGCGTTATCATGTGACAAAAGTAATCTTTCCAAGCTTATGTCTGTGGCTTCTATTCCGTCTGACATAATTGCGAGTTTTGGTGCAGGGCATGGTCTGGGCCGCGATCGGTTCTATGAGTTGAAGAAACTTTTGGACCGTCCAGGGAATGAAGAAGCGGCTCGTGCTGAACTCATGGAGCTGTCAGACCTCGAACCGTCTGAAAAACTCGCCAAGTTGCTTCGTGCGCTGAAGTCTCGCAAAAAATCTCGGAAGCCAGCATCCAAGGCCGCAACAACGAAGTGGACCTCCACCGATAACGCCATTTCCGCTGAAACTGCGAAAAGCAAGCGTAGCTACTCTATCGCGTTAAGTGGAGTGTCGAGTGCAGATGTCGCAGGTTTCGGTGATTTCCTCTCCGAACAACTGCCCACATTGTATGAGCAGTTTTTAGCACACCCGTCAAAAAGGAGGGAGAATGACTAGCGTCTAAACAAGAGAACCCGCCACAAGGGCGGGTCCTAATTGAGATCGGCACAGGTGCCTAAAATCTCGGTCTCACAGCTAAGATTTTAGAATCACTTGTGACGCAAGGCAAGTTCTGTCTCGTGACAGAGCACCGTTTATTGCGTCTTTCTGCCTGTCTCCCAACCAAATTTCATAGGTCCGGTTGTGATGGTTCGCTTCCGGAGAAGGGGGACTTATGTCCACTGCTCAGCAGATTGCGAGCTTTCGCAAAGTTTCTGCAGGAGTCCTTGCGAGCGCGCGTTTGGCCACCCAGGACGATAGACCTGCAGTTTTGAAAAAGGATGTTTCGCTGGCTCTCAAGCGCGTTGCGCCGGCGCTTGGCATCGACGGAACAGCCTATCACGTGCTCGATATCCTTTTGGGGCTCGTTCAGGGCGACGACTTCAAGGCCGGTCGGCGTCCCGTCGTGGCGATCTCCAACCAGCGTCTTGCAGACTACACCCGCAAAACCACGCGCACGGTCACACGTTGTCTGAAGAAACTCGTCGAGGCGGGGATTCTCGCTTACCGTGACAGCCCCACAGGGCGACGTTTCGTATATCGCGGCCGGGCAGGGGAGGCCGAGCAAGCCTATGGCCTGGACTTCACCCCGGCATGTTTCAATCTGGAGGCCTTCAAGCAACAGGCAGATGCCTTTCAGCGTCGTCTCAAGGCCGAGCAGGAAGCAAAGCGCACCATCACGCGGCTTTCACGCGCTATCGCCGACATGGCGGAAGCGGATCCTGCATCGTTTCACGACTTTTTCGCGAGCGCGCAGTCTGTCGTCAAACGCGATCAGTCGACCTTGGCAGAACGGGCCGAGATGTTGCGAAGCCTTTATGAAGAAGCTCTGGCCCTTCACGAAGCCAACTGCGATAAATTTAATGATAATATGTCATGCGCGGGTGACATTGATGTCAGCCCTTTATCTATTACAACCCAAACCGACTCTCTAAGAAGTAATAACGAACGGACTTGCTCTAACGAGCAAGACACTAACCTGTCTGCTGACAACGGCTTCGCCGTTGAAATGGCTCTTGAAAGAGAGCCTTGCGGCGGGCCCACGGAACTGCAACCGCCTAAACCGCAAGCGGCAAGGCCGGCGGGAGGCAAATTACCGGAAACGAACCTCGATGGAGTGTCCATCGGTCTCATTCGGGCAGCCTGTACGCAGGTGCAAAGTGAAATCGGGCTTTCGTTCTCCGACTGGTCACGGCTGTGTCAGGCCGCGGGCCACTTGCGGATTTTGATCGGCCTCAGTCCGGCCGGATATCAAAATGCCGTCGAACGGCAAGGAAAATTCCTGGCCGCCGCTTGTCTTGTCGTCGTTGCTGAAAAAGCCTTGCGCGACCCCGAACAAATCACATCCCCAGGCGGATACTTCCGCGCCATGATCGACAGGGCAGGGGAGGGCAAATTGCACCTCCACAAATCCCTGCACGGCCTGGTTTGAGACGGTGGACGGGTAGATCGGCGCGACCACCGCGCTGGAGGGGGGCGCTCAATTCAGGTTTTTTGAAGCCAGTATCCGCGTTTCGGCAATGCAAGGCCGGCAGTCTTCACGCGCTTGCGAATCGCTGTCTCACTCACGCCGAACCGAACAGCGAGCTCGGTCATCGGTGCTTCAAAAAGGAGCTCCTGCAGGCGTTCGGTCGAGGTGTTCCTCCAGGAGAGTGGCGCAAACTCCTGATCGCGCCTTGCCGGCGCAAGAAGTTGCCGGCGTTTCCGATCCTGTTCCTGCTTCGCCTTGGCCTCCTGTGCCCGGACCGCGGCCTGCTGTTCCTGTCTTTCGGCACGGGCCGTCTCTTGACGAGCGTTGCGTTCTGCCACCCACATGTTGAAGTCATCTTCGATCGTGGTGGGGAGATCCTCCTGAAAGCTTGGTACGACGAGCGCGTAATCGTCCAGGATTCGCTTGTGACCGGCTACGACGGCCAGGCAGAATTCCCGGGTCGTAAGCGGGGTTGTTTGTCTCGGCCAATGGTCGCGGCCGGTAACGCTTCTGAGATCGCCCCAGGTCAGGAACGCGTCTTCCGGCCCCAGCGTGGTGGACCGCCGGTGCCAGCAATACCGTTCACCCTTTCGGTTGGACAACCAACTCTCCATTTGCTCACGGGCACTACTCGTGCCGTCGCGCCAGACCCGATACTCCCAGTTTTTCTCGAACTCGTGTAACGACGCGGCAGTGAAAACCGCTAGCACATCCAGTGCAATCAAATGCTCTTCGCGGGACGCACCCTTCTGCACAATCCCTTGCAGATGTCCGAGCGTTGTCTCAGCACCGGCTGAATCAAGCGTGAGCCAGGGGAATTCTCGCTGCTCAAGCATCTGCTTGTGCAGCTCCAAGGTCCCGAGTTCCAGAATTTCGCGTTTCACCCAGACAATCGGGAATTTGCGTGAAAGCAATTCCGCGGTGTCGACACCGCCTATTGTCAATCGAGTTGGTTCCAGGTTTTCGAGCTTTACACCCAGCTCTTTGCCCAGATTGTTCCAAACGTCCGGCCAGTTCGGCATCTGCTGATCTATCTCCAATGCAGGGGTGAAGGTTTGTGCGCGGGGCTACCTTATTGCGCTTCCGGCCCGGTCATCACTTTGACGCCTTCGCCAGCTCATCATGGCGGAGCTCGGTCGGCGGATGGGACCGCATCATCCAGGCCGTGAACGTGTCGCCCTGAAGATCGTCCTGGTGGGTGAGGTCATCCAAGAACTCAGAGAGACCGACGCCGTTCATCAACCTGGCTGCAAACCTGTCAGCCTGGTACTCCCGGAGCTGCGATGTGGACTCGTTCAGGAAGTAGGCGATGTCGCAAGGGATCCGGAAGAGGACTGTAGCGACGGTAAATATGAGACCGGCGATTGGAATACGGTTGATGGTGGCATTGGCGAGGCCAATGCCGAAATTCACCGGCAGGTGCAGGTAGCGTAGGAGCATGTTGATCCTGGTATCCCAGTTCCGGAGGTGGCCGATCTCATGGGCGGCTACCCCGGCCAGTCGCTCGATGCCGGCTTGTGTGTCGCCATACTTGTGCAGAATGCCCCTGGTGAAACACACCCGGTTATGCGCATAGGCCAAGGCATTGATTTCACCGATATCCTGGACCCGCCAAACGATCTGCGGCAGTTTGATGCCAGTCTCCTCAGCTCGGGCCTGAAGAACCTCTTCCACTTTGGCGACGAGATTTTTTTCCCGCTGCGACAATCTGCGCGCCGAAAGTCGGATGTCGAAACCGCTGGCGGCAAAAGACGGCACGTAGGCAACGAATACCGCCGGAGCCACGGCAATCGCCACAGCAAAGGCCGTCACTTGCCATTCCTCAAACGGCAAGGGACCGTAAATGAGCGAGTAGGGTATGTTGAGCAGAGCAATGGAAAATGCGGTGAGTAGAAACGCTGAAGTTGCTCCTGCCACGAGTGCAAGCAGGCGCGTCACCTCAATAACTGCAACCCTGAATATGGGTTTCATCTTCGTGTTCTCCTAATGAGTTCAGGAGATTCTACCAATGATTGCGGGACATCTCAAGTAATTGTTCCGGTCAAGTGATTGAAATTATGCGCGTTTGTCGGTTTTAACTGATGAATTGTAAATAGATATAGTTTTGCCGCTTGAGGCTGTCTTTGGATAAGTCTGGATAAGTTAATGGTAGATAGCAAAACTTAGTAGGATTTAAGAGAACTGCGTAGAAAATTTTTTGAAAACACGCGATCAACTCAAAACAGATTTGAAACCCCCTGCGAATATTGCCACTGGTTAGCACGCAGGGTTGCACAACCGATTCGCTGCGCGGCAGCGTTTCAGTTTGGCGATCATGAATGGAGATAGAGAATAAGGCCCTCAATTGGGGCCGGAATTGGAAACCCCCAGACCCGGCGAACCGGATCCAGGGGCGAGCTACCAAAAACCAAGTTTAAGACACTGATTTTGTAGCTCTCCCCCGACAATTTGACAAGTCTAGCCGTAATTTTTGCGGACGGCTTCCTATTGTCTGTCCACAACTCCGGGTTAGGGGCATGGAGTGATACTTGGAAACTGCAGAATTCAGTCAGGAACCTGCACGTATGGCCCCCCGCAAACGGGCGTCAGGTCGCGATTGCTTCCGAAGCGGACCGCTTAAAGCCAGATCCGGTTTGCCGGCGGGAAAGTCAAAGACGGACATATTCAAAGTTTTGAAGGGAGCACGGAAATCGCTTGATCTGGGGATTCCGACGTTGACCTATCTGGAGCACCTGATCGGATATACGAACAAGGACGACTGGCGCGAGGGCGGTGTTCCGATTGTCTATGTGTCTGTTGAACGCCTTGCCCTGGAACTCAATGTTTCCGTCAGGACGATCAACACCTATGAACGCCAGCTTGCGTCACGGGGCCTGACGCTCTGGAGCGATTCTGGCAATCGAAAGCGCTACGCCAGACGGGCAAAGGACGGCACGTTGACCGAGGTATACGGCGTGGTTCTGACGCCGATTGCCGAGCGGTTTAGCGAGTTGGAGGGCTATGCGGAAGGGGAGCGGATGGCCGCTGAAGCGCGGCTCACCCAGATCGGTTTTATTCGATCCTGCCGCCGGGAAATAAACGAGGCCTTGCTCCGGGCGCAAGCCATCGGCTTGCAGGGACCTATTGTGGAGCAAGCAGAGGCCGCCGTGAACAAGGTTCCTCGCACATTTTCCAGCAGGTGGACCTTCATCGAGTTGTGCAGTCTGGGACTTGCGCTGGAAGACATCGATACCCGTCTAAACGCTGCGATTGAGCCGTATTTTGCAGACAAAATTTCCGACCGGCCGGAAGAAAATGTCCGGCACCATAATACAACTCATACAAGCCTGAATCCTGTAAATATCTGTAATCGGGCTGCGCCCAAGCGGACATCGCCTCCCGGCGATGAAATTATCCTTCAAACGGAGCCCGCTAGCGCGGGCGGCATGGAGGAAGTGAGTGGGCGGCGAACGTCAGATTACGAAAGTCCCCCAGGTGCGGAGGATAGGCCGGACACTGGCACCGGTGGAACAGGGATCGAGCATATCCGCTTCGATCAGGTAACCGATGTTGCCAGCGACCTCATGCGCGAGCTGATCGCCGAAGAAGCCGGGCAGGGGAGGGAGAACTGGTCCGCCCTGGACCGCGCCGCCGCCACCGCCGCCGCCTGGATCGGCGTCAGCCCGAGCCTGTGGGCGACGATGCGCGCGCAGATCGGCCCGGCCGCGGCGGCCGTCTCGGTTGTCCTCGTGGAACGGCGCATGACCGATCCCGACAATCCGGTCACCAAGCCTGGAGGTTATCTGCGCGGCATGCTCGCCAAGGCGGGCAGGGGACAGCTCCACCTCCACAAATCCATCTTCGGACTCTCGAAATCAGCTGCAGCCAGGCGTGAACCCGCGCCGCGCCGGCGCGAAGCGGACTGGCTTCCAGCCAGGCAGATCCATCAGCTTGGGGCCAGCCCCAGCAATCCCTCAAGGCTGCCCTGACCGGCGACCGGCGCGCCAGTCGGCCTTGACCGATCGCTCCCCCGGTTCCGGCGACGCCGAAAGTAAATCCACCACCTGCATAGGAAAATTGAATGCTGAGAAAACTCGTCCTGGTCGCGTGTGTCGCCATCTTCCTCACCGCCTGCCAAACCGCAAGCGGCGTCTCCGGTTTCTCTCCGGAAAACAAGCCGACCGTTCTCACGAGCCTGAGTTTGCCTGAGGCCCGGGCCAGGGCCAAGGCGATCTTCACCCGCCCTTCTCTCGGATTCCGTATCACCAGCGAAGCGCCTGATCGGATCCTGTTCAGCAAGACCATGCCGGCCAGCGTCAATGACAACAATCGGCTGAAGGAGCGCACCAAGGGCGATCCGCTTCTTCAAGTGGAACTCACTTTCCGCCCCGAGAACGGCAAGACACGGGTAACCGCCGACAACTGGATGTTCCTTAATCCCAAGGGCGCCGACAAGGACAAGTTCAATCTGCTGCACACACCGGATGGACGCCGCCTGCAGAACAAGCTCAACGAGCTGAAATGAGCAGAACGCGGCAAAGATCGAAACGGCAGTGAGCGGTTTCGTAAAGCACGCTCACTGCCGTGTTTGCCTGATTTCCAAGCTATTCTGGGCGGCTAGGGCGGCGGCGGCGAAAGCCGCAAAGGGCTTCCGCCAATCCTTTGTCACTGCTCCGAATACTTTTTATACTCGGCTAAGAGCGCGCTGACATAGGCAACAGTGCTTTCTGTATGGTGAGCCAGTCCGGGCCAGTGAAACGGCGCAGTAAAGGTCGTTATGGTCAACTCCAGTTCGATGCCGAGCAGCTCGGCAACTTTCAACGCCTGTACAGGTGCTTTGCCTTCTGGCCATAAATCTTCGTCGAGGACGACATAGGCGTCGTTGTCCTCGTCGACACCAATTTCTGCCCAAAGTGCTCCCATACGCTCACCAGGGTTCGCCGCGTCATCGAGCAGAGCCAAACGGATCAATAATTCGATCTTCTTCTCATTCAGGACGAGTGTCGGAGTCGTATCCACAATCTCTATCTCCCGATTGCTGTCTTGGGCGGCGTCCGATTCGATTTTTTTCCGCCCCGAAACCTTCACATCCTTACTTGAGTTGTCTTCCTGCGGTGCGTCGTCGCCCAACCAAAACGGAGTGCAAAAGATGTCCTTTGGAGAGGCACCGCAATTCGGGCAGTGCCACATATTGGACGTTATCGCCAGGGACGTGCATCGTTCGCCACAGTGCAGACAGAACCACTGCTTCGCCTCGTCGCCGAAGAGCGGATGGCGGGCTCTGCCTTCTGCGTCGGGCATCGTAGAGCGGCGATCCCAATCAGCGGAAATGTGTGCCTGGACGTCCTTTGCTTTTGCTCGTGCGATCTTAAGCGCATCTTTGACGAATTCAGGGTCGTGAATCGGGTTTGATTTGACCCGCCTGTCGGTCACTTCGACGAAGGGCTTGGCGGAAGGAGCCTCGCCGAGTTGGATATGCCATCCCTCGCCATGCATATGCACATCGCCCAGGGAAACTTGGATCCAATAGGTGTGAGATCCAATTTTACCTTCTTCAGGTAGCTGGTCTCCAGCAAACATGAACGTGGCTGGACCATCACTCGGAGGTTCCTGAAACGCTGGCACGGCCTCGCGCGCGAAAGCTTTAATCTCGGCCAATTGCTCTGAACTTGGCTGCCAACCTCCCTTTGCCGCAGTCTGAGCAGCTTTCCAATGCGAAAAGCCCAGCTTGTTTGCAATCAGGTCGAGTGCCTGGTGATGCGGTAGTCGGTTCGCCCTAGCATAACGCTTGGCGAGAACCTTCATAGTGTGGTGGATGTTTCGATCAGTCATGATCCATTCCTATCAGTCGGATCTGACTAGGTGCCCGCTACTAGCCAGTCCCGCCCAAAGGGAATGGCGCAGAAAAATTATAAAGAAGCACGGCATAGCTTTGCGTGGCGGGCACACCGGCCTGTGCTGAGGCCGCACTCAATATCAGAACGTTTCGATGGATCGTCAAGTGGGTCAGGCAATCGTCGGCAAGCTTGTGGACGATTTTGAAATCATCTGCGAATCTTCGGACGTGGTTGCAGCACACGAAACTCGTGCCGATCCCGTTCGTTTTCTCAAGGATGCAATTTCCGCAACATGGTCCGGCAGGCCGTCGCCGGCGTTGCCTTCTCAGTTCAAGCAGAACTTTCCCCTGGCCGACTGCGCGTAAAGTCGCAGTGCAAGACCAACACGATAATTCGAGGGGAAGGATACACAAATGTGTATCCATTGGTTACGCTACGGCGATGGACAAAGATGTCGGTTTACGCATCAGGGTGCAGCGCGAGCTGCGAGAGCAATTTCAGGAGGTTTGCAAGGCGGAGGACAAGCCCGCTGCGCAGGTCATCCGCGAATTTATGCGCGACTACGTTCGGCAACGAATGGAAAAAACGCAATCGCAGAAGCGCCGAGCCCGTGTTAGGCCTGTGCCAGGCGATTGACGGATTTGGGGAGCAGTAAGTGGCAAAAGCCGATATTCAGAATCTTGGATCATTTGTCTGGTCTATCGCGGAAATTCTTCGTGGTGACTTCAAGCAATCCGAATACGGCAAGGTCATCCTGCCCTTCGTGGTGCTGCGGCGGCTGGATTGCATCCTGGAGGCGTCGAAGGACGCCGTGCTGGAGGCAGAGAAAACGCTGCCGGACGGTGTCGATGATGCCACCCGCGATATGATCCTGTTCGGCGCCGTCGGTGGGAACGTGAAGGTCTACAACCGGTCCCGCTTCACCTTCGACAAGCTGCGCGGACAAGACCCGCGCCAGCTGCACGACAATCTTGTCGATTACATCACCAGATTTTCCGGCAATGTCCGCGATATCTTCCTCGACAAGTTCCTGTTCACCGACCAGCTCAAACGCCTGAAAGACGGCGGCATCCTCTGGAATGTGTTCGAGCGCTTCTGTGAGATCGACCTGCATCCCGACAGCATTTCCAACCTCGAAATGGGCTACCTCTTCGAGGAGCTGATCCGCCGTTTCTCGGAAATCTCCAACGAAACGGCAGGGGAGCATTTCACGCCGCGCGAGGTGATCCGCCTGATCGTCGATCTGCTCATTGCCAATGACGATGCCAAGCTGACCGGGCGCGGGATCATCCGGCAGGTTTACGACCCCGCCTGCGGCACCGGCGGCATGCTGGCGCTGACCGAAGAGGCACTGACGGATTTCAACCCCTCAATCCGCGTCGAGCTGTTCGGCCAGGAACTGAACGGCGAATCCTTCGGCATCTGCAAATCCGACATGCTGGTGACAGGCCACGATCCCGAGCAGATCGCTTTCGGCAATACGCTCACCCAGGACGCCCATACCGACAAGAAGTTTCACTATATGCTGTCCAATCCGCCCTATGGCGTGGACTGGAAGAAGTATCAGGAGCCGATTAAGGCTGAGGCCGAGAACTTGGGCTTCGATGGCCGCTTCGGCGCAGGCACGCCCCGGATTTCCGATGGGCAGCTCCTGTTCTTACAGCACATGATTTCCAAGATGCGCGATGACGAAACCGGCTCGCGCATCGGTATCGTGATGAACGGTTCACCTCTGTTCACCGGCGGGGCCGGATCGGGCGAGAGCGAAATTCGCCGCTGGATGCTGGAAAATGATCTGGTCGAGGCCATCGTCGCCCTGCCGACCGATCTTTTCTACAACACCAGTATCCAGACCTATGTCTGGCTGCTGACGAACCGCAAGCCCGAGAGCAGGCAGGGCAAGGTGCAGCTTATTGACGCCAGCGGCGAGCGTTTCTGGAAGTCCATGCGCAAGTCTCTCGGCTCCAAGCGCCGGGAAATCCCCGAAGAGGCCCGCGCCGATATCGTGCGGATTTATGAGGGCTTCCTGAACGGCGGCAGTGGCGAGTCAGACGTGTCGAAAATCTTCAACGCCGCCGATTTCGGCTACCGGGAAATCCGGGTCGAGCGTCCGCTGAAGCTGAACTTTCAGGTCAGCGAGGAACGGCTTGCCCGTCTGGCAGACCAGAAACCCTATGCGCGGCAGGAACAGGCCGACCAGGCAGCCATCGAGGCCGCGCTTCAGACCATCGGCGGCCAGCTCTTCAGCAACCGGGACGCTTTCGAGAAAGCGCTGTCCAAGGCGCTTAAGGTCGCAGGCATCAAGATCGGTACCCCGATCAAGAAGGCGATCCTGACCGCGCTGTCCGAATGCGATGACGAGGCCGATATCTGCACGGACAAAAACTGCAATCCCGAACCCGACACCGATCTGCGCGACCATGAACTTGTGCCGCTGACCGAGGATTGGCGCGACTACATGAAGCGCGAAGTCCTGCCCTTCGTGCCCGATGCCTGGGTAGATGAAAGCTACACCGACGCCACCGACAAGCAGGTCGGCCGCGTCGGCTACGAGATCAATTTCAACCGCTACTTCTACAAATACGTTCCGCCGCGCCCCCTGGAAGAAATCGACGCGGAACTGAAGGCCCTCGAAGCCGAGATCGCAGGGCTTCTGAAGGAGGTGGCAGCGTGAAGCTCAAACATGCTTGCTCACTTTATGGTGACTACGGTCTAAATATTTCTGCCGACGAATACGTCGATGACGGAATACCACTGATCCGAACGTCGGATTTCGACGACTTGGGCCGCTTGCACCTCTCCGATCCCAAGCTTGTAGACGAAACGACTGCTTCCAAAAAGCTATTACGGCGCGGAGACATTTTGTTTTCACGAGCTGGCACAATCGGTCGCTGCACAACGTTTGACCGCAATGAACCAGCGACTTTTGCGGCTTATCTTGTTCGATTCAGGCCTATTTCATCAAAGGTTGAACCACGGTTCATAGGATGGTGGGCTCAAAGTGAGCAATATTGGGATCAGGTACGCGTAGATACCATTGAGAGTACAATTGGAAATTTTAATGCAACCAAGTTAGGGAACTTGAGCCTCCCGAAAATTGACGTTCGAACCCAAAAGACCATTGCGAAATTTCTTGACCACGAGACCGCCCGCATCGACGAATTGATCGAGAAGAAGCAGCGGTTGGTGGAGGTGCTACCGGAAAAAGAGAAAGGCGAGATTTCCCGTCTCGTTCTTCGCGGCGCAAACCCATCCGCACCACTTCGGGACACCGGAATATTCTGGCGCGGGGATGTGCCAGAGCACTGGACTGAAAGTCGCCTAAAAGCACACTTTCGCATCCAGAAGCGTCAGGGGTTCGATGACCTCACAGTGTTGTCTGTCTACCGAGAGTATGGCGTAATCGAAAAATCCTCGCGCGATGACAACATCAATAAGACGCCGGAGGACTTGTCCAAGTATCAATTGGTTGAACCGGGTGATCTAGTCATAAATAAAATGAAGTCATGGCAAGGTTCGCTGGGCGTCTCCACCTTCAAGGGTATCACGAGTCCCGACTATGTGGTGATGACGCCCTTTGGCGATCATCACCCTCAGTACATGCATCACTTGCTACGCGCGGTTCCGATGCCGACCGTCTACCACCTGATTTCAAATGGCATTCGGATCGATCAATGGCGCATGGAACCTGATCGTTTCCTCTCCCTGCCTGTCTTCTTGCCGCCAATGGGCGAGCAAAAGCAGATCGCGCAGAGGGTTGAGGAAGAACTTGAGCGCCTTCGAAACGTCGCACATGCGATCAATAAGTCCATAAGCCGTCTGCGTGAATACCGCGCTGCGCTCATCACCGCCGCAGTCACCGGCCAGATCGACGTGACCACATGGGGCAAGCAGGGGCAGACCGATCACGCTCTTGAGCGGATAGAAGCGGATTTGAACCCGGCTGCCAATGAACGTGCCCCAATCTCAAGAAATCGGAGCCAGGCGCGCCGCTTGGTAGCTGCCGAAATTGTCTATTCGCATAGGAATATCGCCCGCTTTGGCCGTATCAAGTTGCACAAGATTATGTATCTCGCCGAAACGCATGCGAACCTGAATGAGATCGAGGGTTGCTATCGTCGGCATGCGGCAGGTCCTTATGACGAAGCCATGATACAGGATGTTGAGACCGGCCTACGGCAGGACCAATTCTACGATGCCGTAGAAGATACCTCCAGCGATCACGGTCAAATTGTCTTTGAACCGCTTAAGAATGTGGGACAGCATCGCCCCGAGCTCGAAAAGGTTGTTGGTGATCGGTTGACGGAATTTCGACGTCTCATTGGTCTGCTGGCCGATTTCAGCACCGAAGACACGGAAGCCATCGTTACGCTTTATGCAGTCTGGAATGACGCGTTGCTGGATGGCGAAACGCCAGATGATGCTCGTATTATTCGCGGTTTTCGGCAGGAATGGCATGATGCGAAACTGAGGTTCACGGAAGAAAAACTGCGCATCTGGCTTGGCTGGATGCGGCGGAACGATCTCGTTCCGCGCGGCGCGGGGCCACATACCATTTCCACGCACCAACCACGTTTATTTGATTGAGAATTACATTATGCCGGTTACTGCCCACTCCATCCACAAAGAAAAAATCCTTCAAGAGCATCTTATCGCCGAGCTTGTTGCGGGTGAGGGGTATGAGCGCCGCAATGCCAAAACGAATTATGACCGCGCGCTTGCGATGGACCGGGCGCTTGTCCTGCGCTTTGTTCAGAACACGCAGCCCGAGGCGTGGGAAAAGCTGACGCAGCACTACACAGCATCGGCGGAGGAGGTGTTCTTCAAGCAGTTGGAGAAGGCGCTCAAGGATCGCGGCGTCCTCGATGTCCTGCGCAAGGGCATCAAGACCGTTCCCGGCATCGCCTTGTCGCTCTGTTATTTCCGCCCTGCCAGCGCACTGGAACCAAAGCGTATCGCCGAATACCAGGCCAACATCCTCTCAGTGATGGATGAGGTCGAATACAGCCAAAAGCACGGTGGCCGCCTGGACGTGGTGCTGTTTGTGAACGGGCTACCGGTCGTGACCGTCGAGGCGAAGAACATCCTGACGGGATCGACCTTTCGCAACGCCGAAAAGCAATATCGCGATAACCGTTCCCCCGCAGGCGAGCCGCTTCTGACGTTCAAGCGCGGGGCGCTTGTCCATTTTGCGCTTGATGAGGACAACGCCTCGATGACGACGCGCTTGCAGAACGGCAAGACGCGCTTTCTGCCGTTCAATCGCGGGCGTGACGGCGGCGCGGGGAACCCCGATATCTCCACAGATCAGGGGAGCGAACACCGCATCGCCTATCTCTATAAGTCCGGCGCGTGGGGCGAAGCCATCTTTTCGCGTGCCGTGCTGCTCGATGTCATCGGGCAGTTCATGCATCTGGAGGCGAACGGGAAGAACGAAGTGATGATCTTCCCGCGATTCCAGCAGCTCGATGCCGTCCGCAAGATTATGGCGCATGCCAGGGCAAACGGCGCGGGCAATAATTACCTGATACAGCACTCTGCCGGATCGGGGAAATCGAACACTATCGGCTGGCTGGCGCACCACGCCATCAATCTTCACGACCAAAACGATGCGCAGGTCTTCCACACGGCGATTATCGTGACCGACCGTGTTGTGCTTGACCGGCAGCTTCAGGGCACGGTTTCGCAGTTTGAGCAGACGGCCGGCGTTGTGAAGAGGATCGACGGCACGTCGCGTCAGCTGAAAGACGCCATTGCCAAAGGCGCGCGGATTATCGTCACGACCATCCAGAAATTTTCCACCGATCACCTGCGGGAGCTGTCAGGGCAGGGCAACCGGACCTTTGCCCTCATCGTGGACGAGGCGCATTCCAGCCAGTCCGGCAAGAGCGCCCAGGCAATGACCGACGCGCTGACGCGCGAGGCCACATCGAGCGATGACATCGAAGACCTGATCGCCGAATATCAAAAGGCGCGCGGCCCGCAGGCCAATATCAGCTTCTTTGCGTTTACGGCCACGCCGCGCAACGTCACCCTGGAACGGTTTGGCGTGCAGGGCGAGGATGGTCTGCCGCACCCGTTCCACCTGTATTCCATGCGACAGGCCATCGAGGAGGGATTCATCCTCGACGTGCTGCAAAACTACATGACCTACAAGGCTTACTACCAGCTCGAAAAGGCCATTGAAGACGACCCCGAGCTGAGCGGCCGAAAGGGGCAGCGCAAGGTTGCGCGCTATGCCAGCCTTCACCCCACGGCCATTGGCCAGAAGGTCGAGATCATTGTCGAGCATTTCCGCCGCCACGTCATGCACGAGCTGAACGGCCAGGCAAAGGCGATGATCGTGACACAAAGCCGCGAACATGCCCTGAAATATTATCAGGGCGTGAAAAGCTACATCAAAGCCGAAGCCTATGCCGATCTGAAGGCACTGGTGGCGTTTTCAGGCGAACTCGACGTCGATGGGACAAAGACGACCGAAGCCGATCTGAACGGCTTTTCGGAAACCGAGCTTCCCGGTCGCTTCGACGGGTTCAAACCCGACGGCACGCCTTACCCCGACACCTATCACATTCTCATTGTTGCGGAAAAATACCAGACGGGATTCGACCAACCGAAGCTTTGCGCCATGTATGTTGACCGCAAGCTATCGGGGCTTCAGGCGGTCCAGACACTTTCCCGCCTGAACAGGACGCGGGCAGGCAAAGACCGGACCTTCATCCTCGATTTCCAGAACACCATCGAGGACATCCAGACCGCTTTCCGTCCCTACTATGAGGCGACGGCGGTCGAAGCTATGTCCGACCCCAATCAGGTGTATGATCTGGAAGGCCGTCTGTTCAAGTTCGGCTATCTCGATACGGATGAGATCGAGCGCTTTGCCCAAACCTATTTCAAAGGGCCGCTTGGCACATCCGACAGACCGCGCCTTGAAGGACTCGTCCGCCAGGCCGTCGCCCGCTTTGAGGCTGACGACGATGAGGGGCGGCAGGAGGAATTCCGCCAGCTCTTGAGAAGCTTCAACCGTTTCTACGCCTTCATCGCACAGGTGATCCGCCTTGAAGACACGAGCCTTGAAAAGCTCTCTGCCTATGGTGGCTGGTTATCCCGTTTGCTGCCGAACCGTGATGTCCCGCCCGAAATCGAGATCACCGAAGAAATGCTGCGCCTTCAGGCGTTCAAGGTCGAAAAGAAAGAAGACGACAGCGCTTCTCTTGCCCCCGGTGACACCGAGGCGCTGGCCGCCATCAGCGAGTTCGGCGCCAAACCCTATACCGACGATGAAAAGAAAGAGCTGTCCGAGATCGTGCAGGCGTTCAACGACCGTCACGGCACACAGTTCTCCGAAGCTGACATGATCCGGTTTGAGCAGGTGAACCGCGAGATCATGGATGAAGACCTCTCGGAAATGATGCGGAATAACCCGCCGGATGTGGTCTATTCGGCATTCGCGCAGGCATTCTTCCAGGGCGCCATCCGTATGTTCCAGCGGGACAACGAAATGCGCAACATTGTCTTGTCCGACCCGGAAGCACGCGACAAGGCCACACGTCACTTTTTTAATCGGGCGTTGAGAGAAGCTAGGGGGGCTTAGACCGATGCAGATTAGCCGTGTCGTCATCAGGAATTTTCGGTCGTTTGAGCACCTTGATGTCCCGATTACGGCAGGTACGACCTGTGTTATCGGCGAAAACAATGCCGGGAAGACAAACCTCCTGCACGCAATCCGGCTCTGCGTTGATGCGGGGCTATCGTCCACGTACAGGACTCTTGCGCCCAATGATATCCATTCAACCGTGGATATTGCCGACCCAAGCCAAGTCCTGATCGGGCTTGAGATTACCGATTTTGCCGGAAAGACCAACGAAGAAGCGCTTGTTGGAGCATGGCAACACCGCCCTGGCGTTGCGCGCCTGATTTACCGTTACCGGCCAAAGCTCAGCGTCCGAGAAGACCTTGATACCGGAGAAATCGAAGCGGGCGATCTTACTGCGGAAGACTATCATTGGGAGATCAACGGCGGCGGCGATCCTGCCCGTGATCTTGCCGATATCGAATGGAATGAGGACGTGGGAACGTCCATTCGTTTTGGCGATCTGCAATCATTCATGGTCGTTTGTCTGCCCGCGTTGCGCGACGTCGAAAGTGATTTGCGGCAGTATCGTGGTTCGCCGCTTGCGCGGTTGATTGAAGCGATGGAGATCGATGATGCCGAAAGGGAGCGTTTGCTCGATGCCCTGCGCACGGCAAACGCGGAGATTGCGGCGGCTGATACTATCGACGAGATTGCCACCGCCATCGATTCTTCATTAAAGGAGGTGACAGGCCCGGCCTTTAGCATGGATGTGGGGCTTGGACTGGCTGAGCCGTCGTTTCAGGCCATTATCCGCGCCTTGCGGATATTGCTGACGAATGCCGCCATGACGGATTTTGATCCCTCGTCCAATGGGCTGGGGCTGAACAATATATTGTACGTTTCGATTCTTATAGAGTATTTCCGCAAACGCATCGACCAGGCGAAATCAGCTGGGCAGATCATTCTGTTCGAGGAACCGGAAGCCCACCTGCACCCGCAGCTACAGCTCACGTTGTACAAGGCACTTAGCGCGCTACCGTTTCAGTCAATCCTTACGACCCACAGCACGCACATTACCGCCAATGCGCCCCTAGCGTCCTATATCGTCCTCTCGCAAACCGGCGGTCCGGCCATTGCGTCTTCAATACCGGCAGAGGATGCAGGTCTTGGGGAAGGTGAAGTTGACGATTTGGAGCGGTATCTGGATGCCACGCGTTCCAACCTTCTATACGCTCGGAAGGTCATGCTCGTCGAAGGCCCCGCAGAATTGTTCCTCATTCCCGAGCTCCTGAAACACGTAAATGGCATCGATCTGGAGCGGGAGGGCGTATCGGTCATTCCGATCTATGGTGTTCATTTTGATGTTTATGCGAAGCTGTTTTCGGAACATTCACTTCCAAAGAGGTGCGCCATCGTAACAGATGGCGACCAAAAGCCGAGCGATGCAGACGTTGAGTTGGAAGGTGAGGACGATCTGCCGGAACCGCCTGATCTCGAAGCACTCGAAAACGACTTTGTAAAAGTCTTTGCCTGCAAAACTACGTTCGAGCGGGCGCTTGTTTTTGAGGAAACGCTGGAGATGTTCGCGCGGGCTGCTGACGACATTGGCGCACCGCGCGTTGCGGCCAGGCTCAGGAAAGGTCTGGACGATCTCGGCGACGAGACTCTCGATAACCAGGAGAGGTTAGCAATCCTGAAACCGTTGCGCACTGCCGTCCTCAATACCGCGAAGCGGTTCGGTAAGGCGCGCTTTGCGCAGATCGCTGCACGGCATGCGGATCAGGCATCAACGATTCCGAAATATCTGGGTGACGCTGCGCGGTGGCTGCTTGAATGAGATTGACCGACGAACAGCGTGCCGCCGTCCGGTGCGGAGACAACCTGATGCTGACCGCTTGTCCGGGAAGCGGAAAGACGCGCGTGATTATTTCGAAGCTTTCGCGTGTCGTTGAAGAGGTTCGGGACACGGCGCGCGCTGTGGCGTGCATCACATACACGAACACCGCCGTACATGAAATCGAAGCGCGGCTCCGTCATCATATCCAGCCCGGTGATGACGCCCACTACGATATTTGCACGATCCATTCATTCTGCCTAAACCACATATTCCGGCCCTATTGCCACCTGGTCGAGGGGTACGAACAGGGCTTCAAAGTCCTGACGCCCGACAGTGAGGATTTCGAGCGCCATGTTCGCGCGGCCTGCGAAGAATTTAACCGCTATAACTTGACGTTCAGGGACTTTGATGACTTTACGCGTCTGCGGGTCAGCACCGAAGGCGAGCCGATCGGAGATGCCCTCGAACGTGGGACCCTTACGTACGAGATGTCGCAAACATACTGGTCGCGTATCCGCCGGGCGGGCTTTGTTGATTTTGCCAATATCATCTACCACTCATACCGGCTTCTTCGCGAGCACCCTGAAATTCTCAGTTACGTTTCCGCCAAGTTCGCTTGGATACTGGTCGATGAGTTTCAGGACACAACAGATTTACAGGTTGAGATTTTGAAACTTGTCGCGGATGCGGGGCGAACGCGTTTTCTACTCGTTGGCGATCCGCATCAATCGATCTTTCGGTTTGCCGGTGCACGTCCTGACCTGGCGGATCATTTTGCAGAGCATATCGGCGCACGGACCGATTTGCAGCTTTCCGGCAATTTCCGATGCAGCACACCCATCGTTGACCACGCCAATATCCTGTTTCCTCGGATACCGCCTATGACTGCAACCGGCGATGCACGGCACTACATCGAAGAACCGGAATGGCAGAACGGTGCTTCCCCATTCGAGGTGATTACCGACAACTTCCTGCCAGTGCTTGAAGGACTGGATATCCCGGTCGGTAAGGCTGCGATTCTTGCACCGACATGGTTTTCGCTTTTTCCGCTGGGCAGGCAGCTTCGGGAATATGGAGTGAGCATCGTCGGACCTGGTGCGCGGCCATATCGCCGAAATCGCATGTTCGCGCCATTGGCCGAGCAGGTCTGTGCATACCTGATGGAGCCTAACCCGGAATCTATAGCCGGAATTGAACGAACGCTGTTCAGTACAGTCCTCGATGCCACGGGCCGGGCGAACTTCCGTGTATTCTCATATGAAGGCCGGACGGTCTTGTTTCAGCTTCTCGACATTGCACGGGCGCTGCACCAAACGCACATGGGCGGGATTGCGTGGCTGGAAGCCGCTGCTGACGCCTTTGCTGATGCGCTCATTGAAACCGAATTTTTGAGTCCTGCCGAACGCAACCTGTTCACAATGTCCGTTGAAGACATGAAAGCGGACATGACCAACAACCGCGTCGATCTCGAAAATCTTGCTATCGATGACCTGGGTATCTATGCCAGCCCCGATGCCGCCCTCAAACTCTCGACCTTGCACAATGCCAAAGGCCGCGAGTACAACGCCGTCGCGATGATCGACCTGCACGAGGGCAGAATTCCATTTTATCAGGCTCAAACAGAAGAGGAGATCGAAGAAGCCAAACGGCTCTTTTATGTCGGCGTCACGCGGGCTGAGAGGCTCTTGATGTATATCACCGACCGCTCTGACTATCGTAATGTTCCCACCCGTTTTCTACAGGCTGGAAGCGGTGTCGGGGTTATAGTCGCCTGATCGCATTGTCCGCTGTGCCGGCTCGAGGCTCATTCGAACGGAGTCAGGGCTGGCAATGATGAGATCGAGGATCTCGTTTTGGGAGAAAGCCGTGCTAGCGGCAGGGACATCCGTGACGACAGCGATAATCCGATGGCGGCCCGGAAAAACTTGTGCCAGCGCATCCAGATGAGAAAGCCTGTCGAAGCATAGAGCGTATTCCGCTACTCTTTCGGTACTCTTGTCGCCGTGTCGCGCTCGAACGGGGCCAGTGCGACCAACTTGGGGTCAGAACAAGATTTGTTCGAAATCTTGCGCTAAGAGCAAACGAAAAGAGAACAACGCATCTACGGCATGCTATAACCGAAGGCGAGCAGCCTAGGTGGCAATTCAGACTCTCGCGAAATTTTCTCGTTGCGCGCCGCGAAAATTTATACCTCAGATTCGTGAGACGATGAAGGCATCAGCATTCTTGTGATCATTGAGCCGTCGCTGTCTTCGAACGTCACGAGACTTTCTGAATATAGAGACAGGGGTGACGTTCGGGCGATGGCGTTTGCAGAGCCCTTGAAGTGCCGCAAAGTAACTTCACTGTTACCGATTCGCCGACCGACAGATTATCGGAAGTAATGCGAGCGACGCATCAACTGCTGTTTAAGTTGGGAAAGCAATTGTTGATGGATGGAAAGGCCAAATCTACCGTTAGAAATATATCCATGATTGAATTATTCAAAATGTCTAGGAGGTTTGTTTGAAGGTGCACGTGAGAGCGATTTCCGGGAATTGGACCGAAGGGTACGCACTCGACAAGCATACTGTGAAAAGTGTATTTGTTGGCTACAACGCTTATGGACATCCTACGTTTGATACTGAGCGAACTGAAGTTGGAGAGGCAGTCCATCAACTCAAATACAGGCACGATTTTGATCAGGTGAAGCCTCTTGCAAAAGCACTGGTAAGGCACATCGTACCTAGGTTCGACAAAATCGGGTTGGTTATTCCGGCTCCCGCGTCAACAGTCCGATCCCGCCAACCGGTTGACGAGTTAGCTACAGAGGTTGCCCGTCGCATTGATGTGCCACTGTTTGACAACATTGTCGTGAAGTCGGCAGTTGCTGCTAACACTGGATCTTTAAAAAACCTCAATACGAAAGATGAAAAGGAAAAAGCGCTGGCAGGCCGATTTGTGCTGCAGCAAACGATTCAAAATTCAGGTTACTGGAATGCTTTGGTTATTGATGATCTTCATCATACCGGTGCGACACTAGAGGCTGTTTGTAGGACCCTTTCAGGCTATAGTAAAATCAACAATGTGTATGTCGCGGTCTTAACTTGGAGATAGCAGATGACCACGGTGTTTATTGCCGGATCAATTAAGATTAAGCATCTCGATCGCCTATTTGTTGAGCGGATTGAGAACATTGTGCAGAAAGAATTTGACGTAGTTGTCGGGGACGCAAATGGCGCCGACGCCTCGATTCAGAAAGAGCTAATGCGGCTTAAGGCGACGAATGTTACTGTGTTCTGCAGTGGTGATAAGCCACGCAACAATTTAGGCAATTGGAACGTCGAGCGCGTCACTTCGACTGCTGAGCCAGGTACAAGGGAATTCTTTACAGCTAAAGATGTGAAAATGGCGTCCAGTGCTGAGATTGGTCTAATGCTCTGGGATGCGGCTAGCACGGGCACACTCAGCAACGTTTTTGAACTTCTGTCCAAAAATAAAACATGTGTGGTTTTTGTGAACCGCGAAAAAAAGTTTCTGAATGTTCGGGAGCCGGAAGACATGCATGAGTTGGTTTCTGTCATGACTGACGGAGCTCGACGAGTTGCAGATAGAAAGATTGGACTTAGCGAAAAGCTTTACACTCTATCAAGTGAACAATTCAGCATGGTTCTTTAGCACCTGACAATTCGGAATTTGACCGTCTGGTCGAAATTGTTCCATAATTACTATTATGCGTTATGTTATATCATTACGGATGCATTCTATCCCGAACTGCAACAAAGGCGCTAAGCTGCCTGCCTTTCGGGAGCGATGTTTTGAGCCGAACTTTTGCCCATTTGAGTTTTGAAGAACGCAGAACGATTTCCCGCATGCGGGATCAGAAATTCAGCCAGTCAGAGATAGCAAGATGTCTGGGCCGCGACCGTGGAACGATCTCCCGGGAGATCAGGCGAAATTACTGGCATGACTGTGAGTTCCCCGATGCAGATGGCTACTGGGCGATGACCGCCAACGACATGGCGCACGACCGGCGTTGGCGGATCGGCAACCCAGGCGACCTTGACAGACCGTTCCCTCGTTCCGGAGATCACCGCTTGCAATATCGGCGCTGGCGGAAGCTCCGTGCGCCGCGCTATAGCGTTAGCGCAAGCGGGCGAATGGAGCCCGGGTCCTGCGTCGAGGACGCGGGAACGCCCCCCTCACGGACTCGCATCTTGACACTCTCTGTATTCTCGTATCTTTTCGTATTCTCGTATTTTTGCTAGAGAGGACGATATGGAGCACATTTCCCTCGATCCGAAGACATTCGAGAGGCTTCAACGCCATGCCAAGCCTTTCGTCGATACACCGGCGATGGTCATCAACCGCGCTCTCGACGCCCTTGAATGTATGACTGGCGGGTTGCCCGAAGCGCGCGCAATCGGTCCCGGAGAACGCGCGATCAATCCGGCACAACTTCCAAAACTAACGCACACCAAGATCCTTGACGCTAATCTTGCTGGACGTGAGATCGAACGCCCCAACTGGAACAGTCTTCTTGATGAGATGCTCCGGCTCAGCATGAAGCATGCCGGTAGTTTCGAAGGTGTCCGTCGGCTTTGCCCCGTCAATCTGGTAGCGGGCCGGAAGGAAGACGAAGGCTATGGCTATTTGTCCGACATCGATCTCTCCGTGCAGGGACAGGACGCCAACTCTGCGTGCCGTGCGATGGTGGTCGCCGCACAGGCCATGGGTGTAAGCCTTGATATTGGCTTCATGTGGCGTCCGAAGGAAAACGCGGCTTATCCCGGCGAGCGGGCGCGCTTACAAATCGCCGGCACCAACGCGCCGGAACTGTCGAAGGCAGCAAAGAAGGCGGCTGTATGACCGCGCAAGTCGCCATACTGGCCTATGGCTCACTGATTGATGATCCGGGCGAAGAAATCGCCCGGGCCACGGTGCGTGTCGTCGAAGGCGTTCAAACGCCGTTCCACATCGAATTTGCACGTTCAAGCGGCACGCGGGGTGATGCCCCGACCCTCGTCCCCGTTTCGGAAGGCGGCTCAGCGGTACAGGCCAAGCTACTTGTTCTCGATTGTATCGAGGAAGAGGCGGCAAGCATGCTTTGGCGACGGGAAAGACGCCGTGTTGGGAGCGGCGAGGTCTATGAAAGACCCGCCAATCCCGGGCGTAATTCGGTGCTCGTGGAGCGGGTGTCCGGATTCGAAGGGATCGACGTCGTCCTCTATACGAGCATAGCGCCGACGATAGAGCCGCTGACGGCGGAAAAGCTGGCTGAACTCGCAATCGCAAGCGTCCTGAAAACCGAGCGCGGCAAGGATGGCATTTCGTATCTGATGGCTGCAAAGCAAAACCGCATTGCGACGGTGCTTTCGCCCTCATACGAACTGGAAATCCTGAAGGAAACGAATAGCGCCGACCTTTGCGAGGCGCGCGAGAAGATAAGGAGGGCCGGATTCGTTCCGGGGACCCATGCCGATCTCAAGCCCCTCTTCGACATCGTAACGGAAGACGAGCTGAAGAAACTACGGGAACGCCGCTTTGGAGCGCGGCCGCATCCCTTCTCAACGCTGCTCGGCAATCTCATCAACCCGTCCCAGGCCGCACGGAACACGTCGCGTGCCGCCGCGGCTATCTCGCGCGGTCACAAGCCGTGGCTGGAGGCGATCAAGGCGCGGATCAACGATGAAACCGATGCAGCCAACGCTGCCAGCGCCCTCGCGGAGCTGAGGGCGTTTGGAGCGCTTCTGGAGGGCGGCTTCAATGTGACGCCGCTTGTCCCCGGGGATCAGCCCTCTCCCGAGTTTGAAGTCGATGCAGGCGACGGGACGAAGATCATTGTCGAGGTGCACGCCAAACAGTTCGACAAGGCGACGCAGCGAACGCTGAACGAGGCATCCGCCGCTCTGGAAAAGACGGTCGAAGAAACCCGTAGCGCTCGCTGGGAAAGTGGCGACAATGAACCGTTCATCACTACCTCCGTTGCCGAAGTCACGCCCTTCGGCGAGCCGAATCCTGACAAACCCGGTGATACGGTCACGGCAAATGCGATAAGCAGGCTTTGCGCGATAAAGCAGCGGGAGCATCAGTTCAGCGCAGACCGGCCAAACATTCTCTGGCTCGACCTGCAGGATGACTACTCTTGGAATTTAGCGCTCGAACCTGAAGCCGCGCTTCCTGTCGGTTCGTGGAACGGCATCTTTTGTTCCGGCGCGCTCTGGTATGCGCATTATGGGTGGAAAGGTGCGCCGATATTCGAGAACAATTCCGAGACACTCGAGGGGCAAAAATCGACGCTTATGGGTCATGACGGACGGTTCAGGCTTTCAGATCGGCTCAGCGGCGTCATTGTTTCTTTCCCGCAAGCTGTGATCTTCCTTGAGGCGCTCAATCCACGTCATCCGCTGACGCCGGAGGCGCGCCTGCGAATCATGAAACTTCCATGGGCCAAAGCGGAACTCTCAATATGCAACTGGTTGGAAGGCGTTGCTTCCCGAACCGTAGAAGCCCAGAGAGCGGCGATTGAAGCCCTCCAAAAAGTCGTTTCTACCTGATGTATGTCGTTCAGAACAGTTCGCGGCCGGGCGAAATCCTGAATGCACTCCATGACCTTATGCGGCCCGGACTTTCGGGCGCGAGGGTTTGCTCGGCCTATGTCACGCTTTCGGGAAGTGAAATCCTGCTCGACGCAATCCGCAGGGCTGCACGCGCTGACATTGCCAAGACCATCGTCTGCTCGCTGGACTATGGGCTTACCGATCCCGATGCGCTTGAATTCTGGCAGGACACGGCGAATACAACGGTCCTGGTCGCCGGCACGGAACGTCTCGCGGCCGGTAGCCTGCAGCCGATAACCGCTTTTCACCCGAAGTTCTATGTCTTTGACCGGCAAGACGCGGCAAGCGGCAGCCTTGTCGGATCTGCCAATCTGACAAACAGAGGGCTCTCGACGAACTGTGAAGCAGGCTGGGCCGAAATCGCAAGCCCGGCGCAGAACCAGCTGGAAACTGCCTGGGACATGGCAATTGAAGATGCCGCCCCGCTAACGGCGCAAATCCTTGCCCACTACCGCCGGCTGCGCGCGCGAACGATAGCAGACAATCCGCCGCCGGAACTTGAACGCGTCCCCCAACCGGCGATCGGGCCGCCCCGGAGCTACACGCCCTTCGGAGATGCCGATATTGATCCCGCCGATTACAATCAAATGTGGGTGCAGTCCCGCGGCATGCAGGGCGGTGCGGGAACCCAGCTGGAATTACCGCGCGGCAGTCACCGGTTTTTCGGCGCCGCCTACGAGGACTACGGCTTTGCCCGCGTCGAGCACATCGCCGAGCCCGTTCTCGTGTCCGGCCGGCACAGTTGGCGCAATCGCCCGCTGACATGGCACGGCGATAATGCGATGGAACGGATCAATATGCCGTCGCGCGCCATGGGAGGCTTTGCCTACGAGCATTCCCTCATTCTGTTTCGCCGAATCGCCAACAACACATTCGAATTCACGGTATTCCCGTGGGATTCCGATCACGCGCGGGCTTACGTAGAAGCATCCCGGCGACAGGATCTGGTGTTCCGCGTTGGGCGCAATAGCAACAGGCTCGCGGGATTTATCCCGTGATTGAGCGCGGAGCGAAAGAGAAATCCCGTGACAAAGTGAGGCAAAGTGCATCACTTTGTTGCGCGACACCCGTGAATCGGGTAGGGTGAACATAGTGAGAACAAATCACGGCCAAACCATGGCAGGAAAACTCAGAAAATTCGGTCCGCGTTTATCGGTCAGCCTGACCGGGAGCGACTACGACGCTCTCGCGGCGCTCGCCGATAAGGATGATGTCTCAGTGTCCTGGGTCGTCCGTCGCGCTATCGATGAGTATCTAGAAAATCATCGTCACGAAGCCGAGCCGGTTCTGCCACTGCGTCTGCCGCAGAAGGCCGAGAAATCCGCTTTCCGCGCGGGTGGGAAGTAATGCGTTACGAGGGGAAATCTGTGACACGCGCAAATGCATCGCCAAAGAAAAAAGAAGCCGCTGCCACGAAGTCGCTTTACGAACGTGCGCTACCGGCGAAGCGGACGGGTCCGCTCTACGGCGCGTTCCCCTATCCCACAAAAATCTCTCCTGAGGCGATTGCTCTTTACATCGCGGCGCATACCAAGCCGGGGGACACGGTCTTTGACGGCTTTGCCGGGAGCGGCACGACCGGGCTGGCGGCGATGCTGTGCGAGAATCCGTCCGATGAATTGCGTTTGGAGGCCGAACGGCTGGGGCTCAGCGTCGAATGGGGGGCACGCAACGCCGTGCTCTATGAGCTCGGCGCGCTTGGATCATTTGTCGGTAAAACTTTGACGAACCCACCGGAGCCAAAGGCGTTCAAAAAGGCTGCCGAACAGATACTCAAGAAAGCAGACCGGGAAACCGGGTGGATGTATGAGGCCATCGATCCGAATGGCAATATGGGCGCCATCAGGCATGTGGTATGGAGCGATGTCCTTCGCTGTCCTTGCTGCCGCAAAGAGGTGGCGCTGTGGGACTCCTGCGTTTCGCTTGCTCCCGCAAGCATATCGCCGGTCTTTGAGTGTCCGCACTGCGGTCAGGAACGCGGCTTCGATGAAGTAACAAGGATAACGGAAACCATCCCGGACGATGTCACCGGCCGCGAAACCGAACGCCGGGCGCGCCGGATCGCGCGGATTTACGGTGTAACGGGGAAGACAAGATGGTCACGTTCCCCCAACAAGGATGATCTTGCGTTGCTGGACCGGGTAGCGCGCGAGCCCATTCCCGAATGTGTGCCGAACGCGCTTATTCCGTGGGGCGATCTTTATAGGCGCGGGTATCACCAAGGCATCACGCATCTCCATCACTTCTATACGCGGCGGAACCTGATCGTATTCGCAAAGCTATGGGAGCTTGCGGGCGACTATGGCCCAGCACTGCGTGACGCCCTCCGGTTCTGGCTCCTGAGCTATAACGCGGCCCATGCCACGATCATGACGCGCGTCGTTGCGAAATCCGGTCAAAAGGATCTGGTGGTGACAAGCGCCCAGCCGGGCGTCTTGTATGTAAGCGGTCTTCCAGTCGAGAAAAATCTCTTTGCGGGGCTAAAACGTAAGCTCAAGACGATCGGGGATGCCTTTGCCGTCATACATGGACGCGCGGGGAAAGTTGAAGTCCGCCGGCAATCCAGCTGCGCCGTTGAACTGCCCGATGCCAGCATCGACTATGTCTTTACCGACCCTCCGTTTGGGGGGAACATCCCCTACGCGGAAATCAGCTTTATCAATGAAGCTTGGCTCGGCGAATACACGGATCGCGCCGACGAGATCGTTATCAGCGATAGCCAGCAAAAAACGATCAAAGATTATCAGGTCTTGCTGACAATCGCACTCTCGGAAGTACATCGCATACTCAAACCGGAGGGACAGGCGACACTCGTATTTCATTCCGCTTCGGCGGATGTGTGGAACGCGCTTCAAAGCGCCTACACGGATGCTGGGCTCAATGTGGAGTGCGCCGGTGTCCTCGACAAAACACAGGGCAGCTTCAAACAGGTTACGACGTCCGGTGCGGTGCGCGGCGACCCGGTCCTTCTTCTCGGGAAAGACCCTGCGGCCGAGAATGAAGCGTCCGAAGGTGTGTGGGCGGTAGCCGAACAGCTAAGCGAAGCATCGCTGGCGCTCGATCCGTCAGAGCAAACCCCGCACAGGCTGTATTCGCGTTTCGTCAGCCATTTCCTGACAAATCACCAAAAAGTGCCGCTGGATGCCGACGATTTCTATCGGTGGCATGACGCGCAGTTGGCGGCAAGGTCTACTGATTGTGCCGGGGTTTGAGGGACATTCCGCAATCCGCGAAGCGGCCCGTAGCTTCGAAGAAGCGCTGCCGGCTGTCCAGCGCAAAGAACTAGGTCAGTTTTTTACGGGCATGCCACTTGGGCGAATTCTCGCCAATCTTGCCGTCGGCAATGAGACCCATTCCCTTATCGACCCGATGGCCGGAAGCGGCGATTTGCTCGACGCAGCGCTTGAAGTCGCAACCGATCTCGGCGGGCGCATAGATCGTCTCGATGCTATTGAGATCGATGAACCCACTGCCGCGATCTGCAAAAGGCGGATGTACGGCGTTTGCAAAGCGCATGGAATTTCGCCCTCTGTCATACAGGGGGATGCGTTTAGCCGCGATAACTTGAGCGCTCTCCCGCAGCCCGGATATGACCTCGTTATCACCAACCCGCCTTATGTCCGCTACCAATCCCTCAACGGCCGCGCCGAGAACGTGCGGCAGGGACTACTGTCGATGACTGAGAGCCGGTTGTCGGGCTCGGCACGCGACATCTGGAAGGCACTCGCGGCGGGTTACTCAGGTCTTGCGGACCTCTCTGTCCCAGCCTGGCTTCTAAGCGCTGCGCTAGTCAAGCCAGGAGGACGGCTTGCGCTCGTGGTGCCCGCGACATGGCGGTCCCGCGCATATGCCGACGTAATCCGCTATCTTCTTCTGCGTTTGTTTGAACTTGAGCTTGTCGTTGAAGATACCCAACCCGGCTGGTTTAGTGACGCGCTCGTCCGCACGCATTTGATCGTAGCCCGCAGACTCTCCGACGATGAGGCAGCTATTAAGCTGTCTGAACGCGTGGCGTGGCGAGACGCGCTGTGGGTCCAGGTCGCGCCGGAGGCCTCGGCGGAGTGGTCTTTGGTAGGCGATGCGTTCCCCGGCGAGAAGCCGGAATCTGATTTCGCGCGGTGGTGCCGCGGTCCCAATAGGTGCGATGTTGCAGGTATAGCTGCGCGGCGGTTTTCCCTCGAAGCTGAATGGCAGGCGCTGTGGCAGCAGGCGGCCGGGCGTTCGTGGTTCAAAAACCTTGAGCAAGCTGCGCCGGACGAGGCGCGATCTCGAAAAAATTATTCGGTCACAGCATCCATCCCGGAGGCCCTGCGTGATCTCCTGCCACCCAAATTCGAAGGCTCATCCCTGCAGGGGCTGGATGACGGCGGCGTTCGCGCGGGCCAGGGCCTGCGTACCGGCTGCAACCGCTTCTTCTATGCTGGCCTCGTCGAAGAAGGCGACGGTGGCGAGAGCCTAGTTGAAGTCGATGATGCGCTCGGCGGCAACATTCTGTCTGTCCCTTCCGAGACGCTTCGGCCTGTGCTGCACCGCCAGACCGACCTGAATGCATGGTCGAGCGGCCGTCCTCCGGCCACGCGCGTCTTCGATCTGCGCCGGATGATTTTGCCTGAAGACCTGTCCGCTATCCGCGATCCGTGGCGCGGTGACCGATTGACGCAAGAATCTCTGCCGGCTGTTATGCCGGACGAATTGGCGGCGCATGTCCGCATTGCCGGGACGACAACGCTGGGAAGCTCAGAGAATCGGCGTCCCATCGCCGATCTTTCGGCAGTCAGAACGAATGTCCGGCCAGCGCGCGGCGGCGCATTGCCGCGCTTTTGGTACATGCTTCCCGATTTCATGCCGCGCCACCTGCCGCAGGTATTCGTGCCGCGTATTATTCACGAAACGCCGAAAGTCTACGCAAACAGCGAGCAGCCCATTCTGATCGATGCAAACTTTTCGACCTTTTGGGATGACCGGGATAGGTGGACTTCCGGCGGATTGGCGGCGTTTCTGAATAGCGCATGGTGCCGGGCCATAATGGAGGCAACCGGTACGCCGCTTGGCGGTGGCGCCCTGAAGCTTGAAGCGGTGCATCTTCGCAGAATGCCCGTGCCGCGTCTCGAATCCCGACTGGTCAAGAGTCTCAACGAGGCGAGCAAATGCGAAAATGAGGCACAGAGATCACGCAGGGCCGACCGGATTGTCTTGCGTGCCCTGTTAAGCGGCAATCCGTCTGATGTCGAAATCGACCGTTTCGCAAGAGCGCTGGACGAACGTCGCGCGGTGCTCGGCGCCACGCGCCAGAGAGGCGCTGCATGAGCGCCGACCTTGCAAAAACCCGAGACGCCATAGGGCGCTGCCGCGCACTCAGGGAAAAGGGAGTGGTGGAGGCCGTACTGCGCGGTGAGTTCCAATCGCGCCTGCGGAGCATTTTTCCTGAAAGCGATGACGAGCGCTGGATCAATCACTACGGCGAAGGTGCCGAGGCGCATACAAAAGTCGCGACGGGAAGCAACCCCGCCGCCAATCGCTTCATCGACAATCTGATCGGGTCAACCACGATCGAGTACGAGGCTGATCTCCGCGTCACTGCGAAGCGGGATGAAGGATTCAGGCAGGTCAAAGAGCATGCCGCCGGACTCATTCGGTCTGGTGTTCCGATTTCACAGGTTCGGGGAATCCTGTCGGATACCGTTGAATGGTATGCCTATGACGTTTTGCTCCAGACCGGCATCGAGCCTGGCGATTGCGCCGTTGATGACGTCACGCTGATTGAAATCGAGAGTTTCGAACCGGGCGGTGATGACGAGGCGACGGCCGAGCGGCTCACTTTGTTCCTGCGCAGGCACCTTGCCCGCGAACAGTCCCGTCCTTTGATCGCAGATAATCTCGCGTTCGACCTCGGACTTGAGAGCGACGCGTATAAACGCAATGTCGATGCGCTCACAGGCCTGGTTGAATCCGGCCGCGATGACGAGCCCGCCATCGAGCTTGCGACGGATCTTTGGTCCCGCTTCGTCGACCATCTTGAGGGTGATGGCGGCGCATTCCGCATTGGACCTTATGTTGATGAGGTTTACCTCAACATTCTGGCGCGTCTACTCAGTGCGAATGCACTTGCGCGCAAGGCGATTGTGAGTGCGGATTCCGAGCTCGCGGCAATCCTGAACGGGAGCTTTTTCCGGAACGCCTATCAACTCGAAAACCTAGTTGAGAAGGACTATTTCGGCTGGATTGCCGATCCGGCACATGTCGGTGCATTCCTCGATGTCGCGCGCGAAATTCAGCGCGATCTTTATGCCTATGACTTCAGCTGGCGGGCAGAGGAAGATCTGTTTGGACGCCTGATGGCTCAGCTCGCCAGACGAAGCCAACGGAAGCTGCTTGGGCAGGAATGGACGCCGTCCTGGCTGGCAAAGCATCTTGCCGAGCGATGTCTGGATGATTTGCCTGATGGAGAAGCACCGGAAATCGTTGATATGTGCTGCGGCTCTGGCGCATTAATCGCCGAAGTCATCAAAGCGGCCAGGGCCCGTTACGGCTATGACGACATCATCCGTCTCGGAAACGTGGCAACCGGCTTCGATATCGATCCGCTGGCCGTTGCGTTTGCCAAGACCACCTGGGTCATCACTCTGGCGGATGAAATCAACAAGGCGGGCGGTCCCGTCACCGTCCCGGTCTATCATGCGGACTCTCTGTTCGCGGTGACGCCGGTATCTGCGTCTTTGCCAATGCTGGGCGAAGACGAGGCCATCGACATCACGCTCGACGGCGAAACGGTACAGCTTCCAGCCGGACTTCTCCAACCCGAGAACCGCGATCTGTTCGACGGGCTGATCGACTGGGCCTATGATGAAGCGCAGCAGGTCGGCAGCGCCCCACCAACGGCGGAACAAGCGCGTGCCACTCTTGATACCGCGGCCGCGGCGGCAAACGTCAAACTGTCTAGTGAGTTGAGAGAAGCTTCGGCCGAAGCGGTTCTCGCTTTGGCCCGCCGGATGAAAGAGCTCGCCGATGCCGGGCGCAATGGCATTTGGGCTTTCATCCTACGCAACACCTACCGACCGGGACTGCTCGCCGGTCAGTTCAACGGGCTTGTCTCAAACCCGCCATGGCTCGCGATGAGCGCGCTCGCTGACAATCCGTATCGCGAGATGCTCTCGCGCCGTGCTGCGCTGTACGGCGTGCGCCCTGCCGGGCAGTCGTTCCTGCATCTTGAACTCGGTACGACCCACCTACTCCACGCGGTGGACCGCTATCTTAAGCCCGGTGCTGCGGTCGCTTGTCTTGTGCCGGGAACGATTCTCAACGGCAATCACCATGAGCGCTTCCGGCAACGCGGCTATACGGCAAGCGACAGACCGGTAGCGTTTGCGATCACCGACGTCTGGCAGGTCGCCCCGGGGACTTTCAAATATCCCGGCGCCGCCCTTATCGGCCACAAAGAGACCGGCAGCGCTGCGGCCGACATTGCGCCTGCGGCAGGCGCAGTCGCCAAGCCGGATGAGGTCAGGTCCGTCGATTTTGTCATTCGCAGGATAGGAGATGCTCGGACTGCTTGGGTTCTCGAGAGCGGCGGCTTGCCCGCTGCCGCTGCAGGCGGTGAAGAAGTCTCCCGGCAGGGTGCCGACATCATGCCCCGCACTGCTGTTTGCATCGAGATCCTGAAGGATACCGGCCACGAATATCGAGTAGATACGCCAGCGACGGGTACAGAGTGGGCGTTTACGATCAAGCAGGCCAAGGAACTGAAAGGCGAACGTTTTGCGGGCTACGCGGCGCCGCGGTTTATTCACCTGATGGCGCAATCGGAGAACCTGCTGCCATTCATTTTTGGTCCGCACAGGGCTCCCGTTGCAATCCCGGCCTGCCGCGATGAAAACGGCGTTTGGCAGACATATGAACCGGCCGATATTCGGCGCATGGGATTTACGCAAACGGCCCGCCGGTTTGCTGAGATCGACCGGGAGCTTACGAAAATCGGCGACAGCACACTTGCCTACCGGATCGACTTCCGCCGCAAGCTGACGATCCAGGACTTCGGCAGTGAGGGTTTTCTTGTTTTGTCGGGCGCGGGCGGCAAGCATATTTGTGCCGCTTGTCTTCCGGTAGCGGAAGCGACCGCGCTTGTAATCGACCAGACCCTTTACTGGCAGGTGGTCAAGGACGAGGCCGAAGCATGGTTTCGGACCGGCATTCTCAACAGCGCCGCACTTACCGATGCTATCCTGCCCTTCAACCCCGAAGGTGATTTTGGGCCGCGCCACATACACACCCTGCCATATCGGCTGATACCGCCCTATGATCCAGGCAATACTGACCACTTGGCCATTGTGACGTTGGCAAGAGACGTTGCTGCCGAAGCGGCCACTGTTTTTGCGGGCGATCCCTATATTGGTGATCCAAATCGTTCCCTCCCGGTTCGTCGGAAAAAACTCCGCGAGAAACTGTCCGCGTCTGCGAATTTTCAGGAGCTCGACCGGATTAGCGGAATCGTACTCGGTATAAATCCGAAGACCGGGGGGTGAACGATGCCGATCAAGAAGTTCCTGAGCGTAAAAAATGTCGGCCGGTTGATAAACTGCGCGCAGAAAGGGCCTGAGCTCAACCGGTTCAATCTCTTCTTTGCGGAGAACGGCCGCGGAAAGACAACGCTTTGTGCGGTATTGCGATCGCTCGAAACGGGCCAGCATGAACACATTACCGAACGCACCACGATCGCGCCGGTAGCGAACGATCCTGAAGCATCGATCCGGCTAAGTACCGGCAATACGATATACACGGCCCAAAGCTGGTCGAAGACCCTTCCGGAAATAGCGATTTTCGATTCTACATTTGTTTCCCGGAACGTTCATGCCGGAGAGTATGTAAGTCGCGATCATCGTACGAACCTGTTGCAGGTCATTATCGGTGAGGCAGGCGTTCAACTAGCAAATGCCGTCAACAAACTTGATGAGGATATTCGGGAGAAGAACTCCGAAATCGGCAGGGCCAAAAAGGCAATTCAGCCGCACCTGCCGAATGGTGTGAAGCTGGAGCATTTCCTCGATCTGGCTGAAGATACTGACATAGACGCGAAGATCACAGCCAAGACGGCAGAACTTGAAGCTGCCAAGCAGGCTGAACAGATTAAGACGCGCGCACTGCTCCAGAGGCCGGCAGTGCCTTCACTCCCCGCCGAATTCGAGGCCGTTCTCTCAAAGACGCTGGAAGATGTCTCTGCCGACGCCGAAGCCCGATTGAGGGAGCATATGACGCGCCACGAAATGCACGAGCACGGCCAAAGCTGGATATCGGAAGGGCTCGGCTATTTTCGTGACGATGTCTGCCCCTTCTGCGGGCAGAACACTAAAGGTCTTGATCTCATCCAAGCCTACAAGCAGTTCTTTTCCGACTCCTATGCCACGGTGATCGAAGAGATCAATCAACTGGATAAAGCCCTGGATGCAGCCCTCGGAGACACGCCGCTTGCGAGGCTGGGCACTTTGGTCGCCAACAATGAAAGCGGAATTCAGTTCTGGAAGCGATTTGCCACGTTCGAAGTTGCGGAACCGGATTTTGAGAATGCGATCGCAGTACCGGCTAGAACGCTTCGCGAGGCGGCCCACACGTTGATCGAAAGCAAACGCAGGAGTCCTCTGACCGCAATCGCGGCAGACCAGCCGTTTCAAACGGCTAAAACGGCCTACGACGAAGCAGCCGACATTCTCAAGGCCTACGACACGCAGATCGTGGCGGCGAACGAGGCGATTTCCGCGCAGAAAGAAAAAGCCAAGTCGGCGAATCCGGCGGCCGTGGAAAAGGAGATAGCAGGGCTCAGGCTGATAAAGCTCCGGCATGATCCGAAGGTGAAGCCGCTATTCACCGAATATCAGACACTGAACGCTGACAAAAAGAAGCTCGATGAGAGCAAATCAAAGGCGAAGGACAAGCTTGACGGTCACGCCGATAAAACGATCAGCGCATACGAGAAGACCATAAACAAGCTGCTGGACGGGTTTGGCGCGGGCTTTTCGATTACGAACAGCAAGAAGACCTATGTCGGCGGCACGCCCTCAAGCGTTTACCAGATTCTCATCAACAAGCATGCCGTCGATCTCGGCGACGGGAGCACGCCGTCCGGCCAGCCGTGTTTCCGGACGACACTCAGCGCCGGTGACAAAAGCACGCTGGCGCTCGCATTCTTCCTCGCTCAACTCGACCACGATCCCAACAAGGCGAACCGTGTCGTCGTTTTCGATGATCCGTTCAACAGCCAGGATCGCTCGCGCCGGGAACGCACCGCCGAACTACTGAAGAAGTACGGCCGAGAGTGCGCGCAGCTCCTTCTCTTCTCGCATGATCCGCATTTCCTCAATCTCGTCCATTCCAAGCTGCCGAGGGCGGAGCGGCATTGTCTGCAGCTTTCACGCGCACCGGACAATGCGACCACAATCGAAGAATGGGACGTGGAGAAGGAGACACAGGACGGTTATTTCAAAGATCATGCGGCCCTGTCGTCGTACCGCCTGAACGGTGCGAAGGAATTGATCGATATTGTGCGAAAGATCCGGCCGGTGCTGGAAGGCTATCATCGGTACAGGTTTCCGCATCAATTCCCGGACAATGAATGGCTTGGAGACATGATTAAGCGGGTCAGGGATTCAAACGGTGCTCATCCCATGCATCCCGCCCTTGAAGAGCTGGAAAGCATCAATGACTTCTCGAAAAAATATCACCACGACACCAACCCCGGAAAGGCTGACAACGAACCGATAAATGACGGAGAACTGCAGGGTTATGTGCAAAGAACATTGCTGATCGTCGGGGGGTACTGAATGACCGAGGCCCGTCACACAGATCGCGAAGATGGTCTGAGGCGAGCGTGCCACATCGAAGCTTTTAGCTAATAAACGCCAAATTTGCAGCCGTTTAATCGCATCAATCTTTTCCAGCGCTAGGCAAAAGTTCCACAATAAGCAGTATATGTTAGGTTATATCGTTGCTTGGATTTAAGAGTTGCGAGCGGTTCTGCTCGCGAGCACGAAGTTCCTTTAAGAACTTCTCTTGGTGTCCGCGTAGCTGTTGTTCAGATTCAGCGGTTCTGTTCGTTTTGGAGAGTTTGTGTTTCGATCTTACCTTCCGAGCGAGTGCTATCGATCGAAAAGCCATTTCATAAAGCGGCTTCAAGGTTATGTCTGGATCAGCCCCATCGGGGTCCATATCCATGCCAATATTGAAGTTTATGCCATCATTGATCGCCGCGATTTCTGCAGGAAGATTCAGAACTTCGTCGGCGACACCCTGGTTGATGTAGATCCAAGCGATTGGATCATCCGGATAAGCAACAAGTTTTGGAAATCCTGCAAAGTTGTTGCCAGCCGCGCCGTTGCTACCAATGTGGAGGTCAATGTCGTAAATTCGGTCGGCGCAGGCACGGTAATAATTCTCAAGAATTAACGCGAGCCTCAGCGCGAGATATCTAGCTTTACGCCGCCGCTCCAGATGCTCAAATATTTCCTTCACACCACCGCCAATCAAAGCGCTGATCACACCGGCGAGCCCACCCACCTGAAGAATCTGAATCCAACTTATTGTTTGGCCATTCATGCTAACCTCTTAGCGTTTATCGCTACACTATATTTGATGCACCGATCGCGAGAAAGGTAACCGACAATTCGGAGTGCTCATGATCAATGTTTAACTTTAAAGATTTCTTGGAAAGATTGGGCCTTGCCCCTAACACCGTGCGTCTAATGAGACACGATCATCGTGGCATGTCACATTGGCGGCGCGGGTTAGTTTCGTTCGCCAGCTTCGCCAGTTTTCAAAAACAAAATCCCTCCCCTTACGCCGGCGCCACAATTGCCAGTCATTTCATACCAGGTCCTACTTTGTCAGACGGCTCCGCTACGGCGATGTTTCTGGGCTCAACCCGAATAGTGGATCAATGGCAGTGGGACGGGGTTCGGCTACCCGCATTTCAGGATGAGCTGGTTCTCGAAAGCGAACAAGGCATTCCAGATCTCGATGCGTTCGATCTGGAATGGATTGAAGAAGGGCAGGAATTTTCCGAACGCATTCTGATCCGATGGGGAGCCCCGTCCTCGACGCGGGCCTGGTCCCAATGGAGCAATCGACAACCGAAGGAAATTCTGGAAATCCGATTGACTGCACACGAGCCGCCGTTCCCAGGATTTTCAGGCTTCATGCGCAGGCTGAGTGAGATCGCGTATTTGCCTCAATCCTGGCAAGCCGCATTGGCATCGGTGGGAGGGGTATATGTAGCGGCTTGCCAACATAAGCGCCTCTGCTCGCAAACATCGGCATTTTCTGCTCGAATTATCTGACAATGGAGCGGGCGTCGTGCTCACGCTCTTTGCCAATGTGCTCGCAAACATCCGGGTCTGCTTGCAAACATCCGCCACGTGCTCAGATTAATTGCCAGCGACGGCATGGTCAAACCGGGACGCCTGCCTGTCGTAGTTGCTCGGTCAGCTGACGGGAATATTCGGGATCAAGGGTGCCCGCCAGGAAGGCGCGGATATACGGACATGCGCTGTGGCTTTCCCTCCTTGGCGCTTCGGGTGCAGGAGGTTCTGCAGCATGATCCGTTGTCAGGGCATCTCTTCGTCTTCAGGGGCCGCAGATCGGATATTTTGAAGATCATCTGGCATGATGGTCTGGGCGCCTGCCTTTTTACCCGGCGGCTGGAGAAGGGCCGGTTTATCTGGCCGAATATGGGATAGCATCCGTCAAGGTGGTGTAGAATTGGGACCGGGCCGTCATGATCAGGCGGCTCTGGGTGAAATTTCTCCATCGCAGCTACGCGAGGAGGTAGAGCTGAGTTTAAGTGCTGTCATTGAAGTTTCACGAGCCTGATAAACGGACGTCATATGTCGCCCATAGTGATGCAAATATTCAATCGATGCACCACTAACGATCAGGATTATTGTGATGCTGGCTCTGAACGGAGTTGCCGTGACCTATGCCAACGGCACCCAAGCTTTGAAGACAACGACATTGACGTTCAACCAGGGTCAGTTCGTCGTGCTCCTCGGTAGATCCGGCGCAGGCAAATCTACCCTCATCCGGACACTCAACGGCTTGGTTGCGCCGACGTCTGGTTCGATCACTTCTAACGATATTGGTGCTCTGGATGCGGAAACTAAGCTTCGCATTCACCGAAGGCGAACTGGGATGATATTCCAGCAGCACCAACTCATAGGGCGCTTGAGCGCGCTCGACAACGTCATGACGGGCCGCCTGGGCTACCACTCTGGCTGGCGTACGTTGTTCCCTATGCCGCGTTCGGATCGAAGGCTGGGGTTGGAATGCCTTGAACGCGTAGGCCTTCTTGATAAGGCTCTCGTCAGGGCGGATCAACTATCCGGCGGTCAGCAGCAACGGGTGGGCATTGCGCGCGCGCTGGTCCAGAAGCCCCAACTGGTCCTTGCAGATGAGCCCGTTGCAAGTCTGGACCCTGAAACGGCTGTCGAGGTCCTGTCGCAGCTTCGCGAAATATGCACAGCCGACGGCATCACTGCTGTGATCAGCCTTCATCAGATCGATCTAGCTCGCCGGTTCGGCGACCGGGTCATTGCTATGCGCGACGGGGAAGTGGTTGCGGACGCCGCTGTCGACGAACTGACCGATCAAATGTGTGCGTCGATCTACCGCAGCGCCCCAAGAAATCCGACCACAACACAAGATTTGTCCAACTACGAGTATGATCAACCTTTAGCTGCCATGGAGGCCGCATTATGAAGAAGCTTCTGTCCCTCGCATTCCTCGCCGTTCTTGGCTGGAGTTCGTTGGCGCATGCTGGCTCAAATCCAGAGACATTGCGCGTCGCGTTGCTACCGGACGAGAACGCCGCCACTGTCATCAAAAACAATCGTCCTCTCGAGGAGTATCTTGAGAAGACACTCGGTCGGGAGATTGAACTGATCGTAACGACCGACTACTCGTCAATGATCGAAGCGATGCGTTTCGGCCGGCTTGAGTTGGCTTATTTCGGGCCGCTCTCTTACACGCTCGCGAAAACCAAGGCTGATATCGAGCCTTTCGCAGCACTTATGAAGGATGGCGAAACTACCTATCGCGCTGTAGTTGTCGCCAATGCAGAGGCTGGCATCGAAAGCCTTGAAGATGCAAAAGGGAAAAAGGTCGCGTTTGGGGACGTGGCTTCCACCTCAAGCCACCTTATCCCGAAATCTATGCTGCTTAAGGCCGGAGTTGAGGCTGGAAAAGACTATAGCGAGAACTTCGTAGGGTCGCATGATGCCGTGGCTATTGCAGTGCAGAATGGCAATGCTCAGATTGGCGGACTTTCGTTGCCCATCTACAATTCAATGGTCGCTCGTGGCACCATTGATCCTAAGAAAGTTATCGCCCTCGCCGAGTCCGATCCGTTCCCGCAGTACCCCTGGACCATGCGGTCGGATCTTGACACTTCGTTGAAAGAGGCGATCACCAAAGCCTTCATCGACCTTAAAGACGAAAAGGTATTGGCATCCTTCAAAGCCGATGGGTTCGCTCCGATCGATGACAAAGCCTACGACGTCGTCCGTGAGCTCGGTAAAGTGCTGAACTTGGACCTGAGTCAGTAAGGCGCGTTCGAGACAGTTTCTCACCTTTCGACGCAGGCGCTGGCCTGCGTCCTTTCTTCCAGGATATGTGATGACACAGCCGTCGGCCGACTACGACTCTATCCTTCAACATCAAAACAAAGCTTGGACCAGAGCTGGCGTGATCGCGTTGGCAATTGCGTGTGTGATCATTGTTAGCAGTTATCACTCCGGTCTTCTTGATCTGGAGCGTCTGGGATCTGGGTTTCCTGCGCTCTGGCAGCTCGGTACGGAAATGTTTCCCCCGGATTTCAACCGAGGCTTGGAGTGGATCAGCCCTCTCATCGACACTCTGGCGATGAGTATAGCTGGGACTGCGATCGCGGTACTGATATCACTTCCAGTTGGCTTTTTCGCCTCAGGGAAAACAGCACCCAACGCTGTCATCTATATGATCTCGCGTGGATTGTTGAATGGTCTACGGTCGATCCCGGAGCTGATTATGGGCATCGTCTTCGTGGCGGCAGTGGGATTTGGAGCGCTCCCAGGCGTGCTGGCTCTTGGTCTTCACTCGGTTGGCATGGTGGGCAAGTTCTTTGCGGAGGCGATCGAGCATTGCGATAATGCGCCTATAGAAGCCGCACGCGCAGCTGGTGCGTCGCCGTTCCAGATCGTGACGCGGGCGATCTTGCCACAAGTTCTACCGCAATTGGCCGATGTGACCATCTATCGGTGGGAGTACAACTTCCGCGCCTCGACAATCCTGGGCACTGTGGGAGCTGGTGGTATCGGTTTCGAGTTGATGACATCCCTCCGGATCATGAATTATCAGGAGGTTCTTGCGATCATGCTCGTTGTCCTTCTGATGGTCACCATCGTTGACCAGGTCGGCGCTCTCCTCCGCCGCCAGCTGCAATAGAAGGATAAATTAAATGCTCCCAAAGGTAGTAATCACCCATCGCGTCCACGAGGAGATTATCTCAAAGCTATCTCCCCACGCTCGTTTAGTTTGCAACGATACTGATGATACATGGCCCCGCGAGAAACTGCTCGCAGAATTGAGCGACGCCAAGGCGATGATGGCGTTCATGCCGGACATGATCGACGCGTCTGTACTCGCGCACGCTCCCGATCTTCAACTTGTGGCATGTGCGCTGAAAGGCTTCGATAACTTCGACATCGAAGCCTGCACGCAGCGTGGAGTCCACGTCACGATAGTGTCCGATCTTCTCACTGACCCGACAGCCGAACTTACAATCGGTCTGATGATTGCTCTTGGGCGGCACATTCTGCCAGGCGACAAGAGCGTCAGGAGGGATTACAAAGGTTGGCGCCCTCGGTTTTACGGCCTTGGGCTGCAGGGCACAGCAATCGGCATTTTAGGGATGGGAGCGATCGGAAAAGCTATAGCACAGCGCCTAAGTACCTTCGGCGCCATTGTGTCGTACTGGGATCGTCAATCCCTGGACAAAGCCGATGAGATCAGACTGAACGTAAAGCCTCTTGAATTTGACCAGTTGATCTCGTCGTCTACCTTTCTTGTGTGTGCACTCCCGCTTTCGGCCGAAACGAAGCATCTCCTCGGCGCTGAACAACTCGCCAAAATGCCCAAAGGAGCACTTCTTATTAATCCTGCACGCGGAAGCGTGGTTGATGAAGAGGCTGTTGTCGCTGCATTGCAGGCGGGGCGCTTGGGAGGCTACGCCGCTGATGTTTATGAGATGGAGGACTGGGCCAGACCCGACCGGCCTGACAAGGTCCACGGGGGTCTCCTCAATCGCGAACATGATTCGATCTTGACACCCCACATAGGCTCAGCAGTGGCGAAGTCGCGTTTGGCTATCGAGCACGAGGCTGCTGACAACATTATAGATTTTGTCCAAGGCCGAAGACCTCGTGCGGCAATTAACGAGGTTCAACTAATTCCTTGATTAGAGAAAGTAATGTTTAGCCTTTCGCATGTCGCAGCATTCATAGAGGTAATCGAAACTGGCAGCTTTCACGAGGCGTCGCGACGGCTTCAGATATCCCAACCGACTGTCTCACATAATGTGAAACGATTGGAGGATATACTAGGGGTGCGGCTGGTCGAGAGGAGGAAGGACAAGTGTGTGCCGACTCGGCAAGGGCTCGTATTCTTGCCATTCGCACGCAGCCTTTTGACCGTCACGAAGAGATCTCTGGACCGCCTGCACAGCGGCCGGATTACGTTGGGTGCCAGTACTAACATCGGTACCTATATTTTGCCAGTCCACTTGAAGCGTTTACAGGATGCTCAAGGCCGGCCACCTGAGGTGGCCGTTGCCTCAAATCCTGAAATCATCGAAAAGCTCTTGAGGAAGGAGATTGATCTAGCCTTTACCGAATGGTGGGACGATCGAAAAGGATATCAAGCCCGCCTTTGGCGGAAGGAAAAGCTGGTAATAATCGTATCCCCACAGCATAATTGGAGGACGCGAAAAACAATTGAAGCGGCAGAGTTATTTCAAGAGTCCCTCATTGGCGGAGAACGTGGAACCGGTACCGGATCCGTGCTCCGCGAGGCCTTCGGCCAAGCGGCAGAGCAATTCCCAATCTCATTCAATGTCGGGAGCACTGAGGCTGTGAAGCATGCAGTTCGAGCTGGTCTCGGCATTTCGATCGTGATGAGGAGCACTGTCCTCGATGAGCTCGCGTCGGGTAGGCTTTATGAGGTTTCTGTTGAGAATGTGGTTCTCGAAAAGTCTGTGTGGGCTGTACATCCCGTACATATGGAGGATGGTTCACCGGAAGCAATCGCGCTTAAGGTTATACTCGATGCGAGCGCCCCTCTGGGTGACCTAGAGCACGTCCACATTACTCGGGGTCATATCCGCAAGATTTGAAGTAGTTGGCGCATTCCTGCGGCTCGAACATGGTAACGGCCTGGCCGACCGCATCCTTTGGTATCGCCGCCTCAATTCCCGGAGTATCCCATACAAGGGGGACAAGATCGGGGACCGCCCGATTTTCGATGCGTAAGGTTCCCTGCTCCATGTCGCGAATATTCGGCCGTCAGACACATAGTTGGTTTCCATGGATCGTTTGTCATAAACGAGGGTTTTTGAGCATGCCATAGCGCATGCCGTCACGCCCCTTGAATGGCGCGATGGAATCTTCTCAAAACTGTTATAGAAACGGTTGTCGCAAAATGCTATGTGTCCAACGACTTTCAAGAACATTTGGATGGCTATGCGGGTCGGGTACGCCAGGGTCAGCACGATCGATCAAAATCCGGAGCTTCAGCTTGAGGCGCTGAGACGCGCCGGTTGCGAGAAGGTGTTTACCGAGCGCGGGTCAGGCGCTCGCGATGACCGCCCGGAATTGGGCCGAATTCTCTCCGACGTGCTTCGCACTGGTGACACGCTCGTTGTCTGGAAACTCGATCGGTTGGCGCGATCGCTAAAGAAGCTCATCGCGACGGCGGAAGAGTTGGAGCGCGCGAAGATCGGGCTCGTGTCCTTGACCGAGAGCATTGATACGACGACGCCGGGCGGCATGCTGACCTTCCATGTCTTCGGTGCGATCGCCCAGTTCGAACGTGCTCTGATCCGCGAACGCACGACGGCTGGACTGGTCGAGGCGCGGCAACGTGGCCGCAAGGGTGGCCGCCCGCCCGCGATGCGCCCGGGCGATATTGCCGCGGCGCGCGCCCTGATGAAGGAAGGCAGCATACCGGTACGCAATATTGCGCAGCGCATGGGGGTTTCTGTTGCAACCCTCTATCGTCATATCGGCAAGAAGGGTGGCTCTCCCAAAACAGTGGAATCCGAGGACGTCCATGGCTGAGCGGAGAAAGCGGCCGCCCGGAGAGGCTCTTGTCGATCTTCGACGCCGATTGTCGCTGCTTTCTCCCCGTGATCCAGGCCGTACCGAGATTGTTGCTCGTGCCGCCGATGCCTACGGCATCTCGATCTGGACCCTGTATCGGGCGCTGCGGGAGTTGAACCGCCCGAAATCCGTACGGCGCGCCGATCACGGAACCTCCCGGATCGCCCCGCAGCCGGAGATGGAAACCTATGCCGAAATCATCGCGGCCCTGAAGATCAGAACGGCGAACCGGAAGGGGCGGCATATCTCCACGGCGCGCGCCATCAAGCTGCTTGAGGAAGACGGCGTGGTGACGCCCGATGGCCTGGTCCGTGCACCGCCCGGCATCTTGAAACGCGCAACGGTCGATCGGCTGCTGCGTGTTTCCGGCCTGGATTATGCGCGCGTCACCCGCCCGGTGGCTGCCGTCCGATTCCAGGCGCGGCGTTCCAACGAACTCTGGCACTTCGACATGAGCCCGTCCGACCTGAAGCAGGTGGAAGCGCCGCTTTGGGTCGAGGAAGGGCGCGGCCGGCCGACGCTGATGCTGTTCTCCGTGGTCGATGATCGCTCCGGCGCGAGCTATCAGGAATACCGCTCCGTCTACGGCGAGGACGCGGAGTCCGCCTTGCGCTTTCTCTACAATGCCTTCGCCGCCAAGCCTGAACCGGAACTGCCGCTTCAGGGGATTCCAACGACCATCCATATGGATAACGGGCCGGTGAGCCGCTCGCGCGTTTTCCAGTCCGTCATGGGTAGCCTTGGTGTCCGGGTTCTCACGCATATGCCCCCGTCGGACAGCGAGCGGCGCACGCCGGCGCGAGCGAAAGGCAAGGTCGAGCGGCCGTTTCGCACGATCAAGGAAGTGCACGAGACCCTCTATCATTTCCACAAGCCGAAGGACGAAGAGGAAGCCAACCTTTGGCTCAGGCGCGCCTTGGTCACCTACAATAACGGCGACCATCGCACAGAGTCTCATGCACGCATCGAGGATTGGCTGCGGCATCTTCCTCCTGACGGGGTGCGGGCGATGTGCTCCTGGGAGCGGTTCTGCGCCTTTGCGCGCGAACCGGAACGACGGACGGTTGCTGGAGACGCGACCGTATCGGTCGAAGGCGCATCCTATGAGGTCGAGCCCGAACTTGCCGGCGAAACGGTGACCTTGCTCTGGGGCCTGTTCGATCAGGAACTGTTCGTCGAGCATGAGGGCAAGCGCTTCGGTCCATTCCAACCTTCGCGCGGGGCGGTTCCCCTCTTTCGCTATCGCAAATACCAGAAGAGCAAGCTCGAAGAGCGGCTCGACAAGGTGGTGCGCCTGGCAGACCAACTTGGGCTCCCCCGCGCCGCGGTCACCGGCGGGGATCGTCCATTGCCTTCGCTGCCCCCGACCACGGCTGGGCTGAGTGTACGGCGGACACCGTTTCCGGAACCCGCAATAGAGACCGCTTATCCAAATGGCCTCGCAGCCCGTGGGGCCATCGCCGACCAGCTCGGCCGGCCGATCGGCGCGATGAATGCCGGTGACCGCGCCTTCATCAATGAACTGCTTGGAGAAACACTCGACAAAAAGATGATCGCGGCCCGTATCCGCGAACGCTTCCAGGCGCGAAGAAAGGAAGAATGATGCTCGCTGACGTTCAATCCAGTTACGGCCTCGACCGGCCTTTCCAAGGGGCCGGCAACTTTGAGACCGAGCATCAGCGCACGATCATCCGCGAGGTGTGTGCGGCCGTCCAGACCGGTCGGCTTGTCGTGGTCTCCGGCCTGGTCGGTTCGGGGAAAACCCACCTTTTGCGCCGCATCGAGGCCGAACTCACCAAAGCCGGCAAGGTCGCACTCGCCAAATCGCTGGCGGTCGACAAGCGGCGCACTTCGCTGCCATCGCTCATTGAAGCCCTGTTCTACGACTTGTCTCCCGGCGATCGTGCGCAGGTCAAGATCCCCAAGCAGGCCGAGCGCCGGGAGCGCGACCTGCGCGACATCATGAAAAAAGGCAAACGGCCGATCGTCCTCGTGGTCGACGAGGCCCATGACCTGCACCACAAGACCTTAACCGGCCTGAAGCGACTGATGGAGGTGGTCGCCGACGCCGGCGTGCTCCTTTCCGTACTTCTTGTCGGGCATCCCCGGTTGCGCAATGATCTGCGCCGGCCGCAAATGGAGGAGATTGGCTACCGCACGACCATTTTTGACTACGAGGGGATCGGCTCCGCGCGCCGCGACTATGTTGCCTGGCTGCTTGGCGCCTGTGCGGCCGAAGGCGTAAAGGTTGGCGAACTCCTCGAGGAAGAAGCCATCGACCTCATCGCCGAACGTTTGCGCACGCCGCTTCAGATCGAAATGCATCTCACCCTCGCATTCGAGCAGGGCTTTCGCCTCGGCGCCAAGCCGGTTACCGCCGAAATCGTCGAGCAGGTCCTGTCCCGCGCCATCGACGATCTCGAACCGACGTTGACCCGAAATGGTTACGATGCGACGGCTCTGGTCACGCACCTCAATGCTCGGCCGTCGGATATCCGCGCCTTCCTGGCGGGCACCCTTGATCCCGAATATTCCCGTCAGCTGACCGAGCAACTACGACAGGCAGGCGTCCCGGTTTGACCATGCCGTCGCTGGCAATTAATCTGAGCACGTGGCGGATGTTTGCAAGCAGACCCGGATGTTTGCGAGCACATTGGCAAAGAGCGTGAGCACGACGCCCGCTCCATTGTCAGATAATTCGAGCAGAAAATGCCGATGTTTGCGAGCAGAGGCGCTTATGTTGGCAAGCCGCTACACGTATGGACGGGGAATGACTGCGCATGGCAATTTATAGTCAGGATGATTTGTTGGAACCTCAGGGCCTGGGCTGCGAGTATGCGGCTATGCCAAACGGAGCGACCTGAGCAGCAAACCCGGCCAACATAAGACGCAGGACCTGCGGTGTTGGCGCGACGGCGTTTTATTGTCTCACCGCAAATGAGGTATCTGAGTTGAAACCCGGCTGAGCGATCAGCCGCACACAATCGCTTCCCGGTGAAGCGGTCGGGCGATACGCCCACACAGCACCCGTCATTTCTTGGCGGGTTTTTTCGTGCCTGAAACACAACGAGAGTTGATGACAGACATTGTCACGTGGCTGGCGTTTACGCTTCAGGTCTGGTCTGTGCTTCCGCCTTGGAGGTTCACTTCGCGTCGTCGCAGCGGTTCTGTCCGCAGCGAGACCGAGTGGAACCTCCTTTTTTACAGGCGGAAGACGGTCCGGATCCGGCGTTACGACGACCAGTCTCTCTAATCCGCACCATTGACGCTTAAAACCTGCCGAAGACCAAACAGAGCTGCACGCCAGCTCTATATATGATAATGTCCTTTATCATATATTATTTGCATGTTAGATTGTGTTTTGTTGATTATGCAATTTTCGGGAGGGCTCGGTGTCGAAAAATGATGAAGCTGCAATCCAATCGATAAGGGTCCTGTTGAGTGACCCTCGATGGGAACACCGTTCATTCGAGAAAATCAGAGAACGGTTCATAGGGGTCAGCGACGACGAGCTTCGAAGGCTGCTCGTTGCAGCTGGAGCAACATCAAAAAAATCGGGCGATGGAACTGAGCTTTGGAGTTTGGAGGGGCAAATGGCGGAAGGGAAAGGACAGAATCCTAGTGAGACTACAGGCAGAACCATTCCGGACCTGATCCTGGGCATTCCAGTTTGGCTCCTTGGCATCGCCGCGGCCGTCTTCGTAATCATTGTCGGCTATGCGATGCTTTTTGCAAAGGAGCGGGTCTCTTTGGGGTTCTTGGGGGAATGGGGCCCTGTCTCAGCAACATCGACATCTGGGGCCGACATTCCGTCCGGAGCTGTGATTGCCTTTGCCAGTTCAGAGACACAGCCGTGCCCCGGGGACGACTGGAAGTTGTTCGAAGAGGGAAAAGGCCGCTTCATTGTTGGTGCCGGTCACGCAAGGCATAGCGAAACAACGCCAAGGCAAGTGGGTGACACCGGTGGTGAAGAGTCGGTTCGCCTGACAGTCGAACAAATGCCAGATCATGTTCATGGAGGAATATACAAAGCTGTTACGGTCCCTAGCTCTGGACCAAACAAAGTCTTGTTATTACCAGAGTCGAGAGACGCTGCAGATGCAGCTCAAGTAGTTACTGAAAAGTCTGTAGGAAATGCGGGGTCTAACGAAGCGCACAACAACATGCCGCCCTACATCTCCCTCTATTTCTGTAAGAAAGACTGAGGTGGCATGAACAAACTAATTCTGCCATCTTCCGCAACCCTCCCAGCCCCGCTGAATGAACCAGGGCAAAAGGCGCAAGTTAGATTCCTGGAATTCTTCACGGCCAACATCCGAAACCCGAACACCCGCAAAGCTTACATGCGGGCCGCTCTGGATTTCATGGAGTGGTGTACAGAGCGGGGAATCACCACCCTCCTCGCCGTTCAGCCGGTGCACGTGGCGGCCTGGATTGAAGAACTCGGCCGGAACCACGCTGTCCCCACCGTGAAACTCCGCCTTGCCGCCATCCGCCATCTGTTTGACTGGATGGTGACGGGGCAGGTCATGCCGAGCAATCCGGCTCATGCGGTGCGTGGGCCATCTTATTCTACGAAGAAGGGCAAGACGCCGGTCCTGTCCCCGGAAGAAGCGCGGCATCTCCTGGCGAGCATTCCGACCGATACAATCTCCGGAAAGCGAGATCGAGCGTTGATTGGGCTGATGACCTATTCCTTTGCACGGGTCGGCGCAGCCCTGTCGATGGAAGTCCGCGACGTGTTCGTGCAAAACCGCCGGCTATGGGTGCGGTTGCGGGAGAAGGGCGGCAAGAACCATGAGATGCCGTGCCACCATTCCCTGGAGGCCTACCTGGACGACTATTTGGAGGCCGCGGGTTTGCGCGAGCACCCGCGCAGCCCATTGTTCCGAACGATCACTAGGGGCACCGGCACTCTGTCGGAGACCCCACTGCCCCAGGCCAATGCCTATGCCACGATCCAGCGCCGCGCAAAGGCGGCGGGCATCGATACGGCCGTGTGCTGCCACACCTTTCGGGCGACCGGCATCACCGCCTACTTGAAGAACGGCGGGACGCTGGAGAAGGCGGCCCAAATGGCCAACCACGCCTCAACCCGAACCACCCAACTCTATGACCGGCGCAGCGATGAGGTCAGCCTGGACGAGGTGGAGCGGATATTGATTTGAAGTTATTGAAGAGTGGCAACCCATGCGGCCTGATTGATGGCCCACTAATTTGATGTAGGCAATGTGCAGTGATTTGCACTTATCTGTCGTTCGGATCGCAAACATGGTGAACTTGAGGGGATAGAGTTGAACGTCGAACTTCTCAGGGGCGATGCCGTCGAAAGGGTTCTTCATCGGCTGATGGACGATTACGACGAGTTCCACTGGGCAGTCGCCTGGGGCACCGACAATTCGCTCTGCACCCCGCTGCTAAACCGGTCGGCAAAGTTCGGTGCGGTGACCTTTGGGTTGGCCTTTGCCCAGACAGATCCCGATTTAGTGGAGGCGCTTATAGATGTTCCCGGTTCCTACGTCGTCACCGCATTTCCGGGCGGGACATATCATCCCAAGGTCTTCGCATTTCGCTCCGGGGATCGGATGGCCGCGGTCGTTGGAAGTGCGAACTTCACTCGCGGTGGGCTCGGCAACAATCTCGAAGCCTCGGTACTTGTGACGGGCACAGTTGACGATGAAATCCTCGCCGACGTCCTCGCCTTTACGGCAGAAAGTGCCAAGCTCGGCGAGGTGGTCACTTCGAAACTCGCGCAACGATATCGTCTTGGCCACAGTCTTGCGGCAAAGATGCCGCGCCCACCTCGCGATCCACTTATTCAGGTTCCTCAGAGCGGCGAGAAAGGACTCTCATCATCTTTCGTCAATATGAGCTGGAGGGATTATGTTCTGGAAGTACGTGGGTCGGCAGTGCATCACGTTGATGAGAGCCTTGCACTGTTACGCACAGCGCAGGTCTGGCTCGCATCTGTCCCATCGTTCGGTGACCTGACCACGCCACAGCGCAAGGCGCTTGCTGGCGTGATTGGCAAGACGGACAGGGACATTGACGACGATTTGGGCAGGGACTGGGGTTGGTTCGGCTCAATGCGCGGTGCGGGCGACTTCAAGAACCGAATCGCGTCGAATGATGTCTTTCTGGCCCGCGCCATGGACTCCATTCCGCAAAAAGGCGAGGTAACCAGGCAACACTACGATCGCTTCGCCTCTCTTTTCGTGAAGGCTTTTGCGAACTCTCACCGGGTTGGGGGCGTACCGACAGCCTCTCGCCTCCTGGCGATGAAGCGGCCGGATGTCTTCCTCTGTGTCTCCAATCCGAACCTTACGGCCGCCGCCGTTAAGATGGGCTTTGCAAAGACGACACTGCAGCTCGGCAACTACTGGGACCGTGTGGTGGAAGTCATCCGAGCTTCAGAGTGGTATGGCGTGGAGAAGCCGGATTCCCAAGACGGACCGCTGTGGGAATGCAGGGCGGCTATGCTCGACGCAATCTTTTACCGACCGAATTGATTTGCAACGGTCCTATAAGTTTATGCCGTAGGACGAACGAAACCACCCTAGCACCACGGCTGCCGTCGCCCTTCCCAGGGCCGGGCCAATCCTTCCACAATCAGGACGCCACCCGCGTCGATCCCGTTGACCGAGACGCGCGCGAGCGTCCGGCCGTATTTGTCCTTCCCGCTCCTGGCGATCTCGATCCGGCTTCCATTCATGATATCTGCCAAGCGGAACTTTGCTTGATCCGCCCACCGGATTTCCTCAATGCACTGACCGTCGATTTCCGGTGCATCGATGTTCTGGATGCGGATCCGTTCAGATCCCGATTGCATCCCGACCAGGAATGAATCCCCGTCCCAGATACGCAGCTGCTCCGTCTCACAAGTGGCGGCACACAGGAGCACGGAAATTACGAGATGGGCGTTCATAGGTGCTTTTCAAAATCGGCGATCGATAATAGAACAAAAAAAGAACATGATTTCATCGACCATGCAATGGCGATATCTAAATGGAAACGATCGCGAACATCAAACAGAGCGGGAAATGGCTGGTCGTCACTTGTCAGTCTTGCGGCCGGTCCGCGCACTTCCCGTCGCAGTGCATTCCGCCGAAGCTCCTGGGGGAATTGCCAGTTGCGCTGGTCGCAGCATATTTCCGTTGCACCCGCTGTCGCAGCAAACAGCTTGAGAGCTTTTCGGTTGATCCAGGCACACTGAACAGTCACCGCACACCACGCAGGGAACACTAGCTGCAAAGGCTTGCACTTATCTCATGCTCGGAGCGGCCCCGGCATCTTGTAGGGAGAGAGCCGAGGCCTGAGGCGAGCTTGCGGGCATGCCTTGCTCCGAACTCAGTTCACTCTTGGAGAAGTTGGAAACCGAGTGGTGACATCATAATAAATGCAATCAGAAGATGCCAGCGGATTGTGTTGCCGCTTGCGCGATGCCCGACACGGTTTTGATTTTGGCCTGGGAGAAAAGGTGGCGGCCGCGATACGGCAGTGGGTTGATGGCATCGCGACCGCCGGGAACCGGGTGCGGCAAACTACCCGGCTCCACAGGGTGCCGCGGCCGATCAGGCGCGACCGGTGACGCCAGCGTGATCAGCCTCACCGGCAATCGCGCTGGTCATCTGAATGAGGTTGGTCCGCACGTTTTGGTCCTCGATCCGGCTGAAGGCCTGGCAGAGTTTGACCGCTTCTTTACTGGTCATGAAGTCGATGTTGACCGACTCAACCTCGCTGACCTCCGGCATTTGGGTTTCCCCAGGCATATCTTCGAAAAAGAAGCCGACCGGTACGTGCAGGAAACTGGCGATGGCGAAGAGGCGGCTCGCACCGATGCGGTTAACCCCTTTTTCGTACTTCTGAACCTGCTGGAAGGTCAGGTTGAGGGCCTTGGCGAGGTCTCCCTGGGAACGTCCGAGCATGATGCGCCGGAATCTGATGCGCTGTCCGACATGGGCGTCTACGGCGTCGGTTTCTTTTTTGCTGGGCATGGCAATTCCTTGATTTAATTTCTGATTGTGTACGGTCAAAAGCACTACCTGTTGAGATTCGGGGCCTTAGGCGCTGACGGTACAAGACGCAAGAAAAAAGTTCTGCGTGCTTTCCCTTGCACTGGCCTCCCGGTCTCAAAATTCCCTTTTTGCCGCCGTCAAGCCCCGAAGGGCGACGTTCAGGACATAAAGTAGAATCGGACGAGTTTTGCTATGTTTTACTATTCATGGACGTTGGTGGACTTTATCCCTCAATAGCTTGATTTTTTGAAGAAAATCGATTCAGCTTGGAGAGAACTTATCAAAACTTATCAAATAACAAAGACTTGTATGGATTTTTGCGGACGAGTCTGGACGAGAATTACCAAGTTTGGACGAGTTAGGATTTGTTTTGTCTTTATTGTACGAATTCATTGACGAGTGTGTATTTGTTTGGATTGAGGTTGGACGGCAAGATAGAGAAAGTGAGGCACTTTCTGATTGCGAGTTCTCTTCGATTCTGCGGATCGCGTTTGAATCGCAACGCTTATTCGCCTCCGGCTCAACACAAAAAATCCCTATGTGGGAGCTTTAACCCAGCTTTAAGCAACAACGCAAAATGTGGATAACTCACCAGGAGTAGGTGGGATTTAAGATGTACAACCAAGTCCACGGATAGTAGAACAAGACTTGTAAGCAGCCCGGCGGTCCTCACTTCCACATAAGGACCGCCGAGCCTAGCGAACACCAAACGCACTTTTGATGCTCGCATAAGGAGACCCCTACAAACTCCATTTGTGTCTGTATTGGCCGCAATAGCTTTCGGTACGCTGATGCGTATCTAGCTGAATCGCGCCGATAGTGCGGCCAATACTGACAGCTTTCAACTTCCATCAACAAATTTGAGGGCGTTCCCGCGCGGGAACGTTAATGACCCATGCCGTCTTCAGCACGTGTGAAGCGGGCGCCGTGGGGACAGGCTCCGCTTGAGCTTGAGTCCAACTACGCCCAGATCAAGAAACTCGTTGACAGTTCCACTTCTCTCAGGTCCGCGTTTGCGCGGATCAGTGAGGCCGGTCTGGTCACTGTCAAATATGATGCCTTCGCCAAGGCCTGGCGGAAGTTGGCCGAGCGCAAGGCAACGGACACTGCTCCTAGTGGCGCATCTAAGGAAAAGGTTGGCACGCAGCCCAAGCGCCGCAAAGCCCTCCCCGCTATTACCGGATTTAAAATGCCAACCGGCTCCGATGAGGTGGACAAGGCATGGTGAAGACCGTTCATATTGTCATGCAGGGCAAAGGTGGTGCCGGCAAGAGCCTGACCTCCTCCATGCTTGTCCAGTATTTCCAGCACGCCGATTATAATGTGCAGGCAATCGACCTGGACCCGACCACGCCGACGCTGTCCGCGATCAGGGCTTTGAAGGCCGTTCCGATCCAGATCATGGACGGCGACGACATCAATCCGCGCCTGTTCGATCACGTCATGACGCGGATTTTCGAGGCACCGGAAACCAGCCACACGGTCATCGACACCGGCACGTCTTCCTTCATCGCAACTTGTTCCTATCTCGCCGAGAACAATGCCTTCGAACTGCTTCAGGACGCAGATGTGAGGGTGTTCATCCATTGCCCTGTCTGCGGCGGGGCCGCGCTCGATGACACGTTCAACAGCCTGCTTGCGATCTTCCGGCATTTTCCCGGCGTCCCGCTTGTCGTGTGGCTGAACGAGTTTTTTGGTCCTGTCACCAAAAATGGACAGAGTTTCGAAGAGAGCAACATTTACCAGGACAACGCCGACCGCATTGCAGCCGTGATGAGCCACCCCAAGGTCCAGGCCGGCACCTTCGGCGAAGACATTCGGGCTATGATGGGGGCGAAACTGACCTTCGAAGAGGCTATCGGCTCAAACGACTTCAACGTGATGGCCCGTCAGCGCCTCAAGATCTACTGGACCAAGGCCATCGACCGCCTGGATGGTGCGGCTTTTCTCGAAGCCGCTGACCTGGAAGCCGCCGAATGAGTTCCGCGGCCGCACAGCAGCGCGTCGAGCCGGTCATCGATGAACAGTGGCATCAGATGACCATCGAAGAGGCCATCGACATCGCACATCGGAACACCGGGATATCCTATCAGAAGGACGATCCGGTGATGGCGGTTGTCGCAATCCTGAACGGGTTCGGGGAAAAGCTGAAGCTTCTCCTCGAGGACGAGCGCAAGCGGGTGTCCACCCAATTCAGCAACGACGTTTCCGGGGTGAACGAGGCCATCGACCGCAAGGTCGAGGACGTCGCCTCCACGATCCACAAGCTTGCCGGGACACTCGGCAACGAAAGCATCCAGACGATTGTTTCTGCGGTCGCTCAACACGCGGTGGAAAGCGACAAGATCCGTCGCGCTATCCGCTGGAACTTCGCGGCCTGCAGCGCGCTGGCCGTATTCAACTGGCTGGCAGTCGCCGCCTTCTATCTCCTGCTGAAGTAAGGACTTTTTTAAAATGAACATCCTCAAGAGACTCGGACTCTGCCTGACCTCTCCCGTCAAAGTCGATCTGAGTGAAATTGCAATCAAGGCGGTAACCGTCGCCTCGATGCTGTTTCCAGCGCGCGCGATGGCACAGGACTGGTCCGCACCGGCGACCAGCATGCTGCAATCGCTGGAAAGCGGGTTGGTCAGTGTTGCCGCGCCGGTCATCGGTGTTGGCGTTATCATCTATGGCATCTGGGCCATGGTCACCGGCCGCATCGACATCATGCGGCTTGCTCAGCTCGTCGGAGCCGGAGCCCTCGTGATCTTCGGCCCGACTGCGCTTCGCGCCCTTCTCTCGGCAGCTTGAGGAGGGGCGAGGCCATGAAAGCGCAAAGCCCTATCGCACTCCACATT
>NZ_BAAGIG010000010.1:0-27536 GCF_054658215.1 Roseibium sp. ROS1
AGCAACTGGTTCATTCGGTACCAAGCGCCCTCACCTTCAAACCAAATTCCGTTGATGCTCGACAAGGTGTCGACGCCATATTCAGCACTAATCGCGGAATAGGTGCCGTCCGTGTTCCATAGGAAGACGTAGTCGGTTGAGGCTCCCTTGAAACGTGCCTGATCGTAGTCTTCGCCGCCGAGCAGAATGTCGTTGCCACGGCTGTTGTAAATCCAGTCACCACCAGCGCCACCCCGGATGACATCGTCCCCATCAGTTCCGAACAACGTGTCATTTCCTGATGTGCCGGATACAAAATTAACAATATTGCCAGGTGATTGAGACTGCACAACCAGGTCAAACACGTCATCAACGGATGTGGTTCCGTCGGAGGCCGTCACCTTAAGCGACATAGTACCAACAGCATTTTGGGGAGGCGTACCAGAGAAGGTTCGAGTCGACGCTTCAAAGCTCAGCCAGGAAGGCAGCGCCGAACCGTCGCCAAGCGTTGCACTGTATGTGAGTGGGTCGCCATCGGCATCGGAGAAGGCATCTGATGAAACGGTGAAGCTCCAAGCCTCGGTTTCAGTGACAACCTGATCCGCAATTAAGTTGGCAACAACCGGGATATCATTGACTGGATTGACCACCAGGTCGAAGAATTCCTCGGTTGTGTCTGTCCCGTCGAAGCCGACAAGCTTCAGAGACAATGTGCCGTTGAAATCCTGAGGTGGAGTGCCGGCAAAATGTCCGTTGCTCGGATCGAAATTCAGCCAGGAAGGCAGAGGAGACCCATCGGCCATTGCAGCGGTCACGACAATGGTATCGCCATCCGCATCAGTGAACGGGAAGACGGGAATTGTGTATTGCCAGGCTTCATCCTCGTCCGTCGCATGATCCGGGATGTCAAATGCGACAACCGGGGCGTCGTTTACCGCATTAATGACGAGATCAAAAACATCTTCTGCCGATGCCGTGCCGTCAGTAGCAACAACTTTCAGCGACAGAGTGCCGTTGAAATCCTGTGGTGGGGTGCCCGAGAAGGTTCGCGTCGCTGCGTCGAAGCTCAGCCACGTGGGTAGAACCGAGCCGTCGCCAAGTGTCGCACTGTAGTTGAGCGCATCGCCGTCTACGTCTGAGAATGCGTCCGCCGGTACCGTGAAGCTCCAGGCCGTGTCTTCGTCCGAAGGCTGATCCGCAATCGCGCTTGCCACAACCGGGCCGTCATTAATTGGATTGATTATTAGATCAAAGACATCTTCTGCCGACGCCGTGCCGTCTGAGGCAACAACCTTTAGCGATAGCGTGCCATTGAAATCCTGTGGTGGCGTCCCAGAGAAGGTCTGGGTTGTCGCGTCGAAGCTCAGCCATGACGGAAGTGCCGAATTGTCGCCAAGTGCTGCGGTGTAGCTGAGCGCATCGCCATCGGCGTCGGAGAACGTGTTATCCGGCACCTTGAAAGACCAGACCGTGTCTTCATCCGAAGACTGATCCGCAATCGCATCGGCGACACTAGGTGCGGAATTAGCTGCATTCACCACCAGATCGAATACATCATCCGCTGACGCATTGCCGTCAGAAGCTACAACCTTCAACGACAGCGTTCCGCTGAAATCCTGTGGCGGTATGCCGGAGAAGGTCCGGGTTGCTGCATCGAAGCTCAACCAGGCAGGCAAGGCGGAACCGTCCAGGAGCACCGCGCTGTAGGTCAGGGCATCGCCGTCGACATCGGTGAATGCGTTCGCCGCTACCGTGTATGTCCACGTGCTGCCTTGCGGCGTTGACTGGTCTTCAAGCGCCAGGGAAATGACCGGAGCATCGTTTTGCGGTGTGACCACTAGATTGAATGTTGTTTCGGCTTGCGCGCTGCCGTCAGAGGCTGAGACTTTCAGCGATAGCGTGCCGTTGAAGTCCTGCGGCGGCGTACCGGAGAATGTCCTTGATGCCGCGTCGAAGCTTAACCACGTGGGTAGGTCAGCGCCATCGGAGAGCGTGGCGCTGTAATTAAGAGTGTCGCCATCCGCATCATGGAACGTTGCATTTGGCACGGTCAATAGGACCGAACTGTCCTCGTTGATCGTATGAGCGCCTATCGGTGTGACAACAATAGGTGCATCGTTTTCATCAGCCTTAACCTCGACAACCACCGTCGCCGTTGCAGTTCCGCCGCGACCGTCAACGATCGTGTAGTCAAACGACGCCATACCAACGAAATCTGCAGCCGGAACGAAGCGGATTTTGCCGTCCGCATCCAGTTCTACAACGCCGTTCTGCGCGTTGCCGACCGACTGGATATCGATAGCATCGCCGTCGAGGTCGGTGTCATTTGCAAGCAGCTCTGTTGGCAACAGAATCAGCGAGGTGCCTTGAAGGACAGTCTGCCCGCCGTCATCTGCCGCTATCGGTGTCGTATTGGCGTAGGAGCCGATCCGAACAGTGACTGTCGCCTCTGCGGAATAAAGCCCGTCACTGACAACATAGCTGAACGTAACATCGCCGGTTCCAAACCCGACTTCATTAACGAGCCGGATGCCTCCAAACTCGTCAAACGCCACTGTGCCCTGGGAAGCCGAACCGAACGACTGGATGAAGAGAAGATCCCCGTCCGTGTCCGCGTCATTAATCAGGAGGCTCTGCGCATCGATTGACAGCCATTGAGCACCGGGAGAGCGATAAAGGATGTCGTTCATGCCGATAGGCGCCGTCAGGGGCGTGCCATCTGACAGACGGAGCAAAGCCTCGTAGTTCCATACAGTCCCATCTTCGAAGGACACAAGGTCGACGCCTGCCGTTCCCGAAACAAGTCGGTCTTCAAGTGTAATCTGGTCGCCGCCTGCGAGCTTCAAGACAAGATCGTTGCCGTCAGTCGACCGTTCAACCGTCACATCAGTCGTCCGGATCCCTCCCGTCAGATACAACGTATCGTATTCTTCGAGATCGGTTCCCTGGTCGTTGATAATGTCTGCGCCGTCCCCGACGCTGAACCGGTAGGAGTCCACCCCGGTTCCCCCGGTCAAAACATCGTCGCCCAAGCCACCTACCAGAATGTCATCGCCTTCACCACCGGAGAGTGTGTCATTGCCCGAACCGCCTTGCAGCAGGTCATTGCCCTTGCCGCCGTCTATTGTGTCCTGTCCGCCTAGGCCGTTCAGTACGTCATCAGCGCCACTGCCAAGAACTTGATCATCGGCCTCGGTCAGAGCTTCCACAGTTTCAAGAATCTGAGCGCGGTTCAGTACCGTCCCGTCGGAGAATTCAATTTCTTCCAGACCCTGAGTGGCATCTACAAACTGATCACGAACTGTGATGCTACCTTCACCAGTGCCGATGCTGATCAAGAGATCTTCATCTCCGTTCACCCTGGAGAAGGTGACATCGCTCAACAGGATGTTTGGTCCAAGGATCAGTCGATCTACGGCATCAGCTGAGCTGGTTCCTTCATCAATAACATCGTCACCGAAATTCCTGGAGATAAGGTAAGTATCGGCCGCAGACGAGCCGTAAATCGTCTCGTTGGCATTCGGGTTTCCGGTTAGCGACGCCTGTGACTTGATGTTGTGGCGGCTCAGAAAACTGCCATCGTCGAAGACAATGGCCTCAAGTCCTTCGTATTTATCGAAAGTCGTCCGTTCGCCGTTGTGGGTCTTGGAGTAGGTTCCATATTCGAACTGATCGTCGACTTGAATGTGTTCGTTCGTACCTGAGAAAAACACGTAGAGGTCGTCGCCATTCCGTCCTAACGTTACTTCACTTCGCGTGAAGCCCTCGAGCCGCAAGATATCCGTTTCGAACACAGAGCTGCCGCTGTCATGAATCCTGTCGGTGCCATCACCGCGCCGATAGATGATCGTGTCGCTCCCGGAAGAGGATTGAATAAAGTCGTCTCCTTGCCCGCCGGTGATTACCTCATCAGCAGAGGTGCCAGAAATCGTCTCCGCGGCGGATGTTCCATCAATGATCGTGCCCCCGTCTTCGAAAAGACCGTTTTCAAGCTGGTGCCGCGTGATCAATTCGCTGTGGTAGATCTTCTCACCATCGTCGAACGTGAACACCCATGTGTGCGAGATATGCGCACTGTCGTCCATGTTGAAAGACAGAACATCATCAGTGCCGTCAATACGCGCCTGCCAGGTGTTCGACGGATCGTCGAAGGTGAAGGTCATGTCCTCAAAGGCGAGACCATCCTTAAAATGGACTGTTGTGACGTTTGGGACATTCCAGATATTCCGGTTGACGGCGTGGACAGTATCGCTGCCATAACCCATTCCGAACACGTAGGTGTCGTCACCACCGTATCCTTCAAGCGTATCATCGCCGGCACCACCATCCAGGATGTCGTTCTCGTATTCCAGACCAGTCAGGTGATCATCACCCGATTTGCCTTCCAGCATCAGATCGACAATGTTTTGGTAGGTCAGGACTTCACCGTCGCCGAACACGATCTCGTCAATTGGCTTTTCGTAAAAGCCCTTGGTGCTGAGAGTGAAGAAGGAGTTCAGGCGGACGATTTCACCGGTCGGTAGAATTTCAATGTCGAGGCTAAGCCAGCTTGCGCGGACGAATTTCACGTCGTCGAAATTGATGCCATTACCGAATGACAACCGGTCGAAACTGAGTGCCTCGTTGTCATCGCGAATGCTGTCGTTGCCGTCGCCAAGCTCGTAAACAAAGGTGTCGTCACCGGCACCTCCTTCCAGTGTGTCGTCACCTGCCCCACCGTCAAAGACGGTGTCGCCAAACGCGGCGCGAAGTGTGTCCGCACCTGACGTCCCGAGCACGAGGCCGCCACCGTTCCCACCGGCCACAAATGGTACCAGCTGGTTGAGCAGATAGACGGAGCCATCCTGAAATTTGTAACCGCTGATGCCTTCAACGGAGGAGCCAGTCTTGAACTGGTTCACTACCACGAAACCAGCGCTACCATCGGCCAGCCCGATATACATCTCGTAAGGGTTTAGATCGATGCCGACTGGAATGGAGAGAAGATCGCCGCTGTCCAAATTGCCATAGATGACCAGATCGGCCGGCGTGATACCGTTGCCGAACTTGATGTAGTTGGTGTCATAGTTTCTGGAATCCGCCAGGATGGTGTCGATACCATCTCCCAACTCAAGGACATAGGTGTCGTCACCGCTGCCGCCATCGAGAATATCGGTGCCTTCACCGCCATGTAATTCGTCGTCGCCGTAAGACCCAGACAGCACGTCATTGCCTTTGCCGCCGGCAAGAATGTTGTCGAATCCGTCACCCAGCAACGTGTCCGCCTGATCGGTGGCAGTGGTGAAGCGAGCCAGGATGTCGTCATCGGTCCAGACCGTGCCGTCATCGAACTCGAACCGGGTAATGACGTTCTTGAGTTCGCCAAACGCACCGAACTGGTCCAAAACCGTGAGCGTCTCGCCGGTTGCGGTGATCGTGATCACGAGATCGGTGAGGTTGTCGTTGGATCCGGTTCGGGAGATCTCGATGTCGGTGGCTGTTAGACCGCCGATGAAGCGCACAATGTCGCCCACACTGTCAGAGGAATAGACCGGCACATCCGGGTCGATCGTGTCATTGCCGGAACCCGGCCCGAAGAGGAACGTGTCCTTGCCGAAAGACCCCTGCAGCAGATCATTGCCCGCGCCGCCGTCGAGAATATCGGGGCCGTGGGTGCCTAGTAATTCATCGTCACCATTGGTGCCGGTGATTGTGCCGCCAGGATTGTCGTCGTAGATCGAGACATTGAACGTAACTGACGCAGACGCCCCGAGCGCGTCGGTTGCCGTTACCTTGACGGTGTAAACGCGCGTTCCCTCGTAAAGGTCTAGGAGGGAGGCTGGCGGATCCGCCTGGAAGGTCCTGGTTGCCGGATCGTAGCTCATCCAGTCTGGTAGGGACTCGCCATTTTCCAAAGAGAATGTCAGAGCATGACCGGCATTGTCGGCGTCGTCGAACAGTGCTTCAGGCAGCACAACACTCATCGTGTCGTCTTCATGCAGGCTTTGATCAGCGATCGAGCCAATAGCAATGGGAGCGTCATTTAGCGGTGAGACCACCATGTAAAAGGACTGCTGAGCAGTTGCACCGTGGTTGTCGGTAGCAATCACCGTCAGCGCGATGATGCCGGTATCAGCGTCTTCCGGTGTTCCGGTGAAGGTTTGACCGTCGAAGGTGAGCCAATCGGGAAGCGGCTCGCCACCATAAAGGGTTGCGCTGTATGTGAGCTGATCACCCTGATCCTGATCGGAAAAGATGCCGTAATCCGGCGACCAGTTCAGCTGTTCGCCCTCGTTGGTCACATGGGCTTCCCAGGCACCGGTGACCGTCGGTGCGTCATTTGCATCGGTGACCGTCAGCAGGAAGTTGGTCGAAGCGGTGTTGCCCGCCAGATCCGTCGCCGTCACCTCGATGTTGAGGGCGCCGACTTCATCGTTGGCGGGCGTACCACTGAATGTTCCTGTCGCAGCATCAAAGTTTAACCAGTCCGGCAGTGCCGAGCCGCCGGCCAGCCTGGCTGAAACGGTCAGCGCGTCATTCTGCGTGGTGTCCGCAAAGACATCGGCAGGCAACGTGAAGGTGAAGGAGCTGTCTTCAACGGTGGTCAGGTCAGCCGGAGCGTTGGCGACAACCGGTGCGATACTATCCGGACCGGTCACAAAATGCAGTGGTACCGTCAGGACCGCTTCGCCGTCGGAGGCCAGAAGGTGGACGGTGGTGATGCCGGTAGCATTGGCCGGAACGTTTCCGGCAAAGGTCAGGGTCCCGGCGTCAAAGGACAACCATGCGGGCAGGTCCGACCCGTCTGCAAGCTTCGCAGAATAGACCAGCGGGTCCGCCTCCGGGTCGGAGATCTGCGCGGCGTCGAATACAAAATTGAGCGCTTGTCCCGCTGAAGCGGTAATAGGCGCTGGCGTTGCGACGAGTTCTGGCGTGGAATTGACGTTGTCGGTTACCAACTGGAAGGCAGATTCCGCTTGTTTGCCTGAACCGTCCGTTGCTACGATCACGATGTCGAGGGTGCCCACATCGGCATTGCTCGGCGTACCGGTGAAGTGCCCGTCTTCAAAACGCAGCCAAGCCGGCAATTCCGACCCATCCGCCAGATGCGCCGACAGCGAGAGTATGTCGCTTTCCGCATCGCTGAACATACCTGCAGGCAGATCAAGAACAAAGGCTGCGTCCTCGTCGATGTTCAGGTTGGAAAGGCTGCTATTGACCTGGGGAGCCGTGTCCATTGCCCGATCCAGGATGTCCGCGGCTAGCCAGATCGTGCCGTCGTCAAAGGCGATCGTGGTGAGTGTTCCAACCACAACCGTTACTGCGCCGCTAACGTCGAAATAGTCTTCAACGGTTAGCGTGTCCGCCGTTCCCCTAATGGTCAAGAGAAGATTTGAACCGCTCTCCGAAAGGACCACGTCGCCCGGCGTGACGCCGGCCTTCATAAGCAGGGTGTCCGCACCGGTATCCGCGACTGACGAACTGATGCGGTCCTGGCCGTCGCCGCGTCCGAATTCGACGACATCCGATCCAGTGCCCAGCCGGATGGTGTCATTGCCGGCACCGGCCGCAATCCAGTCGTTGTTGTCGGTACCGAAGACATAATCATCGGCCTCACTTTGAGACCCTTGAAGCACACGTTGCGCGATACCAGCCGTATCGATGACCTTCCCGTCGGCAAAAACAATGCGTTCTATGGCATTGGTCGAGAACTGACCGGTGACACGGACAGAAGCACCGGAAGCAAAGGAAAGCACCAGATCATCCGGTTGAGAAGGGTCGCGCCAAAACCGAATGTCCGCTTCGCTGATCCCGTCCAACACCATCAGTTGGTCCGTGCCTGCAGCACCAGCTTCAACGACGGTGTCGACACCAGCCCCGACGAGATAAGTGTCGCCGCCCTCCCCGCCGATCAGGGTGTTCTGCCCCGTGCCACCGGAAAGCGTTTCGCCGGAGGCGGTGCCGGTCACGGTATCGTCGCCCGCATTGCTCGCCGCCGACAAGACCTGGCTCCGGACAAAGTCTCCCGAAAGCACATCGCCGTTCGCGAATACGAGTTGTTCAATGCCCTGGCCATTGCCGAGCATCTGGTCGACCAGCGTGAGTTTGCTGCCATCTGCCAGCGTGACAACAACGTCGTCGTTCGCGGTACCGGACCTTTCGAAAACGATGTCCTGGGCGCGGATACCAGCGCCGAAGCTCAGGCTGTCGGTATTCCCGGACGTCGACGCGTCGTTGATCACGTCGGAGCCGTCGCCGAGATTATAGAGATATGTGTCGGAGTTTTTGCTGCCAATCAGCGTATCGTTGCCCTCACCGCCTTCCAGCGTGGTTGCAAAATTTCCTGAGGTATCGGTTGCCGAGGTTTCGATGACATCGTCGCCGGCCGTTGCCTGCTGGGTCACAAGCAGCTGGCGCAGCTGGCCGCGGCTAAGCGAGCCACCTGTCCCGAATTTGATGCTGTCGACACCCCACTGGTTCAGCGAGGTCAATTGATCGGGCAGAACAATCTCATCGTCGGCCCCGTCGAAGCGGATGCGGACAGTGTCGCCGTCCTGGACAAATTGGGCGTCGCCGAGATCATAACCGAGCACGAGCAGTTCGTGAGTTTCGGTGATGACGATCCCTTCCTTGGCCAGCACATGGTCCTGACCGTCGCCCTTCACGAAGACAAAGGTGTTCTTGGAGAAGTTGTCGTTTTCTACGAGAAGATCGTTGCCCTTACCGCCCGTGATGATAGCCTGCTGGCCGGCATTCGGAAGGTCGCGCGTGTCTTCATTGCCGTCGGTCGCACCGGTAAAGGTGGCAAGCACCTCACGAGCTGTCACTTTGGACCCGTCGGCAAACTGAAGGTGAAGATAGCCCTTGCCCAGATAGTCCTCGATCGTGATCTGGTCGAAAGTGCCGTTCAGGAAATCAATGACGAGATCCGCGCCGTCCAGGGAATAGGATACGAAGGCCGCGGAGATGCCCTGGTTGAGCACCAGCGTGTCGATCGTTGCAACGCTCTCTGACTGCGCGCGAACGGTATCCTGGCCGTCGCCGCGGGAGAAGTAATAGGTGTTGGCACCATCGCCGCCTTCCAGGACGTCGTTGCCGGTGCCGCCAGCCAGGTGGTCGTTGCCGTCACCACCCGTCAGTTGGTCGTCTCCGGCCCCGCCGGTGATGATGTCGTCACCGCCGCCACCGAAGGCAATGTCGTTGCCAGCGCCGCCTGCAAGTGTATCCGCACCTGCATTGCCGAAAAGGAGATCGTCGCCGCCGCCGCCGTTCAGCTTGTCGCTGCCGGCTCCGCCGATCAGAACGTCCGTTCCCTCACCGCCTTCAAGTGTGTCGTCGCCGGCACTTCCATTCAGGAGGTCCGCGCTCGCGCTGCCGGACAACGTTTCCCCGGCGCTTGTACCGACTGTCGAGACCTCTGCGTTTCCAGCGATCTGCACCAGTTTCGCAATCTCGGCCACGCCGATGACTTCACCATCTGCAAACTCATACCGAGTGACAAAATCGCTCTTGTCGGCCACGTCCAGGATCGACGGGTGATCCACGATGTCTAGCCTGTCATTCGAGCCAATGACCTGGAAGGTCAGCGTTCCCTTGTCGGTATCGTCCGGATTTGGGGTAAATGTGAGTTCGAAGTCGGCAAGCGTGTGCGCAGTGAAGACCACGGTCTCGTTGCCGCCATTGTCACCAATAGTGTTCCGGATTGCAAAATCGGTCAGGATTCGATCTCGGCCGAAGCCGGCATCGAAGACGTAACGGTTGTCGCCATAACCTCCGAAGAGCGTATCGTTGCCGGCACCACCGTTGAGCGTGTCGTCGCCGTCGAACTGGTCGGAATCGCCTCCGATGTAATCCTTCTCGTCATAGCCCTGCAGAATATCGTCGCCCTCGCCTCCGAAGAGCGTGTCGCTGCCGCCGCCACCATGAAGCGTGTCGTTGCCGTCTCCGCCTTCGATCAATTCGCTATAGGCGCTTCCGAAGACGGTGTCGGCGTCCGAGCTGATTTGGTTGTCCAGCGCCAGTTTGGCGAGATAGGCGGCATCCCAGATTGTGCCGTCTTCGAAGGCCATCATGTCGATGCCTGCGCCAGAGTCCCTCATCAGGTTATTGATATAGACCGTGCCGCCATCCGGTCCGGAAATGGTAATTTTCAGATCGTGCTTGTAGATGTTCAAGCCATCGACGGTCTCAATGAATTTGAATGCTTCAACAGCAATGTCAGACGGATTGATCCCGGCACCGAAGACCAGCCGGTCCACTCCGCTGCTGTCCGTGATGGTGTCGTCGCCACTACCGCGGGTCCAGAAATAGCTGTCATTGCCACTGCCACCGGCAAGAGTGTCGTTGCCAGCTGTCGCAGCTAATTCATCGTCGCTTTCGTCGAACCCGACAAGCGTGTCATTGCTCTCGGTGGTCTGCTGCGCCAGGAACACCTCCTTAAGGCGTTCGCGGTCCCAAACTTCGCCGTCGGCGAAGCGCATAGCATCGAACCCATCGGTGAAATTGCCCTCCGGGTCGAACTGGTTAGTCACTGTGATACTGTCACCAGCCTCGCCTATCACGATGGTGAGTGCGGTCGGATCGGAGGGAGACCGAACCAGCCGGATATCAGCAGCGGCAATACCGTTGCCAAAAATCAGTGTGTCGGTCTCTGTTCCGGCACCAAATCCGGTGTAGTCATTGACGGTTACAGTGTCTTGGCCGTCACCGAGGTTGAAATAGACATTGGATCCGTGATCGCCGGTAATAATCCGATCGTTGCCACGCCCGCCGGTGATTTCGTCGAAGCCCGAGCCGCTGTCGATGTAATCGTCGTTCGCACCGCCGAAGAGGCTATCGTTGCCCGCGCCACCGAATATCCGGTCGTTGCCTGTGCCGCCCAAGATGAAATCATTGCCAGCATCACCGAAAATTTGGTCGTTGCTACCTGCACCGACCAATGTGTCATCGCCGCCATTGCCCCTGATGATATCTTCTTTATCGCCTCCGTTTATGGAGTCGGCGTCTTCGCCGCCAGTCAACTCACTTGGATATTCGACAAGGTTGGGCAGGTCCGCCTCGTTGTCCGGTGTTTGTTCCGGGGAGATCAAAGTTTCAACTACCCAGGCATCACGGGCCGCCTGGTCGAGTTCAGACCAATTCTTGATTAAGACGGTATCGCCATCGCCGAAGGTGATCTGTCGGTCGGTGACACCTGCTTCATCTCCGGCAACGTCCGCATACGACAAGGTAGAGGTGTCGATATCGACGAATTTCAGGATGTTGCCCGACGTGGAAGCGTCGTAGATGACATTGGTGCCGTCGCCACGGGCGAAGATATAAGTGTCGACTCCTTCACCGCCACTTAGTGTATCGTTGCCACGCCCACCGTTGAACTGATCGTTGCCGTCAGTGCCGCTTAACGTGTTGTCGGCGGAATTGCCGTTGCGGTGGAGGGGGATGTTTTCGGCGTCTGAAGAGTGCTCGTTAGATCCATCTGGACCGTTACTGGGAGTTGCCGCAGGGCTGGAGTTATTCTCGGGGAGCTCATCGAGGGGATTCGATGCCGGTGGGATAAGTCCAAGGCTCGCGAGGGTTGCCTTTATCTGAGGGTGGTCGCTTGGAGCCGTTGCACGGTCATATTCACCGTTTCGGTTAGTTCCACTGTCATATCCATTTTCCCAACCGTCAGCACGTAGCGTTACACCAAAGTCACCTTGACGCCAATTTTCTACAACGATCGTTTGAGGCGCGGAGAAACCATCTCCATTGAATAGTATTTCCAGGGTGTAAACACTGCTGTCATTGACTTCATAAGTGCGAACCCCTGTTTCCCTTTCGTAAATCCGATAGATTTCGCCATGTGCGCCGATGATTTCCTGGGAATAGGCATTGACCCAGTTGGTATCCCAGCGCATCGCCTCTTCCATGGCGACGGATCCGAAAAACAGCGACAAACCGATGCCGAAGCCAAATCCTGTCCCAGGCGACCCCAAGGCTGTCCCGGGATTAATTAGATCGCCTGCAACTCCAAAGACATAGCCGACATTTTCGATCTTGGCGTCGAGCCAGTCCGAAGTCAGCAAAATTGGATTATACTGATCGCCACTCAAAATAGGCGTGTAAGGAAGGAAATTCCCAGTGTGCTTTTCGTAACGGTTGAAGTCAAACGCGGCGCCGCCGACAATCTGTTTGCCGTTAAACGAAAGCACTCCATTCGAGGTGATACTTTGACTCAGATTGAGATTACCAATGATTGTTTGCGTTTGCTTACTTGTGGCGTTTTCGAGATCAAAATCAAACTGTGTGATTGTCGCCTTCTCACCATGTGGAGGTGACTGATCGCCAATCAGAACTTTGTTGTTGCCTAGCCCCAATGCGAAGAGCTGACCTCCACCGAGGGTGGCCGTCTCGACAATGTCTGCTTTGGACGTTCCAATGATCTGTTCAACGTTGAGGACTTCGACATTCGCACCATTGGCGGTTATCGCACCAGACTGGGCAGATGTGATCGTCACGCCCGACGCAATGCCGGAGAAATCCAAAATATCTCCCTGATCTAGTTGGCCACCCGCGTCGACTACGACTTTGACATTAGGATTAGCGCCATCGAAATCGTCGAAAACGACCCTGTCTTGGTGGCCTGTCAGTTGAATTTTCTCTATAGACTTTAATATCTTGGAAAATTGATCATCGTTTAGGCCGTCAACTTGTATCTTACGTTCGGCAAAGTCTGGGAAACCGTATCCAAGATCGAATGTGACCTTCAGTCCCGTTCCAATTTTGCTGAAGTCGACCGTATCAAAACCGAGATCGGACCTGGCGCCGGCAAGACCGTCAAGACCCAACAGATCTCCGCCGACAATTGTGCTGAGGTTGTAGTTGTCTGCTATGATAAAAGTATCGTCGTGTGCGGAACCATTGACTTCTTCTATTGAAATAAAAGAGTCGCCTTTTGCCTCTCCAGACGAGTTTTGAGCATCGGTGAAATCAACCGTGACACCCGTCGCTGCAAACCAGTAGCCTGCTGTGTCCCAACCGTTCCCACCGTCGAGTTTGTCTGCTCCTGTGCCGCCAAAAAGTATGTCATCGCCGACTTCTCCATATAGGAAATCGTCATTGGCGTCGCCGAGTAATATGTCGTTGTCGAAGCCCCCAAAAAGGGAGTCGTCTCCAACACCACCTGACAGAACGTCGTTTCCTTCTTCGCCGTAAAGTTCGTCTCCAGTTCCCTCGCCGTCGCTTGAACTGGGATCATCGTTCGCCGAGCTTGTAACGGCAAATCGTTTGATGTCGCCCTCAAACTCTGCAACACCTTCGCCAAAGAGCGCGTCTTGGCCCTTGCCGCCAAATGCCAGATCTTGGCCTGCACCACCATAGATCTTGTCTCCAAATAGCTCGTTATCTTCGTCACCACCGTAGAGAAGGTCGTTACCTTGGCCGCCGTAAAGTGAGTCGGAATTTCCACCTCCGTCTAGAAGATCGTTGCCACCTCGGCCAAGAATTCGATCGATACCGTCGTCCGCACTCGTCTCAGACGCATCTCCATACAAGAAGTCATCTCCGTCAAGAGAACCTATTATGTAATCGTCACCTCCCGCGCCTACTGCATAAATTCGATCTGCTTCCCTGCCTTCTAATCGGATGTCGTTTTGAGATGTTCCAAGAATTACTTGAACACCCCCTTCATCGCTCGGCTTTTCATCGCCGATGCCGATGTGATCCGGAGACACTTGTAAGAAATGAGTTTCGCCGTTACCGCCAGGAAGCCTTAAACCTACCAGTGCTTTCTTATTAATAATGTCGAAATTACCGTCTTGTGTCGCATCAATATGAACGATTACTTCGCTATTTAAAGCAGTTTCTCCGTTCGAGTCTAAAGCGCTCCAAGATTCAACAACATGAACGTCTACATTAAGTCCCTCTGAAATTTTCTCAAGAAAATTTCCTTCAAAAACAACGTATGTCTGCTCTATGTCGTTGTAATTATAAATCTGGATTTCCATTCCCTCCGCAGGATCTGGTAATTCCGAATGAGTTTGAGAGTAAATAAAAAATTCTCTGATTGCGGAGGCTTCATCCAATTGACCAAAACCGTCAGGGTATTTAACACCAGAAATTATTTCTCCGCCTGCAACAAGAGTTATTTCTTTATCTACAGTTCCTCGAATACGTTCCCATGTCTGATAAGATATGTCGCTGAGGAACTTGTCGTAAAACATCGCAAATCCTACAGCAGCTGCACCAGCCGTGAGTAATTCCACGGCGGCACCAGCTAATGCAACAGATGCCCCAAGTCTCTGAATGGCATTAACAAACGCTAAATCGACAATAAAATTAAGCGCTTGTTTGAGAGCTTCAGTCGTGACGCCCTCAACAGTGTCTTCGTCAAATTTAAGTGTTGCCTCTGTGCCATCCTCATTAAATGCGATGGTTATTGTTTCTGCTGTTGTTCCCGGTCCCATTAAGACGCTGAATAGCTTTATTGTAAAAGTTTTTCCGGCTTTGTTCGACATGGCGGCAAAAATACCGTCAACTAAGTTCGTTATGTAGTCGATTGCTTCGAACTTGAAAGATTCGCTCTCATAAGGGCGCCCTCCCGAGTAATAAATTGCTTCGGTCATTACTAATTACCTTGTTTTTGGGGAGATAACACAGCCGTGAGTATTTTTAGTTCAGATATGATTTTCTTAAGAACGGCAAATTTTTGTTGAAATTGATAAATAAAAATAAGGAGTGTAAATTGTTAATTGCATAATTTATATTAATCTTACGTACGGTAATTAATAAAATAGCTGTACTTAACATTGAATTTGTATTTCCACACGTATTAAGAGCGCTTCGTCGCAAAGTGCGTTCATGTGTTGTAAATTGCACCCAGAGGTATAGGTTGTAAACCGTTTTTTCCGATTGGTCGGTCAAATAATGGGCGATTAAAATGGTTGCACGGTTCTTGACCCAACGGCATAACGGCAGTCGAGTCGCATAAATCGAAATCGGTAAATTGGTAGTTTTATCAGCTATCTTGTCAGAGGAAATGCATAAGTTGATGTATATGCACAGCCTGTTTATGTTACTAATGGTGCGTTGCGTTTCTAAGATTGTTATTTGTTTTGAAGGTGGGATGTAAAAGATGGTAAGTAGATTTTTAGTGGCATTACTATTCCTGATGAATATTCTCTCTATTGCTAATTCTGAGGATTCTCTTAAATATTGCCGTGAAAAAATCCGACTGGAACAAGAGGCTGTTCAATCCGCACTGGAGAAACACCAGCAGGCCCTAGATCGCTACCTTGCATTCGTCAAAAAACAAGAAGACAGAGGATGGGTGGGAACCAGCGCCAAGCACAAGCAACAGATCCTGGGGGACATTACCTTTTTCCGTCAGCCGATCGATGACCTCAAAAGAACCAAGTTGACGCGTGAAGATGAATGCCTTGAAAAAACGAACGAGAACCTCTGGGCGACCAGGCTATATGTTCTAAACTTGGCTCTAGATAACAGAGGTTACTTGTCGCGACAACAAATCGAGTCTGAATGGCACAATCCGAAGCTAGCAAGGTTAAGGCAACTTCTTGAACAAGCTGAAGAACAAGCGATGGAGTTGTGTGTTTTCGTTACTTATGATCAACCAGACACGGTCGGTCGGTGTGTAACGGGACTTTTGGTGGTATTTGACACCCCACCTGAAGGCACCGCTCTCATGAAACAAATTTCCAGGGAAACTCACGCTGTCCTGAAAGACGAGATAGTCAGCGAACGCGATGCTCCTGACTGTCAACTGTCCGTGTCCTGTTATTTGGATAATTAACAGCCTTTCGATCCGCGTTTACCAAATTAGTGGCAAAGAGAGCAATTGCCAACTTGCCTCATTCGGTCAGCAGGAGTGACGAGTTACGTCGCTCTACAAATCTTTGATCTAGAAGTTGTATGCGCGATTAATTCCGCGGAAAAGGTGTAATGTGAATCGTGGGATATCTGTGCTGGGGCAATCCATTGCGGTGCCAGAACTGCAGTACCGATTTCTGCTTTTTCCAGTGAGCGGCAGATTACAAGTCAAAGATTTGATATAGGGCTAATTTCCTCACAATTTATCACGCTCGTGAATCCGTTCCTTCGCATCGATTCCAATGATTCATTGGACCGCTGTTCGGAGATCTTCGACACTGCGGTCATGGAACCAGATGACGATCTCCTTCTCCTCAAACGCGTGGACCCGGGCCGGAACATGAACCGGTTCTACCACCTGTCGGTCGAGCCCACCCTGTTCGGCGGATTTGCCGTTCGCCGGACATGGGGACGCCTGGGCACCTGGGGTCGAACGCGGCTTGATCTGTTTGCGGATGTGTCATCGGCTCTGGCCCATCAGCAGAAGCTGGCGGCACTAAAGCACAGGCGCGGGTATCGCCCGGAATGAGGCTGTGGCGTTGTGCCTGATCCCTGTTCCATGGGATCTTCCTGGGGAAGATCACTCAATCAGACGTCACAGGATACCCCAGGCCCTGTATCTGTCTCGGCCTGTAAGCTCGCGGGGGAGCGCGGGGCCGAGTTGGCGGATCATGCGGTCGACGGCGGCGGCGGTGACGCCGAGGTCCTGGCGGGCCATGGGAATGGTCACCAGGGGCCGGGACAGGAACATCCGGGCAAACTCCGGCAGCCTCGAGTGGCTTCGGCAAGACTGGCAATGGCGTGCCAATTGCTCCTGGGCAATCGATAGCCGGTCCAGCTGATCCATGGTTTCCTGGGCGGCTTTTTCAAAACCGGACAGCAAGCCGGCGATACGCACCTGGAACGTGTCCTTGCGGCGCCAGCGAAAGGGCGACTTTCGCAATCCCGCTGACAGGCTCGGCAAATGAGACGTGGTGACCTGTGCTTTGAGGAAGACCGCCGACAGCAGGCGGCCAAGTTCCGGCCATCCGTCCAGCGGCTGCAGCACCTGCCATGCATCAAGCAAAATTGCCGCCGCCAGAACGGGCGGCAATTTCAGGGCTTCAGCTTCCTTTTTGACAGTGAGCCAGTCGTCCAGACGGTCACCCCGTTCCGAAAACCGAGAGAAGTGTATGGAAGGTATGTCTCCGGATTGGCGGGACGAGACAGCTCTTTCCGGGACGTTTCCCTGCGCAAGATGTCTGGAGCGTTCCAGAACGGCGTCGATCTCGGCAAAGAGAGTTTTTTCCGTATCGGCAGCGTCCTGTTGGGCCGAAGCTGAGGCAGCAGGTCCCCTCTCCTCCCCCGAGTTGCTGATTGTCGTTGTTTCGAACTCGGTGTCATCTGTCGGCCGGCCCACAAGTGTCAGAAGACCGTCGCGGCTCAAGACAGTGTCCGGGGTTTGCCGGTCGACCCGTCTGCGGAGCGCCAGGAACCTGGCGGCCCGGGTCAATTCGTGGGTGGGTGCGCGTCTGTCGGTGCCGGCGTCGTGCAGGACAAGGTCCTCCAGATGAACGAGGTCTCCATCGAGGGCCATGGAGGCACAGGTCTCAAACAGGTGGGACCGGCTGCGCACGCCGTCTTCCAGCGCAGGTGTCCGGCGCAATCTCTCGTCGGCTCGGGTCAGCGACCGGCTGGCGCGATCGAGCGGGTCGGCCAGATCGAGCCAATGCAGTGATTTCAGGGACTTGCGAAGATCGTAAACCATTGACATCGGCCGATAATATTTCATTAACGATAATCAACAAGCAAAAAAGTATCATCACATGGATATCTGTCAACTCAAGATTATAAGCATTGATAAATATAGCTTATCGATAGTTAGACTTTTCGGCGACTTCATGCTAAACATTGGCCCCTGTCCCGATCCGCAAAAGCCTGTCAGCCATGCCCGAAAGCCCCCTCCCCGCTTCCCGTCTCTCGTCGCAGTCCATACGGGGCGAGACCGCGGACCAGGCAATGCGCGACAAGATAGAAACCCTCGACACGTTGTCCGCCATTCTGCCAGCCATCGCCGGGTCAGACCGGGCAGAGCAGCTGGCCCGGCTTTTGACCGATGAGGACATCGACACCCTGCGCCACCTTGCCAGGGAAGGCATGGGCGAGAATTCGCTGCGGGCTCTGACCTCCGACTTTTCCTATCTGGAAGGCTGGTGCCTGGCGGCAACCGGAAGCCCCCTGCCCTGGCCTGCACCGGCGCCGCTCATTCTCAAGTTCATTGCTCACCACCTGTGGGACCCGGACAAGAAGTCGTCTGACCCGTCTCATGGCATGCCTGACCACGTGGCGCGGGCTCTGGAGGCGCAGAAGCTCATTAGAACTCAAAAAAAGTCAGAAAACCTTCGGCCCCCGCATGCACCGGCGACTGTGCAGCGGCGGTTGGCCTCCTGGTCGACCTTGCATCGCTGGCGGGGTCTGACGGGAGACTTCTCCGCGGTGGAAGTGCGTTCCGCCATGCGTCTGGCTGTCCGTGTCGCCGACCGGCCGCGCGCGCGGAAAAGCCGCAAGGCGATCACGGCCGATTGTCTGGAGCTGCTGCTCGCGACATGTAACGGCACGGACTACGTCGCACCAAGCCTGATGGACATTCGAGACAGGGCCTTGCTGCTGGTCGGGTTTGCCTCCGGTGGCCGCCGGCGCTCCGAGTTATCCGGAATGCGGTTTGGTCAGATCACCTGGGAGGACTTTTTGCCTCTGGACCCGAGTGACCCGGAGAGCGACCTCCTGCCTGCCGCCAGCCTTCGACTGGGGCGCACCAAGACGGAAGAATCTTCTGACGACAATTCGGTTCTACTGATCGGACGGAGTGTCGACGCGCTCAAGACCTGGCTGGAAGCGGCCCAGATTCAGGAAGGGGCCGTCTTCCGCGCGATCGATCAGTGGGGCAACCTGAAAACCCGTGCCCTCACCCCGCAATCGGTGAATGCCATCGTCAAGAAACGCTGTGCACTTGCCGGACTGGACCCGCAGGACCTTTCTGCGCATGGCTTGCGTTCTGGCTTTCTGACGGAAGCGGCCAACAGGGACATTCCGATCCAGGATGCCATGCTGCAGTCCCGGCACAGGTCTCTCGCCCAGGCGTCCAGCTATTACAGCGATGCCGGGCGCAGCAGACGGCGGTCGGCCAGATTGTTGGGGTGAGAATATGGCTTCGTTTCGATCTGGTCGGATGTCGATTGACGTCCGGCCAGATCTTTTTGTTGCAATGAATGCACGGAACCCTTGGCCGCTAGTAATGTCTTAACAATGTGTAAATACTATCAACTAACTCTGCGTCAAGAAAGCGACTGAGGGATGAGGTGAAAGAGCGCCTTCGTGTTTTCGGTGCACTGTGATATCCCGCTGTTAGAAAGGGAGTAAAATCCCTACTTCTCTTTTTCGCGCCAATGAAGACAGGTGTTCTGGGTAAACACTTGGCGCCACAAAGGCGGGAGCGTGTCCCGACAAGTCTTAGCAAATAGGGTTCTCTTACGAACTAATACGAAGAGTAATCAAAATAAAAACAACTTTTAATAATGTAAAACTGTCAAATTTTCGGAATGTGTTTTTAAGCTAAATATTGATAATATTTCTAGGCACCTTTGATCAAGTGCATTGTCAACTGCAGCGTGCTCGGAAAAAATTCGCCTGCGAGTGGGAGCACGCTGCTTTTTCCTTTAGGAATTTCAATTTGAAAATATCTCAACGTGACGTGATTTCCAGATCCATCTGATCTCAAGAAAGTTGCCTTAATTCTGAAGTGCCTGGATGTCCTCGTTGTCAATCTCTGGGAGTTGGATCAAAGTCCGCGTGTGCGAGCGCCTGCCCAACAGTCTCCACATCAATCCAAAAAGACACATGCACGACCTTGCGGAACCCGTAAAAAACTATGAGAAAGCGTGTTGGTTTTTTAACCTCACGCAGCTACTGTGTCAGATGGGTGGCATTAAGCCATTTGCACAAACCTTCCGGCGCTTTCAATTGACCTCAGAGGTTACATTGATTGCGCCCGTTTTTTATTGCAAATCGCGTCGACGTCCGTTTGCGACGCTTTCTTGCGTTGAGTATCCGTGCGTGACAAGTGGAAATGCAAGTGTCCCGGCAGATGGCAATCGAGCCTGATCCAGTTGGGTGAAAGCGTATTTCGGCAAGTCTATGAGATAGGTCGGTGACGCCAAAATCGGTGTACGCGAGGCTCTGACGAAAGCGTGCGTTCGGAGAACACTGGCGGACGCAGAAGAGGGAATGTCAAATTGAACTTGCTCCCGCTCATTTACTCGTTTTCTTGCCCAGCCCCATTTTTTTTGCCAACACAGACCGAGCAGCGGCGTAGTTCGGTGCAACCATTGGATAGTCCAGCGGCAGGTTCCACTTGGCTCGATAGTCTTCGGGTGAAAGGTCGTAGTGGGAACGCAAGTGTCGCTTGAGCGATTTGAACTTCTTGCCATCCTCCAGACAAATGATGTAGTCGCCCGAGACGGATTTCTTGACCGGAACCGCCGGAACCAGCTCTTCCACCACTGGTTCCTGAGCGGCTTGAACCGTGGTCGATAACGCTGTGTGCACACTTGCAATCAAGTTAGGCAAGTCATTTGCGGTGACGTGATTGTTACTCACGTAGGCGGCTACAATGTCCGCGGTGAGGTCAACGAGGCCAGGCGTATGGATGGGGCTATTCGATTTGGTGTCGGTCATGGAGCCTCGCACAAAATGTGAGTGAAGAGGACGGATCCCTGTTCCTAGCAGTCCCGTTCAGCCGAGTAAATTGATCTACGAGATGTTAGGGGACCTGCCGAACCAGGCTCTATTTCGGCAGCCGGACAGCCTCGGCCGAGCCAAATACGGTTTGGCGAGACTCCTTTGGACGCCCCGAAACGTCTTGGGCAAAACAAGCGCGGGTCAGCTCAAATCCCTTCGATAGTGTACGCCGGCGAGCCATTCCACAACAGCTTCCAGCTAGCTCCTGGTCGAACGTTTTGAATGATGCCTGGATCGAAGGCGACAAAACAACGCCCTCCCTCGTGACGAACAGAAGGGTAGAGCAATCCTCGATAGCCTTCTCGCCTAAGCGTTGCGGCAAGTGTCTGGCCTTCTGGATACCCAATGTCAGGATTGGAGCTCAGTGCTGGATGTTCGGGAGTGTCTCGAAGGTTCGGAAAGTCGCCAATAAAATCAGCAAGAAGCTCAACGTACCGGGCCTCATCCTCAAAGATACCGATATACCCGAGTTCCCTGGTGCGGTGAAAGCCAACCTCCTCGGCAGAGGTGAGAACGTTATAGCTGCAGTACCACGCTCCCCTTTCGCCGCTGTTGAAGCGGTTCCCGGTCGGCCGTGTGTAAGTGAAGGCCGCATTGATATGGCTTTCGCCATAGAGTTTCAGGTCACGCGCTCGGCGCGCGAAAACCAGTTCCCGGCGGTCAAGTGCGGGACTGCCGTCACGTTCAGCGACCAAGCGGGCACTGGTTTCCCCTTCAAGTTCGGCGAGAATTTCTGCTTCCTCTTCCGTATCGACGAGACCGCGCAGAACCGGTGGCTTGTGATATGTTGCCGGGATCAGGCGAACCAGTCCCCGGTCGTTTATTGCGGTGATCTTCAAGCGCCACCCCGCAGCGCGTCGACATAGGTCCGTACACGCAGGATCTTCGGCAAACCGCCGTGGATCATTGCATCGACCGGCCTCTGTCCGTCAAACTCGGGGCCGCGATTGGCCAATTTGATCCACTGCTCGGCAATCGGCGCGTTGAAATAGAGCTCCAGCGACTTGTAAAGACCTACCAATGCACTGAGCCTCAACATCTGGTCACGGGTCAGCTCACCTGAAAAACCCGGCTTCTTGGCACGTTTCCAGGTTGAGTCCGACATATCGGCGAGGGCGGCCGCTTCCCGGCCCGTCAAGGACCAGGCGTCGGCAATTCGGCTGAAGGCTTTCAAGGCAACCGACTGGACGCTGGTTGCCGGACGATCTTCGACTGCACTTTCCATTACAGTATCCTCCATAGTGGATAGAATGGGTCCATTTGACCAAATATTCAAGCTCATATGACCACTTTAGAGGATTTGATCGCATTGTTATTGAAATTTTGGTGTCCTGCTGCAGACAATCGCCGTCTCTGACTTCGTGCGGTTGTTCTGAAGTGTTGGGCGCGTCCTACTGGTCTACGCTCTCTTCCGGCCGCTATGCGGCCTCCGCCGAGCCAAACACGATTTCTGCCGGGACTTGTCTAAAGCCGGCAGAAGTCTCAAAGAGCCTTCCACCGGCAAGATAGTCCATCGGCCGAAACCGCCTTTGTCTCGGCCCATTCGGGGTACGATCGTTCGCGCTGGATCTGCTTTGCAGATATCTGCCTGGCTGCGCCAGACATTGATTTGCTAGCGGGGCTCCGCCCCCGGCCGGTCAAGGATAAACCGCTATGCGGCCGGAAAAGCGGTCTCCCCATGCTCCGCGGCTCTAGCCTTGTGCGCACGGGGACACCCCTCCGCCTTTCCGGTCCCTGACCGCCCTCCCCCGTTTCCGACGACGCGGAAAATGAAACGAGCCGCAACGGTCAAGTTTCATGGAAACAGGAGCAAACCAAATGACCAAGACCGACACAAACCGCCTTGAAATCTCTTTCTCGAAACTGGCGCTCGATCCGAAGAACGTCCGCAAGACCTACACGAAGGCAGGCATCCTTGAGCTTGCTGAAAGCATCGCCTCAGTTGGCGTCCTGCAGAACCTTGTCGTGCGCCCAGGTGAGAAAAAGGGAACCTACCTTGTGACCGCTGGCGGGCGTCGATTCCGGGCAATTGAACACTTGATTTCCAACAAGAGAATGCCCGCATCCGTCAAGGTGACGTGCGTTCTCAGTGACGAGGCTGACGCAACCGAAATCAGCCTTGCCGAAAACATCATGCGCGAGGGCATGTCCCCTGCCGATGAATACCGGGCTTTCAAGCAGATGGCCGACGATGGCAAGACCGTCAGCGAAATCGCAAGCCGTTTCGGCGAAACCGAACTTGTCGTGACGAAGCGCCTCAAGCTGGCCCGCGTCTCCCCTCGCCTGTTCGAGATTTTCGAAAAGGGAGAAATGGAACTTGCCCAATTGCAGGCATTTACCGTCTGTGATGATCATAAAAAACAGGAACGGGTTTGGGATAACCTTTCGCCGTATTATCGCAGCAGCCGCGAAATTCGTCAGGCGTTGACCGATGGCAAAATTCCCGCATCCGACAAACGCATCAAATTCCTTGGCGGCCTCGATGCTGTCCGCGAAGCGGGCGGCACGGTGATCTGTGACCTCTTTAATACAGATGGCGGATATGCCGAAGACGGGGTGCTGATTGATAAACTCGTGGCCGAAAAGATCGACGCACTCACCCTTGAGGTTGCTGGCGAAGGCTGGAAGTGGTGCCGCTATCAGCCGGAAATCGACTACACCGATATGCAGAAATACGGTCGTGTCTATCCCATGGCCCGCGATCTGTCCGACGAGGAACAGAAGCACCTTGAAACACTGGAAAACGCGGTTGAGACGACTGGCGATGTTTACGACCAGTCTGGAGACGAAGACGACCGGCTTGCCTTCGAAGCAGCGGAAAACGCTCTTGAGGACTTCCGCGCCGCTTGGAAACCGGAGTTCAGCGACGAGCAGAAGGCAAAGGCCGGGGCGATCCTGTCGCTTGGCTATCATGGCGATCTGCGCATTGAACGCGGCTTGATCGATCCGAAGGACGTAAAGGTGGCTGCACAAGCCTGCTCTGATACAGCGTCAGACGAAAAGGCCGGTTCCGATCACTCGAAAGCACTGGTCGCCGAGTTGACCGCTCGCAAGACCGCAGCGCTCCGTCTTGAGCTTGCCCGGAACCCGAACCTGGCCCTTGTTGTTAGCGTTCACTCCATGGCGATCAAGACGCTGTACGAGCACCGTGCGGCATGGACCCATGGGGCGGTTGAAGTGTCGCTCGACAGCGCATGCCTTGAAACACGCATCAAGGAGGCGGGCCAATGCGCCGACCTCGATGCAATCGAACGCGTCCGCGAAAGCTGGAAATCCGTTCTACCTGTCGATCCGGCCGACCTTTGGGATTGGTGCATGGGTGTGTCGCAGGAAGAATTGCTTCGGCTGCAAGCTTTACTTGTCGCCCAGACAATCAACGCTATCAGCCATGGCGACGGCTTCAACGGCGCGGGCGTGGATCACGGCAACCGGATCGGCGCGGCCCTAGACCTCGACATGGCCGATCACTTCCAGCCGACCGCCGAAACCTACTTCGCCCGCGTCAAGCTCGATGTCATCCATGACAGTCTCGTGCAGGCCTGCGGGGAGGAAGCCGCCGCGCCCGTTCTCAAAATGAAGAAAAAGGAAGCCGCAGCCTATGCAGCCGAAAAAGTCACCGGGACGCGTTGGGTACCGAAAATCATGACTTTCACAGGCCAAGCTCCTGCGTCCGAGGAAGTCATTCAAGAGGCAGCGTAACGCTGTCCATTGAAACACTGCCCTGCGAAAGCTCCCGCAGGGCGGCCTTTCCCCTTCGGGGAAACCTCATCATCAACAGTGGAGTCCTCTTCCCCATAATTCCGGTGAGGGGACCTACCAAACCGGCTTTCCTCCCTGCTGTAAAACCCCGGCTTCGTGGCAGGGTTTCTCTCACAATTTGCACCTAAACTCGATCTTATGGAGACACGCCGGTACACAGATTTGCAGTCCGGTGCGTAGCCACTGCACTACAGGGCCGTACTCCATCAGTGGAGAACTATTTTACGCACCTAAAGTGCGCCATTCCATCCGGTCGATCATCAGGAATGAATTCAGCATTCTTCCCATACTGCTGACAATGTTCCTGTGCCTCGTCAGCCGTATCTTGAATGTTGAAGATGTCGACGTGATTGAAAGAAATGCTGGCTGGGGTCTTCAGAGCTTCAGTCTGACAAGCGCCAAGGGGAAGTAGGCCAGCGACCAAGAGTATACGTAGGATCATTAAGGTGCTCCATGGGAATCGAATAGGTTCCTCATAAATTTGGGATGACTCACGGTCAAGCTACCCGCCTAGGTTTAGAATTCATCCAGAGCCTTCACACAGATATCAAGGCCACCGGCGTTGGGTTGGCTTACACAGGTGTGTTCTTGAGGGACATGTGACCCATCCATTCCTTCAAGCGCCGAAGATCAATACCAGCCTGCTCAAGGCGTGCCCCACTTGACCGGGCCAGCTCGTCACGGGAGCGGACCAGCCCTGATGGGCCGGGCTGATACCTTGTTATTTTTTGTCGTCTGTTGAAATGTGGTTTGATGTGCAATCTCTACTCCCACACTTCGGCGCGGCAAGCCGTCCTGGATTTCACCCGAGCGATGAAAGTTGCCGACACTATCGGCAACCTGGCACCGCAGCCGGGCATCTATCCGGACTATGCCGCTCCCATCGTCCGTAATATCGGTGCCGACCGGGAATTGACCTTGGCACGTTGGGGAATGCCATCACCGGCATTTGCACTGAAAGGCAAGTCGGCCGACAAGGGCGTGACGAACGTTCGCAACACTAAAAGCCCGCACTGGCGCCGCTGGCTCAGCATCGACCACCGTTGTGTTGTCCCGTTTAATTCCTTTTCCGAGTTTGATTCAAAGGCGCGTGAGCCGGTCTGGTTCGCCTTCAACGAAGACCGCCCTCTTGCTGTCTTTGCCGGTATCTGGACGAACTGGACCAGCGTTCGAAAGGTGAAGGAAGGCGAAGTGACCGCCGACCTGTTCGCGTTTTTGACGTGCGAGCCAAACAAGGAAGTCGGAGCGATCCACCCGAAGGCCATGCCCGTTATTTTGACGGAGCAGGAAGAAATCGAAACTTGGCTGTCCGCGCCCTGGGACGAAGCGAAAGAGCTTCAGCATCCTCTCGCGGATGACACGCTCGATATTGTTGCGCGCGGCGGGCGTCAGGACGGTAAGGACTGACACGCGGACCAGCCCTGACGGGCCGGGCTGATCCTCGGCAGGGGCGTTGCCCCTACTGTGAGCGGCCAGAGCCGGACTTTTGCTTGCTCAAAGGGGCTCCGCCCCCGCCAGGTCAAGGATGAACCGCTGCGCGGCCATGGCAGGGGTATCCCCACGCTCCGCGGCTGCGCCTTGTGCGCGCGGGTGATCCCCTCCCCTGCCATGGTCCTTGACCCGGCTCCCCCGTTTCCGACGACGCGGAAAATGAAAGGCGATACGCCGCGAACGAGGAGCACAAAATGAACCGCACCGACTGGAAGAAACTCTATCGGCAAATCAGGGCAAGCGAGGAGCCGGAGGCCGTCAACGCCAACGGACGGAAATACTATGTCGGAAAAATGGGCGTGAAGCCGGTTACTGGCCGGGCCGTCCTTTTCTCCCTGTTCGGCTCTTGCCGGATGCTTGACGGGCGTTCGTCCCGCCTTGGACTTCTGCGGAGCGCGCGTAAGTACCGGCTGGAACTGCAAGAGGCTGTTCGGCTCGAAATCTCGATTTTCGGGCAAGCCAGTCAACCCGGCTTTGCGTTCCGCTAATCCATCGACAGGAGGTTTCGACATGCTGAAAACGAAGACGATCCCGAGCGTCGATGCAAACGCCGCAGACTATTGGCCGTCAGTGCGCCGGAAAGCGAAATTCAACAATGCCTTGCGGCTTGCAGCCGAGCGCTTCGATAGCATCCGCGTGGGACGGATCTATGAGGCGTGGGTGGGTGAGGTGTCCAGTATGGTGCGCTCGGTCGCCATCCAGTGCCAAATCCTCGCCGCAGACGACTATCGGGACTTTCGGGAGTTGGCCGCTGCACGCTTTGGAATGCCCGAGCTTTGCAGCAATGACGAAATCAACCAGACAGAGGCGTTCGACGCTATCCAAGAGGCGCACGAATCCTTGTATGGCGGGATGAGAAGTTAACCGCTCGTTAACCTATTGACCGCCAGATGTGCTATCGGTGAGCCAATCAGTTTTGAGGGCGGAAGCAGCAGCGCCAGTCCAGGGGCGCGACCGGGCGGGATCGGCCAGCCCGGCCGAGGCAACCGCCTTGCCCTCAAACCGGAGGTAATGCGATGTGGTTCATACCCATTAGCGTTACCCTAGAAATGAAAAGAACTCGGACCACCTGGACAGTGAAACTCCGAGTTCAATTCGTGATCTAGGAAAGGAGGCGGCGGGGAAACCTGCCGTCTCTCTCCGGTCTCAAATGTAGCACTTTCCGCCGAAAAATCAACAAACCTATATAAGAGCAAGGTTCAGCCATGTCTCAATTGGAGCTCTTTGAGCGCGACGATAAAGGCGTGGCCGGTGCCGTCTGGTGGGCCGGGCACTGGCAGTGCCGCAACAACAACGGCTTCTTTCAAGATAGGGAAGACGGCAAAGGGCCTTGGAAATTCGTGATCTACGGTTTCGGTGAAACCGATTGCACGGTTTACCGAATAAGCGAAGACGGCCAGCTCTCTCATTGCAGGGTGCCGATTGACGAGCGCAATCGTGTCTTGATCAATGGCCGCAGACATAGCCCTGAAAATTGGCGGCATTAAAGGCTTGCCGATAGGCCGCTGGACCGGACCAGCCCTGACGGGCCGGGCGGATCCTGGGGCGGGGCTTCGCCCCTACGGCGCGCGGCCCAGGTCCTCCAAAGCAACAGGTTCGCGCCGGCGCACCGGCCCGATCGCGTTCCTTCTCCGAACCTGACCCGCGCGCCTACCCCATGAAAGATCGACCGGCAGAGAAGCCGG
>NZ_BAAGIG010000011.1:0-19789 GCF_054658215.1 Roseibium sp. ROS1
TCTCCGCTGCGATTTCCGCAGCCGCGAAACACGGCGAAGGCGGTTTTTCCATCTTCATCGATGAGGCGGCGAACCTCCTACGCAACAACGGTTTCCGCTCCGTCGTGCGGGAAATGTATCAGGAATACCGCAAGCTCAACGGGCTTGTCGGTCTGGCCTTTCAGGAGCCGGGTGCGCTGCTGGAGTTCGATGGCGCATCGGCCATGATCGAAAACGCGCAGACCTTGTTCTTTCTGCCGAACTCTCAAGCGAGGACCGAGAACCTTCAGCCCTTCAATCTGTCGCATGAGCAAATCGCCTTCATCAAAGGCGAAGGCGACATGAAGGGCGGGCGCCAGGTGCTCGTGGTGAAGCGCTTCGAGGCCGCGAATTTCAACGAAAGCACGATTTTGGACGTGGACCTGTCAGGCCTGGGTGACGCCTTGCGCTTCTACCGATCCGGACCTTCCGCGGTCAAGGAACTGGAACAAACCAAGCAGCAATGGGGTGACCAATGGCTCGCAAAACTCTGATTTCCGCATTTGCCGGCCTTATGCTGGCAACCAACCTTGTACCTCCGGCGCGGGCGGCGATGGCCGTCATCGACGTCAAGGGCATTGGCGAGATGCAAAAGCAGCTCGCCAACATGAAAGAGCAGCTTGGCACTTTGAAGAGCCAGCTGGATACGGCCAAGGAAAGCCTGTCGGTGGTTACGGATCAGCTGAAGGCGGTCCAGGAGGTCAAGGGCATTGCCGACGAGACCCTTTCGTCCATCGGTGAGATCGGCAATCTCTCCATCCCGTCTCTGAACTTCCAGTCGCTGGCCTCCAGCGTTTCCGGGGACATGGCCTGTCTCGTTCCCGACTACAAGCAGCTCATGCCGTCCATCAAATTTGACGAGGTGGACTTTGGCTCGATCTGTGAGCGGGGCAACGCTTACAAGTCCGGCCTGGTTGCCACCCCGGACTCTCTCACCGAAGGAAGCTGGGAAGAAAAAGCCAGCATTCAGAAATCCGTTCATGAAAACAGGATTGCGACGATCACGGACGCGACGGTCAAGGGGCTGGCGCAGTCGGACGAAGCCCATGAGACGGCTGTCAAAACCCTTGAGACGGCCCAGGAATACAAGAACGCAGGCCAGACAGCCGAGACCGTCAATGCGCGCCTGCAGGTTCTGATCGAGCTGGAAGTCGCTCAGCTCGTCGCAACTGCCCAGACCAATCAGATCCTCGCTCAGATGCTGAAGATTCAGGCCTCGGACGCCCTTAACAACGGTGTTCCCGTAATGAGCGAGATTGCCGAAGAGCGCAAATACAATGAAGAGGGAGCCGAATAACCATGGCGGAGACCTCCTGCAATATCTGCGCGATCTTCGAGGCTTATCAGAGCCACGCCGGATCGACCCTCGACACGCTAGTCACAGCAGTGCATGGGCCGTTTCAGGCGATCCTCTTGAGCCTCGTCGGCGGTTGGATCCTCTGGAGCGGTATTCAGGTCTTTCTGGGGACGCTGGATTTCGCCAGTGCCCTGAAACAGGCCATCTTCATGGTGCTTGGGTTCGGGGTCTACAAAGGCGTCGATGGCGGTTTGATCCAGACTGTGTTCGACGCGTCCGTCAATGTCATGGGCGGGCTTGCAAGCACTTTGATGGACGGTGGCGGCTCAGGTCTTTCAGGCCTCAGCGCGTTGCTGAAGGCGGTCGAAACCGGAATTGGTGGTGTCTTCAACATCGCCACCACAATCATGGGCGCGGGCGGTTATCTTCCTGCACCCAAGTATATTCTTTACGGCGTTGCGCTGCTCCTGCCTTACGTCATCCTGCTGGTTCTGTTCCTGGCGCACACGGCCGTTTCCCTCTTTCGCCTGACTGTGATCCTCGGAATGTCACCCTTCCTGGTTGGCATGGCAGCCTTCCCGTTTGGTCGCAATCTGATCGGCGCCGGTGTGCGGACAATCATCGGTTCTATCGTCACCATGCTCTGCGTCACGATGGTTTTTTCGCTGGTCATCGCCAGTGTCAAAGGTCTTGGCGTCACCGCTGACGCGCAGGTTGACCCAGAAGCCTACATCGACCTGACCAGCGGCAAATTTTTGCTTGCCATGATTATGGGCTGGCTTGGGGCCGCCCTGATCTCCGAAGCGGTCAATATTGCCGGTCAGGTTTCCAGTTCGGTGCTTGGAACCGTGTCGGCCGGGATCATGTCAGCCGGTGCCATGCGCGGCGCGGCCATGGGGGGCTCCGCAGCCAGATCCGGTGCCGGTGCCATGGGCAAGGTTGGTGGCTACTTGCACAAGAAGACGTGGGGGAAGGCCCCCGGCGGGATCATCGATTCCAGCAAGTCTTAAGTACCGCATCGCCTTTCCTCTCCTCCAATTCTCTCAAAGGTCTTCCTCCATGAAACACCTCAGACTCGCCCTGTGCCTTGGTTGGCTGGTTTCCGGCTGCGCCCAGGTGGAAATGCCGATTGAACCCGATGGCATCGACAAGATGCGCAAGTCGCCCTGCGCCTGCGCGGAAATCGAGTTCGAACCGCGTTCCTTTGAATGGGTGGAGGCCGCCTGATGGCTTTCATTTCTCGTTCCAAGTCCCATGCGGCGACGGTTCCGGAGGTCAAGCCGGAGCCGAAGCACGCCAACATCCTTCAAGCGGATCCGTTTGCCTACAAGACCGCTCACCGGCGCATGGCCTGGCTGTTGCGCCTGTCGGTTGGAACGAATGTCGCGCTGGCAATCTGTGTGGTGGCAAGCATCCAGGCCCTTGTGTCGCTCGTACCGCTCAAGGAGACTGAAATCGCGCTTCTGCGTGCCGATCCGAGCGATGATCGGATCTATCGTGTCGAACCGATTTCCATGGAAGTCGATGGCTTCGAGCTGATGCTCGAAAAGCTTGCCCGGCGTTATGTGCACCAGATCCTCACCATTGACGACACCACCCAGAACACCCGTTTCAAGGAAGTCCGCACGTACTCCGATCCGGACTTCTTCAATGACTATGTGAAGACCAACAAAACGGTCATCGAAGAAGCGATCAAAGACGGCCTCAACCGCTCGATCACGATCAAGGGTGCCTATCAGGTCGATGCCTACGATGGCGTCTACCTCTATGTCGTCGAATTTCTTCAGACAGACAGGATCGGCCGCGAAAAGCCGAAGCGCCGCCATCTGCGCGCCTTCCTGGAAATGACCCCACGCCCCCATGACGTCCTTGCAGCCGAGCGGTTCGAGAACCCGCTTGGAATCCGCGTCCTCGGCATGTCCATCAAGGAGCAAGCTTCCAAATGATTTTCCGATTTTCTGTTCTTTTCGCCGCCGTTGCCATTACTGGAGCTGCCCACGCACAAACGCCTCTCGGTCAAGGTCCGGCAACGCCCGGCAGCGTCGCTACGAACACAACCCCGACGCAGCGGGTTGCTGCGGCTAACTCGGTTGTCAACTCAACGCTTCCTGTCGGTTCCGTGCCGCAGGCGCAAGCCCAGGCGGCCGGAAACTTCGGGCCCCTCGCCCGCCCTGACAGCATCGGCGGCCAGATCCAGGAAGCCTGGTCCCGCCCCGGCAAAAAACAGGGCATCCACGTCCAGAATTTCTGCGGCGATTGCGTCTACAAAGTCCGCCTCAGGCAATACATGGTCAGCGCGATCCAGTTGCCGAAGGGTGTCAAGATCAAGTCGGCCGACCTCGGAGATAGCTCCCGCTTCGAGGTCAAAAAACGCTCGGACAACACGCTGGCGGTAAAGCCGACGGGTGCAGGCGTGGACAGTTCCATGCTGGTCTACACCGACGATGGCGATGTCTACTCCTTCTATCTTCGCGCGGAAGGCATCAATTCCAAATCCGTCCCGGATGTTTCCTTTCGGATTGTGGGTCCGCAAAGCGCCGGCATGTCCTTTGTCGAGTTTGACGGCAACGGCAATCCGCTCCCGAACGGCAATGCGGCGGTTGCCAGTCATGGTTCGAAGGATTTTCTGCAAACCGCAAAGTTCGATCCGGGCGCGTTGCGCGGCTGGGATCAGTACAAGCTCTGGGGCGACAAAAAGCTCCGACCCGAGCAGGTGTTCCGGGACGATCACTTCACCTACATCCAGTTCGGAGACAAGTGGAACGATCTGGAATTGCCGACCGCCTATGTCGTGGTCGATGGCATTGACGAGCTGGTCAATACCCGCGTCCAGGGCACCACCTTCATTGTCGAAAGCACTCACCGCCTGATCACGCTCAAGTCCGGCCAGTCCTTCATGTGCATTCAGTACAAGGGAGGCAAGTGAGCATGGCCGTCTGCGAGATCCTTCTGGCGCTCGGCCTGACCTTTGGCGGGGCCTGCCAACCGGCGCCGGCTCAGCCACGTGGTCTGCCCGCCAGCGACCCGGCCGTCTTTTCTTACGAAAAGCCCGAACCTCCAAAACCTCCCGCGCAAGCGAAGGTGATCACCATGCCGCCGCTGATCATCGAAAAGGAAGTGATCAAGGAAGTCGAAAAGCCCGTTGTCGAAACCAGGGAAATCGTCCGGACACAGACGGTCACCAAATATATAGAGCCGCCGAAGGCGGTGCCGCGTCAGCCGACCGAATACGAGTTGATGCTGCAAACCGCTCTCAGAGAGCGGGCTGCCATGCAGTCGCAGCTTGCAAGCGCCGATATCACCGGGGATTTCTCTGACGCGGGCAATCGGCCGCCGGTTCATAACGCCAACCTGCCGTCCTTCCCGCCGCCGGAGGGCATCGATCCGGAGAATGACCGCTATTCAGCACCGCCGCGCTATTCGACCGGAGCAGTCGACAACACCCGTATTCTGACGGCCGATCGCTACATCACGGGCATTCTGGAAAGCGGCATCAACAGCCAGCTTGCCGACAACGGTTCCGTGGTTGTTCAGGTGAGCCGGGACGTCTACGGCTATCATGGCCGGACCAAGCTCGTTCCGAAGGGCTCGCGGATGATCTGCGAATATTCTTCCGTGGACAAGGTTGGTCAGACCCGTGTCGGGTTCTCTTGCAGCCGCATTCTGCTCGGGGAAAGCCGCGCCGAGATTTATCAGCTCAAAGCCCATATCGGCGATGCGCAGGGCTATGCCGGTCTTTCGGGCGAAGTGAACTCCCGCTTCTGGGAGAAATACGGCTCCGCCATCCTGACCACCGGCATCGGCACCGCCGTCGAGGCGGCTGTTTCCGGCTCCCAGCAAATCGATTCATCGAACTCCTACATTGTCGCCAATGGCCTGTCCGGTGCCAGCGAGAATATTGGAACCATCACGGCCGCCCTCCTGGAGGACACCGTGGATCTCAAGCCAGTCATCCGGATAGCCCAGGGCACCCGCGTACAGGTGCGCCCGAAGTTTGACTGGTACCTCGCCGACCCTCCCCAAAATTAAGGAGATTGGAATGCGATACGCAAAGTATCTGTATTGCGGGTTGCTGGCAGTTTGGCTGGCAGTTCCTCCGGTTGCGGCACACGCCCAAACAGCGGTTTCTCCGCTGTCCGGAACTGTGTCAGCATCGGAATCGACAACCGGTGACACCGAGGTGCTCATCAAAGAGGATCTGTTCACCGTGTCGCCGGCGCTGGAAACAGAGTTGTCTGCCGATAGTGCCGTACCGGTCCAACTGCAATTCAACGCTCAGCCGAATACGACCGAGGTCGTTGATATCAGTGGGATCACTGCCGAGGGCTTCACCCGCAAAGTCAGCGTCAACGGTGAGGAAATCGCTCAGGTGGTTGTCACGCGGCTGAAGAAAGACACCGACTTTGTCGATCTGGAAGCCGATAAATTCACCAGCCAGTTCGGAGTTGAAAGCAACCGCCTCCTGCCGACCACGGCTATTTCCGTGAACGGGGATGAAGCCGAGTTTGTTCAGGCCGTCGCCCGGCTTTCTGCGAGCGAAGAGACCGAACCCGAAGAGGAGCTTGAAGACAAGGAAAATACTGTCGAGGACGATACGGACGTTGACGAAGCCGGCGGCAGTGAGAACCCGATTGCCGAAGGTTACGAAACGCCTGAACGGCTTGCTAAAGAGGAAGAGGAGCCGGAAGAAGAGCGCGAGCCGAACATGACGATCAATGTTTCGATCGATGGCTGCGAGCCGCAGATCGATCTGGCGAATGGCATCGTGCGCCAGACCGCCAAAACGGAAACGCTCGAGGACGGTATTGTCACCGAGACCGAGGCCTGTTCGCCAAACGGCATTGTCTGGAACATCCAGCGCAATTACGAGGCCTGCGAGGATCTGGTTGACGAGGCCGCACTTCTTGCCCGCCCGCAATATGCGTCCTTTTACAATGACGACAAGGGCGCGCGTTACGACCTGGCCGCCTGTCAGCCGGATCAGTCGATCTCGTTTGCCATCTCGGAATCGCGCGATGAATGCAAACCGAATGTCGATATTGAAGGCGAAGAGGTCACGCTACTGACGCGTCTGACCTATCGGGACCGGACGGGCAAGGATGTCGCGGTCAGCGAATGCGCGCCTTCCAAGACCGTCTTCGAGATGGAGCGCGAATACGGCTCCTGTTCGGATGCGGTCGATCTGGAGGCGGGTATCGCCAATGCGCAATATACGCTTTCCTACACGGACGAGAAGGCAAGCCGCCAGAAGGTCAGCGAATGCATGCCTGACGAAGAACAGGCGTTCAAGATCGAGGAGAAACAGAACTGCACGTTCGATTTTGACCTTGAGAACGGCGAGGCCATCGTCAACACCTCGCTCATCTACACCAACGGGGACAAGGTTGAAGTCAGCGTGCGTGAATGCGCGCCTTCGGAAACCATCGAACCGATCCAGATGACGGCCGAGCCGAACGGCTGTTCCATGCGGCACGATTTCGGAACGGGCGTTTCCACGGAAATGGCGATGTGGACCTATGAGTACGAGGGTCAGCTCTTCCAGGCTTCCCCGTGCATCACCACGGAGACCACCTACACGCATAATCGTGTGTTCGACAAAAACGGCATCGACGTGTGCACGCCGATTGTCGATATGGCGAGCGGCAAGGCGGTCAGGCAGTACCGTACCGAGATCACGGTGAATGGAAGTTCGGATGTGATCGCGGGCTGCCAGCCGGATGAAGCGAACATGCTTGGCATCTATTCGACGGTGAACGGCTGCGACGATCCAGCATCCTTCGATCACGATCTTGCCGCTGGTCTCTCCTACGGTCTGGAGCGCTACTATTATGACGTTCCCGGCCGTGGCAGAACTTATGTCACCGCATGCCAGCGGAACGATCAGAAGTTCACCCACTCCGTCGCTCCAAACGGCTGGAAATACAACGATGCCAAGCTGCGCGCGCAGCAGCTCGTTGACGTTTCCATCAAGGTGAACGCCAAAGCCTTCAAGATAGCAACGTCCTACCTTCAGCCGGGTACGTCCGAGATCGCCTATACCTTCGTTCGCAACCAGGACAGCCCAGACTACTCCCGGAAGTACTATAACGGTTGCACCGAGATGGTTCCGACCAAACGGACGAAGATCTACACGCGTCCGGACGGGTCCAGCTACTCTAGGGCATCCGGGGACGGCACGACGCTGAACAATGGTGACAAGTGTCAGCGCAGCACGGAAACGCGCAAGCTGAATAACTTGAAAGTTAATGTTGCGGTCAAGGGCTACACGGCTCGCATCCGGGATGGTTCCGGCAATATTTTCTATGCCAGCAACGGGTGCGGTTCGGGGGGCAAGACCTTCTCCGGCAAGGGCCCGTATTCGGTGATCAGCCAGAGCGGCCCCGCGTCCGGCTGTCGGCATCCCGACAACAAGGTAAAATATTACCATCGTATCGATGAGCGCACGAAGGTCGTCTATCCGGACGGCAAGGTGACCTATTCGTCCTGGAAAACGGTCCGCTGGGAAACCTGACGGTTTTCTGAAACTTGCAGGGACCTGGCCGTGCCCGGGCCCCTGCCCTTTTTCCCCCCTTCCCCGAATTCCAGTTTCGAAAGGTCGAACCCATGTCTCAGGTCCTCCTTGAAAAAATCCTCGCGCCGCTGTCCCGGCATTATGCCGCGCCCGATGTCGTTGAGGTCCGGACCAAGGCTCCGGGCAAGCTGATCGTGGAGCGCCGCGATCTGAAAAACCGAATTGCCGAAGTCGACGAACCGGCTCTGACGCTGCACCGGATCAAAACCATCTGCCGGGCTCTGGCGAACATGAAAGGCTTGGAATTCGACCCCACGGCAAAGCCGCAGCTTTCCACGATCTTGCCTGGCGGTCACCGCTTTGAATGCCTGATCGGCAATTCGGTTGTCTCCGGCCTGTCACTGGCGATCCGCTGCAAGCATCCGCACAAGATCACACTGGACGACATGGGTCTGTCCGCCGGCATGATCGCCTATCTCAAATCCGCCCTCGATCAGCAGCGCAATATCGCCATTTCCGGATCGACCAATACCGGCAAGACCACGCTGCTCAACAATCTCCTATCCTATCTTCCGGATGACCGGCGCGTTGTCAGCGCGGAAGATACGCCCGAGCTCGAAGTCAGCCGGTTCTATAACGGAGTTTCCTTGCTGGCGGCCCGGGACACCGCCCAGGGCGCAGGGCTTAGAACCTGGCAGCAGCTCTACGATCACAAGATGCGCATCTCCCCGGACAATATCCTGTTCGGGGAAATCTCCACGCAAAATGCCTTCGCCGCGCTCAATGTTCTCAACACTGGCGCGCGCGGCTGGATGTGCACCGTGCATGCCGAAAGTGCCGAGCTGGTCCCCGCACGATTCCAGGAGAACATCAATGCGGCTGGTCAGACCTTGCCCGACGCAGAGACGTTCATGCGTCGTCTTGTCGATCTGGTGGTCCACATCAAACGCGATCCAAAAGGCCAGCGCTTTATCTCCGATATCTACGAGATGAAGAATGATCTTTATGTGCTGCGCGACCGCCAGCCCATGAGCGTCGAGGCTGCGTGATCTGCCATGCATCTGATGCGTTTCTTCGCCGTTCTGGCATGTGTGGTCCTTGTCGGTGTGACGCTGACCGGGTGGCATTATTATCTGGGCTTTAACCCGCTTCAGCCCGATTGGTGGAAGTGGCTTCGAGCCTTCTGGCTTGAGACTGGCGGGTTCCCGCCGGAGATCCTGCGGCCGGCCTATGGCGGCTTTGGGGCTTTCCTTGCGCTTATGCTGACAGGCGCCATCGTTGCAAGTGGCGCCAGGTCCGAGACGATCTTCGGTGGCCGGAAGCAGAAGGATATCCACGGCACGGCTCGATGGGCTGAAACCCGGGATGTGAAAGAAAGCGGTCTTCTTTCGGAGACCGGCGTTGTCGTCGGTGGCTGGCCGACGCGAAAAGGCGTCAAGATGCTGCGCCACGATGGTCCGGAGCATGTGTTGGCTTTTGCCCCTACCCGCTCCGGTAAGGGTGTCGGCCTCGTGTTGCCAACCCTGCTCTCCTGGGAGGATTCTGCGCTCGTCCTCGACATCAAGGGTGAGAACTACGCCTTGACCGCCGGCTGGCGCGCGGGCCAGGGCCAGCGGATCTATCGTTTCGATCCGGCTGCGGATCGCGGATCGGTCAAATACAATCCCCTGGCCGAGGTCCGGATCGGGACCGATCACGAGATCGCTGACTGCCAGAACATCGCCATCATGATCATCGATCCGGACGGCACCGGCCTGAAGGATTTCTGGATGCAGGAAGGTTACGGCTGGCTCTGCACCGCGATCCTGCATGTCCTTTACCGGATCAAAAAATCAGAAAACCGCACTGCGACGCTCGCAGACGTACGCGCCTTCATGTCGATCGGTGATGACGAGGACCCCAAATCCATCAGCGAACAGGCCGTCGCCGCTGCTGCGAAAGCCGCGTTCAAACAGAAGGATGGCGAGGAAGACGACAGTTTCGACCGGCTTCTGAAGGATATGGAGCGCTATGAGCACGGCCGGGAAGTCGTGAATGACGAGGTGCGGCTCGGTGCGGCCCGCATGCGCAAACGCTCTTCCAACGAGCGCTCCGGGGTGCACTCCACCGGCACGTCTCAGCTTGCGCTTTACAGCGACCCGATTGTGGCCCGCAACATATCGGAATCCGATTTCCGCATCACCGACCTGATGAACGGCGACAAGCCGGCAACCCTCTATATCGTCATCCCCCCTTCTGACATTGCCCGCTTGCGGCCCTTGGTGCGGATCCTGCTCAACCAGTTCCTCACCCGCCTTACCTCTCACATGGCATTCGAGGGCGGCCGGTCCGTCAAGCATTATCAATTCCGCATGCTCTTGATGCTCGACGAGTTTACGTCAGTCGGCAAGCTGGAGATTTTTGAGAAGGCGATTGCCTTCATGGCGGGCTACGGCCTCAAGGCCTTCGTGATCGTTCAGGACCTCACGCAGCTCCAGAAAGCTTATGGCCGCGAACAGTCGATTGTTTCCAACTGCCATGTCCGGATCGCCTACGCGCCGAACACGATGGAAACGGCCCGGGTTCTGTCGGACATGGCCGGTAAGACCACGCTGGTTCAGAAAAAGACCTCAGCCAGCCACACCACCGGGAAAATCGGGACGAACTATTCCGAAACCTTGATGGAGGTGGCCCGGCCGCTTCTGACCCCGGATGAATGCATGTCATTGCCGGGGATCCAGACTGGCGCCGGCGGCAAGGTCACCCGTGCCGGTGACATGCTGATCTTCGTGGCCGGCCGCCCGGCGATCTATGGCCGCCAGGTCCTCTACTTCCAGGACAAGGATCTTCAGGCCCGCGCCGAGGTCCAGATCCCCTCCCCGAACTCCACTTCTTCTCTTCCGTCGTCCAACCAAAAGATGGCTTCCCCTTCCCTGCCGTCTAACCAAAAGGCCGCATCATGAAGATCAGCGAAGCCATTCAGATCCTTCTCACGATTCATGAGGAGTTCGGCGACCTGGACATCACGGGAGGCACGCTCGCGAGTGACACACCTCTGCGCCGGATTTCCGTCACCGACACAGCCGGACGTGAACTTTGGCCCCGAGGCCCCATGCCCGTTACCGGGCAACGTGAGGTTGACGGTGTTTTTCTGGACTGAGTGTCCCCCCCTTCTCCCCAGCAACAAGGAGTGAATGATCATGAAATGTACCCTTGCCACCGAGCCGCTCACGGATGATCCGGAACGTGCAGAGCTCCTGATGGAGCTGGTTATTGCGTCGTTCCCAAGGGAGCAGCTTCCCACGGCAACCTTGCTGGAAGTGGCGGAACACTATGTGCGCCACGCCTTTCCCGATGCTGGTCCGGATCGCCGGACCAATCTTATCGCCTGCATCGAAGAAGCCAACGAGATCCGGCAAAGCCTCTACTCCGGCAGAACCCGGGCGGCGTGACACAGTCGAACGCCTCCTTCCAGATCACTCTCTTTCATATGGAGTCTCCAGACATGGCCGACGCCAAACCCATCGAGAAAACCTATCTCTCCGTTCCCTATGAACAGCGCGAGGCGGCCAAGGCGGCCGGCGCGTTCTGGGACAATAAGCAGAAGGCCTGGTTTGCCAGGGGCACGGATGTGCCGGACTCGCTGAAACCGTTCTTGGCCGAAAATCAGCCGGAGCCGTCGCGCGAGGATCCGCGCACCGCCTTTGGAAAATTCCTGCGTGACAACGGCGCCGAGCTGCAGGGTCTGCCGGAAATGGACGGCAAGTGGCACCGCATTGCCCTTGCCGGCGATGGCAAGGAGACCAATGCCAGTTATCGCGGCTTCCTGGATGGCGTTCCGAACGGTCAGTTCAAGAACTTCAAGGGCGAGGACGTTCCCCTACAATGGACCGGAACGGGCGATGCCTTAACTGCTGAAGAAAAGCAGAAGCTGACAGCCGAGGCCGCACAAAACCGCGAGATTCGTGAGCGGGAGCGAGCGAAAGAACAGCAGGCGACCGCCAAACGCGCCTTCGGCATCTGGACCAACCTGAGCACCTGGGCCACGCCGGACAATTGTCCATACCTCGGCAGAAAGCAGGTCCGAGGTTACGGCGTGAAGCTGGCGGACGATGGCCGCATGGTAATCCCGCTACGCGATGACACCGGGAGGATCTGGTCTCTGCAGTTCGTCGGTGATGAAAAGACCTACCTGAAGCACGGCCGCAAGGATGGGCTCTATCACACCATCGATCCGAACAAGGAGCTGGAGAAGGATCGGGAGAAAAGCGACACACTGACCGTCATCGTCGGCGAAGGTTATGCCACAGGCGCCGACGTTCACAAGGCAACCAACCTGCCGACCTTTGTTGCCTTTGACGGCGACAACCTGGTCGCCACGGCCAAGGCGGTTCGGGAAAAGTACCCCGCCGCCAACATCCTGATTGCCGCTGATGACGATCATCATCTCCCGAACAAAATTCCGCCCCTGCCGAACAAGGGGTTGAAATGTGCACAGCGGGCCGCCGAAGCCGTTGGCGGCAAGGTGCTCGCGCCCTCATTCACGGCTTCAGAGAAAGACCGCGGCGCGACCGACTGGAACGACCTGAAGCAGCTCCGCGGTGAAAAAGGTCTGCTTACGGCCCTCAGAGACTCCTTTGCACTCATGCAGCGGGAACACGCTCGCGGCAAGGACAAGGGGCTTGGGCGCGAGCTGGAGAGGTCGCGGTGAAGAAGCCAAAACGCCTGCAGATCATCACCTATGCCAGTCCGGAGCTGCACGAGCGGATTACGTGCCACGCAAAGCGGACAAACCTGTCGGTGTCGCGTGTGGCCGAACGCATTCTCGAATCCGGGAAGTATCCGGATGTGAGCAATGCTCAAGCCATTCAGGATCTCCTGGCCGTCAATGCCGATCAGGCACGCCTTGGTAACCTGCTGCTGAAAGCCATTAACGAGACGGCAGACGGTCACCTTGTTCGCCAGATGCAATCGCTCTTGAAGGACGTTCGCAAGACGCAGACCGAGATCAAGGCGCGGGTCGCAAGGATCCGGCCATGATCGCGAAAAAGACCTCGATTAAACGGGCTCGCGGTGCTGCTGCCCTCGCAAAATACATCTCTGCCGCCAAGGAGAAGGGCGAGAAGCTGGAGGATTTCTGGCTCTCCAACTGCAACGCGGGCACAAAGATCGAGGATCTGGATATCGCCATCAAGGAAATGCAGGCAACGCAGAGCCGGAACCAGCGCAGCAAGTCGGATCCAAACTACCACCTCGTTGTCTCCTTCGCCGAGGGCGAGAAACCCGACATCAACGTCCTGAAGGACATCGAGACGGAATTCGCCAAGGCCCTCGGCCTGGAAGACCATCAGCGCGTGGTCGGCACCCACACCAACACCGAGAACTTCCACATGCACATCCAGTTCAACCTGGTTCACCCGGAAACTTTCCGGATGCACACCCCGTTCCGCGACTTCCAAATCCTGCAATCGACTGCGGCCATGCTGGAAAAGAAACACGGCCTGCAGGTGGTCAAGGGCCGCGACCAGGAGAACGAGCGCGACAACACCCGGGCTCGGGACAAGGAAGCCAACTCCTGGGAACAGTCCTTCTCCGGATACCTGAAGGAACACCGGGACGCTCTCTTGCAGATCAATCGCCGTTCCAATTCCTGGGAGGAATTGCATGACGGGTTCGCGCTCTACGGTGTCGAGCTGCGCAAACGCGGCAATGGTTTTGTGTTCCGGGACCGGGACACAGGCACGATGGAAAAGGCCAGCACTGTTGACCGCGATCTCTCTCGCAAAAAGCTGGAAGAAAAATACGGGCCGTTCGAACCGGACAAGAACCGGGACAATCGGAAAGCCAAAGAAAAATACCGCCGCCGTCCGCTCGATCCGCGTCTGGAACGGCATCCCGCTTGGGCGCGAATGACCAGCGGCCAGACCGGAAATCGCCTGTCCTGGCGCCGGTTCCTGGAACAACAGGCCGGTGTCGATGCCGAGGCCCGAGAGGCCCTGGAGCTCCAGAAATCATACCTCCAGATCATCTCCGGACAAGATCCGCAGAAGATCCGCACTCGTCAGATCAGGTCCCGGAAATCGAAAGGCATGTCCCGATGACCGCAATCCTTTCCCATAGCGGCCGCACCACCCGCCACACGCGGCCGCTCGCCTGGCGGGGACGCATCGAGCGCTCCCGCCAGGCACCTCATCACCCTGTTCTCCGTCACGCAACCCAATGCCAGCCCGAGGCAATCGTCATGAAACCAGCCATTGCAATCCCGTCTCTGAAAGCCTTCCTCGCCCTCGTCGTCATGACGGCCGGCCTGGTCGCCACCGTCGTGCTCTTACCGGTCATCATGCCGAACTTCGCCAGCCCGGTGTCGGCAACCAATATTGCCGCCAACATCTTCAGCGCCAAACGCGCCTGCATGCGCGCCGATGACGCCTCTGCCGACTTCTCCGCCTTCTGCGATGATAACTTTGCTGAGCTGAACCGGGGCTTCTACCTGAAGGCCCGCAATGAGATCGATGTTCCCGGCCGGTCGATCGCCGTTAATTCAGACCATCCCGTCAACCGCTTCTTCCAGATCGGCGCAAACGCCGACGAGATGTTCGGGTCCAGCAGCCAGATGCTCGAAAACCGCGTCGCTGCCTACACGCACGTCGAGTGCGCGATCAACGACGCCCAAGCCAAAGGCCTGGCCGGATTCAACGCCATCAAATGGACCTTCGATCCCGACATCAAACCCAACTGCCTCACCATCATCAAAATCGAATACGTCAAAAATTGAGAATGCCGGCGATCAGGTGCTGGAGGATTTGCTTGGTGTTAACTCAACCAAAGTCAAAGGCTAGACAGAATTTGCAACTCTTGATATTGGCCGCCTCTCCTTCCTGGAATGGGTCTTGCCTCTCGCTCCACACACTAACCAATTAGATTCCTAACGCTTTTCGGTTCTTCCTTTGTCTCAAACACACCATTCAGTAAGTCCGGCTGGTTCGTTCAGCTATCGTCCGGATACCCAATGCCTGAAAGCCCCTTTTTCGACAGGTGCGTGCTGTTCCGCGATTCCGATCATCTCACCTCATGCGGTGAAAAGATCGTGGCGGAATGGATCGCCGCAAACGAAACGCTCAACGCGTTGAGCGTCAAGACGGCCGCCGCCCCGAAGGGGTTTGAAGCAGGGTCATAAATGACCCTGCACACGCCGGCCCTCAACGACATCCGCCCCCAAAATCCAGAAATCGGAGAACCACGTGAAATCCAAGACCCTCGCAACAGTCGCAATCTTCTCGATCCTCGCTGCCTGTCAGCCAGAAATCCCTGAAGCATCAAATGAACAGTTGGCCGAGCTCCTGGGAGGGCCAGGCTCGGCTTATGATATGCCTCTAATCTCAATGAAGGCCGTTGAATGTCTGCAATTGATTTCCGGCCAGGCCGACGATGTTTTCAAAGACGCCCCGAAAGACCAGATCGCCTATTACAAAACAGGCTGCCGAAAAGAGCTCGACGAGCGCTTGCATGACACCTCCCGTAATCCGTTAGGTTTCAAAATAGAGCATTTCGAAAATCCGGATCTGGCTGAACGGGTCTCAAACGTGCGAGACGCCCAACAGAAAATCATCGCAGACAAAAAGAAAGAGGAAGAACGAGAGCGGTTGGTGGAAAAACAGAAAGAAGAACAAGAACGCGTACAACAAACAGCCAAAAGGCTCGCCGATGCGAAACGCGAGTCTAAAGAGCATGTTGCGTATGTCGAAATGTGGCTGGCCCAAATGGATGATAAATGTAACCAACTGAAACACCTGAATGATCAGCGCAAAGGTCAAAATATCTCTGTGCCTCTTACGATGACATCAAAGCTGCTCGGAAGTTGCCAAGATTACACCTTTAAAAATATCAGAGAAGACGCTCAAAAAACGTCCGAGAAAATTGCAGACCTGACCTACGATTCCGACCCAAATACTAGGTTGTTCATTCCTGATTTCGTCGTCGCAAGCAAAGACAGTTTGGATAAATACCAACTAGAAACAGACGAATTGTACGCAGAACTCAAAGCGATTTTGGACGAGAACGCAAACTAGAACCAAGCGCTGCTCCTATCTGTTCTGGTCGCGTCCTACCGGACCACGCTCTCTTCCGCCGCTGTGCGGCCTCCACCGAGCCAAACCCGATTTCTGCCGGGACTATCTAGCGCCGACAAAAGTCTCAACGAGCCTTCCGCCGGCAAGATAGTCCATCGGCCGAAACCGCCTTTGTCTCGGCCCATTCGGGGAACGATCGTTCGCGCTGAATCTGCTTTGCAGATATCTGCCTGGCTGCGCCAGACATTGATTTGCTAGCGGGGCTCCGCCCCCGGCCGGTCAAGGATAAACCGCTGCGCGGCCGGAACGTCGGTCTCCCCATGCTCCGCGGCTGCACCTTGTGCGCACGGGGACACCCCTCCGCCTTTCCGGTCCCTGACCGCCCTCCCCCGTTTCCGACGACGCGGAAAATGAAACGAGCCAACCCGGCGAATTTCATGGAAACAGGAGCAAACCAAATGACCAAGACCGATACGAACCGCCTTGAAATTTCTTTCTCCAAGCTGGCGCTCGATCCGAAGAACGTCCGCAAGACCTACACGCAGGCAGGCATCGTTGAGCTTGCTGAAAGCATTGCCTCAGTTGGCGTTCTGCAGAACCTTGTCGTGCGCGAAGGCGAGAAAAAGGGAACCTACCTTGTGACCGCAGGCGGACGGCGGTTCCGGGCAATTGAGCACCTGATTTCCAACAAAAGAATGCCCGCATCCGTCAAGGTGACGTGCGTTCTCAGCGACGAGGCTGACGCAACCGAAATCAGCCTCGCCGAAAACATCATGCGCGAAGGCATGTCCCCGGCAGACGAGTTCCGGGCTTTCAAACAGATGGCCGACGATGGCAAGGCGGTCAGCGAAATCGCAACCCGTTTCGGCGCGACAGAGCTTGTCGTCACCAAGCGTCTCAAACTGGCCAATGTTTCCCCTCGCCTGTTCGAGATGTTCGAAAAGGGAGACATGGAACTTGCCCAATTGCAGGCGTTCACCGTCAGCGATGACCATGAAAAACAGGAACGGGTTTGGGATAACCTTTCACCTTATTATCGCAGCAGCCGCGATATTCGTCAGGCGCTGACCGATGGCAAAATTCCCGCGTCCGACAAACGCATCAAGTTCCTTGGCGGCCTCGATGCGGTCCGCGATGCGGGCGGCGCGGTGATCTGTGACCTCTTCGATACAGATGGCGGATATGCCGCAGACGCGGGTTTGATTGATAAACTTGTGGCCGAGAAGATCGACGCGCTCACCCTTCAAGTTGCTGGCGAAGGCTGGAAGTGGTGCCGCTACCAGCCGGAAATCGACTACATGGAAATGCAGAAATACGGTCGTATCTATCCCATGGCCCGCGATCTGTCCGACGAGGAACAGAAGCACCTCGAAACACTGGAAAACGCGGTTGAGACGACTGGAGATGTTTACGACCAGTCTGGAGACGAAGACGACCGGCTTGCCTTCGAAGCAGCGGAAAACGCTCTTGAGGACTTCCGCACTGCGTGGAAACCGGAGTTCAGCGACGAGCAGAAGGCAAAGGCCGGGGCAATCCTGTCGCTTGGCTATCATGGCGATCTGCGCATTGAGCGCGGCTTGATCGATCCGAAGGACGTGAAGGTGGCAGCACAAGCCTGCTCTGATACAGCGTCAGACGAAAAAGCCGGTTCCGATCACTCGAAAGCACTGGTCGCCGAGTTGACCGCTCGCAAGACCGCAGCGCTCCGTCTTGAGCTTGCCCAAAACCCGACCCTAGCCCTTGTTGTTAGCGTTCATTCCATGGCGATCAAGACGCTTTACGAGCACCGGGCAGCTTGGACCCATGGGGCGGTTGAAGTCTCACTCGACAGCGCCTGCCTTGAAACACACATCAAGGAGGCGGGCCAATGCGCCGACCTCGATGCAATTGAACGCGTCCGCGAAAGCTGGAAATCGGTTCTGCCTGTCGATCCGGCCGACCTTTGGGATTGGTGCATGGGTGTGTCGCAGGAAGACTTGCTTCGGCTGCAAGCTTTCCTTGTCGCCCAGACAATCAACGCTATCAGCCATGGCGACGGCTTCAACGGCGCGGGCGTGGATCACGGCAACCGGATCGGCGCGGCGCTCAACCTCGACATGGCCGATCACTTCCAGCCGACTGCCGAAACCTACTTCGCCCGCGTCAAGCACGATGCCATCCATGACAGTCTCGTGCAGGCCTGTGGCGAGGAAGCTGCCGCGCCCGTTCTCAAAATGAAGAAAAAGGAAGCCGCAGCCTATGCAGCCGAAAAAGTCGCCGAGACGCGTTGGGTGCCGAACATCATGACTTTCAAAGACGAAGCTCCTGCGTCCGAGGGAGTCGTTCAAGAGGCAGCGTAACGCTGCCCATTGAAGGGCTGCTCTGCGAAAGCTCCCGCAGGGCGGCCTTTCCCCTTCGGGGAAACCCCACCATCGAATACGGAGCCCCTTGCCTCCCGATCAAACGATAGCCGGTTGCGGACCCCTCTAAAGGAACCGGCTGAAGTTTGATAAGGGGCTTCACTCTGTCCCGGTCAAGTACATACCCCACTTGACCGGGCCAGCTCATTGAACGAAAGAGTCTTCCCATGATCGACAGCCTCAAATCGCTACTGCACATCGACGGATGGCAACCTATTGAAACAGCACCTAAAGACGGCACTCCTGTGCTGCTCTTGGAAGGCAACATTATCGGCCTCTTTTATTTTGGGACGGAGTCCGACTTTGTGAATGTTCGCGGGGAAGCCATGAAGCCGACTTGGATCGGAACAATCATCGTCAGTGATCTGGTGCACAACGAGACCGGCTGCAAGATGCTCAAGGTGTACGGCTCCGAGGCAACGCTTTGGATGCCGCTGCCCCCTGTTCCGGGAGCGGACCAGCCCTGACGGGCCGGGCTGATCCCTTGTTATTTTTTGCCGTCTGTTGAAATGTGGTTTGATGTGCAATCTCTACTCCCACACTTCGGCGCGGCAAGCCGTATTGGATTTCACCCGAGCCATGAAAGTTGCCGACACTATCGGCAACCTGGCACCGCAGCCGGGTATCTATCCGGACTATGCCGCTCCCATCGTCCGTAATATCGGTGACGACAGGGAATTGACCTTGGCACGTTGGGGAATGCCCTCACCGGCATTTGCACTGAAAGGCAAGTCGGCCGACAAGGGCGTGACAAACGTTCGCAACACTAAAAGCCCGCACTGGCGCCGCTGGCTCAGCATCGACCACCGTTGTGTCGTCCCGTTCAATTCCTTTTCCGAGTTCGATTTAAGGGCACGCGAACCCGTCTGGTTTTCCTTTAACGAAAACCGGCCTCTTGCGGTGTTTGCCGGTATCTGGACGAACTGGACCAGCGTACGAAAGGTGAAGGAAGGTGAGGTGACTGCCGATCTGTTCGGGTTCCTGACCTGCGAGCCAAATCGGGAAGTTGGCGCGATCCACCCCAAGGCCATGCCGGTTATTTTGACGGAACAGCAAGAAATCGAGACTTGGCTGTCCGCGCCCTGGGACGAAGCGAAAGAGCTTCAGCGTCCTCTTGCGGATGACACGCTCGATATTGTTGCGCGCGGCGGGCGTCAGGACGGCAAGGACTGACACGCGGACCAGCCCTGACGGGCCGGGTTGATCCTCGGCAGGGGCGTTGCCCCTACGGTGAGCGGCCCAGATCCTCCAAAGCAACAGGATCGTGCCGGCAGGCCGGCTCGACCCCGTTCCTTTTCCAGACCTGACCCGCTCCCCTACCCCTGGAACAATGACCGGCCAGGGCCGGACTTATCTTGCTGAAAGGGGCTCCGCCCCCGCCAGGTCAAGGATGAACCGCTGCGCGGCGATGGCAGGGGTATCCCCACGCTCCGCGGCTTCGCCTTGTGCGCGCGGGTGATCCCCTCCCCTGCCATGGTCCTTGACCCGGCTCCCCCGTTTCCGACGACGCGGAAAA
>NZ_BAAGIG010000012.1:0-19079 GCF_054658215.1 Roseibium sp. ROS1
TCTCCGCTGCGATTTCCGCAGCCGCGAAACACGGCGAAGGCGGTTTTTCCATCTTCATCGATGAGGCGGCGAACCTCTTACGCAACAACGGTTTCCGCTCGGTCGTCCGGGAAATGTATCAGGAATACCGCAAGCTCAACGGGCTAGTCGGCCTTGCCTTCCAGGAACCGGGTGCGCTGCTGGAGTTCGACGGCGCATCGGCCATGATCGAAAACGCGCAGACCTTGTTCTTCCTGCCGAACTCTCAGGCCAAGGTCCAGAACCTTGAACCCTTCAATCTGTCTCCCGAGCAGATCGCCTTCATCAAGGGCGAAGGCGAGATGAAGGGCGGGCGCCAGGTGCTCGTCGTCAAGCGCTTCGAGGCCGCGAATTTCAACGAAAGCACGATTCTGGACGTGGACCTGTCGGGCCTGGGCGACGCCTTGCGCTTCTACCGGTCAGGGCCTTCCGCGGTCAAGGAACTGGAAAAAACCAAACAGGAATGGGGTGACCAATGGCTTGCAAAACTCTGATGAGGCTCGTTGCCGGTCTGATGCTGGCGACGTCGATCAATGCGCCGGCGCATGCCGCTATGGCTGTCATCGATGTGAAGAACATCGCCGAAGCGCAAAAGCAGCTCACGACGCTCAAAGAACAGCTCAGCACCGTCAAGGACCAGCTTGCGACCGCAAAGGAAAGCCTTTCGGTCATCACAGACCAGCTCGACACCTTGAAGGAAGTTCAGGGCATTGCGGGCGATACGCTCTCATCCATCGGCGAACTTGGAAATCTCTCCATTCCGTCCCTGAACTTCCAGTCGCTTGCGTCCAGTGTGTCCGGGGACATGGCCTGTCTCATTCCCGACTACAAGCAGCTCATGCCGTCCATCAAGTTTGACGAGGTGGACTTCGGCTCGATCTGCGAGCGGGGTAATGCCTACAAGTCCGGCCTGGTCGCCACTCCGGAGTCTCTCACTGCGGGAACCTGGGAAGAAAAAGCCAAGATCCAGAAGTCAGTCAGTCAGAACCGGATCGCGACCATCACGGATGCGACGGTCAAAGGTCTTGCACAGTCGGACGAAGCCCATGAGACGGCTGTCAAAACCCTTGAGACGGCCCAGGAATACAAGAACGCAGGCCAGACCGCCGAGACGGTCAACGCCCGCCTGCAGGTGTTGATTGAGCTCCAAGTCGCTCAACTCGTCGCAACCGCGCAGACCAATCAAATCCTCGCACAGATGTTGAAGATCAACGCGTCCCAGGCCCTCAACAACGGCGTCCCGATCATGAGCGAGGTCGCCGAGGATCGTAAATACAATGAAGAAGGAAGCGAATAACCATGGCGGCTTCCTCCTGCAATATCTGCGAGATTTTCTCTGCGTATCAGTCCCATGCCGATAGCACCCTCGGGACCCTCGTTAACGCGGTTCATGGGCCGTTTCAGGGGATCATCTTGAGCCTTGTCGGTGCTTGGGTCCTCTGGGCTGGCATTCAGGTCTTTTTGGGGACGCTCGACTTCGCGGGCGCGCTCAAACAAGCCATCTTCATGGTGCTTGGCTTCGGCGTCTATAAGGGTGTCGATGGTGGCTTGATCGGTGACGTGTTCGACGCATGCGTCAATGTCATGGGCGGACTGTCCAGCGCGCTAATGGATGGCGGCGGTGGCGGCGGACTTAGCGGGCTCGATGCACTGCTGCTGGCCGTTGAGACCGGGATTGGTGGCGTCTTCAACATTGCCACAACAATCATGGGATCGGGAAGCTGGGGCAAGCAAATCGTAAACACCTTCTACGGTGTGGCGCTTCTGTTGCCCTACGTCATTCTGCTTGTTCTGTTTCTCGCGCACACGTCGGTCTCTCTTTTCCGGCTCACGCTCATAATGGGCGTGTCGCCCTTTCTCATTGGCATGGCTGCCTTCCCGTTCGGCCGCAATTTGATCGGCGCCGGCGTGCGGACAATCATCGGTTCTATCGTCACCATGCTCTGCGTCACGATGGTTTTTTCGCTGGTCATCGCCAGCGTCAAAGGTCTTGGCGTTACCGCTGATGCCGAGGTTGACCCAGAAGCCTACATCGACCTGACCAGCGGCAAATTTCTGCTTGCCATGATTATGGGTTGGCTTGGTGCTGCCTTGATGTCCGAGGCGGTCAATATCGCCGGTCAGGTGTCGAGCGCGATGCTTGGAACCGTGTCAGCCGGGATCATGTCTGCCGGTGCCATTCGCGGGGCTGCCATCGGTGCCTCTGCCGGTCGAACAGCGGCGGGGGCTGCCGGTCGCGTCGGTGGCTTCATGCACAGAAAAACCTGGGAATCCTCGCGTTCGGCTCCGGGCGGGATCATCGATTCCAGCGGTTCGTAGTCGCCAAACTCCCCCTTCCTTCCTCTCTCAAAGGGTCTTCTTTCATGAAACACCTCAGACTCGTCTTGTGCCTTGGTTGGCTGGTTTCCGGCTGCGCACAGGTGGAAATGCCGATTGAACCGGACGGCATCGACAAGATGCGCAAATCACCCTGCGCCTGCGCGGAAATCGAATTTGAGCCGAGTTCCTTTGAATGGGTGGAGGCCGCCTGATGGCTTTCATTTCTCGTTCCAAGTCCAATGCGGCGACGGTTCCGCAGGTCAAGCCGGAGCCGAAGCACGCCAACATCCTGCAAGCGGATCCGTTTGCCTACAAAACCGCTCACCGGCGCATGGCCTGGCTGTTGCGCCTGTCGGTTGGAACGAATGTCGCGCTGGCAATCTGTGTGGTGGCGAGCATCCAGGCCCTTGTGTCGCTGGTACCGCTCAAGGAGACCGAAATCGCGCTTCTGCGTGCCGATCCGAGCGATGACCGGATCTATCGTGTCGAACCGATTTCCATGGAAGTCGATGGCTTCGAGCTGATGCTCGAAAAGCTCGCCCGGCGCTATGTGCACCAGATCCTCACCATTGACGACACCACCCAGAACACCCGGTTCAAGGAAGTCCGCACGTACTCCGATCCGGACTTCTTCAATGACTATGTGAAGACCAACAAAACGGTCATCGAAGAAGCGATCAAAGACGGCCTCAACCGCTCGATCACGATCAAGGGTGCCTATCAGGTCGATGCCTACGATGGCGTCTATCTCTATGTCGTCGAGTTTCTTCAGACAGACAGGATCGGCCGCGAAAAGCCGAAGCGCCGCCATCTGCGCGCCTTCCTGGAAATGACCCCCCGTCCCCATGACGTCACTGCCGCCGAGCGGTTCGAGAACCCGCTTGGAATCCGCGTCCTCGGCATGTCCATCAAGGAGCAAGCTTCCAAATGATCGCCCGTTTTTCTGTCCTTTTCGCCGCCGTTGCCATTACTGGAGCTGCCCACGCACAAACGCCTCTCGGTCAAGGTCCGGCAACGCCTGGCAGCGTCTCAACGAACACGACCCCGACGCAGCGGGTTGCTGCGGCCAACTCGGTTGTCAACTCAACGCTTCCTGTCGGTTCCGTGCCGCAGGCGCAAGCTCAGGCGGCCGGAAACTTCGGTCCCCTCGCCCGCCCCGAAAGCATCGGCGGTCAGATCCAGGAAGCCTGGTCCCGCCCCGGCAAAAAGCAGGGCATTCACGTCCAGAATTTCTGTGGCGACTGCGTCTACAAGGTGCGCCTCAGGCAATACATGGTCAGCGCCATCCAGTTGCCGAAGGGCGTCAAGATCAAGTCGGCCGATATGGGCGACAGTTCCCGTTTTGAGGTCAAGAAGCGGTCGGACAACACGCTTGCCGTGAAGCCGACCGGGGCCGGTGTCGATAGCTCGATGCTGGTCTACACCGAAGATGGCGACGTGTATTCCTTCTACCTTCGCGCCGAAGGCATTAACTCGAAGTCCGTTCCCGATGTGTCTTTCCGGATCATTGGTCCGCAGAGCGCCGGCATGTCTTTCGTTGAGTTCGATGGCAAGGGCAACCCTATCGGCGGTGGCGGGGAAACAGCCCTTGCCACTCACAACTCAAAGGACTTCCTGCAAACCGCGAAGTTCGATCCGGGCGCGCTGCGCGGATGGAACCAGTACAAGCTTTGGGGCGACAAGAAACTGCGGCCCGAGCAGGTCTTCCGGGACGATCATTTCACGTACATTCAGTTCGGCGACAAGTGGAACGACGTGGAATTGCCGACCGCCTATGTCGTGGTCGATGGCATTGACGAGCTGGTCAATACCCGCGTCCAGGGCACCACCTTCATTGTCGAGTCCACTCACCGCCTGATCACCCTCAAGTCCGGCCAGTCCTTCATGTGCATCCAGTACACGGGAGGCAAGTGAGCATGGCCGTCTGCGAGATCCTGCTGGCGCTCGGCCTGACCTTTGGCGGTGCCTGTGAGCCGGAGCCTGTTCATCCACGCGGTTTGCCCGCCAGTGATCCGGCAGTCTTCTCTTACGAAAAGCCCGAGCCGCCAAAACCGCCTGTTCAAGCGAAGGTGGTCACCATGCCCCCGGTGATCATCGAAAAGGAGGTCATTCGGGAAGTCGAAAAACCTGTTGTCGAGACGAAAGAAGTCGTCCGGACACAGACGGTCACCAAGTACATCGAACCTCCGAAGGCGGTACCGCGACAGCCGACCGAATACGAGCTGATGCTGCAAACCGCTCTCAGAGAGCGCGCTGCGATGCAGTCGGAGCTTGCTGGCGCCGACATCACCGGGGACTTTTCCGACGCCGGTAACCGCCCCGCCCCGATGAATGCGAACCTGCCCGGGTTTCCACCGCCTGAGGGGATCGATCCGGAGAACGATCGCTATTCGGCAACGCCGCGCTATTCGACCGGTGCAGTCGACAACACCCGTATTCTGACGGCTGACCGTTACATCACGGGCATTCTGGAAAGCGGCATCAACAGCCAGCTTGCCGACAACGGTTCCGTTGTCGTTCAGGTGAGCCGGGACGTCTACGGCTATCACGGCCGGACCAAGCTCGTGCCGAAGGGTTCGCGGATGATCTGCGAATATTCTTCGGTCGATAAGGTCGGTCAGACCCGTGTCGGGTTCTCTTGCAGCCGCATTCTTCTCGGGGAAAGCCGCGCTGAGATTTATCAGCTCAAAGCCCATATCGGCGATGCCCAGGGCTATGCCGGGCTTTCCGGTGAAGTGAACACCCGCTTTTGGGAGAAATACGGCTCAGCCATTTTGACGACCGGCATCGGTACGGCCGTCGAAGCTGCCGTGTCCAGCACCCAAAATATCGACAGTTCGAATTCCAATATTGTCGCCAATGGCCTGTCCGGTGCCAGCGAGAACATTGGAACCATCACTGCGGCCCTCCTTGAGGACACAGTGGACCTTAAACCAGTCATCCGGATAGCCCAGGGCACCCGCGTACAGGTGCGCCCGAAGTTTGACTGGTACCTCGCCGACCCTCCCCAAAATTAAGGAGATTGGAATGCGATACACTAGAATAGTGTCTTGCGGCCTTATGGCGCTCGTCCTGGCGTCATCGACCGCACTCACTCAGGCACAGACGGTGCCAGCGGTTAACCCCGTCTCGGTCAAGACATCGGGTGCCGCAGCCGGGGAGGTTCTGATTAAGGAGAACCTCTTTACCGTGTCGCCTGCTCTGGAGACGGAATTGTCTTCCGACAGTGCCGTGCCGGTCCAACTGCAATTCAACGCTCAGCCGAATACGACCGAGGCCGTTGATATCAGTGGGATCACCGCCGAGGGCTTCACTCGCAAAGTCAGCGTCAACGGTGAAGAAATCGCACAGGTGGTTGTCACCCGGCTCAAGAAAGACACCGACTTTGTCGATCTGGAAGCCGATAAATTCACCAGTCAGTTCGGTGTTGAAAGCAACCGCCTTCTCCCGACGACAGCGATTTCCGTAAATGGCGATGAAGCCGAGTTCGTTCAGGCGGTTGCCCGCCTGTCCGGTACCGAGGAAACCGCAGAGCCCGAACAGGAGCTTGAAGACAAGGAAAACACCGTCGAGGACGATTCGAGCGTGGACGAGGCCGGCGGCGGCGACTCGGAAAATCCGGTCGCCGGTGGCTATGAAACCCCGGACCGCCTGGAACCGGAAGAGGACGAAGATCGTGAACCGAACGTCACTTATAATGTGACGACGGATGGCTGCGAGCCCGAGATTGACCTTGTGTCCGGGATCGTACGTCAAACATCGTTGTCCCAGACGTTGGAAGACGGTGTTGTCACCGAGACGGATGCTTGCGCACCCAACGGCGTGGTCTTCCCGATCCAGAAAAATTACGAAGTCTGCGAAGACATCGTTGATCGGGACAACCTTGTGGCAACCCCGCAATATGCCTCGTTTTACAACGACGATCGCGGTGCGCGGTTCGACCTGGCTGCGTGCCAGCCGGATCAGTCGATGTTCTATGTGATCAACGAGGACTTCGATGCGTGTTCCCCGGATCTGGATTTCGCCGGGGAGGAAGTCACCATGCTTTCACAGCTCAGCTATCGCGGCCGGGGTGGCAAGAAGGTGATTGTCAGTGAGTGCGGGCCTTCAGAGAAGGTCTTCCAGATGGAACGCGAATACGGCGTTTGCGGAGACTTTATCGACCTGAAATCCGGCGTCGCGCAGGCTCAATATTCGCTCTTTTATGTGGACGGCAAGGCGTCGCGCCACAAAGTGAGCGAGTGCTTGCCTGATGCTGACAAGGCGTTCGAGATCGTTGAAAAACAGAACTGCACGTTCGACTTCGATTTCGATCAGGGCAAGGCAGTCGTCAACACGTCGCTGACCTACGTCAACGCCGATAGCGTCGAGGTTTCGGTGCGCGAATGCGCTCAGTCGGAAACCATCGAACCAATCCAGATGACGGCCGATGTTTCCAACTGCTCCATGCGTCATGACTTCGGGGCCGGTACGTCCTCCGAAATGGCGATGTGGACCTATGAGTACGAAGGTCAGCTTTTCCAGGCGTCCCCGTGCATCACCACTGACACCACCTACACGCACAACCGGGTGTTTGAGAAAAACGGCATCGATGTCTGTGCCCCTATTGTCGATATGGCAAAGGGTCAGGCTGCTCGTCAGTATCGAACCGAAATCACCGTCAACAGCCGGGAAGAGGTCATTGCCGGTTGTCAGCCTGATGAAAGTGCGATGCTTGGCATCGAAGCAACCACGGACGGTTGCGAAGATGCGGCATCGTTCGACCACGATCTGGCCGCTGGCGTTTCCTATGGCCGGGAGCGTTTCTTCTACAACGTTCCAGGGCAAGGCCGCGTCTACGTGACCGGCTGCAAGCGCAACGATCAGACTTTCACGCATTCCGTCAGCCCGAACGGCTGGAAGAATGATGACGGCCGCTTGCGCGCGCAGCAGCTCGTTGACGTGTCGATCAACGTGAACGGCAGGTCTTACACGATTGCCACTTCCTGGCTGCAGCCGGGCACGTCTGAAGTTGCGTACTCGTTTGTTCGCAATGAAGACCAGCCCGACATGAACAAGGCTTATTACGCTGGCTGCATTCAGAAAATCCCGACGAACCGGACTGCGATCTACAAGCGTCCGGATGGATCAACGGTCAGCGTTCCGAAAGGCAACGGGCCGGTGGCTAACGGTGGCGATTTCTGCCAGAGGGTTCGTCAAACCCGCCTGAATGAAAAGTGGGGCATCAAGGCTTGGTTGGAACGCGGGAGACTTTCTCTCAAGACCAACACTGACAGCCAGTCCCATTCCCGTCGCAAACACCAGGACGCTTACTGGATCACGATCAAGGGCGGCAATGCGCGTATCACGAGCTTTGCCGACAACGACGGAAAGGTCTGCCATTTCTACTTCATCGACCGTGAAGAGGAACGGCTGAAGATCACCGAACCGGGTACCGGCAAGGTGTCTTACACCAGTTGGACCGGTGTGAAGGAAAAGCAGCGCTCCGGCTCTGCTGCCTGCGGCTAACCCACTTGGGCAGGGGCTAGCCCCTGCCCTTCTTCCCTTCCCGTTTGTTCCAGTTTCGAAAGGTCGAACCCATGTCCCAGGTTCTCCTCGAAAAGATCCTTGAGCCGCTGTCCAGGCACTATGCAGCGAGCGATGTTGTCGAAGTCCGGACCAAGGCACCGGGCAAGTTGATCGTGGAGCGCCGTGATCTGGCAAACCGCATCGCCGAAGTCGATGAACCGGCTTTGACCCTGCACAGGATCAAGACCATCTGCCGGGCCTTGGCAAATATGAAGGGTCTGGAATTTGACCCCACATCCAAACCGCAGCTTTCAACGGTTCTGCCGGGCGGTCACCGCTTCGAATGCCTGATCGGCAATTCGGTTGTCTCCGGTCTGTCGCTGGCGATCCGTTGCAAACATCCTCACAAGATCACGCTGGAAGATATGGGTCTGTCCGCCGGCATGATCGACTATCTCAAATCCGCTCTCGATCAGCAGCGCAACATTGCAATCTCCGGATCGACCAATACCGGCAAGACCACGCTGCTCAACAATCTCCTGTCCTATCTGCCTGATGACCGGCGCGTCGTCAGTGCGGAAGATACCCCTGAACTGGAAGTCAGCAGGTTCTATAACGGAGTGTCCTTGCTGGCAGCGCGCGATACCGCACAAGGCGCAGGCCTGCGGACCTGGCAGCAGCTCTACGATCACAAGATGCGTATCTCTCCGGACAATATTCTGTTCGGCGAAATCTCCACTCAGAATGCCTTCGCCGCGCTCAACGTTCTGAACACTGGCGCGCGTGGTTGGATGTGCACCGTGCATGCTGAAAGCGCCGAGCTGGTTCCCGCACGATTCCAGGAGAACATAAACGCGGCCGGTCAGACCTTGCCCGACGCAGAGACGTTCATGCGCCGTCTTGTCGATCTGGTGGTCCACATCAAACGTGATCCGAAAGGACAGCGTTTTATCTCCGATATCTACGAGATGAAAAATGACGTTTACGTGCTGCGTGACCGCCAGGCTATGAGCGTCGAGGCTGCGTGATCAGTCATGCATCTGATGCGCTTGTTTGCCGTTCTGGCATTTAGTGCTCTCGTCGGCGTGACGCTGACCGGGTGGTACTACACGCTTGGTTTCAATCCCCTTCAGCCCGCTTGGTGGCAGTGGCTTCTGGATTTCTGGCGGCAGGCCCGCGGATTTCCGACCGAAGTTCTTCAGCCTGCCTATGCCGGGTTTGGCACCTTTCTTATTCTGATCCTGACCGGGGCAATCGTCTCGTCAGGTGCCAGGTCGGAAACGATCTTTGGCGGGCGGAAGCAAAAGGACATCCACGGCACGGCCCGTTGGGCTGAAACCCGGGACGTGAAAGAAAGCGGCCTTCTGTCGGAAACCGGCGTCGTCGTTGGCGGCTGGCCGACGCGGCGAGGCGTCAAGATGCTTCGCCACGATGGCCCGGAGCATGTTTTGGCTTTTGCCCCTACCCGCTCAGGTAAGGGCGTCGGCCTGGTCCTTCCCACTCTGCTCTCCTGGGAAGAATCCGCGCTCGTCCTCGATATCAAGGGCGAGAACTACGCTTTGACCGCTGGCTGGCGAGCGGGCCAGGGCCAGCGGATCTATCGTTTCGATCCGGCCGCAGACCGCGGATCGGTCAAATACAATCCCTTGGCGGAAGTTCGGATCGGAACCGACCACGAGATAGCTGACTGCCAGAACATCGCCATCATGATCATCGATCCGGACGGCACCGGCCTGAAAGATTTCTGGATGCAGGAAGGCTACGGCTGGCTCTGCACCGCGATCCTGCATGTCCTTTACCGGATCAAAAAATCAGAAAACCGCACCGCGACACTCGCAGACGTGCGCGCGTTCATGTCGATCGGTGACGACGAGGATCCAAAGTCCATCAGCGAACAGGCCGTGGCAGCGGCAGCAAAAGCCGCGTTCGGCCAAAAGGATGGCGAGGAAGACGACAGTTTTGACCGGCTCCTGAAGGACATGGAGCGCTATGAGCACGGCCGCGCAGTCGTCAATGACGAAGTGCGTCTTGGCGCGGCCCGTATGCGCAAGCGGTCCAGCAACGAGCGCTCCGGCGTTCACTCCACCGGCACGTCTCAGCTCGCGCTTTACAGCGACCCGATTGTGGCCCGCAACATATCGGAATCCGATTTCCGCATCACCGACCTGATGAACGGCGACAAGCCGGCAACCCTTTATATCGTCATCCCGCCTTCTGACATTGCCCGGCTGCGGCCCTTGGTGCGGATTCTACTCAACCAGTTCCTCACCCGCCTTACCTCTCACATGGCGTTCGAGGATGGCCGTTCCGTCAAGCATTACAAACACCGCATGCTCTTGATGCTCGACGAGTTTACGTCAGTCGGCAAGCTGGAGATTTTTGAAAAGGCGATTGCCTTCATGGCGGGCTACGGCCTGAAAGCCTTTGTCATCGTTCAGGACCTCACGCAGCTCCAGAAAACTTACGGCCGCGAACAGTCGATTGTTTCCAACTGCCATGTCCGGATTGCCTATGCACCGAACACGATGGAAACAGCGCGGGTTCTGTCGGACATGGCCGGTAAGACCACGCTCGTTCAGAAAAAGACATCAGCCAGCCACACCACCGGGAAAATCGGGACGAACTATTCCGAAACCTTGATGGAGGTGGCCCGGCCGCTTCTCACCCCGGACGAATGCATGTCGTTGCCGGGGATCCAGACAGGGGCCGGCGGCAAGGTCACCCGCGCCGGCGACATGCTGATTTTTGTGGCCGGGCGTCCGGCCATCTATGGCCGCCAGGTTCTCTACTTTCAGAACGAAGACCTTCAGGCCCGGGCAAAAATCCCGCTCGCTTCCCCCACTTCAATTCCTTCTCTCCCGTCGTCCAGCAGAAAGGCTTCCTCATGAAGATCAGCAGAGCAGTCCAGATCCTTCTCAAGATCCACGAGGAGTTTGGCGATATCGACATCGTCGGTGGCTACCTCACCGACAATTCCCCGCTTCGCAACATCACGGTCATCAACACCGATGGCGTTGAGCTCTGGCCGAAAGACACCAGCGCCTATGCCGGCCCTGCCGAGGTCGATGGCGTGTTCCTCGACTGACCGCCACAGCACATCAAGTTTCTTCCCCGCTTTCGTTCAAGGAGTTTTTCGCCATGGCTGACAAACAACCCATTCAAAAAACCTACCTGGCCGTTCCTTATGAGCAGCGCACGGTCGCAGATGAAGCCGGTGCTATCTGGGACAAGAAAGCCAAGGCCTGGTTCGCAAAAGGCACAGAGGTTCCGGAGGCGCTGAAACAGTTCCTTCCGGAAAACCAGCAGGAGCACCCCCGCGAGGATCCGCGCACTGCCTTCGGTAAGTTCCTGCGCGAAAACGGCGCGGAGTTGCAGGGTCTTCCGGAAATGGACGGGAAATGGCACCGCATTGCGCTCACCGGCGATGGCAAGGAAACCAACGCCAGCTATCGCGGCTTTCTGGATGGTGTTCCGAACGGCCAGTTCAAGAACTTCAAGGGCGACGATGTGCCCTTGCAGTGGATCTCCAAAGGGGATGGCCTGACACAGCAAGAAAAGCAACGCCTTGTCGCCGAAGCCGCGCAGAACCGCGAGAACCGCGAGCGCGTGAGAGCTACCGAACAGGAAGCGACAGCCAAACGGGCCTTTGGAATCTGGACGAACCTGAAGTCCTGGGCCACCCCCGAAAATTGCCCTTACCTCGCCCGGAAGAACGTTCGCGGCTATGGCGTGAAAGTGGCCGACGATGGCCGCATGGTCGTGCCGCTGCGCGACGAAAACGGCCGCATCTGGTCCCTGCAGTTTGTCGGCGATGAAAAGATCTACCTGAAGCATGGCCGAAAAGAAGGGCTCTTTCACACGATTGACCCGAGCAAGGATCTGGAAAACGGCCGAGACAAAGGCGACAAACTGACCATCATAATCGGCGAGGGCTACGCAACCGGTGCGGATGTTCATAAGGCGACCAATCTGCCGACCGCCGTTGCCTTTGATGGTGACAACCTTGTTGCCACCGCGAAGGCCGTTCGAGAGAAGTTCCCGAAAGCAAATCTTCTGATCGCAGCCGATGACGATCATCATTTGCCGAACAGAAATCCGCCCCTGCCCAACAAGGGCCTGAAGTGCGCGCAACGCGCCGCCGAGGCGGTTGGCGGCAAGGTGCTGGCTCCGAGTTTTACGCCAGCCGAAAAGGAGCGCGGGGCAACTGACTGGAACGACCTGAAACAGCTTCGCGGTGAAAAAGGCCTGCTTACGGCGCTGCGAGATTCCTTTGTGCAAATGCAGAGGGAGCACGCCCGCTGTTTAGGCAAGGACAAAGGTTTGGGCCGTGAGCCGGAGATGAGCCGGTGAAAAAACCCCGGCGCGTCCTGTTGAAGGCCTACATCAAACCGGATCTCCACGAGCGCATCATGACCCATGCGAAACGCACGAAGCTTTCTGCTTCGCGCGTTGTCGAACGTGTTCTGGAAAGCGGTAGGTTTCCGGACAGGTCGAAAGATCAAATGATTTTGCACCTGTTGTCCGTGAACGCAGACCAGGCGCGTTTGGGCAACCTGCTCTTGAAAGGCTTGAACGAGACCGTTGACGGTCACGTCGGCCGTCAAATGCAAACGCTTCTGGGGGAGATCCGCAAGACGCAGGCCGAGATCAAAGCTCGGATTGCGGAGCTCCAATCATGATCGCCAAGAAAACGGCGATCAAGCGCGCGAGAGGCGCGGCCGCGCTCGCCAAATACATCGCCAGCGCCAAAGAGAAGGGCGAAAAGCTCGATCAGTTCTGGCTTTCCAACTGCAAGGCCGGCGACGGCATCGATGACCTGGACACGGCCATCGCGGAGATCCGCGCGACGCAGGCCTTGAATTCTCGCAGCAAGTCAGATCCGAACTACCACCTGGTGGTGTCATTTGCCGAAGGTGAAAAGCCCAACATCGATGTTCTGAAGGACATTGAGACTGAGTTCGCCAAAGCGCTCGGACTGGAAGATCATCAGCGCGTGGTCGGCACCCACATCAATACTGAAAACTTCCACATGCATATCCAGTTCAATCTTGTGCATCCGGAAACCTTCCGGATGCACACCCCGTTTCGCGATTTCCAGATCTTGCAGAAGACCGCCGCCGAGCTGGAAAAGAAACACGGACTGGAAGTGGTCCAGGGCCGCGGACAGGATAATGAGCGGGAAAACCGGAAGGCCCGGGACAAGGAAGCAAACTCGTGGGAGCAATCCTTTTCCGGATTTCTCAAAGACCACAAGAGCGAGCTGCTTACGATCAATCGTGATGCGGGATCCTGGGAAGAATTGCATGAGGGCTTTGCCCTCTACGGCGTCGAACTTCGCCGGCGCGGAGCCGGGTTCGTGTTCCGCGACATCGGCACCGGCACCATGGAAAAAGCCAGCGCCGTTGATCGGCTGTTTTCGAAAAAGAACCTTGAAGACAAGTACGGCCCTTATCGCAAACAGGACCGGCTCTTTGATCGGACAAAGCCCAAAACCAAATATCGCCGCCGACCGCTCGATCCACGCCTCGAACGACATCCCGCCTGGAAACGCATGACCGGAGGTCACACCGGCAAGCGGGTGTCCTGGCGCCGGTTTCTGGAGCAACAGGCCGGTGTCGATGCCGAAGCCCGCGAAGCGCTCGAGCTGCAGAAATCATACCTGCAAATCATCAGCGGAAAGACCCCGCAAAAGATCCGCACCCGTCAAATCAGGTCCCGCAAATCGAAAGGGATGTCCCGATGACAGCAATCGTTTCCCATTGCTAATGCCTCTACCTCGTACGATCCTTGTCCACTTGCATCCCATTATCCATGGCTTCTGTCTGCCGATGGCCATAAATATCAAGCGATTAATCGAACTCTCCTTCCTTACTAGCTTACTGTTATTGTTCCTCATGACCGCAGGCGTTTGATCGCGCCTTGAAAAAGTGGTTGCTCATACAATTCACGTTATCGGAATAGTTGAAATTCAGTGGACCCCAGCTAAGCTGTTTAGAGGTCTAGACCGGAGGGAGGCGTATGGACGCTGTTGTCGAGCTATCTGCGCTAAGCATGCTGCTTTCGCTCATAGCCGGCTTGGTCATGTTTGCTGTTCGGAATTGGCGTTCCTGCGCCAAGTGGGCGTTCGCTCTCTCCGGGTTGTCCTTTCTGGTCTCATTTGGTTCTTCTGCGGGAATTTTGAGTAGCGCAGCCCTCGCTGTCCTAATATCGCTCGGCGGCCTAGTGGCTTCGCTTTTCATGATGATCATGCCCCGCTTACGGGTGCGGGCGAAGAAAACTCTGACGATCTCCTTCGGAGTACTGGTTGCTGGAACAGTCGCCATCGTCGGGTTGCAGGAACCAGCTCAACTAAAGAAGAATGGGCATGAGATTGCCGCTGCAAAAAAGCCCGATCTTAATTTGCTATCTCCAGGAACACAGCAGACTGAACCACCAAAACCTAAAGTCACGGCATTGCCATTACGAAACGAGGAAAATCCTCCAACGGACACGGGCAATACCAAATTTGCAACGGAGACTATGTATGTGGATGCAACACGGCTCAATGTTCGGAGCGGTCCCTCCAAAAGTCATAAGGTAATTTGGACGCTGAAAGACAATGAAAAGGTATTTGTAATTGGTCGGGAAAATGGTTGGGCGTACCTTAGAGGTGAACGTTATCAGGGTTGGGTGTTTGCTACATATCTCACCCCGAAGCCGGATGCCTACCAAACCGTTGACCAACATAAACCGACGAAACTAACAAGCAAACCTAACCCCGCCCTGTCCGACAGTCAGATTGCTAAAATATTGATTGAGCGTTCACTCGCCTATTACCAGGGCAATTGCCCTTGTCCCTATAACAGGGCTCGCAACGGCAGCCGATGCGGTGGACGCAGTGCTTATTCCAGACCAGGCGGTGCCTCCCCTCTTTGCTTCGTTCGGGATGTAACAAAAACAATGATCGCAGACTACCGAGCAAGAAATTAATGAAACTGCTTTGGGTTTTCCGATATTAGACATTGCAATTTTGGAGAATAATTAGTGCAAAACGATGGTATTGAAATTGTTCTTACACCAATCCAACTTGCAGCTATTCTTGAAGAGGAAACTATAGACTCAAGCGGGGCTGCTTCTAATCGCCTTTGGGGCGTTGTTAATTCAATATTCGGGCTTGCTGAAATTGCAGGCGGTGTAGCCCTGTTTGGCGTTCCCGACGTGACAATCACAAAAATTGCCGGTGGGGCGCTGGTGCTACACGGTGCTGATACAGTCCAAGCCGGTGCTTATTCTATATGGACCGGGAAGAGTACTGTCACACTGACTGCAGAAGCTGCGACTGCTTTCGCCAAACTCGCGGGTGCAAATGAAGATACAGCTAAAAACGTTGGGTATTACGTCGACCTTACAGTGCCGCTTGTGGCGGGGTTCGCTGGTCTTGCTCGAATAGCCGCCGTTCGATCTGGTAGAATATCGTTAGAAATAGCCGAGGCAAAAGGCGGACACACAATTAAAGAGCATGTCGGAAAATCTTTTGATGAGTTGCTCGAAAGACTAGAAACATCAAAGCAGCTCAATACCGTCTCCTCGTTTCGAAATCTATCAGAAGCTGAGATATTTGTGTCTAAGTGCCTGCAAAAGAACCGCAAGCAAATAATGGAATGGGCCAAAGGCGGCAGCTCATCGCGCAAGGCCTTTGACCTAGACGTCGGAAAAGAAGTTGGCTTGGGCGTTAGACGTTCAATAAAAAATCCAGAAAAATTCACGAAAGTACGAGTGGTGTTGCGACGAGAAATACAAGGAGATAAACTTTATTTTATTCTAACTTCGTTCCCGATCCCATGACAAGATATCCAGAAATCAAAAATTTTGTAGACTGTTGGATCAATCAAGACATTTATTTGATTGGCAGCGACCTAAGATCAATAATTGAAGCATATTACGTAGAGGCAAGTATCGAAGAAAGGCAAAAATTACTCAATGAAATACGTTGTTTTAATAGAATGTGCGTAACGGAATTTTCAGGCATGCCAGTCGATGAGAAATTTATTGAAGAATTCAATCCAGAAGTGAATATCGAAGAACTTCGTATCAAATCAGATTCCTTCGTGCGAGATATTGAGTTTCTAATTGAAGAATCTCTATCCCGATAAAATTTGGTCGGATTTTGGAACACTCAAGCCTTTCCAACAGACCGCTGACTAGCGTTTCAGTTGGCGACGGATCCTAAGTCGAACTGGGGAGGCCAAGAGCCAAAGGTCACTACCTTTCCCGCAAAGCATGAACAATCTGGTCGCGGATTGGTTTCACTAGATAGCTGAGCACAGTCCTGTCACCGGTCTGCAGGAACGTCTCGACAGGCATGCCCGGCACGAGGGTCTGGTCACCAAGTTTGGTGAGTTCGCTCTCATCGATAACAAGCCGGGCAACGTAGAAACTCATGCCCGTTCGCTCGTCCTGGTTCAAATCTGCGGAGATGGTCAGCAGCTCCGCATTCAGTTCCGGCGTTGTTCGCTGATCGAAGCTGGGAAAGCGAACCCTCGCGTGTTGGCCTGGGGACATCTGATCGATATCGACCGGACGAACCTGAGTTTCCACGATGAGTTGGTCTTCACGTGGCACAATCTGCATGATGGTTTCACCGGGAGCAATGACACCACCGATCGTGTGGACGGCGAGCTGGTGAACATAGCCGTTGCGCGGGGCCAGAATATCGACACGGGTCAGTTCGTCTTCTGCTGCGATCTTCTGTTCTTCAAGCTGCGCGATGCGGGAGCGGACTTCCTGCAGGTTTTCCAGGACCTCGGCCCGATAGGTTTCCTCAATTTGAAGGATCTGGATATGCCGTTCGCTGATCGCTTCCCTGGTGCGCGCAATCTGCGCAATCAGGTCTCCATATTCCCCGTCCAGACGCGCCTTTTCGCGGCGAAGCGCCGTTACGCGGCTCTTTGAGACGAGCTGCTTGTCCAGAAGGCCACCGAGATCGCCAAGTTCTTCCCCGATCAGTTCAATTTCTGATGTCTTCGCGGCAACCTGCGCTTCGAGGCCTTCGGTCTGCTTGTTGAACTGACGGATCTGCTCTTCAAGCTGGTTCTTTCGGCCTTCCTTGGAATTTTGCCGGGCTTCCAGTAGAAGCTGCTGACCTCTTTCAACGTCACCAAGACTGGCGATCCGCTGTTCAGGCCATTCAATCGTTCGCAAGTCATCTCGTTCCGCCGCGAGGCGCAGTTCCTGGGCAGTCAGGTCAGTCAACTGTTTCGTGACGACTGCGAGATTGGCGCGGGTCACCGTGTCGTCCAGTCTGATCAAAAGATCCCCGGCCTCAACAACGTCACCATTTTTCACGCGGATATCACGAACAATTCCGCCTTCCCGGTGCTGGACCTGTTTGATGTTGCTCTCAACGACAATTGTGCCGGAGGACACAACCGCTCCGGAGATTTCTGTAAAGGCTGCCCAGCCACCGATCCCGCCGATGATGACGATGGTCAATAGGAGCGCAAACAGCATGTGATTGCGCACTGTGTGACGCAGCATGTCGTCGGCGTTGGTAGAGCTAGAGCTGGTTTGCTCTGAAACCTCGATCTGATCAGACATCGTCATCCCCTCGCACCAACACTGGTGCGCGTGTTGGGGACAGGCTGGACCACTTGCTTGAGCACTTCGTCCTTCGGTCCGAACCCGACCATCTTGCCGTCTTTCAGGCAAAGGATCTTGTCGACCGTTGCAATTGCGCTTGGACGATGGGCGATCACGACGACAATGGATCCCTTGTCCCGCATGGCCTTGATGGCGCCCGACAGGGCTCCGTCGCCTTCTGCATCCAGGTTGGAATTCGGTTCATCCAGAACGATAAGGAAGGGATTGCCATAAAGTGCCCGAGCCAGGGCGATGCGTTGCCGCTGCCCGGCTGACAGCATGCGGCCGCTGCGGCCAATAACAGTGTTGTAGCCTTCCGGAAGGCCGACGATCAGATCGTGCACATCCGCCAGCTGTGCCGCCTCAATGATGAGGTCAGGCGATGCATTTGTTCGGAACCGGGCAATGTTGTCGGCGATGGTGCCATCAAAGAGCTGAAGATCCTGAGGCAGATAGCCAATGAACTCTCCGCGTTTCGCGCTCGGCCACTGGCCAAGCTCGGCCCCGTCGTAACGGATGACACCCTTGAGTGGCGCGAGAGCGCCCACCAGCGCCCGCGCAAAAGTAGATTTGCCGGATCCGGAAGGACCGATCACTCCAAGGCCCTCCCCGGCCTCAAGGTCGAGCGATACACCTTGGACAAAGGGCACGATCTCACCGAATGGGCCGCAAAACACCTGCTCAACGGAAATCTTCTTTGTCGGCAACGGCAGATCCATCTTGTCGGCCTCGGTCTCGGCAACCGACAAAACCTCACGCAAACGCCTTAGAGATTGGCGGCAGGCAACAAACCCGCGCCATTGGGAGACAGCCTGCTCGATAGGCGACAGTGCTCTTGAGGTCATGATGGAAGAGGCAATCATGACGCCAGGTGTAATTTCCTGCTTGATCGCCAGCCACGCACCGACACCAAGAATGGCTGACTGGAGAATGAAGCGGATGGTTTTGATCGCTGTACCGAACAAACCTGTACGATCGGCAGCCCGCCGCTGGGTTTCCAGATAGTTGCCGTTCTGCGTCTCCCACCTGGATGTCAGGGCATCCTGCATGCCCATAGCGGCAACGACCTCGGAATTGCGCTGCCCGATTTCCACATCGGCGGAGCGGCGCCCTGCATGGCTGGCGGCTTCTTGTGCCGGCGTCCTGGACATCAGTTCATTCAAGGCGATCAGGACAACGATCACCAAAGCGCCGCCAAGCCCCACAAACCCAAGGACCGGGTGAAACAGAAACACGATCCCGAGATACAGCGGCAGCCATGGAATATCGAAAATAGCCGCGGGCCCAGGTCCGGACAGGAATTGCCTTACCGTATCCAGATCCTGCACCGGACGCAGTTTGGCGGCCTTGCGTCCCAGGCGTACAGGAAGGACATTCGAGATGCGGTAGACGATCCCGGACAGTCTCGCATCGACTCGCTGCCCCAACCGGGCCAAGAGCCTGCTGCGCACACCCTCAAGAAGGCCGTAAAAAGCATAGAGCACTATGGCCAGCGCACCGATCGCCACAAGTGTCGGAATGGATCCGCTGGCAAGCACCCGGTCATAGACCTGAAGCATGAAGACAGGTCCGGTCAGCATCAGGATGTTGATGACAAAACTGACGAGCGCGACGCC
>NZ_BAAGIG010000013.1:0-16714 GCF_054658215.1 Roseibium sp. ROS1
CGTACGACGGACGTGACCGGTGTGGTGTCCCTGCCGGAAGGCACGGAAATGGTGATGCCGGGCGACAACGTCTCCGTTGAGGTTGAGCTGATCGTGCCGATCGCCATGGAAGAGGGCCTGCGCTTCGCTATCCGCGAAGGTGGCCGTACCGTCGGCGCTGGCGTCGTCGCATCCATCATCGAATAAGATGATTTCGGGCTGCCGGGCCTTGTGCCTGGCAGTCCCGCCTCTTAAGTCTTGCGATGTGCGGCTTCAGAGGGTATCAGGAGCAAGTTCGCCTAGGCGGACTTCTGAAGGGGTATAGCTCAGCTGGTAGAGCGACGGTCTCCAAAACCGTAGGTCGCGGGTTCGAACCCTGCTGCCCCTGCCAATTTGCTCTTGATTAATCTGCCTCGAGGGCTTAAAGAGTTTCCTCGAGTGAGGCGCGCGAAGTTTTTCGCGCGCCCACTCGTATTTAACAGACCGGAATCGGAATGGCGAAGACCAATCCCTTTAAATTCATCCAGGAAGTACGCGCGGAAACGTCCAAGGTAACTTGGCCGACGCGCAAAGAAACAGCAGTGACCACTGTCATGGTTTTCATCATGGTTGTGATCGCGGCGATCTTTTTTCTCGTGGCAGATCAGTTGATGGGCTTCGGGATCGGCTATCTTCTGGGTGTCGGCGGCTAATTTCAGTCAGCCGCCCGGGCGACTGTCCGGTTTGAAGACAAAGAACAAGAAACGGAACTGAGATCCATGGCCAAGCGCTGGTACATTGTGCACGCCTACTCCAATTTCGAGAAGAAGGTCGCCGAGTCCATCCGCGAAAAGGCCGAGCAGAAGGGTCTGTCAGACCTGTTCGAAGAGATTCTCGTTCCGATGGAAAAGGTCGTTGAAGTGCGCCGTGGCCGCAAGGTCGATGCGGAGCGCAAGTTCTTCCCGGGCTACGTTCTGGTGAAGATGGAAATGACCAACGAGGCTTTCCACCTCATCAAGGATACTCCGAAGGTAACCGGGTTCCTGGGCGCGGATCAGAAGCCGATGCCGATCCCGGAAAAAGAAGCAATGCGCATCATCAACCAAGTGCAGGAAGGCGTGGACCGGCCGAAGCCGTCCGTGACTTTCGAGGTTGGCGAGCAGGTGCGTGTTTCCGACGGTCCGTTCGCGTCCTTCTCCGGCCTTGTCGAGGAAGTGGACGACGAGCGTGCGCGTTTGAAGGTGGCCGTGTCCATCTTCGGCCGTGCAACGCCGGTGGAATTGGAATTCGGTCAGGTCGACAAGCTCTGATCGTTTGCTGCCCCGAGGGGTGGCTTGAGAGCCCGGTCGCAGTGTCCACAAGGATGCGGCATCCGGGATGAAAGGGTGGAAGGTTCCGGAACTCTTCGCCGGGTTCCAACAGGGCCGAACCACCAACTCCCAATCAGCTGAAGAGCCATTCAGCTGTTAATGACTGGAGAGAAACATGGCGAAAAAAATCGAAGGTTTCCTGAAGCTTCAGGTGCCGGCAGGTTCCGCTACTCCGTCGCCGCCCATTGGTCCGGCGCTCGGTCAGCGTGGTCTGAACATCATGGAATTCTGCAAGGCTTTCAACGCCGCTACGCAGGATGCTGAAAAGGGCGCACCGTGCCCGACCGTGATCACCTACTACTCCGACAAGTCCTTCACGTTCGAAGTGAAGACGGCTCCGGTCAGCTTCTTCCTGAAGAAAGCTGCCAAGCTGCAGAAGGGCTCCCAGACCCCGGGCCGTGGCACGGTTGGTTCTGTGACCAAGGCGCAGGTGAAGGAAATCGCCGAAGCCAAGATGAAGGACCTGAACGCCAACGACATCGACGCAGCTATGCTGATGGTCGAAGGCTCCGCCCGCTCCATGGGCCTCGAGGTAACGGAGTAAGATCATGGCGAAGGTTGGAAAGCGCATCCAGGCAGCTCGTGAAGGTATCGACCGCAACAAGCTGTATTCCCTGAACGAAGCCATCGGCCTCGTGAAGGACCGTTCCAAGACCAAGTTCGACGAAACCGTTGAAGTTGCGATCAATCTCGGCGTTGATCCGCGTCACGCAGACCAGATGGTCCGCGGCGTGTGCATCCTGCCGAACGGCACCGGCAAGACCGTTCGCGTTGCTGTGTTTGCTCGCGGCGACAAGGCCGAAGAAGCCAAGGCTGCTGGCGCCGATATCGTCGGTGCAGAAGAGCTGGTTCAGGAAGTTCAGGGCGGCAAGATCGACTTCGATCGCTGCATTGCAACTCCGGACATGATGCCGCTCGTCGGTCGTCTCGGTAAGGTTCTCGGCCCGCGCGGCCTGATGCCGAACCCGAAGGTTGGTACCGTGACCCCGGACGTCAAGTCCGCCGTCAACGACGCCAAGGGCGGCGCTGTTCAGTTCCGCGTTGAAAAGGCTGGTATCGTTCATGCTGGCGTTGGCAAGGTGTCCTTCTCTGAAGAAGCGATCACCCAGAACGTCAAGGCTCTGCTGGACGCCGTTCAGAAAGCCAAGCCGACTGGCGCAAAAGGCACCTACCTGAAGCGCATCGCCGTGTCCTCCACGATGGGCCCGGGCGTGAAGGTCGATCTCGCCACCGTTGCTGGCGAATAATCCGGTCTTTCCGGATTGATACGAGATTTCGGCCGAAAGGCCGAATAGACCCGGCGGCTTGCTGCCGGGTTGCCCTGTCCGAGACTGCAGGTGCCGGGAAACCGGCTTAAGCCGAACAAGGCCTGCATAGATGGGTGAGAACCGAATTTCCCACCGATCCGGTGGAAAACCTGGTTCGAACCAGACCTTGCCGAGCGCTTCTGGCGCGAAGGTGAGGGGACAGGACCCTGAGCGTCGCCAGGACAGGCGGTTACCGGGTTCGGGACCATCTGCCAGGCGGCAAGGTAAACCGGCGGCGTCACAGCCGCCAAATGGAGAAGGCAAGTGGAAAGAGCGGAAAAGCACGAGTTCGTGTCGGCCCTCAACGCCGAGCTGGGTAACACCGGTGTTGTCGTCGTCGCGCACTATGCAGGCCTTTCGGTAGCTCAGATGACCGCACTGCGGGCATCCGTGCGCGAAGCCGGCGGCACTGTAAAAGTCGCAAAAAACCGCCTTGTCAAACTCGCCCTTCAAGGCACCGACCTTGAGCACATCTCCGACCTGTTTCAGGGCCCGACCGTTATCGTCCATTCCGACGATCCGGTAGCCGCTCCGAAAGCAGCCGTCGATTTCGCCAAGGCAAACGAAAAGTTTGCGATCCTTGGTGGTGCTCTTGGCTCGACCAACCTGAACCCGGATGGGGTCAAGTCTCTGGCAACCATGCCGTCGCTCGATGAGCTGCGTGCGAAACTGGTTGGCATGATCCAGACCCCGGCTTCCCGGATTGCACAGGTTGTCAACGCTCCGGCCGGGCAGCTTGCCCGCGTCTTCGGCGCTTACGCCAAGAAGGACGAGGCCGCATAAGGCGTCCAAAACACACTGTCTCACGTAACCAAAACTGGTTCGAACTTAAGGTACTGAAAAATGGCTGATCTTGAAAAGCTCGTTGAAGAACTGTCCGCACTGACCGTTATGGAAGCTGCTGAACTCAGCAAGCTTCTGGAAGAAAAGTGGGGCGTTTCTGCTGCTGCTCCGGTCGCAGTTGCTGCTGTTGCTGCTGGTGGCGGCGATGCAGCTGCTGCTGAAGAAAAGACCGAATTTGACGTTATCCTGGCTTCTGCCGGCGACAAGAAAATCAACGTCATCAAGGAAGTCCGCGCAATCACCGGTCTTGGCCTGAAAGAAGCTAAGGAGCTCGTCGAAGGCGCTCCGAAGCCGGTCAAGGAAGGCGTTGGCAAAGACGAAGCAGAAGAGCTGAAGAAGAAGCTCGAAGAAGCTGGCGCATCTGTCGAGCTGAAATAATAAAGGCCTACCGGCCTTTTGAACGGTCCCGGGCAACCGGGACCGTACCTAGCCCCGGCGGGATTTTCCCGTTTCCGGGGCAAACGTACCACTAGGGCATCCTGCATTCGCAAGACGGCAGATGAAGATGTTCTAGGCCCCTAAGACCGGTCAACTTGTCTGGTTTCAGGTGAGGGCACCTGAAGCAGGTTGATCCAGGGGGGACGGTTTTCCGAAGCGCCCGGGCGCTCGCCCGATTGGAAAAGGGGCGTTTCGGGAAGCCGTTACCCGGCCGATACGAGGAGCGACAATGACCCAAACGTTCAACGGTCGCAAAAAGGTCCGTAAATATTTCGGATCGATCCGCGATGTCGCGGCTATGCCTAATCTCATCGAGGTTCAAAAAGCATCCTACGACCAGTTTCTGCAGGTCGACGAGATGCCGGGCGGTGGCCGCAAGAATGAAGGCCTTGAAGCGGTCTTCCAGTCCGTATTTCCGATCTCCGATTTTGCGGGCACTTCCCTTCTGGAATTTGTTTCCTTCGAATTTGAAGCTCCCAAATACGACGTCGATGAGTGCCGCCAGCGCGACATGACCTTTGCGGCTCCGCTGAAGGTTACCCTGCGCCTGATCGTGTTCGATGTCGATGAAGACACCGGCGCGAAGTCCGTGAAAGACATCAAGGAACAAGATGTCTACATGGGCGACATGCCGTTCATGACCGACAACGGCACTTTCATCGTCAACGGCACCGAGCGCGTCATCGTTTCCCAGATGCACCGTTCTCCGGGTGTGTTCTTCGACCATGACAAGGGCAAGACCCATTCTTCCGGCAAGTTGCTGTTCGCAGCACGCGTGATCCCGTATCGCGGTTCCTGGCTCGATATCGAATTCGACGCCAAGGACATCGTGCATGCGCGCATCGACCGTCGCCGCAAGATCCCGGTTACGTCCCTGCTGATGGCGCTTGGCCTCGATGGTGAGGAAATCCTCAACACGTTCTACAAGCGTATCGATTACACCCGTCAGAAGGACGGCTCCTGGCGCATGCCGTTTGACGGCAACCGTCTGAAGGGCACCAAGGCGTCCTACGACCTGATCGACGCTGACAGCGGCGAAGTGGTGATCGAGGGTGGCCGGAAGATCACTCAGCGCACCATCAAGCAGCTTGAGGAAAAAGGCGTCACCGCCTTGAAAGTGACCGACGAAGACCTTCATGGCCAGTACCTGGCTGAAGACATCGTCGACATGAAGAGCGGTGAAATCTACGCTGAAGCAGGCGACGAGATTTCCGGCAAGCTGCTGGAAGAACTGGTCGATCGTGGTTACCACGAGCTGCCGATGCTCGACATCGATCATGTCAACACCGGTCCGTACATCCGCAACACCCTGTCGGTCGACAAGAACGAGTCTCGTGAAGATGCTCTGTTTGACATCTACCGCGTGATGCGTCCGGGCGAGCCGCCCACCATCGACACTGCCGAGGCGATGTTCCAGTCGCTGTTCTTCGACGAAGAGCGCTATGACCTGTCCGCCGTTGGCCGCGTGAAGATGAACATGCGTCTCGACGTGGAGTGTGCCGACACCGTTCGCACGCTGCGCAAGGACGACATCCTGGAAGTCATCCGGGTTCTTCTTGAACTGCGCGATGGCAAGGGCGAAATCGACGACATCGACAACCTCGGCAACCGCCGTGTTCGTTCTGTCGGCGAGCTGATGGAAAATCAGTACCGCGTCGGTCTGCTGCGCATGGAACGTGCGATCAAGGAACGCATGAGCTCTGTCGAAATCGACACGGTCATGCCTCAGGACCTGATCAACGCGAAGCCGGCTGCTGCTGCCGTTCGTGAATTCTTCGGCTCCTCGCAGCTGTCGCAGTTCATGGACCAGACCAACCCGCTGTCGGAAGTCACCCACAAGCGCCGCCTGTCGGCACTTGGCCCGGGCGGTCTGACCCGCGAACGCGCAGGCTTCGAAGTCCGCGACGTTCACCCGACGCACTACGGCCGTATCTGCCCGATTGAAACGCCGGAAGGCCCGAACATCGGTCTGATCAACTCGCTGGCAACCTTTGCCCGTGTGAACAAGTACGGCTTCATCGAAAGCCCGTACCGGAAAGTGAAAGACGGCGCCGTTACCAACGAAGTCGTTTATCTTTCCGCCATGGAAGAAGCCAAGCACTACGTGGCCCAGTCCAACGCCGTCTACGACGACGAGGGCCGGTTCACCGAAGAGCTGATCACCTGCCGTCACGCCGGTGAAAACATGATGGTTCCGTCCGACAAGGTCGACCTCATGGACGTTTCGCCGAAACAGCTCGTGTCCGTCGCGGCCGCGCTCATTCCGTTCCTTGAGAACGATGACGCCAACCGCGCACTGATGGGCTCGAACATGCAGCGTCAGGCCGTTCCGCTGGTTCGTGCCGAAGCACCGTTTGTCGGTACAGGCATGGAGCCGATCGTGGCACGCGATTCCGGTGCTGCCATCGGTGCCCGCCGCGCTGGCGTTGTCGACCAGGTGGATGCGACCCGTATCGTTATCCGTGCGACCGAAGACCTCGATCCGGGCAAGTCCGGCGTCGATATCTACCGGCTGCAGAAGTTCCAGCGGTCCAACCAGAACACCTGCATCAACCAGCGTCCGCTGGTGCGTGTCGGTGACCGGATCCACAAGGGCGACATCATTGCCGACGGTCCTTCGACCGATCTCGGTGATCTGGCGCTCGGCCGGAACGTGCTCGTCGCGTTCATGCCGTGGAACGGCTACAACTTCGAGGATTCCATCCTCCTGTCCGAACGCATCGTCTCCGATGACGTGTTCACCTCCATCCACCTCGAAGAATTCGAAGTGATGGCGCGTGACACCAAGCTTGGGCCGGAAGAAATCACCCGCGACATTCCGAATGTTTCGGAAGAAGCGCTGAAGAACCTAGACGAAGCCGGTATCGTCTACATCGGTGCCGAGCTGAACCCGGGCGACATCCTGGTCGGCAAGATCACTCCGAAGGGCGAAAGCCCGATGACGCCGGAAGAAAAGCTTCTGCGCGCCATCTTCGGTGAAAAGGCATCCGACGTTCGCGATACTTCCCTGCGCCTGCCGCCGGGGGTTTCCGGTACCGTTGTCGAAGTGCGCGTCTTCAACCGCCACGGCGTTGAAAAAGACGAGCGCGCGATGGCGATCGAGCGTGAGGAAATCGAGCGTCTCGCAAAGGACCGCGACGACGAACAGGCGATCCTCGACCGCAACGTCTATGGCCGTCTGGCCGAGATGCTGATGGACAAGACCGCCATTGCCGGCCCGAAGGGCTCCAAGAAGGACACCGTACTGACCGGGGACGTTCTCAACGACTTCCCGCGCTCGCAGTGGTGGCAGTTTGCCACCGACGACGAGAAGTTCATGTCCGAAATCGAAGCTCTGCGTGGTCAGTATGACGACAGCCGCAAGCGTCTCGAGCAGCGTTTCATCGACAAGGTCGAGAAACTGCAGCGCGGTGACGAACTGCCGCCGGGCGTCATGAAGATGGTCAAGGTCTTCGTTGCCGTGAAGCGCAAGCTTCAGCCGGGCGACAAGATGGCCGGCCGTCACGGCAACAAGGGCGTGGTCTCCAAGATCAACCCGTGCGAAGACATGCCGTTCCTTGAAGACGGCACGCATGTCGATATCGTGCTGAACCCGCTCGGCGTTCCGTCGCGCATGAACGTCGGTCAGATCCTTGAAACCCACCTGGGTTGGGCCTGCCGCGGCATGGGTAACCGGATCGGCGAAATGTACGACGAGTACAGGAAGTCAGGCGAGATCGGCGAATTGCGCGGCAAGATTGTCGAGATCTACGGCGACAACATGAAGGGCGACAACGTCAAGGAATACGATGACGAAGGTATCGTACGCCTGGCGGAGCAGCTGAAGAAAGGCGTCAGCATCGCGACGCCGGTCTTCGACGGTGCTCGTGAACCCGATGTCGTCGAGGCGCTCAACATTGCCGGCTACGACCCGAGCGGCCAGTCCGTTCTGTACGATGGCCGGACCGGTGAAGAGTTCGACCGCAAGGTAACCGTGGGCTACATCTACATGCTGAAGCTCCACCACCTTGTCGACGACAAGATCCATGCCCGTTCCATTGGCCCGTACTCGCTCGTCACCCAGCAGCCGCTCGGTGGTAAGGCACAGTTCGGTGGCCAGCGCTTCGGGGAAATGGAGGTCTGGGCGCTTGAAGCTTACGGTGCAGCCTACACGCTGCAGGAAATGCTCACCGTCAAGTCGGATGACGTTGCCGGCCGTACGAAGGTCTATGAGGCCATCGTTCGTGGCGACGACACCTTCGAGGCAGGCATTCCGGAAAGCTTCAACGTGCTTGTGAAGGAAATGCGGTCCCTGGGTCTCAACGTTGAACTGCAACGAACCGATGTCCCCGTGATCGGCGAGGAAGAAACTGCGGACGCCGCAGAATAACCCCGCCTACGGACCACAAATGACTTGGAATGCCGGTTGCGGGGAGGGGCGCAAGAGCTCGCTCCCCCACCGCGCATCGAAGGAGATGGATCATGAATCATGAGGTCATGAACCTGTTCAATCAGCAGGCTCCCGCACAGACCTTCGACAATATCCGGATTTCGCTTGCGAGCCCGGAAAAGATCTTGTCCTGGTCTTTCGGCGAAATCAAAAAGCCGGAGACCATCAACTACCGTACGTTCAAGCCTGAGCGCGACGGTCTGTTCTGCGCGCGTATCTTTGGCCCGATCAAGGACTACGAATGTCTTTGCGGCAAATACAAGCGCATGAAATACAAAGGCGTTATCTGCGAAAAGTGTGGCGTTGAAGTCACCCTGTCGCGGGTTCGCCGTGAACGCATGGGCCACATCGAACTGGCTGCGCCTGTTGCGCACATCTGGTTCCTGAAGTCCCTGCCGAGCCGTATCGGCCTTCTGCTCGACATGACGCTGAAGGACCTGGAACGCGTTCTGTATTTCGAGAACTACGTTGTTCTCGAGCCGGGCCTGACCCCGCTCAAGCAGCACCAGCTTCTGTCGGAAGAAGACTTCATCGCCGCTCAGGACGAGTATGGCGAAGATGCCTTCACCGCCATGATCGGTGCCGAGGCGATCCGCGAGATCCTGATGAGCATGGATCTGGAACGCGAGAGCGAAAAGCTGCGTCAGGAGATCGCCGAGGCGACCACTGAACTGAAGCCGAAGAAGCTAGCCAAGCGCCTGAAGGTTATCGAAGCATTCATGGAATCGGGCAACCGCCCGGAGTGGATGATCATGACCGTGGTTCCGGTTATCCCGCCGGATCTGCGCCCGCTGGTACCGCTTGACGGTGGCCGTTTCGCGACGTCCGATCTGAACGATCTCTACCGCCGCGTGATCAACCGTAACAACCGTCTGCGCCGCCTGATGGAACTGCGTGCTCCGGATATCATCATCCGGAACGAAAAGCGTATGCTTCAGGAGTCCGTTGACGCCCTGTTCGACAACGGCCGCCGCGGCCGCGTCATCACCGGCGCCAACAAGCGTCCGCTGAAGTCACTGTCCGACATGCTGAAGGGCAAGCAGGGCCGGTTCCGTCAGAACCTGCTCGGCAAGCGCGTCGACTATTCCGGCCGTTCGGTTATTACCGTGGGTCCGGAACTGAAGCTGCACCAGTGCGGTCTGCCGAAGAAGATGGCGCTTGAGCTGTTCAAGCCGTTCATCTATTCGCGTCTCGACGCCAAGGGTTTCTCCTCGACCGTCAAGCAGGCCAAGAAGCTGGTTGAAAAGGAACGTCCGGAAGTCTGGGACATCCTCGACGAAGTCATCCGTGAGCACCCGGTTCTCCTGAACCGCGCGCCGACGCTGCACCGTCTTGGTATCCAGGCCTTCGAACCGACGCTGATCGAAGGCAAGGCCATCCAGCTGCATCCGCTCGTCTGCTCGGCCTTCAACGCCGACTTCGACGGTGACCAGATGGCTGTTCACGTGCCGCTTTCGCTGGAAGCCCAGCTCGAAGCGCGTACGCTGATGATGTCGACCAACAACATTCTGCATCCGGCAAACGGTGGCCCGATCATCGTTCCTTCGCAGGATATCGTTCTGGGTCTCTACTATCTGTCCATCATGGCAGAAGGTGAGCCGGGCGAAGGCATGGTCTTCGGCAACACTGGTGAGATCCACCATGCGCTGGCCAACAAGGTCATCACGCTGCACACCAAGGTGAAGGGCCGGTATCGGTCCATCGATGCGGAAGGCAATCCGACTTCCGAAATCATCGAGACCACTCCGGGCCGCATGCTTATCGCGGAGCTTCTGCCGAAGCACCACGAAGTGCCGTTCGAGGTCTGCAACAAGCTGATGACCAAGAAGGACATCTCCAAGATGATCGACACGGTTTACCGTGCCTGCGGTCAGAAGGAGACGGTTATCTTCTGTGACCGGATCATGCAGCTTGGCTTCAAGAACGCCTGTAACGCCGGCATCTCCTTCGGCATGGACGACATGGTCATCCCGGACACCAAGCACAAGCTGGTGGCCGAAACCTCGTCGCTCGCGACCGAATACGAGCAGCAGTACAACGACGGTCTGATCACCCAGGGCGAAAAGTACAACAAGGTTGTCGATGCCTGGGCGAAATGTACCGACAAGATTGCTGACGAGATGATGGCCCGCATCAAGGCGGTCCAGATCGATGAGGAAACCGGTCGTCAGAAGCCGATGAACTCGGTCTACATGATGTCGCACTCCGGTGCTCGTGGTTCGCCCCAGCAGATGAAGCAGCTGGCCGGCATGCGTGGCCTGATGGCCAAGCCGGACGGTTCCATCATCGAGAACCCGATCATCTCGAACTTCAAGGAAGGCCTGTCGGTTCTGGAGTACTTCAACTCCACCCACGGTGCCCGTAAGGGTCTGGCCGATACCGCTCTGAAGACCGCAAACTCCGGTTACCTGACCCGCCGTCTGGTGGACGTCGCCCAGGATTCCATCATCCTGGAACCGGATTGCGGATCCACGCGCGGCATCACCGTTGCTCCGATCGTCGATGCCGGTAACGTCATCGCTTCGCTCGGCATGCGCGTTCTGGGCCGTACGACTGCGGAAGATGTCTACAACAACCAGACCGGCGAACTGCTTGTCCCCAAGGGCACGCTGATCGACGAGAAGGATGTTGATGCTATCGAGGCTGCCAAGGTTCAGCAGATCAAGATCCGCTCGGTTCTTACCTGTGAAACCGAAACCGGCGTCTGCGCGACCTGTTATGGTCGTGACCTTGCTCGCGGTACGCCCGTGAACATGGGTGAAGCTGTCGGCGTCATCGCCGCACAGTCGATCGGTGAGCCTGGCACGCAGCTGACCATGCGTACCTTCCACATTGGTGGTACCGCACAGGTTGTCGACAGCTCGTTCATCGAATCCAACGTCGACGGCACGATCAAGATCCGGAACCGTTCGGTCAATCGCGACAGCGACGGCAACCTGATTGCCATGGTTCGCAACATGTCCATCGTTGTCATCGACAGCGACGGCAACGAGCGTGCCGTGCATCGTGTGGCCTACGGTTCCAAGCTGCATGTCGATGAAGGCGATGCGGTCAAGCGCGGTCAGCGGATTGCCGAATGGGATCCATATACCCGTCCGATGCTTGCTGAAGTCGATGGTATCGTGGACTTCGAGGATCTGGTCGATGGTGCGTCCGTTCAGGAAACGGCCGACGAAGCGACCGGTATCACCAAGCGTGTCGTCATTGACTGGCGTTCTTCGCAGCGTGGTCAGGATCTCAAGCCGGCTATCGTCGTCAAGGACGAAAAAGGCAGCATTTCCAAGACCGATCGTGGCTCTGATGCCCGTCTGATGCTTTCCGTTGACGCGGTTCTGTCCGTTCAGCCGGGAGCTTCGGTCAAGGCTGGTGACGTTCTGGCCCGTATTCCGCTGGAAAGCGCCAAGACCAAGGACATCACCGGTGGTCTGCCGCGTGTTGCGGAACTGTTCGAGGCTCGCCGTCCGAAGGATCATGCGATCATCGCCGAAATCGATGGTACGATCCGCTTCGGTCGCGATTACAAGAACAAGCGTCGCGTCATCATCGAGCCGGCGGAAGAAGGTGTCGAGCCCGTCGAATACCTTATCCCGAAGGGCAAGCACTTCCATCTTCAGGAAGGCGATGCCATTGAAAAGGGTGAGTACATCCTCGACGGCAACCCGGCTCCGCATGACATCCTGGCAGTTAAAGGCGTAGAGGCCCTTGCGGCTTACCTCGTCAACGAGATCCAGGAAGTCTACCGCCTGCAGGGCGTGACCATCAACGACAAGCACATTGAAGTGATTGTCCGCCAGATGCTGCAGAAGGTCGAGATCACCGATCCGGGCGATACGGAGTTCTTCTCCGGCGAACAGATCGACAAGATCGACTTCGAGGAAGCCAACCGCCGGGCGATCGATAATGCACGCGATCCTGCCAAGGGGGTGCCGGTTCTGCTCGGCATCACCAAGGCATCGCTGCAGACGCGCTCGTTCTTCTCCGCCGCCTCCTTCCAGGAGACGACCCGCGTTCTTACCGATGCGGCTGTCAACGGCAAGACCGACCCGTTGGTCGGCCTCAAGGAGAACGTCATCGTCGGCCGCCTGATCCCGGCCGGTACCGGTGGGGTGATGAAGCGGATCCGTCAGATCGCGACGCATCGCGACGACCTGATCCAGGAAGCTCAACGTCAACAGTCTTCGGACAGTGCAGCGGAAGGCCTTCTGGAAGATATGACCGGTGCAGCCGAGTAATCGGTTTCCCGTCGAACTGTCGAAAGGCCGCCCTCGGGCGGCCTTTCTTGTATAATGAGGCAAAAGAGGCCTGATGATATGAACGACAATGAACTTGAACTGGACCCGGTGGTCTACATCGTCATTGGCAGGGTCTGGGAAAACGAAGACGCTTCGCCGGATGACGCCATCACCATTCACGCGCTGCTGACAGCGCCGGATGACGACGACGCGGTTCGCAAGACACTTGAATCTCTCTCTGCTCAGGGTTTTGCGGAAGCCGAGCTCGACCAGATCGGCGTGATGGATGGCGAACCGGATGATCCGGTTTACGAAGGTGCTTACCAGGATGCGCTTGCCGGAAACGTTGCGATCGTGACTTTCACGGCCTGAGGAGGCTGGAAGAACATTCGCCCGCAAATACCTGCCGTGCATCAGGCGCATATCGGCGGGTGAGGGGCTATGGCCGGCGAATCCGGAATGCGCTTGTGGCGGGTCCGTCTGGAATCGGTCCCATGAATCAAGGGCCTGCGTTGCCCGATGACCTGGCAAACACCACCGTTCTGACCTGATTTGAGTCATTCTGGTTAGAGTTGATTCAGAATTCCGCCGGAATGCGGAATCCGCCAGCGCAATAATATTACCGAAAAGGTGCAGAAAACTATCGTTTGGCGCTGGTAAGTAGCGGAAATCATGTCGGAAATTCAGATGGCGGATCTGTAACCCGCACAAACGCTGTTTTTTCGACAAAGCACTTGACGCAATGGGTGCATATGAGTAGTTTCCGCGCATCCCAAGGGCAGGCGGTAAGTGCGAACCCGTCCAGCGCCACCAAGGCGCAGGACCCAGTCCTCTTAAACGCTGCCGGGTTATATAGGCGAATACGCGTCGATTGCATGACCGCGGGGTAACTCGTGGTCCTCTGGTTTTTCGCAGCGCCGGCCGCTCTTCATTGAGCGCGCGGGCGCGATTTTGCATGTCTTCACGGCTCAGGCCGAGGAGGGGTCAAGGTCAGCGGGGGACTGCAGTTGCATACGAATTTTTGGATGGACAAGGTAAAGGGCAAAGAATGCCGACCATCAACCAGTTGATCCGCAAGCCGCGGAAAGATCCGCCGAAGCGGAACAAGGTGCCGGCCATGGAGGCCTGCCCCCAGAAGCGTGGTGTTTGCACCCGCGTTTACACGACGACGCCGAAGAAGCCGAACTCGGCTCTGCGTAAGGTGGCCAAAATCCGCCTGACCAACGGCTTCGAAGTCATTGGCTACATCCCGGGTGAAGGTCACAACCTTCAGGAGCACTCGGTGGTTATGATCCGCGGCGGTCGCGTAAAGGACTTGCCGGGTGTGCGCTACCACATCATCCGTGGTGTGCTTGATACCCAGGGCGTCAAGGATCGTAAGCAGCGCCGTTCGAAGTACGGCGCGAAGCGGCCGAAGTAAGGAGCACATCAGATGTCCCGTCGTCACCGCGCTGAAAAACGCGAAATTAACCCGGATCCGAAGTTCGGGGATATCGTCGTAACGAAGTTCATGAACTCCATCATGTACGACGGTAAGAAGTCGACTGCCGAGCGCATCGTTTACGGTGCCTTCGACGTCGTCGAAAACAAGACCCGCGAGAACCCGATCGAAGTGTTCCACGCTGCTCTTGAAAACGTTATGCCGCAAGTGGAAGTTCGCTCCCGCCGTGTTGGTGGTGCGACCTACCAGGTCCCGGTCGAGGTTCGTACCGACCGCCGTCAGGCGCTGGCAATTCGCTGGCTGATCACTGCGGCTCGCAATCGTAACGAAACCACGATGGTTGACCGTCTTTCCGGCGAGCTGCTCGATGCAGCAAACAACCGTGGTACCGCAGTCAAGAAGCGCGAAGACACGCACCGGATGGCAGACGCCAACCGCGCATTCTCGCACTATCGCTGGTAATTTGTGACTTCGAAGGGCTGACGCAATGGCGCGCACGCATAAAATCGAGGACTACCGCAACTTCGGCATCATGGCTCACATCGATGCTGGAAAGACCACTACGACTGAGCGGATCCTCTTCTACACTGGTAAGAGCCACAAGATCGGCGAAGTTCATGACGGCGCAGCCACCATGGACTGGATGGAGCAGGAGCAGGAGCGTGGCATCACGATCACTTCTGCTGCAACCACCGCTTTCTGGAAAGAAAAGCGCCTGAACATCATCGACACCCCGGGCCACGTTGACTTCACCATTGAAGTTGAACGTTCCCTGCGCGTGCTCGACGGTGCCGTCGCCCTTCTGGATGCAAACGCTGGCGTTGAGCCGCAGACTGAAACTGTTTGGCGTCAGGCCGACAAGTATCATGTCCCGCGGATGATCTTCGTCAACAAGATGGACAAGCTGGGCGCCGATTTCGATCGCTGCGTCAAGATGATCAAGGAACGCCTCGGCGCAACTCCGCTGGTCATGCAGCTTCCGGTTGGCGCTGAAAGCGAATTCGCTGGCTGTATCGACCTTCTGGAGATGAAGGCTCTGATCTGGCAGTCCGAAAACCTTGGCGCTGCCTGGGACGTTGTCGACATCCCGGCCGATCTCGTAGATCGCGCTCAGGAAGCTCGTGACGCTCTGATCGAGACTGTTGTCGAAGTCGACGAAGCTGTCATGGAAGCTTATCTGGAAGGCGAAGAGCCCTCCATCGAGACGCTCAAGAAGCTTATCCGCAAGGGTACGATCAGCACCGAATTCGTTCCGGTCTTCTGCGGTTCCGCGTTCAAGAACAAAGGCGTTCAGCCGCTTCTCGACGCAGTTGTCGACTACCTGCCGAGCCCGGTTGAAGTTCCGGACATCAAGGGTATCGACCCGAAGACCGAAAGCGAAATCATTCGCAAGTCTTCCGACGAAGAGCCGCTCGGCCTGCTGGCGTTCAAGATCGCCAACGACCCGTTTGTTGGTTCCCTGACGTTCTGCCGCATCTATTCCGGCGTTCTGAACAAGGGCGTGTCCCTGCTGAACACCGTTAAAGACAAGCGTGAGCGCGTCGGCCGGATGATGCAGATGCACTCCAACTCCCGCGAAGACATCGATGTAGCCTATGCAGGCGATATCGTGGCTATCGCAGGCCTGAAGGACACCACGACTGGCGACACCCTGTGTGATCCGCTGAAGCCGGTGATCCTGGAGCGCATGGAATTTCCGGAGCCGGTCATCGAGATCGCTGTCGAGCCGAAGACCAAGGGCGACCAGGAAAAGATGGGCCTCGCGCTCAACCGCCTGGCTGCTGAAGATCCGTCCTTCCGCGTCAAAACCGACGAAGAATCCGGTCAGACCATCATCGCCGGCATGGGCGAGCTGCACCTGGACATCATCGTCGACCGCATGAAGCGCGAATTCAAGGTCGAAGCCAACATCGGTGCGCCGCAGGTGGCTTACCGCGAAACCATCACCAAGGTTTCTGAAGTGGATTACACCCACAAGAAGCAGTCTGGTGGTTCCGGTCAGTTCGCTCGCGTCAAGCTGGTCATCGAGCCGGCCGAGCCGAACGAAGGCTACGTCTTCGAAAGCAAGATCGTCGGCGGGTCCATTCCGAAGGAATACATCCCGGGCGTTACCAAAGGTATCGAAAGCGTCATGTCTTCCGGTCCGCTGGCAGGCTTCCCGATGCTCGATATCAAGGCAACCCTGATCGATGGTGCCTACCACGACGTTGACTCCTCGGTTCTCGCCTTCGAAATCGCCGGCCGTGCCGGTTTCCGCGAAGGTATTGCCAAGGCCGGCCCGAAACTGCTCGAGCCGATCATGAAGGTCGAGGTTGTCACACCGGAAGACTACATGGGTGACGTGATTGGTGACCTGAACTCCCGCCGCGGCCAGATCGCGGGTACGGAGAACCGGGGCGTCGTTACTGTCATCACCGCAATGGTCCCGCTGGCCAACATGTTTGGTTACGTGAACAACCTGCGTTCCATGTCTCAGGGCCGCGCACAGTACTCGATGGTGTTCGATCACTACGAGCAGGTGCCGCAGGCTGTCGCCGAAGAGGTTCAGGCGAAATACGCCTGAGCCCATCCTCTTAACGTCAAGAAGAACTAGAGAAACGGAGTAATCCGATGGCGAAAGAAAAATTTGAGCGCAACAAGCCGCACGTTAACATTGGCACGATTGGCCACGTTGACCACGGCAAGACGACGCTGAC
>NZ_BAAGIG010000014.1:0-15819 GCF_054658215.1 Roseibium sp. ROS1
CATGTCTCCAGAACACCGGAAAATCAACGGCGCATCAATACCTCCACATCGGTTCAAGAAAAGTTTGCGACAGATCCATACGGAGTATTGCCCTACCGACGCCTCGATCTTAAAGGCCTCCGAGCTCAGAGAAAAGACGGACAAATCTGTCCCCCTTGCCCCGTCTGAAGGCGGACAGTTCTGTCCCGAAAGGCGGTCAGATGTGTCCAGCGAAGGCGGTCAAATCGGTCCACCAAACTTAGAGAAAGAAAAAAAAGAAAAAACCTAACTCGCGTGAGGCGCACGCGAAGGCGGCTCCCCGCCGTTCCATTCCCGTCGTCGTCCTGCCAAGAGCTCAGACCAGACAGGTCGATGAGTGGAACGCCTGGCTTGCCGAAAAGACCCTGCCGGATCTGGCGCGGTTCAATCTCACAACCAGCACCAACGGTTCATCCGGATACCAGCTTCCTAGTCGATGGCCACCGGAAGATGGTTCGGACAAAGAGCGGTAAAGGCACGACGCGTCAACGAAATAGGACGGTAGCACAGACCTTAAATTTGCAAACTTTGTTGCGCTTGTGTTTGAAGCGAATAAGCAAGAAGCGAGTCAACTCATCGATAAAAGTTGCATTGCGCTTGCCAATTCAATCTATTTGTAGCACAGTATCCAATCTAGCCAATAAACTATACAATCAGTAATTTAACTTTTCCGTGAGTTTCTGTACAAAATAGCTTCAAACCATACCAAAAGATTCTTTAATTCATGCAGAATTCTAAATAAATCGAGCTATGTTTATGTCCTAAAATTGAAAACTGCGAGGTTGCGATGAACTTTATTCAAAAAACCATTGCCATCAGCGCACTTTCTATCTTTGCAAACCATACAGCGGCCATAGCAGACGTAAAGAAGTGTTCATTTCTTGGCACAGTAACACTGAAAGCAGTTTGGAATCTTCCAGAATACAATAATCCCGACGATCAAACTGATGTCGGAGATTACGAAATGGAGTTGCTAAGCGACATCTCATATACTGAGTGTGCTGGCGATATTCACAAAGTCGAAAAAGGTACGGTTGTAAATGGCGCGTCCATACCCCGAGCGGCATGGACAATTTTGGGATATACTCCATGGTCAGGCAAATCACAACGACCCGCCATACTCCATGACTTCCAATGTGAAAACGCGCTATTCACATCAGACCGGGTGCACAAATTATTCTACGAAACATTACAGTCTGAAGGCGTGTCAGACTATAAATCTCGGCTAATGTATGCTGCGGTTGCAAATTTTGGGCCTCAGTGGACAACGCCGGGTGGGCCGATTCACCGTCCGACGTATCGAGAAGGCCTACTGCGGCTGATTGGCACATTGCTCACTGAAAATAAAACTGTGCTGGCCACTACGAGCTTCGGCGTGGCACCGCAGAGCGACACAGGTACCATTTATTATTCTGAAGATATCGACTGGTCTGAATTGTCCGACGAGGCGGCTCTGGCTGACATCGAACGAATAGGAGCCTTGCTCAGGGATTTGTCGGATAACCAAATACTGGAATTCGCAGAGAAAGGAGAAGTTGAGGTGAAGGATGTCGTTAGGTGACCCGTCACGAAGGATCAAGGATACTCCTCATTCATGCAGTTTCCAGATGCGTCACTTATTCGGTTGTGGCTCTGGTTTCGCTAAGCACATCAATCGCACAAGCTGCTCCCGTTGACCGATACTGCATTGATGCCAACCCATCGCCGCTCTTAATTGAAGCAGTGAATGCCGCCAACGATTTGTTGGTGCCATCCAGTTCTTACAAGCTTCGGGTAGCGAAACGTTCAAACGAACTGAATGACAAGGTGAGTGATAGAGAAATTCTGACTTTCACACTTTGTTCGCACGAAAGCGTCGGACTTTTCGTTATTTCTGGCGTTGACGCAATTTTTTTTCATCCAGATTTTGCCAACACAATCTTTGAGCTAACCAAAGTAGACGAAGGATTTATTGATAAGCTGGAAATGACCGTCGAGCGTTCCGAGCAGTTTCCAGAAGGCTATTTTCTCAAAAACGGAGTTCCCGGCAAAGAATTTACAAAACTTGGCTTGTCGTACATGCGCCGCATGGATACGGAACCAAGGATATTACTTGCGGCAATGCTTCTGCACGAATTGGGGCACCTTCATCATAGACATGGTGTCCTTAGTATAAAAGAGCGGAATACGGATAGTCGAAAACGACAAGAGTCGGTTGCTGACGAATTTGCCGCCGATCTTCTCGCTCAGGCAATGTTATCAAAGGAAGCTGCCCAATCAGTCAAATCTACAGCGTTCTTGATGTTTCATCATTTTACGATGGTGGGTTTTTTGCACGCTGGAAATCGAATTCTCTCGGGCGAAGATATCATTTCTGATCCCGATGCCAATTATGAAGATTGGGAACTGCGCATTTTTCGTATGCTTCAACTGACCGCCGAAGCTATTTATCCAAATTCAGAGTTCTCCTTAAACATTGCCAATCAACTTGACCAACTTCTCCTTGCCAGAGGAGAAATATCTCGCGAAAAAGTTTTTGCGAAAGCGTTGTTTCAACAACTGAACAAAGTTTCGGAGCAGGAGAAACAGGCGAAGCGGATTAGTGAACGCCTGAATGATCCTGCACTATTACCATTGGATCCCGAACGATCAGTGCTGCTTATCGCGCAGTCACAGATCTTCTACAACATAGGTGACTATGGAAGCGCTCGTGATCGCTTGGCAGATGCGTTGGTAATCGCAACTCGATTAGGCCAGCGCCGAAAAGTCCGCGCGATTCAAATATTAGGGCCAATGGCAGTGATTAGCCACCTAATGGGCGATGAGGAGAAGGCCAAGATTCATTGTGTCGAAGTGGTGTCTTTGCTCGCTGGAAGCTCAGAGGTTCCCCCAGAGTTTAGAGAATACACTGAAACGATTTGTAATCGCTATCTCAGATAAGTATAGGGAGCAAGGCGTCATGAGAAACCGCATTGCGTTCGCAATTAGCATGACAGTCTCGGTGCTTTTTCTAACTGCCGTTAATGTTGTCGGATGCGCCGCTGAAGAAAGCACTGGTATCTTCGGAGTGTGGCTAACGATAGACGCATCTGACGAAGAAGGTCGAAAGCAAGGCGGCATTGTTTTCCGTTCAGACAATACGGGCATGTTTTTTGACGCGGTATATCGGTCTGAAATTCAAGCAGAAAATGCGGAAGAAAAACAACTAATCGAAGATATGCTCAATGGGCTGGGTTTTCCTAATAAGGGTGTCGTTGATGTGGCGTTCGAATACACACTCGAAGACCAGTTTGTTATAATCCAACCAAAAACATTTCGGGGCATTGATATCGATACAGAACCGGCTAGATGGGCCTATGAGCTGCAAACCAAGTCTTTAAGGTTGACTGCGTCGCAGGGCGACAATCGATGGATTCTGCTCGAAAGAGCGGAGTAGTTCGCCAACAATGCTAGAAACTTGAGCTACCTCCCGAAATTCGGACACTGATGTAAGCTACGATTTGTTGTCTGCTGGTCTTCGAGAATAAGGAGTTCGCCCTGAACAATGTCTAAGCGTTTGAAGTTACACGCCCGTGAAGAGGTTGTGCAGTATCCGCTTTTGCCATAGTTGGAAGAAGCGCTTGCAGCTTCCAGGTAAGCCAAAGCGCCAGTACCGCCAGGATGAGGCGCAGATTGTGGCCAGCGGCCACGAGCAAGGCATTGATGACGTCGCCAGCATGTCCGAGAAGGAAGTTCCGGTCCAGCCTCCCATCGGTCTTCATGTGACCGATGGTGGCCTCGATGGCTGATCGTCGTTTCAGTTCCCGTTTCATAGTGGCGGTAAGGCCACGCTTGCTGCCGGCGATCATCACCGAGCCCGAGCCCACATAATCGTGGCCGCGATAGCCCTTGTCGACGTAGATCCGGTCTGGATCAACGCCGCCCATTTCCACCGCCTGATCGACTGTTCCCGCGAGCGTGTGGCCATCATAGGGATTGCCCTCGAAGGATTTGGCGGCCAGCACCAACCCTTCCCGGTTCGTGGTTGCGATGCCGACCTTGCAACCGAACTCATACGGGTTGCGGGCTTTGCCTTTCGAGATGCAGACCACCTCAGGCGCATGCAGCGAATAGAGCTTGTTCTTGTCCTTCGGCTTCTGCACCAGCAAGCGCTCGACAAGCCCGAGCAGACGCGCAAACCTGGCCTCAAGGACATCATTGCCGGCGATCTTGCGGCTGATGTCGCGGAACACACGGCCCAGATAGGTGCGCAGGCGCTTCAGTTCACGCCGCATCCGGCGGAACTGCCGGGCATGGGCATAGCGGCCCGCCCTGACCGCCGCGGCCTTGGCCAGCCGGATGTGACTTTGCCTGAGCACGACGCCATGCCGTTTCGCCTGGCGAACCAGAGCCTGGATCGCCTTTAGGTAAAGCCGGCTGTCGGTCGGGTGGCGATCGCCTTCGGCTGCACCGTGGTGTCGACGGTGATCCGCTCCAGCGAACTGGGCTTGGCGGTCCCGGTGTCGAGGGCCACCTCAACGCTCGCCTTCAACAATTCTGCCAGACCCTCAGGCCCGATCCGCTTGCGCCAGCGCGTCATCGTGCTGGCGTCAATCGGCGCCTCGTGCTGGAAGAACTCAAAGCCGCAGAAGAATTGCCAATACGGGTTCTCTACCCAGCGGTCCACCACTTCCTCGTCCGAAAGATCGTGAACGTGCTTGAGGTAGTGCAGCCCCACCATTAGCCGCGTCGGCTTGGCCGGTCGGCCAACCGGGCGGTAGAAGCGGCCGAAGGCCTCGTCGAAGCGTGACCAGGCCATCAACCCAGACAATCGCGCCAACGGATGACGCGGATTGATGATCGCGTCGAGACGCTCGCGAAAGAGATCATTCTTGCCCGATGACGGGTGGGATGGGCGCATTTCAAAAAACACCAGAAATCAGTGGGGGCACGATCAATTTCTGGCATTTTCAAATACTTCAAACCAAATGGAAACCCACACAATGCAACGCTTCCAGAGGGTTTTCAGGGCGAACTAAGGAGATCAGAGATGTCGAAACGCAAGCAGAACGCGCCGGAATTCAAGGCGAAGGTCACCCTGGAAGCCCTGAAAGGCGAGGAGACGGTCTCGGAGCTGGCGAGCCGGTTCGGGGTTCATCCGACCATGATCCATCAATGGAAGCGTGCCCTGCTTGAAGGAGCTTCCGACGTTTTTGAACGTGGCGGCAAAGGAAAGCCAGAGATTGACGAAGACCAGGTGAAAGAGCTCCACGCCAAGACCGGGGAGCTGGCGGTCGCCAACGATTTTTTTTCCAGAAAGCTCAAGCCTTGGGGCGTGAAGTGAGGCGCGGCATGATCGAGCCGATTATCGGTCGGCAAGCAGTGTTCGCTGCTGTCAATCTCGCGCTCGTCTTTCTATTACACGCCGAAGGGTGAGAGTGAGATGAACCTCGCCCTGATGCGCCAGATCGATGAACAGATCCTGGAGACGCCGTTCTTCGGTGTCCGGCAGATGACCTGGCACCTGAAGAATGAAGGTCATCCGGTGAACGAGAAGCGGATCCGGCGATTGATGCGGCTCATGGGTCTGATGCCGATCTACCAGAAGCCCAATACAAGCAGGCAAAACTTAGCCTTGCAGCGTAACCCCCATCTTTTTTCCACTTCCGTGGCAATGGTTACTTGGCTCCAAGCGCCTTGAGGATACTGTCCAGAATGTTAAAGAGTATTTCGACGGAATATCCTACCAGAAAGGCCAGTGCGATAGGGGTCAGCGAATTTAGAGTTCCGGTCGAGTCGTTAGCTGAAAACCAGCTAATTACAAGCCCGCCAACAACACCCAGGATCAGCCTGTGAGAATAGACACCGGTGTTGTGGGTCTGAAACGACATGTTCTCGATTTGCTCCGTTCCGGTGCGCATGATGAACACACAAACTCCGAGTACGGAAGCAAGGAGAGGTAAGAAATATCCTTTCATAACGTGCAGTATAAGATCTTGATTTACTACCAACCCTTCATCACTAATATCTTCATCCCAAACCCCTGGCAGAAAACCAAGCTGCAGACGATATAGTATTCGAGCATTATTAGATAACATATTGTTAATTTCAAATTTTCGATCGTTCAGCGCTGTAGCGTAGATATCTTTTCTTACCTTTTCAAAATCTTGATTTTTGACTTTGGTATTCTCGTCGGCTTCGTTCAGTTTTGTTTCACCCTCGCCTTCGCCGACTTCGTCTGGGTCTTGGCTGAAAATTTCCTCTCTGTCTTCATCCAGATTTTGGACGTTACCTGCGAGATTGGCTGCGACCTGAGCTTTGGCACCAGGTTCCTCACCGGTGTCGCGCGATTCTTGCGCGTCGACGCCCTGGTCTTCCTCCTCCTCCTCGCCGGGTTCCCAAGCATTTTGAGTGTCCGCAGTGGCGTCTTCAGTATTTTCTTCGGTATCTGGAGGCAGCACCAAATCAAATGCGTCAGCCTCTTTAATCTCCTTCATCAACTCTTCGATTGTTGTTTTTTGGACGAGACCAGCCGTCAATCGGAGTTGCTCCGATTTTAAAGCCTGGCTGCTATTAAGAGTACTCTTTGCCACCGAGACATACGCCAAAGCCAAAATCATTACGAAGAAACTGCCTATCGCAATCCAGCGATAAAGCTTGAGTGTAGAGAGATGTTCTGAAATAGGGTCCTTGTTCTTCTTCTGGCCGATCAATTGATTTTCATTGTGGCGCAAGGTGTCGATATGAATCGGTTGTGCCAGCCGGGTTAACTTGGCGTAATTGATCCAAAAGGTTTTTTCGGTTTCTTCACTGAAGGTTCCTGACTTGACCTTGTTGGTGCAGACAATGAGTCCGTCCTTGAAAGCTTCATCCAGGTCTGTTCCGTTTTGCGACAGCTTAAGAAGTATAAGATCTACATCTTCTGCCGCAGCTATGATCCGGCGTTTGGAGTGGGTTGTCCTGCTGGTGTCCGAGGCATTTGACTTGTTGATTGCTTCAGCAATTTCCGTGTCGTCCCAATCTTTAGGCATTGTCCCGGCCAATTCCCTTTTGATGTAACTGTTATCGGGTAATTTCGAAATCTATGCTGCATCGTCTAGACAGGCTTCGATTGAAGCAAATGATGTGATTTCCCTGTTTGACGCGAAGACGGTACTTGCCAGGAACAGTCAGCCCCCACCGTTTACCTCTCAGGCGCCAATCAAAATGCCCGCCGAAAGCCTCCGCTTCTTTCTCTGCTTTCCATTTGGTGATCGATCCGAGATTTATGACTTTTTCCGGTCTGATCTGGCCATCGCTCCTGATCGTCGAAAAATAGGCCCTGAAGGTCTCGGTGTTGTTCACGGTATCAAGATAGTCTGGCCCGCCATTCATGCGGAACCAGAAGTAGAGAACTTGACCCGGCCGGGTTTTGATGGGTTGGTCCAATCGCAAAAGCCATCCTGGGCACCGTCGATCGTTGCTGGACAGCGTTCTGGAAATTGCAAAATCACCCACCACCAGTTTTCCAGATCTGCCGACAACCTTGTTTTTGGGCTGACATTGGAAACTGGCGCGTTGAGCCGCTTGAGCGGCATTGGGCAGGATCAGCAAAAAGGAAAAGATTGCGGCAAGCCCAAGGAGTGGCCACCATAGAACCCGAATTCTCATTTCAATATCTCCGAAATCAGACGGAAGCGGTTAATTCTGTCGGCTTCCCCGTTTGCCTTCTTGCTGGAATTGGGGTCGCCGCGGTTGATCCCGCGCGAAATTTTTTTGATATCATTCGAATCGGCAAACTCGTTGGCCTTGAGAGATTTCCATTCCGCACAGGCTGCTTTGAGGGAAATCAGAGGCTGTTCGATAAGCTCCGGATTGTTTTCCAGGTCTACTCCGGCGATTTCTCCCATCCGCCGGTAAGCATCCCGGCCTGTTGTCTGCATGATGCCTCCACCGCGGTATCTGTAGCCGTCATCGTTGGCTTCGCCGTTGCCCATCCGCCCGCCATAGGCCCAGGTGCCAAGCGCAACTGGGTTTCGGAGCAGATTTTTACGGATCCATTCGTCGCTGTGTTTGCTGGCTCTGGATTTCCAGGCATCGCGGATAGCACCGACCGTTGTGTAATTGAGAGACTCCCGCTTGAAGGTGAAGCTCTCGGTTTCATGTGCGACTTGTGCCAGGAAGTGCGCAAGACGGTTCGAAGTCTTGTTGATCTTGTATTCGGACAGCATTTCGGTTGCTTCGTCCGAACAAAGTGCGGTCATGTAACCGTCATAGGTGTTTCTGCTGCGCGCGTGTGACGAAGGTTGCGTGGCGATTTTCTTGAACACCGGCTCGGTCAATCGGACGCCAGTGCTCGCCGGCTGACCGCCGCCGTTCGACTGAGAAGGGCCGCTTTCCCGTCCCTCTGTGCCGCTGCTTGGAACAACAAGACCGTTGCCACCCGAAATCGCATCGTCAAAGTCAAAAAAAGGCAGCATTATTCCAAGCTTTTGCGCGGTTTCCCCACCAACTATGCCGTCGTCATATTCCGGGCCGAATTCTGCTTCCTGAAATTCTAGAACCGCTTCAAACGTTCCCGGACCAAAGTCGCCATCCACCTTGATCGGGCGGCCCAGCTTTTCCGACAGACGCTTCTGGAGCAGTCTGACGTATTCACCCTGAGACCCGAACCGCAACAGTATTGTCTTGCCGGAACATCTGGTTTTTATCATTTGCTGGACTTCGGAAGCGCTGAAGAGAACATATTCTGTTTGCTGCTGACCGCCGTCTTTTTGGAAAGGCACTACAAACTTCTTCCAGGGGCCTGCTTCGCTCCCCTCGACACCTTTCTTGACCGTTCCTGCAATGACCTGACATCCGAAGCTGGAATACTTGCTGGAAGGTATGTTTGCGTTTGGTCCCATGTGAAAGGCGCAATGAATATTGTCTCCGGCAATTTTGCCGGACTCCCAACGGTCGACCAGATCGAAATCCGCATCATCGCCTGTCCGTTGTAGCGTAATGGCACTGTCCTGCAGCAACGCCCAATGGCCGTTGCGCCCCTCGCTCCGTTTGTGCCACCCGGAAATGTAACGTTTGTAACGTCCCCTTCCGAGCTGATTGATCCCTACACCATTGGCCGGAATCCGTTTTTGGACCGACGGCCCGTAGGGCACTGTCGAACCGGGAAAAACAGCAAATCCGCTACCGGGAAGCCATTGACCAATTGTGCAGTTCATCGTGCTGTAATTGATCGGACTGATGAAGATCTCATGGGAGGAGCCAAACTCCGTTCCCGAGCTAACAACCGGCAGCGCCCCCCGCACACCGAATGTGATAAGGCCACCTGCGAAAACAGGAAATTGCGAACGTTTCCAAAGCGCCAGAAGATGGGCTTCGCTCAGGAGTAGCTCGCCACCAGAGCCACTGTCCGGCGGTGGCAGTTTAAGATCGTCATCCTCGATCGCGGGGTTTTCCGAAGAGGTGTCATGTTCCGCGCCCACAGGCTCTCCGGCGGTCTCGTCTTCAAGATCTTCTTCTTCCTCAAAATTCGGGAAATTCACGTCCGGAAAGAAATTGCTGTCCGATTCTGCCCTACGTTTTGCCGCAGCAAGGTCTGTCGCAATTTCTTTAAGCTTTACGGCGGCGTTGGCGAATTCATCAAAAAGCAAATCATCCAGCGCGCGGTTTATTTTGATAGCAAGGGATCTTAGGCGCTGTATCTCCTCCTGATCGTCTTCTTCCCTCGCCTTTTCGAGTAGCGGCTCGAGACTTTCCCGATCCGCCTTGAGCTGTGCAATCTGCTGCCTTCTGGTCATTGCAATGTCCCTTTCGAATACTTGGGATTAGTTGCGTTCTCCGCCCTTATGCCGTCGTTTATCCAAGAGCTGTCTTGCCCTGACTAGAGGGCCGACCTGAGGTTCTTGACCTGCTCTGCGACGACCTTTAACTCGATCGCCGCGTCCGACATCGCAGTTGATGAAAAAACAGATGACTGCTCCGCTGAGGCGGCTTCAATGGCTAGATCCATTGCGAAAAGCGTCTTGTCCATGAGAAGCACCCAGCCGGCCAATAACTTGCGCTCGCGCTCAAGCTCCGCGCGGTTGGTAGCAGAAAGGGATGTATCCCCTTCGTCGTAACGCGCCTGCTCCATAAGTTCAAACATTATTGGCGTAGATGCTCTGAGCTCTTCTATGAAGCTCCTCATTTTTGGAGCTGCATCTATCAATTGTTTTCGGAAGTTTTCCCGGCCATAGCCTGTGGCGATGACCTCAAATATTTTCGTCAGGGCTTTAACATTGGCATCAATACCGGAAATCAATGCAGCGGAACTTGGAATTGCTGTTGTCCCGCTTGGAATGCTCGCGATAAAGACGCCTGTACTGGCGATGTCAGTCAAAAGTTTGCCTTGTCGGGCCGCTAGCGCCTTTGCGCTCTCGCCATTTGCCAGGCCGCCAAGGGCGTCGTTGTAGGACTTGAGGATTTTGAGCGACGAGCGGATAGATTCCGTGACTGGCGGTGGCGCTGTATCTACCCAATAAGCGGCTTCCTCAGGCCGGAAATCCGGAATGCTTCCACGCCTATTGATACGTCTCATCGCAATGATGCGCTCTGCGCGCGCAACCGAATCCAGGACATGATTTCCGGCTTCCAACTGCAGCTCAAAAGCCGCAGTGTATATCTGGAATTCAACAGCACCTTGCGTCGAACCGCAGCCAGATAAACCACACAAAATGAAGAATATCGCTATTCTTTCTAAAGAAAAAAAACGGAACAAGTGTCACATCAACGCATTGCATGGAATAAGCGTTGCCCCAGCTATCCATAAATCAATTAAAAGCCGAATATTTCTTATCTGCAATCAATTTTCTTGAATATACTAAAAATAAGAATTCAATTTTTAAATTTGTCTTTTTTTTCAATAATTTATATTATTTACTAAGCCTGGTTTTAGGAAGCCTTCCAAAGGCATTGTCTTGGGAAATAACCAATTGGATACTATTTTCTTTGCCTTTTAACAGAAGATGCAACGGAGAACTGGGCCAGGAAAGCACAGTTCTGAACGGCGCTGCGTTTGGATGCACGCCGGTGCTGGTGGAACAGCCGTCCTTCACGTAGGAGGCATAGGCCATCCCGTTGGTATTGCACTCAAGCCGCTCCCATTGGTCATCAGCCAACCGCACCGACAAGGGCGCTCGCCGGGGTTTGGCCACAAACAGTGTCCTCTGCCGATTAAAGCTACTCTTGAATGTGTTGGAGGCAAAGCATCCGAAACTTTGATCGTTGGCGAACCGCACGTTGATATCCAAGCTGAAAAGTCTAGTGGCTGACAAACTTGCTGGATTGCACCCGAACACAACAGCCTGTTTCATGATTTTGAGCATGTACGGTCAATGTCGCCAGATCATGAGGTGTCGTTAGTAGAGAAACAATCAAAGGTGCGATCAATATAGCAAAGTAAATGAACGATCTGGTTTTAATCAATTTACCTCACTCTTGATTCTATTTTAATATCTAACGGCTCTTCTTAATGTTGCATTAAAAGTTGTCTATGAATGATTGTGCAACCCTTACCAATCGTATGGACGCGAACATGGTCTCCTCCATCACGATACAAACGCCGGTAAATCTTGCTCAGCAACATGCGGCCGCTTCGGCCAAAGTGACGGAGTTGACGACAGATCAGCAAGCTCCGGAAGGTCAGGTAGAGCGCGCAATTGATCAGTCCGGTAACATTAAAGAACTTCAACAACCTGATACTCAGCGCAGGGCTTTGTCTGAAGCTAAGTTCTACGCTCAGCTAAAGCTGAGCGCAGCTCAATCACGTCAAATTTCGGCCGAACTCAGAGATGGGTTAAGAGAGGAAGTCGCCTTCCTGGAGAAGACTGATCCGGTCCCGGCACGAGTTCTTGAGGGGAATGAAGCAGTGGATGCCAGGAGACTTATTTCGACGCTCCAGGCCAATATCGTCACAGAGGATGGCCTCAAAGGGTACATCGTGGACGATCTACGATATGACCTCCGTCCGGATGGTACCATCACTGTTAACGAAGCCGCCGTCCCAACCAGCGAAGCTCAAAAGCAAGAACGGTTATCTGGATTTAAAGAAACCCTGACCAGGCTGGAAAGCCTGACCGGAGGTTTGTCGCAAGAGCAGCTTCAGCAGAATGTTGCCTCTGCTCAACTGGCATTGGAAAGAGCGCAATCGGCACAGACCATCGATATTCAGGTCTAAGGAACTTTCTAATTCGGTTTCCCGACGCTCCACTGATCGGCATCGTTAAGATCGATTTCAACGAAATAACTTACCTCTCCCGCAATGCATGAGCTATCTGATCCCGTATCGGCTTCACCAGGTAGCTGAGCACCGTCCTGTCCCCGGTCTGCAGGAACGTCTCGACCGGCATGCCCGGTACAAGGGCCTGGTCACCAAGTTTGGTGAGTTCGCTCTCATCGATCACAAGCCGGGCAACGTAGAAACTCATGCCCGTTCGCTCGTCCTGGTTCAAATCTGCGGAGATGGTCAGCAGCTCCGCATTCAATTCCGGTGTGGTTCGCTGATCGAAGCTGGGAAAGCGAACCCTCGCGTGTTGTCCCGGGGACATCTGATCGATATCGACCGGACGAACCTGAGTTTCCACGATCAGTTGGTCTTCACGCGGCACAATCTGCATGATGGTTTCACCAGGAGCGATGACACCGCCGATCGTGTGGACGGCGAGCTGATGCACATAACCGTTGCGTGGGGCCAGAATATCGACACGGGTCAGCTCGTCTTCCGCTGCGATCTTTTGTTCTTCAAGCTGCGCGATGCGGGAGCGGACTTCCTGCAGGTTTTCCAGGACTTCGGCCCGATAGGTTTCTTCGATTTGAAGGATCTGAATATGCCGCTCGCTGATCGCTTCCCTGGTGCGCGCAATCTGCGCAATCAGGTCTCCATATTCCCCGTCCAGACGCGCCTTTTCGCGGCGAAGCGCCGTTACGCGGCTCTTTGACACCAGTTGCTTGTCCAGAAGGCCACCGAGATCACCAAGTTCTTCCCCGATCAGTTCAATTTCTGATGTCTTGGCCGCAACCTGCGCTTCGAGGCCTTCGGTCTGCTTGTTGAACTGACGGATCTGCTCTTCAAGCTGGTTCTTTCGGCCTTCCTTGGAATTTTGCCGGGCTTCCAGTAGAAGCTGCTGACCTCTTTCAACGTCACCAAGACTGGCGATCCGCTGTTCCGGCCATTCAATGGCTCGCAAGTCATCTCGTTCCGCCGCGAGGCGCAGTTCCTGGGCAGTCAGGTCGGTCAACTGTTTCGTGACGACCGCGAGATTGGCGCGGGTCACCGTGTCGTCCAGTCTGATCAAAAGATCTCCCGCCTCAACAACGTCACCATTTTTCACGCGGATATCACGAACAATACCGCCTTCCCGGTGCTGGACCTGTTTGATGTTGCTCTCAACGACAATTGTGCCGGAGGAAACAACCGCACCGGAGATTTCTGTAAAGGCTGCCCAGCCTCCAATCCCGCCGATGATGACGATGGTCAACAGGAGCGCAAACAGCAAGTGATTGCGCACTGTGTGACGCAGCATGTCATCGGCGTTGGTAGACGTAGAGCTGGATTGAGGTGAAGCCTCGACCTGATCAAACATCGTCATCCCCTCGCACCAACACTGGTGCGCGTGTTGGGGACAGGCTGGACCACTTGCTTGAGCACTTCGTCCTTCGGTCCGAACCCGGCCATCTTGCCGTCTTTCAGGCAAAGGATCTTGTCGACCGTTGCAATTGCGCTTGGACGATGGGCGATCACGACGACAATGGATCCCTTGTCTCGCATGGCCTTGATGGCTCCCGACAGGGCGCCGTCGCCTTCTGCATCCAGGTTGGAATTCGGCTCATCCAGAACGACAAGGAAGGGATTGCCATAAAGTGCCCTCGCCAGTGCGATGCGTTGCCGCTGCCCGGCAGACAGCATGCGGCCGCTGCGGCCAATAACAGTGTTGTAGCCTTCCGGAAGGCCGACGATCAGATCGTGCACATCAGCCAGCTGTGCCGCCTCAATGATGAGGTCAGGCGATGCATTTGTTCGGAACCGAGCAATGTTGTCGGCGATGGTGCCATCAAAGAGCTGAAGATCCTGAGGCAGATAGCCAATGAACTCACCGCGTTTCGCGCTCGGCCACTGGCCAAGCTCGGCCCCGTCGTAACGGATGACACCCTTGAGTGGCGCGAGAGCCCCCACCAGAGCCCGCGCAAAAGTAGACTTGCCGGATCCAGAAGGACCGATCACTCCAAGGCCCTCCCCGGCCTCAAGGTCAAACGATACACCTTGGACAAAGGGCACGGTCTCACCGAATGGGCCGCAAAACACCTGCTCAACGGAAATCTTCTTTGTCGGCAACGGCAGATCCATCTTGTCGGCCTCAGTCTCGGCAACCGACAAAACCTCACGCAAACGCCTTAGAGATTGGCGGCAGGCAACAAACCCGCGCCATTGGGAGACAGCCTGCTCGATAGGCGACAGTGCTCTTGAGGTCATGATGGAAGAGGCAATCATGACGCCAGGTGTAATTTCCTGCTTGATTGCCAGCCACGCGCCAACACCAAGAATGGCTGACTGGAGAATGAAGCGGATGGTTTTGATCGCTGTACCGAACAAACCTGTACGATCGGCAGCTCGCCGCTGGGTTTCCAGATAGTCGCCGTTCTGCACCTCCCACCTGGATGTCAGGGCATCCTGCATGCCCATCGCGGTAACGACCTCAGAATTGCGCTGCCCGATTTCCACATCAGAGGAGCGGCGCCCTGCATGGCTGGCAGCTTCTTGTGCCGGCGTCCTGGACATAAATTCATTCAAGGCGATCAGGACAACGATCACCAAGGCGCCGCCAAGCCCTACAAACCCAAGGACCGGGTGAAACAGAAACACGATCCCGAGATACAGCGGCAGCCATGGAATATCGAAAATGGCCGCGGGCCCTGGCCCGGACAGGAATTGCCTTACCGTATCCAGATCCTGCACCGGACGCAGTTTGGCGGCCTTGCGTCCCAGGCGAACAGGAAGGACATTTGAGATGCGGTAGACGATCCCAGACAGTCTTGCATCGACCCGCTGCCCCAACCGGGCCAAAAGCCTGCTGCGCACACCCTCAAGAAGGCCATAAAAAGCATAGAGCACGATGGCCAACACACCAATCGCCACAAGTGTCGGAATGGATCCGCTGGCAAGCACTCGGTCATAGACCTGAAGCATGAAGACAGGTCCGGTCAGCATCAGGATGTTGATGACAAAACTGACGAGCGCGACGCCCCAGAAAGCTGCATAGACCGGGCGGAAGGCCGAGGTAACCGGGTTCTCCCTCGAACCATGGGAACCGGAAGAAGATTGCTTGGAGTTTGGCATGGGTGTCGAAGGTCTTCGGGGAGCCTATTCAGGCAGAATTCAGGGGGAACAAGGCTCTAAAACGTGCGAGAAGGCATTGTCGTGGAGGGACATTCCAGGGGAAGAAGTCAGACGCTCCTCAAGGCTTGAAAAGCGTCTGACAGGTTCAGCTTCGTTTACACGAACTGGAAGTCGTCCTGGTGCAACTGGCTAACGAGCACGTTCTGCAGAGTGATGAAGGTGTCGTCATCGACCTTGATAGTTGTGTGTGTTCCATCGTCTGTGGCTGCATTCACTAGAGCATTCATGTCTACAAAGATGCTAGCCTCGAGCTGAATAACATCTTCCGAACCTGCTCCGGACACAAAGTCGAAGATCGTATCGTGGCCTGCGGCTGCGGCCTGGAAAATGAATGTGTCGTTTCCTGCATCACCGAAGATGACATCGTTTCCGGCACTTCCGGATATAACGTCGTCTCCGCTGCCTGCTTCGATCACATCGACCATATCTGT
>NZ_BAAGIG010000015.1:0-14185 GCF_054658215.1 Roseibium sp. ROS1
CATGTCTCCAGAACACCGGAAAATCAACGGCGCATCAATACCTCCACATCGGTTCAAGAAAAGTTTGCGACAGATCCGTTCTTCAACCCACTTTGCGCCACGTCGCACCGCTGCACGCTAATGGTTTGCAGGCATCGTGAAGCCAATCAGCCGTCTCGCCAATACAATACGGTCCAAGCAGCGCTTCCACCTCGGCATGATATCTGTCCAGCCAGGCTGTCTCCGCTGCAGTCAGCTGAGTCAGAAGAAGCGCGTCCGTTTGGATGGGGATCCAGGTAAGGTTGGCGAATTCCAGGAAGCCGTCATCCGCCTCGACGATCTCGAACAGGTTCTCGATGCGGATGCCGTAGTGTCCGGCCTTGTAGTGCCCGGGCTCGATGGACATGACCATTCCTGTAGCCAGGTCGACCGGATTGTGCGGCTTGCCGATCCGTTGGGGCTGTTCATGCACCGACAGGCGATGGCCGATGCCGTGGCCGGTGCCGTGATCATAATCAAGACCTAGATCCCACAGCGGGCGGCGGCAGATGGCGTCGATGTGATGGCCCTGCGTGCCCTTGGGAAACCGCAGCGTCGCCAGCGCGACCAGCGCCTTGAAGACGGCCGTGTAGGCCTCACTATACCCTTCCGGCAGAGTGCCGAAGGTATGGGATCGGGTCGCATCGGTGGTTCCGGTCTCATATTGCCCGCCGCTGTCCATCAGGTAACAGGCTGAGGGAAGGACCGGTGCCGAGGCCTTCGGATCGGCCGCGTAGTGACACATGGCGGCGTTGCCCCCGGCACAGGAAATCGTGCGGAAGCTTTCCGACAGAAAACCGGGACGCGCCTGGCGGCAGGCAAGGATCTTCTCTTCCGCCTCATATTCGCTGACCGGGTCACCGCTTGCGGCCCGCGCCGGAACGGTCTCCTGAAGCCAGGCGCTGAATTCCACCCAGGCGACCGCATCCTGAAGATGACAGGCTCGGATGCCCTCCAGCTCAGCGGTATTCTTGTGGGCTTTGGCCAGTGTCACCGGACTGCGCCGCGCTACCGGCTCGGCTCTTGCCGCGACAACGGCCTGACTGACCGCGGCCGGTGAAAAATCCGGATCTGCCAGCACCCTCGCGCCGGCAGACACCTTCTCTTTCAGCACGTCGAGAAAAGCCTCCTTCGGATGGACGGTCAGCCAGCCGGGCAGTGCGTCTTCTAGGCCATCCTCGAACTTGGCCGCATTCACGAACCAGTGCCCCTGCCCCTCTCGCTCCAGCAGGAAAAACGACAGCGGCATCGGATTGAAGGCGACATCGTCGCCACGGACATTCAGCAGCCAGGAGATATTGTCCGGCTGGGTATCGACCAGCAGATCAATCCCCTCATTCTCCATGAGTTCGATCAGATCAGCACGTTTGCCGGTCGGCGACAGCCCTGCGAACTGCATCGGAAAGGCGCCGATGAGGCCGGCCGGCTCTGCAGGCTGGTCGTGCCAGACGGCATCGACCGGATTGCCATCGACCGGCGTCAGCCTCGCCCCGGCGCGAGCAATTGCGGTCTCGAACCGGGCCACCCAGGCCGGCGGCAGCAGCATGGCATCATAGCCGATGCTCCAGCCGGGTTCGGCCACCCCGCCGAGCCAGACCTCTGGCGGATTTTCAAGGAGATGATCCCGGTCGATCAGCCCGACCGGACACTGGTTCTGCGCCTGCACCGTATAGCGGCCATCGACGAAGAGCCGAACGCAGTCCGCGGTGACAATGGCGACACCCGCCGAGCCGGTGAAACCGGTGACGAAGGCAAGGCGCATGTCGTGCGGGGAAATATATTCTCCCTGATGCGCATCGAAACGCGGAACGATCAGGGCCTTCAGGCCACGGGAAGACATTTCCGCACGCAGGTCGCTCAGACGGCCGGTTATCGCGGCACGGGTCGTTTCAGGCATTTTCGATCTCTTCGGCATGATGGCAGGCAACTGAGCCGCGGCCTTCAAGGGCGCGCAACACCGGCAAATCCGTGGTACATTTCGGGGTCTTGTGGCGGCAGCGGGCGTGGAAGGGGCAGCCGGGAGGGATGTCCATCGGCGAGGGCAGCTCCCCTTCGAGATGAATTTTCCTGCCCTTGTCGTCAGGATCCAGCGATGGCGCGGCACTGAGCAGTGCCTGGCTGTAGGGATGCATCGGCCTTGCGAACAGGGTTTCGCTGCCGGCGATCTCGACAATCCGGCCGAGATAGATGACGGCGACCCGGTTGGAGACGTGGCGCACCAGGCGCAGATCGTGGGCGACGAAGAGGATTGTCAGACCGAGACGTTCCTGAAGTTCCAGAAGCAGATTGACGATCTGCGCCTGCACGGAGACATCCAGCGCGGAGACAAGTTCGTCGGCGATCAGCACTTCCGGCTCCACGGCAAGCGCCCGGGCAATGGCGATGCGCTGGCGTTGACCGCCGGAAAACTCGTGCGGCAGTTTCTCCAGCGCATCATGGGGCAATTGCACCAGATCCATAAGCTTTGCCAGCCGTCCCGGCACTTCGGCCTCGCCGCACATCTTGTGCACCATCAAGGCCTCTTTCAGTATCTGGCCGGTGGTCATGCGCGGATTGAGCGATGAATATGGGTCCTGGAACATCATCTGGACCCGGCGATTGTAGCTCCGGTCGCTGCGCTCTCCGACCGCAAAAACATCCACGCCGTTAAATCGGATCTCCCCTTCATTCGGCTTGTAGAGCCGCACGATACAGCGTGCGAGGGTCGACTTGCCGCAACCTGACTCGCCTACAACGCCAAGTGTTTCGCCTCGCCGCAATTCAAGTGAAACACCGTTCAGCGCGTTGACATCCCGCGACGGACGGCCCGCGATGAAGTCAAGCACGCCCCGTTTGCCCTTGAAGGTCAGGCTAAGGTCGTGGATATCAAGAACCGTTTCACTCATGCCGCCGCTCCGTCGCGTTTCTCGAACTTGTTGAAACAGGCAAGCGCCCGACCGTTTCCGGTCGGAAGAAGCTCCGGCCGGCCAGCCTCGCAAGTTTCTGTCCGGTTGGGGCATCGCGGTGCGAAGGCACAGCCCACTGGCAGGGCAAGAAGGCTCGGCGGCGTTCCCGGGATGGAGTAGAGCAGCGTCCGGGGCGGGACATCCTGTGGCACGGAGCGCATCAACCCGACCGTATAGGGATGCTGCGGCGTCTTAAGGACGGAGCGCACCGCGCCTTCCTCCACGATCCGCCCGGCATACATCACCGCCACCTGATCGCAGGTCTGGGCGACGACGCCGAGATCGTGGGTCACCAGGATGACCCCCATGTCGAAATCCTTCGCTAGCGTCAGGATCAGGTCGAGGATCTGTGCCTGGATCGTGACGTCGAGAGCCGTGGTCGGCTCGTCCGCCAGAAGCAGCTTCGGCCGCGCGGCGAGCGCAATCGCAATCATCACCCGCTGGCGCATGCCGCCGGAAAACTGGTGCGGATATTCGTTGAGCCGTGAGGAGGCCGCCGGAATACCGACCAGATCCAGCATCTCAATGGCCCGCTTGCGACGCTCGATTGCCGACAACCTTGTGTGAGCCTTCAGGGTCTCGTCGATCTGCAGCCCGACCGTCAGCAGTGGGTTGAGCGAGGTCATCGGTTCCTGGAAGATCATCGCGATCTCTCTACCGCGGGTCTTCCGCAGTTTTGTCTCCGGCAGCTCGATCAGATTGTCACCGTGCCACATGACCTTGCCGGTCGTGCTGCCGTAGCGACGGGTGAGGCCGAGGATCGAGCGTAGCGTCACACTCTTGCCCGATCCGCTTTCGCCGACAAGGCCGAGGACTTCGCCCTTTCCGAGCTTGAAGCCGACGTCGCGAACGGCAGGGATCGACAGGCTACCTGCCTTGAAAGTGGTCGAGAGGCCTTCAACTTCCAGAAGGGGGGGGTGAACAGAGCTTTGGGTCATCCGCGAGGCCTCAACAGATCCGCCAGGCCGTCGCCGATTAGCGAAAAGCCGAGCCCGGTCATGACAATGGCAATGCCCGGCATCAGGCTCAGCCACCAGGCGGTGGTGATGAAATTGCGCCCTTCGGCGATGAGAACACCCCATTCGGCCTGGGGCGGCTGCGCCCCAAGACCGAGATAGCCGAGCGACGAGCCGAGCAGGATGGCAAGCGCCATGTCGGTCATCCAGTAGACGATGATCGGCGTGATCGCGTTCGGTAAGAGGTGCCGGAAGATGATGCGCCGGTCGGAATAACCCATGACGATGCCCGCCGAGGCATAGTCGTTGGCTTTCTGCGAGATCACTTCCGCCCGCATCAACCGGGCGTAATAGACCCAGTTCACCAGCGTGATCGCGATATACATGTTTGTGAGCCCCGGCCCCAGCACCGCGACAATGGCGATCACCAGCACCAGGAAGGGGAAGGTGATGACGGCATCGACGACGCGGCCGAAAATCAGATCCGCCACCCCGCGGTAATAACCGACCAGAGCCCCGACGACGACGCCGATGACAAGGGCGAAGACGGTGGCGAAAAACGCCATGCGCATGTCGACGGAATAGGCCCAGATGACGCGGGAAAATGTATCGCGTCCCAGAAGATCCGTGCCGAAGAGATGTTCCCAGCTTGGCGCCTGGCGCACCGCGACATAGTCGATCTGATTGGGATCGTAGGGCGCAAAGAGCCCGGGAAAGAGCGCAAGGCAGGTGGAAAAGCCGATGATGCCGACACCGGTCATGAAGCCGGGTTTCGACAGGGCCTGTTTCAACAGGTCCGGCTTTTTCAAAGGGGCCGTACCTGGGGCAAGAGAGATATCGCTCATGTGAGGCGCATCCTCGGGTCAAGCCAGCTCTGGAATAGGTCGGTCAAGAGGAAGACCAGCGACACCAGAACCGCGAAGGTCAGCGTCAGGCCCTGGATCAGCGGATAGTCGCGGGCGAAGATCGCCTCCAGCATCGACCGGCCAACACCGGGCACGGCAAAGACCGTTTCCGTGACGAGCGTGCCGCTCATCAGCTGACCAATGGAAAGGCCGAGCAGGGTCACAGTCGAGATCAGGGCATTTTTCAGGACATGCCGGCCGAGGATCAGTCGGTTTGGCAGGCCCTTCGCCCGGGCGAACTGCACATATTCGGCATCCAGCACTTCGATGATGGCAGAGCGCAGGTTCCGCATCAGGATCGCGGAGGTGTAGAGCGCCACGGTCACGGCCGGCAGAAACAGGTGATAAAGCCGGTCCGCGAAGGTCTCGCCATAGCCGCCGACTGGAAAAAGCCGCAGCTGCGCCGCCAGGAACGTCAGCAGGATCAGTCCGATATAGAAGACCGGCATGGAAAGGCCGACCTGGAACACGGCCCGGATGAGGTTGTCCTGCCATTTGCCGCGATTGACCGCTGCCAGAAAGGCGAGCGGTCCGGCGATCAGGATCGACAGCGTCACCGCATAGAGGGTCAGGAAGATCGTTGTTGGCAGCCGAGCCAGGATCACGTCGAGCACCAGCGCGCGCAACAGAATGGACCGCCCGAGATCGCCCTGCAGCGTGTTCTTCAGAAACAGCCAGAACTGGGTCCAGAGCGGGGCGGTCAGGCCGAGCTTCTCGCGGATCGCGGCGATATCGGCGTCGGACGCCTTGTCACCCGCGATCGCGATGGCCGGATCGCCGGGAAGAAGGCGGACAAGAAGAAAAATGATGATCATCACCAGAAGGAAGGTCGGGATCATCAGAACCAGCCGGTTCAGGGTGTATTGCACACCAGCCATATTGTTTTGCCGTCATTTGCCGAGAAGGGTTCGGAAGGCCCGGGTGCCAGTGGGACGGACGTCCGGGCCTTCCGCTCTTGGGAGGAACGCGTGATCGGCAGAACTTCAATCGAACCTGTTTGAAGTTCTGCCGAACGGAGGATGCTCTAGCGTTCCAGCGAAGCCTTTTCGAAGATGTTCGCACCGAGCGGCGTCTGGACGTAACCGGAGACCTTTCCGGACACGGCGACCGCAAACGGCGTCTCGTACATGAACAGGAGCGGAGCTGCGTCCGCGTAGAGTTCCTGCATCTGACGGTACTGGTCAGCGCGCTTTTCCGGATCCATCTCGGTGGAAGAGGCTTCGTAAAGGGCATTGAAGTCGGCATTGTCCCAGCCGGTTCCTACCGCCTTGCGCGTCGGGAAATAACCGAGCCAGCCGGTCACCTGGCTCGGGTCGGCGACGTCATCCACCCAGCCATAGGTGTGGATGTCGAACTCGCCCGAGCGGTTCTTGGCGCCGCGTGTCGGCCCGTCCACCTGTTCAGCGACGAGATTGATGCCGAGCGGCGCCCACATCTGCTGCAGGGCTGCGAAGATGGTGGCGTCGTCCGCGGACCCCGCCAGCGTTGTCAGGGTGATTTCCGTTCCCGGCGCAAGTCCCGCCTCGGCGACCAGCGTCTTGGCTTTCTCGATGTCGAAGCCGTAGAGCGGGTTCATGTCGATCGCCAGCGGTGTGGACGACGACATCAGAGGCGAGGACATAGGCTTGCCGGCACCCTGCAGGACGAGCTGGATCAACGCGTCCTTGTGGGTGGCGTAGTTGAGTGCCTGGCGTACGCGCTTGTCGGCAAGCGGGTTCGGCGAGCCGTCGGCGCGGGTCTCGCGGGTGTTGATCGGCGAATAGATGATCCGGGTCGACGGAAACAGATACATGTTGACCGCGGGATCCGCATCCAGCTCGGCAACGCGCGAGAACGGGATGAACTCGGCGATATCGACCTCGCCTGCCGTCAGCTTGAGAATGCGGGTGGCATCGTCCGGAATGTCCTGGAAATGCACCTTGTCCAGATAGGGCAGCGGCTTGCCGTCCTCACCCATCTTCCAGTAGTGCGGATTGGCGGAGAACGTCATCGACGATCCCTGCTCGAAGCCGCTGAGATAGAACGGGCCGGAACCGACGCCGGGACCACCGGCTGCGAAGAGCGCCGCGGACTTTTCCTGGTCGGTCGCACCCGGAGCGGCCTCAAAGGCCTTTTTGGAGACGACCGCCGAATTGAACGTCGCCAGCATGGGGAGCAGCGCCGGGTCGGGATTGGCAAGCGAGATGGTGATGGTCTTGCCATCTGCCGTCACAGAGGAAATCGCCGAGAAGAGATCCGACCAGGGCCCGAGATCCGGGTTCCTCGCCCGGTCCAGGGAAAACACCACATCCTCACCCGTCAGCGGGCTGCCGTCGGAGAATTTCAGGCCGTCGCGCAGGCCCAGTGTGATCGTCTTGCCGTCGGCGGAGACTTCATGGCTTTCCGCCAGCGCGCCGGTGATCGCACCGCTTTCCGGATCGCTTTCCAGCAGCGTCGAGAACAGGCTGCCCACCATCCAGATATCCGGATTGCGGTCTGCATAGATCGGATCGACAAGCTTCGACCCGTCGTAGCGGGCGAATTCGAGGGTGCCGCCGCGTTCGACCGCGCTTGCGGCCTCATATGTGAATACGCTCAGAGCCGTGCTCATTGCCAGCACGGTGGCAAATGCTGCCGCCTTCATGGTGTGTCCTCCCAGATGCACATGTCATGAGGCTCCGGAGCTTATCCAAACGGAATGCCGCCGCAAGGTATTTTTTAGTGAAACTTCGAGTTTCTGATATTTTTTTAGGGCTGGCCAAAACTCATAAATCGGATTAAACGTCTGTGTTTAATATGAAATTTTAAAAATTACCTCAATCAAATTTCACTAAAAAAAATTTTAGTATAGATAAATTCTCACAACCGGCCGAGGCTGGCTTTCTTTCCCGTCGAAGGCTATAAGGAAACGCCGGTAGGAGGATATCAATGACGTTGAGCGAGCCGACAGCCACACCGCAAGCCGATCAGGACACACCCAATTACGGCCCTGTCATCCGGCAGCGGCGGAAGGCCCTTGGCATGACGCTGGACGATGTCGCCAAGGCCACAAACCTCACCATCGGGTTTCTGTCCCAGGTCGAACGCGGCATTTCCTCGCCGTCGTTGTCCTCGTTCCAGAGGATCGCCGGCGCACTGCAGACGAGCCTGGAACAGCTGATCAAGGTACCCGAGCCTTATACGGAATACGTCTCGAAAGACAATCGCCAAACCTACCTACTTGGTAAGGCCAAACGGCTCTACGAGAAACTCGGGCCCGGCTTTCCCGGCGCACTCACCTACCCCTGCATCATTCACCGTCCGCCCGGCCATGTGTCCGAGCATATGCAGCATGAGGGAGAAGTCTTCTGTTATTTGCTGGAGGGCAGTCTTGAATACCATCTCGGCGACAAGGTCTTTATCATGACCCCTGGTGACAGCATCCACCACGACACGGCTAAGCCGCACTACTCCAGGGTACTTGGAAATGAGCCGTCGGCGGAACTCTGGGTCAGCTCGACACCGATAAACTATTCAAAGAGTTGAATGAATAGTTCTGCAGTTGCGAGATCCTGTCATCGCATTGGGCTCTCGCGTTCTACGAACGTTCGACCTCGACGAGCGACAGCATCCTCAGTTGTCGTGAAAGCAAGGGGTTAAGCTGCTGTCTCACACATCCAGACGCCCGTTCTTAGGTAATGCAGCGAACACTCGCGCAACTTCCGCCTTATGCTCTGCCTGATCGATTACCAGTCTGGGTCGTTGGTTTAGTTCGATCTGCAGGCGCGGAGGTGGCACTTTCGCGTCCCGCAAGGCGCGCTCGATCAAGGTCAGAACTTCGTCTCGGCAATCGACGTCCCGTTCGAACCGCGACAACCAGAACCGAACAGCATAGACGTTACCGTCATTCCCCAATTCTTGTACTCGCACGTCCGGAGCCGGGTCCGTCTGGATCAGGCGTGCATCGCGAAGAGTTCTCAGAATTAGCGTCTTCGCGGCGTCAACGGGAAGTTCATGAGCGATTTTTAGTGACACTTGTGCACGATACTGAGGTTTCGGAGCCGAATAGTTGGTAATGCGCCGTCGCGCGATCTGGCTGTTGGGCAGGATCATGTAGGTCGAATCTTGCGTCAAAACGCGCGTCGTTCGCCAGCCGATCTCGATGACCCGGCCTCGAGCGACTTTTTCGATGTCGATCCAGTCACCGATCCGGTAAGGTGCTTCGATCCCGAGAGCGATACCCGATAGTGTGTCGGCCACAACGTTCCTGATTGCAAAACCCAGCATAGCAAGGATAAGGCTCGATCCAGCCAGCGCACCGAGAAACCCTTGACCCAACAGTAGCGTCGTCGAGGCAATGATTGCAATGACGAACAGAAGAACGGCTACGAGATCCCGGAACAGTCGCGGGTAGGGTCGCTTGTGCCGCCTCCGCTGATCAGCGACCAGGCTGAACAGCCTGCTGCCCAGCCATGCCGCAGCAAGGCAACCGAGCACACCGGCGGCGAGGCCAAGCGAGAACCCAATGCCATGCTCGATTTCCTGGTCGAACGCTACGACAAAGACTGCGGCAACGAGCAGAATAATCGGCCAGATCAAGCGTTGAAATTGGTGGACCACCTTCACGTCAGCAGCCTCGGAGCAGGAGCTGGGATGACTCAAGTGCCCGACATCTCGAGCAGTTCCTAGTGACACTGCGACTGCGGTCTTCACTTACTGTCGATCCGCAGCGGTGACACATAATGCGGCTCACTTTGGTACTGCCCGTGATGGGGTGTTGACAGATGGGGCAGCGATGAGCGCTCGCGCGGGGCAGAGATGTATTGCATGAGGGGCAAGTGGGCAACAAATAGCGGTTCATATGACTTACTCTCGACGGGAACGGGACAGCGGCGAAATAGTGTCAGTCGGCATTCCGGAAGGAGCGTCATGGCCTTGTCAGATCATCGCGCCGCACCTTCCGGACAGACCATGGGGTTTGGATAGCTCCGAAAAATTGCGGATCATGCGGCCTCCAGCTCTTCGGTAGTCCGTGGGGTCCGGCGCGGAGCGCGACCGGCATACGACGTCTCCGACGTTAATACTCCGGCAGCTCGTGCCCATTCGGTAACGCTGATGAGGGTGATCCCGATTGTCATCAGAACACAGTGCGCGGTGAAGCTGAGTGCGAGCCGGCTCGTGACAAAGAGATCCAATTTATATGGCAGTGATCTTTCGTTGGCCTCCCTACGGATGTTTTTCGTAGGCATGGCGGTGCCAGCAAAATCATTCCAACGGGATGCAGATCCGGCACCCGGGTTCTTGGTCAGGCCGTCGTTCGCCTGGGGCGGGAATAATTCGGGGAACAGTTCTTCAAAATCCGCGCTGCAGAGCATCATTTAGCCCCTCTTGTCCATCGATATCCGTATTGCTGAAAAAGGGCGCATTTCCGAGCGCTTACCGGTAACACGCCTCTTCATATGTGAATATGTCGCTACGCCGCCGAATGTACGTGTGCTTCTTCAATGCGTTCTACATCACGAGCAACCGGGTCCATTCCCAAATCGCGATCCGTGAAGCCGTTGACCACGCGCAGGATATCGCAGCGTTCAATACCGATGTCGCGCAACAGATGGTCGTCCATCGCTTGCAGTATCGCGATCATCTTTCGACGCTCCCAGTTGAGGAGGGCTTTCCGAATCCAAAGACGCAGAATTCCGGGTCGGCGATTTCTATCTGCGCCGGGGGAGGTAGCAGTTTGATGGGTGTGAGGGATGCTGTGATTGGATTTGTAGAAGTGCATGATCATCATCCACGAAGAAGGAAGAAACCGAAACCCACGCACCGCGATAGCCCGCCTGTCCACATACAGGCGGTGACTGTTCACTTTTGACGGATGCGTTGATCAGACTGATCTTGAGGAAATCAGAACCCCGAGGCGCGGACAGGCTCTTGGCCCGGTCCCGCCCGGGGTTACCGGCGGTTCAGTGTCTTACCTGCGTTACGCAGGAACCTCCTATGAAGACTGAACTTGATCATGAGTTTCATATTGGCTTTCAGAAAATGGAATTCAAGACTGAGATGCAGCTTGCGGCGTTTTGGCGCTATCGGGTGCCTGATTGGTCGGTTGAAAAATCGTTCCGAAATTAAATCGGTGTTTGTAGCTGTCAGTTACAGTCTTCAAGTAGCCGCTCGACCCAACCTGGATTGACCTGTCGTTACCTTGACCAAGGTCGCTTCAAAGAGTTGTTCATGGCGCGACAACGAGACATGTAATGAACTGCCGTTTCCACTATTTCCAAAATAAATGTTAGATTCCTTTAATAGTAAATATTATTACTTCATATCTAAAAAGACTGAAACGACAAATTGCTATGACTATCTCTACTGACATTCACCGAAATGCAATTTTTTTGGGCCTAAACGCCGAAATTTACCTGGTTTGTCAGAGCTGATGTACGCAAATGTTTGCCATAGTGGTGTCTTATAAAATGCGCTTGGATCGGGACCTGTTTCCAAAGGCGCTTTACTCAACAATCCAAGCCAGCATACCGGTCTAATGACATTTTGTAACAAGCCAGCGCGAATGGAATTGCGATCCGGATGATCGATTTTGTTAACTTCAGGCCCGAACAGGGCTTTCATTAAGTCACTAACCGTGCAGCCAAATTCGCTCTCTTTATCTATGATATCTAAGTACATATCCCACAAGAAAGGGCTAGCTGCTTCAGATTTCCGATGAGGAGAGAAAGCGAACTGATAAAGATAAGTGTACGCAGCGCGTTCAAAAACCTGATCAGGGGCATCAATCATTTCCAAACCACATCTGGTAAGGTGCAATTGATTTCTCTTGCGTCGAAGCAACCTCAGTTTCTGCAGCAAAACCCGCACAACAGTCATCGGTGGCACTTCCGCTTCATTCAACCATCTTCGACATCCGAAAACGTCATTTCTTGTGTATCTAGGCCAATCGAATTCTGGCACCGCCAAACGTAGGAATTTCCGGTTCATTCTTCCTGTTCGGGTAAGTTGGATGCCATTGTGGGCTTTAGCATAGTGCATGGTTAAGAGCATTCCCCGGACCAAGGGTGAATACTCAATTGGGTCGACGTCTTCTTGAGAGTTTATCTTCGGATCCACTGTTAAACTCCGTTCGACAGAAAAATCGTCAACAGCCTGAATTCAAGAGAATTTGAATAAGTTAAAAGTCATAGATACTGTGTACCGGCAAAAGGATAGGAATTAATACTTAACAAAGAAGATAATAGTCATGAAAAGACCAACTGCAGTCACGAAGTGACGGAGTAGATCTGTCCTGACGGTTTGGCGACTTTTTCGCGCGCCTATGAATCCACCAATCGTTGCTGCGATTGCCATGACGAAGGCTTGTTCCCAGGCGATGAGATCTGCGAAAATAAAGGTAAGAACGGAACCGAGTGAGAGTATTGCGGACAAGATATTTTTCAGCCCGTTCATTCCATGGAGGTTCACGTATCCGAGCAAACCAAAAACAGCGAGCAGCATAATTCCAAGGCCACCGTTGAAAAAACCCCCATAGATTGCAACGGCGAGAATCGAGATAAATGAGATTGTTGCGTCGGCAAAGGCGCTTCCATTTCTCCGCGCAAGACTCAGTAAAAACGGCCCTGCTGCAAACAACACAGTAGCCAATAGAAGCAGCCATGGCACAATCCACAGAAAGGCCTCGCTGGGTGTAGCCACTAGAAGAAGGGCTCCGATTACGCCACCGGCTGAGGAAATCGCAATGACGGTGCGTGTGCGCAGGCTGCCTTCGGCCTTTATGTCCTTCCTAAATGCCCATGCGCTACTGATGTAGCCAGGAAGCGCTGTCACGGTTGCCGTTGCATTGGCGCTGACTGGAGGAACACCAACATATATCAAGGCAGGTAGGCTTAGGAAAGTTCCACCGCCAGCAATTGAATTCAAGAGACCCGAAGCAAGGCCCGCGGCAGCTAGCAAGAATATTTCGAACACTTTCTATCCCCATCGGATAAGATCAGACGGGAACAAAGATCGCACTTTTATGAATTGGTCTACAAATTGGTCTGGAATTGGGTTCAAGAATGCCCCGGCGAACCGTTGATATAGTAGTTGCAGAACTTATTGATTATCTGGCGGTTACCGCACCTGATCACGGCGATCGTTTGCTGCCGGAACGAGTCCTGGCTGCCCACTTGCAGTGCAGCAGGGAGACACTTCGAAAATGTTTGCACAGGCTCGAGAAGTCGGGTGAAGTCTGGCGTCATGTCGGTCAAGGTACTTTTCGCGGTTCGCGTCCGCGACACTTGCCAGTTAAAGAAACCATGTTGGTTGAAGGTGCCACCCCACCTGATTTGATGCGCGCCCGGTTGATCCTGGAGCCGCAAGTCGCTGCCGAGGCTGCTCTATGGGCGGACAAATCGGATGTATATAAGCTTCGCGCCTTGGTAGCGGCCGGTCGTGTTGCGACAGATCTAACTGCTTGCGAACTAGCGGATGACGCGTTCCATCAGGCTATTGCAAGAACGTCACGCAACCCCGTACTCGTGGGGTTCTTGAACTATCTGTCCGGAGCGCGGCGCCGCGCCACTTGGCAAAGGCAGTGGGACCGCACTTACCGCCAGGTGGGACGTAATGAGTTTCGGACTTTGCATAGCGACCAACATGATAGGATCGTTGATGCGATCGCCGCAGCGGAACCGGGTTTAGCTTCCGCTGCTATGACGACGCACCTCGATACGATTTTTGCTGCAATGACGTCGACCAGGCTTCAGACTCATAACCAGTAGGGCTTTGGTGCATGAATGAGAATTCAACGATTTCTGCTTATTCGGTTGCGATCGAAACCAACTTGATTGGTCCAGCATGCCCTATAAACATAACGCCAGTCGCCGCCATCACATCGGCAAGTTGAAGTTCAAGGTAAAGAACTGGGCGGAGTATGAGGCGGGCCTTCGCCGCCGCGGTAGTTTGACTCTTTGGATGACGCCGAAAGCTTTGGCGGGCTGGACTGCCCCGCGTCGCAAGACGCGTGGAGGCCAGTCGCTTTACTCTGATCTGGCCATTGAGACGACGTTGATGCTGGGTATGGCATTCGGCCTGCGACTGCGCCAAGGCGAAGGTCTTTTAAGTTCGGTGCTTGCGCTGATGGGACTGGATCTGCCTGTGCCCGATCACACGACACTCAGTCGGCGGGCAAGAACCTGGATGCCAACTGTCGAGCGACGGCTGCGCCAGATGCACCGCTTCACGTTCTGGTCGACAGCACCGGGCTGAAGATTTATGGCACCGGTCAATGGCTGGAAGAAAAGCATGGGACAAAGTCCCGGCGTGGCTGGAGAAAACTGCATCTGGCTGTTGATGCTGACAGTGGCGAGATCATTGCCCATAGCCTGACAGATCAGGAAACCGGCGATACCTCGCA
>NZ_BAAGIG010000016.1:0-11642 GCF_054658215.1 Roseibium sp. ROS1
TGTAACTGACTGGCGAAGTGCTCATGATCCTGCGTCTATCGCAGCCACCCCTCACAAGACGTTACCGTGACATCGCCCGATTTCATGAAGCGTGATGTCCTTCTTGTCCTCTATCATGCCCGCGATGAACCCTTCGTGCGGATCAAGACGAGGCACCTTCTTGCGTCCGGGCTTGCGGGGCTCCGTCTCGCCCTGTCCGGTTCGCGATCCAGCGGATCGCACTCGATGTGCTTACACCAAACCACGCCGCAACCTGCCGCGCGAAAGAACCTTCCCGAGATGCTTCCAACACCCGATCCCGAAGATCGCAACTCAGTCCCGGCCCATTAAATCGCCCTTCGGTCTGGGGCGGAACACTATCTCTGGTTGCTAAATTCAAAAAAACTAGGTATCGTTTAGTAGTAATACTTGGCTCGTTAGGCTTAACCGGCCATCTCCAGCGACCGAACGCCATTTGAAACGTTTGGAGTGTTCTTTTGTTGATTGACAGCACAGACCACAGAACAACCTCTCAATACTGGCAGCTTAAGCCGACACCAAAATATTCGACCAAAGCGGTCGCACGATGCGCGCCACCCTCCGCGACCGTACGGCGCGCAAAGCGGCTGATCGAGCGTATCGGCGTAACCCAGGTCGCCGAGGTTACGGGCCTCGATTCCGTTGGCATTCCGAACTTCATGACAGTTCGGCCCCGCGACCTAGGGCCTGGCATTTCCTACTACAACGGCAAGGGGACTACGCGGCAGGACGCGCTGGCCGGGGCGCTGATGGAAGCGGTGGAGCGGCAGGCAGGGGAGCATTGCGACTATCCGGTCACCCGCGCCTCACAGGCGGAACTGGCCGGGAGAACGCCGCTCACCAAGCTGGCCGAAATCGTCGTGCCCAATGCCTTCGCGTTCGACGAACACACGCCTGTCGAATGGGTGCACGGCTATGACCTGATCGGCCAATGCGCCACAGCGACACCTTTGAACGCGGTGATGTGCCCCTACACGCCTACAGATGTCCCCGCGCTGTTTTACGCCAGCACCAACGGACTAGCCTCGGGCAACACGCTGACGGAAGCGCTGTGCCACGCGCTGTGCGAAGTGATCGAACGCGATGCCCTGGCAATCTCGCTTGCGCGGTCGCAGGTGACGCCAGCCATTGGGGAACTGTTGGAAAGCATCGGTATCAGCAGCCCGCAATCGGCTTATCAAAACGCTGATCACGCCCAAATCCGACTGGAAGGGCTGCCCCGGCGGGCGGCGTTGCTGGTCGGTCGGCTGAAACGCGCGGGCCTGAGCATCTATGTGCGCAACCTGACCTCGACCGCCGGGTTGGCAACCATTGATTGCACGATCGTGGAGCCGACGGCGTCAGGCATTCCCAATGCCCATGGCGGCTGTGGCACCCATCCCGACGCGCGGATCGCCCTCAACCGGGCCATCACCGAAGCCGCCCAAAGCCGCATCGCCTGTATTCAGGGCGGGCGCGAAGACCTGCCCGAGATCATCAAACCGCGCACGCCATACGACGCAGACGAGCTTTATGGCGGCACGGAATTCATCGACTTTGACGACGTGCCATCGGTGCAGAATGCGCGCATCGACGAAGATATCCGCCTGATCCTGGACCGGATGCCGGACTACGGGCTGGACCAGGCCGTTGCCTTTGACCTGACCCGCCCCGATGTCGGCATGCCAGTTGTGCGCGTGGTTGTGCCCAAGGCCGAGGCCTGGTCCGTCTTTCACCTTCACACTGGACGTGGTGTCTTTGGCGAACGCGTCTCGCAGGTTTTGCAAGGAGCGGTGCATTGACCAAAGTCACGCTATTCAGCGCCACCCTGGGCGAAGATGGCAAGATCGAACCGCCGCTTGGTCCATTGTACATCGCAGCCGCCCTTGAACAGATCGGACTGGAGGTCGATTTTCGCGACTACCAACTGCACGACGGGGCCAATTGCTACTCCGCTGACAGGTTCGTTCAGGCGTTGGAGGCGCACCAGGAATACGTGCTGATCTCGTGCTTTGTCGACATGCTACCGGTGGTCCTGGCCGCCTGCAAAAAGCTCAAGGCCGCCGCCCCCGATTGCAAGATTATCCTGGGCGGTCCGGGTGTTTCGGGAAACGCACGCGAATTGATGGAGGCCTTTGCCTCGATCGATGGCATCGTGCGCGGCGAAGGTGAGATGACCATTCAGGCGTTCTTTGGCGTCGAGGATCTGGACATGTTGGTGAACGACCCGATTGCTGGCCTGGTCTGGCGAGACGGTGACACAATCGTAGACGGGCCCGAACGCCCCCGGATCACGGATGCGGACGACCTGCCCTGGCCCGCCTATCACCTGCTGAATTGGTCGCGCTATAGCTCGGCGCGAGTGATCACGACCCGGGGTTGCCCCTATAAGTGTTCGTTCTGCGACGTTGCCCCGCTTTGGGGGCGGCGTGCCGTGTACCGCGATATCAAACGGGCCGTCGACGAGATCGTCATGCTGCGCAGCCGGTTCGGGATCGACAAGATCGCCATCGTCGATGACACCTTTGTGCTGAACCGCGACCGAGTGCGTGCGTTCTGCCAGAACATCCTGGATCGTGGCATCGAGGTTGAATGGGGCTGTTTCGGCCGGATCAACCTGATGAACGAAGACTTGGTTGCGTTGATGGCTCGGGCGGGCTGCCGTGCTGTGTTCTATGGCATCGATTCCGGTGCGCAAAAAGTGCTGAACCGAACATTTAAGGAACTCAAAGCCGAGACAATCCTGCCCACGCTTGAGATGTCGCAGCGCTATTTTGACCGGGTCGAGGCCTCGTTCATCTGGGGCTACCCTTTTGAAACGCTGGAAGATTTCGAGGAAACACTTGCGCTCGCCAGCGCAGCATCGCAGCTTGCACCCAAGGTAAACGTGCAAATGCACATGCTCAGCCCGCTGCCCAGTTCGCCGATCTATCTCGACTTTGAGGGCACCTTGCAACGCCCGGCGCCGGAAGACAGCGACTGGTTGCTGCTGCCTGCTGTCCTACTGGACGAACGTGCGGTGGAGGTGATCGAAACTATTGATATGGCGCCACATCTGTTCCCCGGCTTTTTCAATCTGCCCACTGAGAACCGGGACGAAAAGCGCGCCTATCTCGAAAAATCGATGCGCGCTCTGGATTACACCATCGGCTCCAGCCTATTTGACAAAGAGGTGCTGACGCTGATGGAAACCGGCAGCCGCGCAACCGAAGAACGGCTGCTTGAGAGGGCGGAGGACGATGCAGACCGCATCGGTATCGGGTTGGCTCTGGGTCTGTTCCGACGCACCAGACGGCGCAATCGCAAAGCTGCATCGACAGTCGACAGCGCCGCACGTGGCCCTTCCTTGGTGCGCCAGCGCAATGATTTGCAACAGGTGACGTCATGAAAACGGCGGTGTTCCTTGGACCCTCTCTGCGCCTGCGGGATGCCCGCCAACTGCTTGACGCGACCTATTTTCCACCGATCAAACGGGATGACCTCGCGAATATGATTGATTGGGATGTCATCGTGATCATTGATGGCCAGTTCGGCCAGTCGCTGGCAGTTACGCCAAAGGAAATTCTCAATTTGCTGGATCAGGGGGTCCGCGTTGTTGGTGCGTCTAGCATGGGCGCATTGCGCGCTGCCGAACTCGACAGTTTCGGGATGGAGGGAATCGGTTGGGTCTATGACCGATTTAAGCAAACCTGGATCCGCCAAGAGGACGAAGTAGCCCTATGCTACGCCCCGCACGACCTGAGCCCGCTGACCGTGCCATTGGTCGACATTGCGCATTGGATGGAAATCCTGAGCCAAAATGATCTGCTGACCAAAGCCGAAGCCGCGGCGATCTTTCGGGCGCTCAAACGCGTCTTTTTCGCTGAACGCACTCCTGCGCGGGTTTACGACGCGCTCGTAAAGACGGTGGGTGATGATAAGGCCACGGGTATTCGCGCCGTGGTCGACATTCCCGACATCAAGGGCGCTGATGCCCGCGCAGCCCTGACTCAGGTGGCCCATATGATGTCCAACGACCACAAGGGTATTGCAGCAACAACTTGAAAGGAAAGAGTTATGGTTAAGAAAGCTGGCGACGACCCACAGAAAGGTCTGATCGAACTGCTCGGCCGAGCGCTGACCGACAAGGAATTGCGCGCGGAGTTGCTGAACAACCCAGAGGATATGGCCAAACGATTTGACCTGACAGAAAAGGACGTTGAGGCCATCAGCAAGCTGGACCCCGAAACGCTCGAAGAGGCGGCGGAAAAACTCGCAGGCCGCGCCGAGTGGACGATTAAGGTCGTCATCTCGAAGAGCTTTTGAGCCAGGCCAGTCGGCGGTTGTTTGCGGGCACAAGTTTTGTCGGCTCTGTCGCAAACTTTTGTTCGGCGCAGAGTCGTGTCTGCCTCTGGTCGCAGTTATCCTGCGAGAGCCATGAACTGTTGGTAAGCGGGAACGCCGGCTTGGTTCAGTTGCCCCTTGCGGATCATATGAGCCGTCTCGATCCCGTCCAGGGTTGCGCTTGCTGAATGAAAAGCCTTGAAGCCCATCATCGGTCTGGTCAGTTTCTTGACGAACCGGTGATCCTGTTCGACGATGTTGTTCAGATATTTGACCTGCACAACGTCGATGAAGGACCACCAACATCCGGTGAGCAGCAGATAGATGTTGACGTTGGTCAGGCCCGCCAGGTTAGCGCCGCTCTTGTCCATCACGACCTTTTTCGGCAGGGCATTGGTCCCGATGGCCTTCTCGAAAAAGGCCGTCGCCGCTGCTTCGTCCCGCGCCTCGGACAGCATGAAATCAACCGTACCGCCATATTTGTCGATGGCGCGATAGAGATAAACCCATTTGTCCCGGACCTTGAGGTAGGTTTCATCCATCCGCCAGGATGAACAAACCTGCCGCTTTCTGGCTTTGGCTTTTGCGGCGATCGCCGGGCTGTAGCGAACGACCCAGCGGTTCAGCGTGGCGTGGTCAACGTCAACACCGCGCTCCTGCATGATTTCCTCCAGATCCCGATAGGAAACCGAGTAGCGGACATAAAAGAAAACCGCGAAAAGAGTGACATCCTTCGGGAAATGGTTTCCTTTGAAACTGATCAACGCTGTGCACCAGGAGAAATCTGATTAGATACCCGGGTTCTAAAGGCCAGCGCCTTGAAAGGAAACCAGGGGCAAAAAATTTGCGACAGAACCTACTCAAACAGCGCGGTTTAGACTGGACACCGGAGAGGTTGCGCCGTGCGGTGAAGTGGATGGTCTCGGAAGGCATGGCCGATGCGTCACTTTTGCGGAAGTCGCCGCCGCGGCTGCCGGAACATCGACTGATGACACTTGTGGCCGGGATCCATTCCTCCAATCCCGAGCTCACGCTGCGCGAAATCGCCAATCAACTCGAACGGCTGCATGAGCGCACGCCACGCGGCGGAACCAAGTGGGCGCCCTCGTCCGTCAAGAACCTCATCGACCGCGCCACACGTAACGGTCTGATCGCCCCAAAGCTGGGGACAATGCCGGAGTAAACAACAGGCGCGAACGCAGTACAAATCGCAACTGACAACGAGTTCAGACTATCGGGCGCTGACGGAACGCCTGCGTGTGGCCGCGCTACTCCGGCCAGCATTATGTTCTGCAATAGAGCTGCGTCCGGTAGCTCACTCCAAGCGAAAAGCGCGTACCTCACGACACCAGGCCATGCAGGGATTTGTGAAGGTGCAATTTGCCCTCCCCTGCCCTGTCGATCATGGCGCGGAAGTATCCGCCTGGGGATGCGATTTGTTCGGGATCGCGCAGGGCTTTTTCAGCAACGACGACAAGACAAGCGGCGGCCAGGAATTTTCCCTGCCGTTCGACGGCATTTTGATATCCGGCCGGACTGAGGCCGATCAAGATCCGCAAGTGATCCGCGGCCTGACACAGTCGTGACCAGTCGGAGAACGAAAGCCCGATTTCGCTTTGCACCTGGGTACAGGCTGCCCGAATGAGACCAATGGACACTCCATCGAGGTTCGTTTCCGGTAATTTGCCTTCCGCCGGCCTTGCCGCTTGCGGTTTAGGCGGTTGCAGGTCTGTGCGCCCGCCGCAAGGCTCTTTTTCATGAGCCATTTCAACGGCGAAGCCGTTGTCAGCAGATAGGTTAGTGTCTTGCTCGTTAGAGCAAGTCCGCCTGTTATTACTTCTTAGAGAGTCGGTTTGGGTTGTAATAGATAAAAGGCTGACATTAATGTCACCCGCGCATGACATTTCATCGTTAGATTTGTCGGAGTTGGTTTCGTAGAGGACCAGAGCTTCTTCATAAAGGCTCCGCAACATCTCGGCCCGTTCTGCCAAGGTCAACTGATCGCGTTTGACGACACTCTGGGCGCTCGTGAAAAAGTCGTGAAACGACGCTGGTTCCGCTTCTGCCATGTCGGCGATTGCGCGTGAAAGCCGCGTTACAGTGCGCTTTGCTTCCTGCTCGGCCTTGAGACGGCGCTGAAAGGCATCTGCCTGCTGCTTGAAGGCTTCCAGATTGAAACACGCCGGGGTGAAGTCCAGGCCATAGGCTTGCTCGGCCTCCCCTGCCCGGCCGCGATAGACAAAACGCCGCCCTGTAGGGCTGTCACGGTAAGCGAGGATTCCCGCCTCGACGAGTTTCTTCAAGCACCGTGTGACCGTGCGCGTGGTTTTTCGGGTGTAGTCTGCAAGACGCTGGTTGGAGATCGCCACGACGGGACGCCGACCGGCCTTGAAGTCGTCGCCCTGGGCGAGCCCCAAAAGGATATCGAGCACGTGGTAGGCTGTTCCGTCGATGCCAAGTGCCGGCGCAACGCGCTTGAGAACCAGCGAAACATCCTTTTTCAAAACTACAGGTCTATCGTCCTGAGCGGCCAAACGCGCACTCGCAAGTATCCCATGCGTCACCTTTCTGAATGAAGAGACGTTCGAAACAGTAGGCATGTAAACCTCCGTTCGCCGGCGCGATTTCGCATCCGGCGTCTATCAATTTGGGAGGTTCAGGTTTGGAAAATCGGCAGAAATCCACCGTTCACGCGAGAAGCCTCTTGCGTGGTGATTCGGGATGCACTACAACGGGATTGCTTAGGGTTCCCGTTGGGACTTTCCCATCTGAACCATGGAATTAGGGGCTATCTGGTTGCAGCCAGATGGTCCCTTTTCATTTTGTCTATGCTCTCTTGCATTCCCCTTTCTCTCAAAGCCAGGCCATCCAGAAGCCCGAAAACTAATTCTGATCACCATCTTGACGAAGGAAGTCAGCATGCAACTCCGGGAGCTTCTCGTTGAGCCATCTCGCAAAAGGAGCTTCAGCTTTTGGAAACGTCACCGTCGATGACGATGTCGTCTCCTTGAACTTACCCAAGAGCTTGCCGGCAGACCTGATCTCGATTTGAGTAGATTTCGTCGAGTCTGACTTTTGTCTTCCCTTTGCTGCATGGGAAGCAAGCTTCATACGCTCCGCGCCATCCCCTTCCACGAAGGAACGATCCTTAACGATCTTACGGATGCGATCAGCTACCTTTTGATGATCGAACAGCTTTGAAAACTCCACCCATGCCGGTCGCCCTACCCCCTTTGCACGGCCTATTGCATGTACGATATCGTCCGGGATTGCATTGGCGACCTTGAGAAGGACCGAAATATTCGTCTCCTTCTGGCCGAGGATCGGTTCCATGTCGCGCTGCTTGATACCGGCGTTCTTCAACTGAACGGCCCAGAGCGCTTGTTCAATCCAGCTCAAATTTTCACGAACGCCGTTCTCGAGAGACTGCTCCCTGATCAACTCGGCATCGGTGAGATCACGGACATATGCGCGAACTCGGACAGTTTCCGGTCTGTCCGCTTCTCGATGCAATTCCTGGAGAGCCGCCGTCCTACGATGGCCGTACGCTAATTGGTAACGGCCCTCTTCATTAGGATGTGGGCGGACAAGAACGGGCAATTTCTGCCCTTCTCTCTCGATAGACACTTTCAATTCTTGCAGCGCTGCTGTTGCTTCCGCGTCTGTTTGAAATCGATCCCTGAATGGAGACGGGTCTATCTTGTCAGGGTTCAGCGAGAGCACCGTGTCACCTGACAGACTCGTAAGCGCCTTGCCGACGTTGCCAACTACCGGGGAGCCCATGCGGCGATGGCGTGGCGACTTTGGCACGACTTCGGCCGTGCTCGTCCCCTCACCTTCAGCCATCTGCTGGAGAATGGATTTCTTCATGCCTCTCGTCCCCAAACTCGCTTGATGATGTCGAGAATTTCGTCATTGACCCGGTCGGAGCTCTCACGGGCACGCTTGTAGGCGTCCCTGCCCACTTCTCCAGTCTCCAACTCGTAGAGCGACTTCTTTGCTACGCCACCCGCAGCGATCGCAGTGGACTCCCAGGCCTCGGCAACCAGTACATCTTCTGCGAAGAGACGTCGGATAATGCCGCTCATGTATTTTTGCGGTCCGTCATTTGGGTTCACTCTTGTAAGCAGGAACCGTATCCATTCGTGATCGAACTTTGCCCCGAAAGCCTCCAACGTTTCAGCCAGCTCGGAAATCATGATCAGGAACTGATTGCACGACGCGACATCGAGCATCGCCGGATGCACTGTAATTACGAGTGCAGTTGCTGCGTAGAGAGCGGCAAGTGTCGAGTATCCCAGCGACGGAGGCGTGTCCAAAACGACTACATCATAATTACTCTCGACAGAGGCAATCGCGTTTCGCAGGCGTTCGAAGAAAAGTCCGAGCTCATCCCTATGGTTGTTCGCAAGATAGGAAGGTGTATCAAATTCGAAATCCATCAGTTCCAGGTTTCCAGGAACGATGTGAATTCCGGGGAAGTAAGTCGCTTGGATAATCTCTGCCAACGCCTTGCGGTCGTCGTCATACCGAAGGGCAGCGTAGGCGGTCTCGTTCGAGTCGAGGTCGAATTCGGGCTGGATCCCAAATGTCGAGGTCATCGAGGCCTGTGGATCAAGATCGATGCACAGTACACGGTATCCCTGGATGGCGAGATAATGCGCCAGATGAACCGAGGTCGTCGTCTTGCTGGACCCGCCCTTGAAATTCGCCGTCGCAATCACTTGAAGGCGCTCGCCTACCCGGCGGTGCGGCAGTAGGCGAAGTGCGTCTTCGGGCCGCTGTTCCGCTAGATACTCCCGCAGTTCCCAGACTTGTTCAATGCTGTAAATGCGCTTGTTGTTATCGGTTCTAGTTGGCTGGGGCCCTTTGCCTTCTAGAGTCAAAGACCTAAGAGTGCTTTCCGGAATCCCCAGCAGCTTCACCAGATCTAGGGTCGAGAATGTGCGCCCGAAGACTTTTTGCGACTCTGGTGGATACATCCGCGCACGCATGGAATTCAACTCTGCAGAGAGCTGGCGCGTATAATCCTCAATCTTCTTTGCCGTATCCGGCTTGGGAAGAATGTGTACTGGATTGTCGCTTACTGCCATTCGGCACTCCTGACGGCAAACACCTTGTTGGTGACCTATTTGCCGTCAGGAGTGAATGAAGTCGCCAAAAATTGCAAGGAATATTAGGTTAACGAGAGGTTAACGATGACCTTGTCAGATGTGGCACTCCGAAAGCTCAACGGTGCTATATTTGGTAGCCGACCTGTCTGCGTAGCAACGTGGCATAACAGACGCAACTGAAATTCTTTCGATATTACAACAGATTGCCTGATACCTTCGAGTGTTATTGTCGAACAATATGCCAGATCGATTTCTCTACCAAATTGCCGACAAGTCACTCGTTTGCTCGCGAAGGCCGCGTACGAATTCCACAGCTTGAGCCTACTAAGCTCTTATTTGCTCTCTGCGATTGGTGGCCAAGCTGATTCTTTGGCCGGTGTTCATCTGGATCCCGCAGTGAGTCGCCCTTGCTTGCCTACGGCAGGATCTTCGATATCTCCGATCATCAAACACGCTGCCGAATGGCTTCCTGCGACTACACACGCTCTATCAGGTCAACAAGATGCAAACGGAGAAATGGACAGAAAGGGAAAAAGTTGGCGGGTGGACGTGAGTCCTCGCGGCCGCATGACCAAGCACACGAAGCCGCCGCAGGCCATGTGTACCCCCTTCCCCCGAAATTAAGTGCGAGGGCTCTCACGCCTACTTAGCGCCGATTAAAATTTTATTCTGGTGCAGCAGCTGTTAGATGTCAGCCCCCTTGCGTGTGCGCGCCAGCCTAGCTTGGCAACATGACGAAGCAGACTGCCTCTTCTTCTGGCATTGCCCACGGTGCCTTGACCACCGAAATCGCCACGGCAGCACCGCCCCACCGGCACAGACGTTAGCACGACTACCGCTCCGAAATGCATCAAGATCCTTCCGGTCGGCAAGGTAACAACCCGCGACGGGCGCTTTTGCATCTTCCACGCCGAGGCGTCTGCCGCCAGGTTCAACGCCGACGGCATCGAAAGTCCTGTCGACCACGTCCATTACATCTCGAAAAACGACAAGCCGGCTGCAGTTGGCTGAATCAAGAAAATGACAGTCAAAGCGGATGAGTTCCATGGCCGGGTCGACTGGTGGAATGCTTGCAAGGACGTATCGACTGTAAAGTGCCGACATTTCATTTTCCCGCCTTTCCAGATGAGAAGCCACCTGGCTCCATTCGCTCGCTCTTGTGGTGGCAACGGCATGCGCCATGGCGCTTGCCTATGCTTCTCCCGAGACTGAAATAGGGGAAGACCCAATTAAGTCTTTTGTCGAGGCCCTTGGCCAGGGCACGGATGCGGATCAGGCTGCCTGCCTTGCCGCCAGCACGGCTTGTCGACCGGCAAGGTGGATAAATCCGTTCACGACGCAGCACTGGCAATACTTTCGGCTGCCATTGAAAACTTTTTGGGGGGGGGGGGGGGGGCTGAGAGCGAATAGCCGTAAGAGGGATATTCACGAGCCGATTGAAGGCGCGCTTGCAGACAAGATTTACTACCCGTGGCAAGTAACAGGCGCTTCACCCTGTTTCTATGTTCTGTTCGCGAGCATGCCCTCGCGCTTTTCTAAGCGGCCGGCACAATCCAACGTATTCGTTTTGATCCGCCGTTGTTGGTTCCTAATATCGCAATCCATCCACAAGCACCGCAATACCGTAGTGTTTACTGGAAATATTGGGGACGGCGCTCAGGCAAATTCGGATTAGTGGGGCGTAGGCTTGTTGCGTTTGATCATGCAGCTAAGGCGACTTATCAATTGATAAGCCCACCAAACAATCGCGAAGCGCACTTTAAAATACATCATGCCGTCAAGTTCGCTACTGCTACTTTGAAGCAACCCCAAGAGACGGCACATGAGGCTTGCGGTTCGGGAGTTCGCAGGACTTGAGAACCGCGCCTACTGCGTGCCGTGACCGGGTTGCTCAAACAATCCGACAAATAGGTAAGAGATTGCATTTTGCTGAGCACCACTTGGGACGAGAGCAAGAGGCCTTGTCTGCAAAAACTTATCAACTGATAAGTTTGATCAGCGCGACTGAATGAAAGCCAGTGCACCCAAAAGCTTCGCAGGCCCGACTACTTCAAGCTCAATACGGCTTTGTTTTCGCCAATTATACAAATGTGCTTATACGAAATTGAACCCACTACCGTACGGGTGACGCCCCTCCACAGGATCAGCCCGGCCCGTCAGGGCTGGTCCGGTTCAGCAGCGCCGATCCTGAATTTCGAAATATGCAGA
>NZ_BAAGIG010000017.1:0-10717 GCF_054658215.1 Roseibium sp. ROS1
CATGTCTCCAGAACACCGGAAAATCAACGGCGCATCAATACCTCCACATCGGTTCAAGAAAAGTTTGCGACAGATCCTGGCCAGTTCACTCAGCAAATCGGTTTTGTGACCAAGTTCCAGCATGTATCGATCTCTGAATTCCTCCCAGAAATCAGGGTTTTCGTGGAACCACTCACGCAGTTCATTGCTGGGTGCGATTTCCTTGACCCAGGAATGGAGCCGTGCCCGTTCCTTTGAAACTCCACGCGGCCATAGCCTATCTACCAGGATCCGCTTGCCGTCCGATGTTCGCGGCTGCCGGTAGACGCGCTTGGTCCGAAAGCGATCTGTCAGGTCGTCGGAATGGAGCGGAACCGGAGGCATTATTGGTGGCCGGTTTCCAGGTCGTTCATCGTTTCAACGGCCATAAGGGAATGCGCCCAGGCTGCCCCGGCACGCATCTCGGCGGCGACCCAGATCGCTTCCATGACTTGTTTTGAATCTGCTCCGGCACGTTTTGCGGCTTTCACATGACCTTCGATACACCAGGGACATTGCGTGACGTGTGCCACCGCTACTGCGATGAGCTGCTTGGTGCGCGCATCCAATGCTCCGTCCGCAAACACTGCTCTCGAAAACGCGCGAAATGCGTCTTCGGTTTCCGGCGCAAGCGTATGTCGATGATCGACAAGTGTCCTTGTCGGCTTTGGGAGATGCAATTCAGACATCCAAAACCACCCTCTTCTCAAACTGCGGGAACAAAACGTCGTTCTCGATCCGGATATGATCTTCTAGATCGCAAATGAAGGCACTCAGGTCCGTGTACAGGCGCGTCCAGCTGCGGCAGGCGTCTTCGGGTAGCGTGAGATTTGCCGTGACGTTCTTGATCCTTTCAATTTGTTCGGAGTGATCGTCATGGTCTTCCCGCATGGCGGTGATCGGAACATCGAGCTCTTCGGCCGATCGGCGGATCGCGGGAAACAGGATCAATTCCTCTTTCTTCATGTGGACTTCCAGGTCTCCGACCATCTCCCGCAACAACTCAGCCAATCCTGCCGGAACGTCGGGTTGGTCGTTGTGAACCGCTTCCACCTTGGCGGCCAATTCGACGAGGCACGGCAAATCGGCGCGATGTTTCGCGTGATAATTTTCTTCGATAAAGCGTGTGAGTTCCGCCGGGTCTTGAGGAACTCTTTCGGTTTTTGTCGTCATGGCATCGGTCTCCGGTCATTGCTGCAACAAGTCTTTCAACAACCGGCGCCTTCGACCGAATTCTCGGTCCGCGCCAGAGTCACAGGTCCGATGTCAGGCATTCATCGATCTGTGTTACGTGCAGCCCCAGCCCTAGCAAGTGAAGGTTCACCAGTTTTTGAACTTGATTTTTAATCTATGCCTGTTAATAGGTATTGTAAATACCAATTTAAAGAGATCATAGGAACCATGCGTCTAACCTCCTTCACGGATTACGGACTTCGCATGCTGATGCGTATGGCAAGCGCGCCGGAACAGGCTTTTTCTACTGCTGAACTTGCGGAGGAATTCCATCTCTCCCGCAACCACCTTGCGAAGATCATTCAACAGCTGGTGCGCGGTGGCATCGTGGAAACCAGGCGTGGCAGTGGCGGCGGAGCCGCGCTGCGGCTTGCTCCCGAGGACATCCGGTTGGGGAATGTCATCCGGCTTCTCGAGCATGGGCAGGCTCTGGTCGAGTGTTTCGGTCCGCAAGGCGGAGACTGCACTCTCGAAGGTTGCTGCCGCCTGAAGTCACGACTGCGTCATGCCGAGGCCAAATTCCTGGAAGATCTCAACCGATCAACTCTCGCCGATATCGCTCTGTCCGTGCGTAGGGCGGCATGACGGGAAAAGGCCGAAACCATGATTAGCTCACTAACAATCTCCGAGCGTCATACAGCTTTGGTGCTGTCTGTCGTTGTGGCGGTTCTGGGCCTCGCAATGGCTGCGTTCGCACAACACGGCGTGATGTCGACACACGGATTTATCGCACTTGGACTAGGCGTGGCGTTGGCATTTCTTGTCGGGCGCACGCTATATGAGCCCGCGCCGCACGCAAGTAGAGCAGACCAGTATTACGACGAACCGACACGATTCGGTATTGTGATGACGCTGGTGTGGGCGATGATCGGCATGAGCGTCGGCGTGTGGGTCGCCGCGCTGCTTTATTGGCCCGAGGCAACACCCGCCCTGCCTTGGACGAGTTTCGGCCGCCTGCGTCCGGTGCATACCACTGGCATCATCTTTGGGTTTGGCGGCAACGCGCTCATCGCTACCTCCTTCTACGTCCTGCAACGCACGTCACGAGTTCGGTTGGCCGATTCAGTCAGCCCGTGGTTTGTGCTGCTCGGGTACAACCTGTTTTGTTTCTGGGCAGTCACCGGATACCTGATGGGGAGCACGCAGTCCAAGGAGTACGCGGAGGCCGAATGGTATGCCGATCTCTGGCTCGTCGTCGTCTGGGTCACCTATTTCGTCTTGTATATCCGCACGCTCGCTCGGCGCAGCGAACCGCATATTTATGTCGCCAATTGGTATTACCTTGCCTTCATCCTCGTCGTGGCGATGCTGCATATCATAAACAACCTTGCCTTGCCGGTCCGGTTGAATTCGGCCGAGAGCTTCCCGATCTGGTCAGGCGTTCAGGATGCGATGATCCAGTGGTGGTACGGACACAATGCCGTGGCCTTTTTTCTGACGGCCGGATTTCTGGGAATGCTTTATTACTTCCTGCCGGTGAGGTCGGGTCGGCCGATTTGGTCCTATCGGCTGTCGATCGTCAGTTTCTGGGGCATCACCTTCTTTTATGTCTGGGTCGGCTCGCATCACCTGCATTATACGGCGCTTCCCTATTGGGCGCAGACGCTCGGGATGACATTCTCGGTGATGCTCCTGGTGCCTTCCTGGGCATCGGCCGGGAACGCCATCGCCACCCTCAATGGCGCCTGGCACAAGGTCCGTGACGATGCGACCCTGCGGTTTATGTTCGTTGCCGCTGTCTTCTATGGCCTTTCAACCTTCGAGGGGTCCTTTCTGGCAATTCGGCCGGTCAATTCGCTATCGCATTACACGGACTGGACCGTCGGGCACGTCCATTCCGGCACGTTGGGCTGGGTTGCAATGATTGTCTTTGGGGCGATCTACACGTTGGTTCCGCAGCTTTCAGGACGCAGGGAGATGGCCTCTTCAAAGGCGATCGAATGGCATTTCTGGCTCGCCGTGTCAGGGACGCTGATCTATGTCGTCGCCATGTGGAACGCAGGCATCACCCAGGGCTTGATGTGGCGCACCTATGATGAAAGTGGTGCGCTTTCCTATAGTTTCATTCAATCCGTGGAGGCGATGGCACCCTACTATCTGCTGCGCACTCTCGGCGGCTTGCTATTCCTTGCGGGGGCTGTCATCTGTGCCTGGAACTGCAGGATGACCTTCCGCTCCGCCACGGGTGAGATTTTGGACCGCCCCCTCGTCGGTCAACCGGCGGAGTAACCTAATGCTCAAGCTGCACTACAATCTGGAAAAATTCTCCTTGGGACTGGTCGCTGCGATCATTCTTGCAGCATCCGTCGGGGGATTTGTGGAAATTGCACCGCTGTTCAAAATTCACGAGACGGTGGATCTTCCTGACGATTTGCGTCCCAATACACCGCTGGAGCTTGCAGGGCGCAGGATCTACATGCGCGAAGGCTGCTATGCCTGTCACAGCCAGATGGTTCGCAGTCTCGCTGATGAAATAGATCGGTACGGCCCCTACTCGCTCGCTTCTGAAAGTGCTTACGATCACCCGATGCTGTGGGGCTCCAAGCGTACTGGTCCCGATCTGGCCCGGTTGGGCAACAAATACTCCGACGTCTGGCATGTGCGGCACCTTATTGACCCCCGCAGTGTCGTCCCGGCCTCGATCATGCCCTCGTATCCCTGGCTAACACAGTCGCTTGACACTTCCATGCTGCGCGACTCGCTCGCAACACTCGCAAAACTGAACGTACCTTACAACGCGGCGATGATCTCGGCGGCCGAACCAGATGCGTTCGCTCAAAGCCGGCCCGACAGCGATGGCGCGGAAAAGTTATCGGAACGTTACGGCGAGTCCGTTGCTGTTCGCGATTTCGATGGCGATCCTTCCAGGCTCACCGAACTTGATGCGCTGGTGGCTTATCTTCAGTCGCTGGGAAGACTGACCACCGCCTCGTTCGAAGTGATGTCGGAGGATGGCCAATGACGTATGACTTGCTTGTTTATCTATCCAAGACAGTCGGATTGATCTGGCTGTTTGGTTTTTTTGTGCTCGTTGTCATCTGGGCATACAGCCCCTCGCGGCGCGGCCTCTATGAAACTGCAGCGCGGTCGATTCTTCCGGATGCGGAGGACGCAGAATGAGCAATCGTCATTCCGACGAGATCGACCCGGTCACCGGCTACGGTACCACTGGTCATGACTGGAACGGCATCAAGGAACTGAACACGCCTTTCCCCAGGATCGTGATTTGGGCGTTGATCCTCACCTTTCTCTATTCGGTCGTGGCTTGGATTCTCCTTCCCGCATGGCCAACCGGAAAAAGCTACACCAAGGGCCTGCTGGGTCTGGATCAGGGAGAAACGGCGTCCGAAGGCTACGCTACCATCGCAGCAGGCCGCCAGGACTGGATGGCCAGACTCCAATCGGAAGATCTTGGCGAACTGCAGGCGGATGTCTCATTGATGAGAGCGGTTCTCCCTGCCGCCAAACGTCTGTTTGCCGACAATTGCGCCGTGTGCCATGGAGCATCAGGCCAAGGGAACACCGGCTTCCCGGTTCTTGCCGATGACAACTGGCTGTGGAGCGGAGAACCCGATGAGATCGCCGATATTATCCGTTTCGGGATAAATTCTGATCATTCCGATGCACGGATTTCAGAAATGCCGTCCTTTGACTGGATGGAACGCGCAGATCGGATCAAACTTGCACGACTTGTGGCTGTTCTTCCAAACCAAGTTACCGACCCGGAAAGTCCCGCTTCTGTACTATTCATGGACAATTGTGCTGCCTGCCACGGCGACGGCGGAGCGGGAGGACTTGGGATCGGCGCGCCGTCTTTAACGGATGGTTCGGTCATCTATGGTCAGGATGCACAGACTGTGCTTCAGACGCTCAACCGGGGCAGAAAAGGGGTCATGCCCGCCTGGAATGGCCGCCTGACTGACGCCGAAATCAAGCTCCTGACGCTTTTTGTCGTTCAGATGGGACAATCACACGGTGAGGCGGAACGATGACCACGATCTCCCAGAAAAGGCTTGCCATCGCCCTGGCAGCCATCGCGACCGCTGTTTTCGTCGGTGCCAACGCTCACATGCTGGTGGTTGCTTTCAAGTCGCAACCAGCCTGCACCGCCGCCGCCGGTGCCGCGCCAGCCAGACATTCCTGCTAGAGGAACCGCGTCATGTTGGAACCACTTCCCGCGCTTCGCGAGCCTGTCCGTCCCGCATCGAGCCTCTCGAGACATTTGCCGGCAACCACCGCCCTACATTGGCTTCTTTCCGGTTGGAACGATCTTGTGGCTGCCCCCTGGTCCAGCCTGACCTACGGGCTGTTCCTGACGCTGATTTCCTACGCTTTGTTATGGGTGCTTCAGGCAACCAATCTTTTGTATCTCATACTTCCCAGCCTTTCCGGATTTCTCATCGTAGGGCCCTTTTTTGCCATAGGTCTTTATGAAAAAAGCCGTCGACGGTCGAAAGGGGAGGCCGTGACCTTGTCGGATATGCTGACGCTCTCGCCGGCGTCCAAGGGTCAGCTTGCCTATGCGGGGCTGTTGCTGGGCCTTCTGGTTCTGTTCTGGCTGAGGGCCGCAGACCTTCTTTATGCACTCTTTTTCGGACTGAAACCGTTTCCCGGAGCCTATGACACGTTGATCAACGTGTTTACGACCCCCCGGGGATGGGCGCTGATCGCGACTGGCCTACTGGTAGGCGGGTTGTTCGCAACCCTGGCTTTCGCGATCAGCGTCTTCTCAATTCCGATGCTGGTCTCACGAAAAACGGACGCGCTGACCGCCATGGGGCTGAGCCTCGCCATGACAGTTCAAAATCTGGCCCCGATGCTCACTTGGGGGGCGATCGTTACCGCGGGCCTGATCATCGCAACGTTGACCGGGCTAACCGGTCTTGTCGTCGTTTTTCCGGTTCTCGGCCACGGTTCCTGGCATGCCTACCGGGCAATCGCCGGAGAGGAGTATTAAGTCTCGCCGGATATGGGATTGTTTCGAGCGGGTTCCCTGCCCCGCCTCCGGGAATTGAGCAAGGCGCCAAACAGGCGATTGACGGCGCGGTGCATCATGATACCTGCCAAAGAAGGAAAGGAAGAGATATGTCTAACTGGTTGCCGACCTTGATTACTGCGACACCTGAAGAAGGGTATGACCTGGCAGTCAAACTCGCACGCGTTGCCGTCAAGGCAACCCAGCCTGACGCCGTCGTTCGCGAGCGCTTGAGACCTGAATACGCCGAAGACGCGGATTCGCTGATCGCCGTTAGCCAGGTGGTGGCAACGCATTTTGCCACCGTGTCTGCGGCAAACAATTATTGGCGGGACTGACGGTGAGTGAAGTTCGACGAAACGCCGATGGTTTCGTGGTGCACGTAAGACTGATCTCGAAAGCGTTCGGATTAACCGACCTGGAAGTCCGGCAACTCATGCGGGAGGGTCGTATCACTTCGCGGAGCGAAAAAGGCGAGAACGAAGACCAGGGCCGTTGGCGCCTGGTCTTCTACTATGGTTCCAGAGCGTTGAGGCTTACGCTGGACAATGACTGCAACATATTGGGCCACGGAACATTTCCTGTTCCCGGCCGCGAGTTGCGGCATAGAAAGCAAGATACGAAGCCTATCACCCGAAGGGAAGTGTGAAAGCCAACGCAAGCCTCAATCTATGGATCGTAGTACCGTTTTAGGTGTACGCGTCTTTGGCGGTCTGTTTTTTGGAGAACTAGCCGACCCGGCCTTTTTCCAGGATCGCTTCAAGAGAAGGTAGAGCCGCCATCACCTCAGCCGAAATATCGTCCGTTGCAGGAGCAGGACCTTCCCATCCCAGGTCTCCCGGTCGCCCCACGACGATCCTGCCAACCATCGCGGCCATTTCGTGAGGGATGCAGTAGTAGTCGTAGACACCAGGGGTCTCGAGAACAATCTCGGCGCTTTCACCGGGTAACAAAAATCCGGTATCCCAAGGTGCAGCAGCCGCAGGTATCCGCCGCAAGCGGTCGAACTTGGCAGGGTGGTAGCACGTGGCGGTGTGACTGTTGCCCTTGTCCCGGTTAACGAAGCGCACGATTGTGCCTGGCGCTACCGCCAGTCCGTTTGGCCCGAACCAGATGCGTTCACCGCGCGCAGTTCCACGCATCTCGACCAGTTCGACAGAGGAGGCCCGAAGCCGGCGAGGGACGAGGGGGGCGGCAACAAGGCCACCTCCCATTGCAAGAAATTGCCGACGACGCATCATCACTCGGTAAGACGTCCTTTGGCGTCGGCGTCATGGTAAAGCACGACATGCGCGTGAGGTTTTTCCACGCCTGGATGTCCTGCGTTGTAATAGATGTCGACGCTGCTGACCGTGTGGGAGCCGATTGCCAGCCCATCATAGGCGGTCCCGTTCTGAAGCTCCTCGAGCGGCGTCATGTAAACCGTCGCCGACAGCTTGCCGTCATGGTCGTACGCCAGGAAGGGGCCGGCCGGCAACGTCTGGGGATCAACGAACAGCGTACCGAGACCCGGAATAAACTCGGGCAGAGGCAACGCATCGCTGACCTGAACATATGGTTCGCCCGGAGGCGCTGCCTTCAGGGCTTCTTCATCATGAGCAAGGGCAGAACCGGCAGCAAACAGCGATGTGGCAACGACCAGGGATGGCAACAGTTTCATGAGATGTCCTTTCCATTTCACCGAGGGCCTTTCGATGGCGCTCGTAACAATTGGATGCGGACAGACCCAAAATGTTCCCGGACCTCTTCGGTGCGGACAAGGCACGATCTCATCTGGCTGCGGGAGTTGCGAGACAGCGTGGGCAGCGTTTCGCGGGAGTTCTCTTTCGCTTCGATTGGATGGTCGACACCGAGCTGTTGCCGGATCCAGTAGTGCAATGTGTTTTCAAGCCGGAAAAAGCATACGTCTCCGGGAACTTCGCCTCGTGTTGCCGCATCGAATGTTCAGATCGGGTCAATCCGGGCAGGAACGCACAATGAGGTTCCCCCCGTTACCCGTTCGTATCGAAAAGGAAACGAGATGATCAATTACGCTGTTCTCTTATTCGCGATCGCTGCCCTCGGTGGGGTTTTTCTTGCTGCTCACGTCATGCGGGACAAATTTGCACCTTGGGCAGCTTCCCTCGTACATGCGGGTTTCGGTGCGTTGGGACTCTTCTTGCTGATTGCCGTATTTGTCCGGGAAGGGGCTTCACAGGTACTCTTTGTCGGGTTTCTCATCCTGCTAGTAGCAGCGCTTGGCGGGTTCTTCCTCGCCTCGTTTCACCTTGGCAATCGTTTGCCACCCAAAGCTGTTGTCGTGATCCATGCCGGAGCCGCGGTGGCAGGGTTTCTGACCATTCTGTCGCAGGTGGTCTGAAGCCATGCGACATCCCCTCCATCCCGTTTTCGTACACTTTCCCGTCGCTTGTTGGTCGCTTGCCGTAGTCACCGATTTTGCCAGCCTGTGGTTGGGGCAATCAGCCTGGAGCTGGTCGGGAGGTTTGCTCGCCGTCGGATGTGCTACGGCGGTGGTCGCGATGCTGTCCGGTCTCGTGGAATTGGTGCGGATCCCCGAGGGTGCAGCCATGCGAGACGCATGGCTGCACATGGGAGCGATGCTGACTGCTTTCACATTTTTCGTTTCAGGGCTGATGCTGCGGCTGGATGATCTGCAAGCCATCGCGCCGAATGTGGTTTCGCTGGTGCTGGATGCCGGCGGAATAATCGCTCTGGCAATTGGCGGATGGTTTGGCGGCCGACTGGTTTACAGCCACGGGATCGGCGGGCACTAGCCTCGTTCAGGCACGCAGTCGGGTCGCGCGAACTGCCCGATGAAATCCAACCGGTGCGCGTCGTGCTCGCCCAGCAGGAGTTCGATTTTGCTCAAGGCACCCCCCAGCTCCACACGCTCAACTGAGATTGCATCTGTTTCGAAGAGGATCCGGACGCGGCTTGAGAACGCAAACCACACATTCCGTGCAAATGACAATATCGCTGAATTCATCGAAGACGGGGAACTGGAGGAACTGCGACTGGAAGTGGAAGACAGGATGAACGAGGTGTTGGACACAGTGGTGATCGACACCGAGAATGACCACAACGCGATGGATACCGCACGCCGTGTGGCGAAATTGTTCGTTGACGAAGTGTTTGCCGGACGGTATCGGGCAGCCCCCTCTCTCACGAGCTTTCCCAACGTTGCACGCTTGAACGAATTGATGATTGTAGGGCCGATCACTGTGCGGAGTGCCTGTTCGCACCATCTGTGCCCTATCCTTGGAAAGATCTGGTTCGGGGTTCTGCCCAACATAGACTCGGAACTGATTGGACTGTCCAAATTTGCTCGCCTTTGCAACTGGATCATGAACCGGCCGCAGTTACAGGAAGAAGCAATGATGATGTTGGCGGACGAGCTTGAAAGGCGTATTCGACCGGATGGCCTGGCGATTGTGATGCAGGCGGACCACTTCTGCATGCATTGGCGCGAGATAATGGACGAACAACCAGAGACGACCACATCGATCATGCACGGCGCTTTTCTGGAGAGCGATACTCTTCGCCGAGAGTTTTTTGAACTGAGAGGCCGGAGATCTCGATGAACCGACAGACCGGGGAACAACGACACGGTTGTGGATCATGGAAGGTCAATGACGGCAGAAACCAACTGTTTGCAACGGCGTCTCGGAGAGCATTCAGGCGAGGAAACACTCAAACCACGGGAAACGGATATGAAAAAGGCAACACAAGAGGTTTATAGCTCGTGCTCAGATGAGATCTGCGACATCGAATTGGCGAAACTTGCAGCAAACGGCGATGGCGCATCTTTCGAGGTGATCATGCGCAGGCATAACCAGCTCCTGTTTCGCACGGCGCGCGGCATTGTCCGAAGCGATGAAGAAGCAGAGGACGTCGCTCAAGAAGCCTGGATGCAATGTTGGCGGGCACTTTCTCGGTTCCGCGCCGAAAGCAAGCTGTCCACCTGGCTTGTCCGTATCACGGTGAATGAAGCACTCGGTCGGTTGCGCCGAAAAAGCGCTCAAATTATTCCTCTGGAGGCAGCAATGGTCTCGTCCGATAACGACACCCGGTCGGCATTGACCCAGGACGCTGAAGGTGGTCCGGAATTTTCAGTCCAGCGATTGCAGGTCCGTGCGCTTCTGGAGGCAAGGATCGATCTGCTCCCGGAGGATTTTCGGTGCGTCTTCATGCTGCGTGCCGTCGAGGAGATGAGCGTCGATGAGGTTGCTCAGGTATTGGACATCCCCGCAGCAACCGTGAGGACGCGATACTTCCGAGCCCGCGCCTTGCTGCGTGAAAGCCTGGCACTAGAGTTCGACGTTGCAGTTGGCGATGTCTTCAGCTTTGCGGGTGAGCGGTGCAACCGTATCGTTTCAAACGTCATGGCACGCGCGCTTGAAGAAGGGCTGTTGGAGGCTTTGGTGCATGAATGAGAATTCAACGATTTCTGCTTATTCGGTTGCGATCGAAACCAACTTGATTGGTCCAGCA
>NZ_BAAGIG010000018.1:0-10108 GCF_054658215.1 Roseibium sp. ROS1
GATTTCTCCGGCATCGAAACTTGCGGCCGGGCTGGTATCGCCTCCCAGAACAAGCGTGTCGCTGGTGCCGCCCGCGACGACATTGCCGGTGATCGTCGAACCCGCTCTCAGCTCCAGAATGTTGGTGCCTGAGGTGAATTCGATGGCATTGGCGCGAACGCCGCTGCCGGAGAGCCCTCCGGAAATCGTCCCTTTGTTGACGATGGTCAGGTCTGAGCCCGTGATGCCGGCTGCGCCAACACCTACGCTTCCGGCAGGCCCGGTACTGTGATTATAGGAGCCACCTCCTCCGCCCCCGTGGCCGCCCGCACCGCCGGTGATCGTTCCGCTGTTTTCAATGACGAGACCCGTGCCCGCAATCCCCGCGCCACCCGCGCCACCTCTGCCGCCATCTTCATAAATTGCGAAGCCGCCCCCCCCGCCGTTGCCGCCGCTTCCACCCGTTATTGCGCCTTGGTTTTCGAGTTTGAAATCGCTGCCTGAAAACGCCGCCGCACCGTTGCCGCCGTCGCCACCGTTGCCCGGCGGTTCGAGGAGGGGAGCGAAGGGGTCGACGTCGCCGCCTTTGCCGCCTGCACCGCCATTACCGCCGGTTGTCGAGCCGGACAGGGTGAGGGAAAACCCGCTTCCAGAGAGCGCAATCGCTCCCGCGTCTCCTGCCGTACCGCTGACGCTAGCCGGGCCGCTGACACCGCTCGCCCCTGCCTCGCCGGCCAGCGTGCCCGACAGGGCAGTGGCAAGCGCGTTCGCGGATGACACGCCAGACAAGACAAGCGATGTGCCACTCGCCGCGAGTGGCGAACCGGAGATCTCGACCGGAGCGCTCGCCCGAACCGTGACGTCCTGTGCAAAGGCCGGCAATGTTCCAGACACGGTAATAGTCGAGACCGCGGGATCGATCTCGATCACGTCCCCGCTGGCGCTTGCGCTGGCAATGGCCCAGCTCAGAGACCCGGCGACAGTGCCGCTGCCGTCATCGGTTGCTTCTGTAACGGTAAACGTCGCGGCGCTGGCAACGTGAGGCAGCGCGACAATCAGGGTGGCGGCGCAAAGGGCGGTGGACAGGCGGAGCCGGGCCGACAGCCGCGGCAGAATGCAATGAGCGGAAATGGTTTTCATGAACGTCTCAACGACAAAAGCAGGCAGGCAACGGCAAAGAGGCACACATGGAGTGGCGCTTTCCGCTCGCGGGATCTGAGAGGGCGTCAAATCGGGGCATGGGATCTCCCTAGTGGCTTCAGGTGGAACCATGCGGATGCAAGGAGGCCGTTGCTGTGCGCGTCGGCCCCGCGATTGAAATATTTCGCGAGGCATGGTCCGAGACAGCTTTTTGCCGCTGTCGGGGGTGAGGCGCTATCCCCTGTTTAGGGGTTATTGTTTGAAATCAATCCCTTGCCGAGCCAGAGCGCCATCAGCGCCGAACGGCTGGACACGCCGTATTTGCGGAAGATCCGCTTCACGTGGTCGTGGGTGGTATGCGGGCTCTGGTTGTTCTGCTCGGCGATCTGCTTTTCCGTCAGGCCAAGCAACAGGCCTTGCAAGACCTGCTGCTCGGCCCGGGTCAGTGGAGCGCTTGCCACGCCAACACCTTCTACCAGCATCTGATGCTTGAAGAACCAGCGAATACCGCGCAGCGCGTGGGAGACGATTTCCTGATTATCAGGACTGAAAGGCTCACGGGCGAAGCTGCGATGAAAGCCGATCTGGATTTCTGTATCCTCATTGATCGGAATGCCTGCCCAAAGGGAATCCTGCCGGTCGAGCGCCTTGTAGTAATTTTTGTAGGAAGGCCCTTCGAACCACTCCGGGGTGGCCAGTTCCTTCAGGCTGAGGACCCGGAAAGTTCCGGCCAGTTCCACGTTGCGCGTGGTGGTGATGTCCGGTTCACCCTTGTCCATTTCCTCGAAAGCCGCATCAATTGCCACGCTGGCAAGGTCACAGGGGTTCAGGGTGAACAGCGTGCGCGGGCGCCAGCCTTTCATCGGATCGCGCGACTGGGGCGAGTTCAATCGCACACAGCCGATCCAATCCGCATTCTGTGCATCAATTAGGCCGCATACCGTCTCGAGCAGGTACCGGCGGGAGACGTGGATGTCTCCGACGTCGTAGTCGGCCAGGTTGTCCCAAAGCAAATAAATACGTTCGAGTGACGTCGGCGCAAACGGCATGAGGTTTCCAGGAGAGACAGAAAAGGTGAGTTGTAATGTGTCTGGATACGCCACATCACCGGCAAAAAAAAGGCGCATGGGTCCTTCCCAAGATTTTCAAATGGAAAGCATCCTGTTGGAGTTAAACCAGTTGTTTCACCGGTACTGTCAGGTTAACTTGTTATCAGGGCGCCTGAAGGCGCGGCAAGGCAACAGGGTCTGGGCCGCCTTTATTCCGAGGCAAGCGAGACAGCACTACCGGTATTTTTGAAGCAGGGCTTTGGACGTCTGCATCGTCGCTACCTGAAGATCGGCGATGTCGACATACATAACTACAGCGTCGAGAAGTGTCTTTGACGGTGAACGAAAAGGTAAAGAAAGGGATACTTTTTTCGCTGGTTACAGGCAGCGATCGGTGGTGCGTGCGACCGCAATGGGAAAGCATTTCCGTTCACCGCGACATGCCCTTTGATTTCCGGGGCCTAATTTGACGTGTACGGATCTTCTTCGATTCGCGCCCGCTGATGATCTGCAGATATGATTTCTGCAGCTCAAGCGCTTCGCGGGCCTCGGCATCAACACCTGCTTGTTGCTCCAAAAACCGGCGCCAGGATACCCGCTTGCCGGTGTTGCCTCCAGTCATGCGTTTCCAGGCGGGATGTCGTTCGAGGCGTGGATCGAGCGGACGACGGCGGTATTTGGATTTGGGCTTTGTCCGATCAAAGAGCCGGTCCTGTTTCTGATAAGGGCCGTATTTGTCTTCAAGGTTCTTTTTCGAAAACAGCCGATCAACGGCGCTGGCTTTTTCCATGGTGCCGGTGCCGATGTCGCGGAACACGAACCCGGCTCCGCGCCGGCGAAGTTCGACGCCGTAGAGCGCAAAACCCTCGTGTAATTCGTCCCAGGATCCCGCATCACGATGGATCGTAAGCAGCTCGCTCTTGTGGTCTTTGAGAAATCCGGAAAAGGATTGTTCCCAAGAGTTAGCTTCCTTGTCCCGGGCCTTCCGGTTTTCCCGCTCATTGTCCTCACCGCGGCCCTGAACCACTTCCAATCCGTGTTTCTTTTCCAGCTCGGCCGCGGTCTTCTGCAAGATCTGGAAATCGCGGAACGGAGTGTGCATCCGGAAAGTTTCCGGGTGCACGAGATTGAACTGGATATGCATGTGGAAGTTTTCGGTGTTGATGTGAGTGCCGACAACACGCTGATGATCCTCCAGGCCTAGGGCCTTGGCAAACTCCTGTTCGATATCCTTCAGAACATCGATGTCTGGCTTTTCACCTTCGGCAAATGACACCACCAGGTGGTAGTTCGGATCTGACTTGCTGCGAGCATTCAAAGCCTGCGTCGCGCGGATCTCCGCGATGGCCGTGTCCAGGTCGTCGATGCCGTCGCCGGCCTTGCAGTTGGACAGCCAGAACTGATCGAGCTTTTCGCCTTTCTCCTTTGCCCCGGCGATGTATTTCGCGAGGGCTTTGGCGCTGGAACATTTCTTGAGAGATGTTTTTTTGGCAATCACGGTTTCAGCTCCGCAACACAAGCCTTGATCAGTTGCTGCGTCTGACGAACTTCGCGCAGAAGCGATTGCATCTGTCGAACCACATGGCCGTCGGCAGTCTCATTCATTCCCTTAAGCAAAAGATTGCCCAAACGCGCCTGGTCAGCGTTGACTTCCAGGAGCTGCAGCACTGATCGTTCAAGCGACAGGTCGGGGTATTTTCCGGACTGGAGGATACGCTCGGCCACCTTGGAAACAGACATGTTTGTCCGTTTCGCATGAACGGCGATCCGCTGATGAATATCCGGGGCCACATAAGTAATCAGCTGAATGCGCCTTGGCTTCTTCACAGGGACCTCTCCAGCTGACGCCCCATACCTTTGCTCTGGTCTTTGTCCTTACCCTTGCCACACGCATGTTCCCGCTGCATTTGTGCAAAGGAACCTCTGAGGGCCGTGAGCAGGCCCTTTTCACCGCGAAGCTGTTTCAGGTCGTTCCAGTCAGTCGCGCCTCGATCCTTTTCCGCATGCGTAAAACTCGGAGCAAGCACCTTGCCGCCAACGGCTTCGGCAGCGCGCTGCGCGCACTTCAGGCCCTTGTTGGGCAGGGGCGGATTTCTGTTCGGCAGATGATGATCATCATCTGCCGCAATCAGAATATTGGCGGTGGGGTATTTCTCGCGAACGGCCTTGGCTGTCGTCACCAGGTTGTCACCGTCGAACGCGACAAAGGTCGGCAAGCTTGTTGCTTTATGAACATCTGCACCGGTCGCATAGCCTTCTCCGATGATGACCGTCAGCGCATTGTCTTTCTCACGATCCTTCTCCAGGGCCTTATTTGGATCGATCGTGTGATAGAGCCCATCCTTACGGCCGTCTTTCAGGTAGATCTTGTCCTCACCGACAAACTGCAGCGACCAGATGCGGCCGGTTTCGTCGCGTAGCGGCACGACCATGCGGCCATCGTCGGCCACTTTCACGCCGTACCCGCGAACGTTTTTCCGGGCAAGATACGGGCAGTTCTCCGGCGTGGCCCAGGATTTCAGGTTGGTCCAGATTCCAAAAGCCCGTTTGGCAGTCGTTTCCTGGTTCTTGGCCCGCTCATGCTCGCGGTTCTCCCGGTTTTGTACGGTCTCGGCAACAAGGCGTTGCCTCTCTTCCGAAGTGAGCGCGTCCCCTGTGTCAGTCCATTGCAAGGGAACATCGTCGCCCTTGAAGTTTTTGAACTGACCGTTCGGCACTCCATCCAGGAAACCGCGATAGCTGGCGTTGGTTTCCTTGCCATCGCCGACGAGCGCAATGCGGTGCCACTTGCCATCCATGTCCGGAAGGCCCTGGAGCTGCGCACCGTTGTCGCGCAGGAATTTTCCGAAGGCTGTGCGTGGATCCTCACGCGAAGGCTCTACTCGGTTCGCCTGAAGGAACTGTGTCAGGCCATCTGGAACCTCGGTGCCCCTGGCGAACCACGCCTTGGCCTTTTTGTCCCAGAGCGCACCGGCAGCTTTCGCGGCTTCACGCTGCTCATATGGAACGGACAAGTAGGTCTTTTCGATAGGTTTGGTGTCGGCCATGACTAAAAACTCCATGGGTTCGGAATGGAAATCGGTTCGAACGGGAAGACGGCCTGTCAGTCCAGGAAGACGCCATTGATCTGACGCTGGCCAGATACGGGCAGCGGATCACAGGGCCAGAGTTCGCACCCTTCCGTGTCGATGACGGTGACATGTCTGAGTGGCGTTTCGTCAGTTAGTGCTCCTCCCGAAATTTCCAGGTCACCAAACTCCTCATGAATCTTGAGTAGGATCTCGACTGCTTTGCTGATCTTCATGAGGAAGCCTTTCGGTTGGACGGTGGGAGAGAAGGAATGGAAGTGGGGGAGGCGAGCGGGATTTTTGCCCGGGCCTGAAGGTCTTCGTTCTGGAAGTAGAGAACCTGGCGGCCATAGATGGCCGGACGCCCGGCAACAAAAATCAGCATGTCACCGGCACGGGTGACCTTGCCGCCAGCGCCAGTCTGGATGCCCGGCAACGACATGCATTCGTCCGGGGTGAGAAGCGGTCGGGCCACCTCCATCAAGGTTTCGGAATAGTTCGTCCCGATTTTCCCGGTGGTGTGGCTGGCTGAGGTCTTTTTCTGAACGAGCGTGGTCTTGCCGGCCATGTCCGACAAAACCCGGGCCGTTTCCATCGTGTTCGGCGCGTAGGCGATCCGGACATGGCAGTTGGAAACAATAGACTGTTCGCGGCCGTAAGCTTTCTGGAGCTGCGTGAGGTCCTGGACGATGACAAAGGCTTTGAGGCCATAGCCCGCCATGAAGGCAATCGCCTTTTCAAAAATCTCCAGCTTGCCGACTGACGTAAACTCGTCGAGCATCAACAGCATGCGGAATTGATAATGCTTGACGGACCGGCCGCCCTCGAACGCCATGTGAGAGGTAAGACGGGTGAGGAACTGGTTGAGCAGGATCCGCACCAAGGGCCGCAGCCGGGCAATGTCAGAAGGCGGTATGACGATATAAAGGGTTGCCGGCTTGTCACCGTTCATCAGGTCGGTGATACGGAAATCCGGTTCCGATATGTTGCGGGCCACAATCGGGTCGCTGTAGAGCGCCAACTGAGACGTGCCGGTTGAGTGAACACCGGAACGCTCGTTGCTGGACCGTTTGCGCATACGGGCCGCGCCAAGACGCACTTCGTCATTGACGACTTTCCGGCCGTGCTCATAGCGCTCCATGTCCTTCAAGAGCCGGTCGAAACTGTCGTCTTCCTCGCCATCTGGTTCACCATCCTTCTGGCCGAATGCGGCTTTTGCTGCCGCTGCGACGGCCTGTTCGCTGATGGATTTTGGATCTTCGTCCTCACCGATCGACATGAACGCGCGTACGTCTGCGAGTGTCGCGGTGCGGTTTTCTGATTTTTTGATCCGGTAAAGGACATGCAGGATCGCGGTGCAGAGCCAGCCGTAGCCTTCCTGCATCCAGAAATCCTTCAGGCCGGTGCCGTCCGGATCGATGATCATGATGGCGATGTTCTGGCAGTCGGCAATCTCGTGATCGGTTCCAATCCGGATTTCTGCGAGTGGATTGTATTTGACGGAGCCCCTGTCTGCCGCCGGGTCAAAGCGAAAAATTCTCTGGCCTTGTGAAGCACGCCAACCGGCGGTCAGAGCGTAGTTCTCGCCCTTGATATCGAGGACCAACGCAGACTCTTCCCAGGAAAGCAGAGTGGGCAAAACCAGGCCGACACCCTTACCTGAGCGGGTAGGGGCAAAAGCCAAAACGTGCTCCGGGCCATCATGGCGCAGCATTTTGACGCCTCGCCGCGTCGGCCAACCACCAACGACGACGCCGGTTTCCGACAGAAGGCCGCTTTCTTTCACGTCCCGGGTTTCAGCCCATCGGGCCGTGCCGTGGATGTCCTTCTGCTTCCGGCCGCCGAAGATCGTTTCCGACCTGGCACCAGAAGACACGATTGCCCCGGTCAGGATCAGAATAAGAAAGGTGCCAAACCCGGCATATGCCGGTTGAAGAACTTCGTTTGGAAATCCGCGGGCGTGCCGCCAGAAATCCAGAAGCCATTGCCACCAAGCGGGCTGAAGGGGATTGAAACCAAGCGTGTAGTACCAGCCGGTCAGCGTCACGCCGACGAGAGCACTAAAGGCCAGAACGGCAAACAAGCGCATCAGATGCATGACTGATCACGCAGCCTCGGCACTTACCGGCTGGCGGTCGCGCAGCACATAAAGATCATTTTTCATCTCGTAGATATCGGAGATAAAACGCTGTCCTTTCGGATCGCGTTTGATGTGGATCACTAGATCGACAAGACGGCGCATAAACGTCTCTGCGTCGGGCAAGGTCTGACCGGCGGCATTGATGTTCTCCTGGAATCGTGCGGGGACCAGCTCGGCGCTTTCAGCATGCACGGTGCACATCCAGCCGCGTGCACCAGTGTTCAGAACGTTGAGCGCGGCGAAGGCGTTTTGCGTGGAGATTTCGCCGAACAGAATATTGTCCGGAGAGATACGCATCTTGTGATCGTAGAGCTGCTGCCAGGTTCTAAGCCCTGCGCCCTGGGCGGTGTCCCGGGCCGCCAGCAAGGACACTCCGTTATAGAACCGGCTGACTTCGAGCTCGGGCGTATCTTCCGCGCTGACAACGCGCCGGTCATCCGGAAGATAGGATAGGAGATTGTTGAGCAGCGTCGTCTTGCCGGTGTTGGTGGATCCGGAAATGGCGATATTGCGCTGCTGATCGAGGGCGGATTTGAGATAGGCGATCATGCCGGCGGACAGACCCATGTCGTCCAGTGTGATCTTGTGCGGATGTTTGCAGCGGATCGCCAGTGACAGACCGGAGACAACCGAATTTCCGATCAGGCACTCAAAGCGGTGACCACCCGGCAGAACTGTTGAAAGCTGCGGTTTGGATGTAGGATCAAATTCCAGACCCTTCATATTCGCCAAAGCTCGGCAGATGGTCTTGATCCGGTGAAGGGTCAGTGCCGGTTCATCAACTTCGGCAATCCGATTTTCCAGATCGCGGCGTTCCACGATCAGCTTGCCCGGAGCCTTCGTCCGGACCTCGACAACATCAGACGCGGCATAGTGCCTGGAAAGTGGCTCAAGGATTTTTTGCAACAGAACCTGAGACATGGGTTCGGCCTCTCGAAACTGGAACTGGGGGAGCGGGACAAGGGCAGGGGCAACTCGCCCCTGCCAGTCAGGCTGACTGGGGATCAGCAGCCGTGTTGGGGTCCAAGAATTTCCTTGGTTCCTTGCCACGAGGTGTAGGTGACCTTGCCGTCCGGATAAGTGACCTTCGTTCTGGTCTGATCCTGATGCATCGGGTAAATGCCGCAGCGACCGCCACCGGAGTAGCTGAGATACTGCGGATTGCCGCCCCGGATATCGTAGTGCCGCTCATCCTGGTGCCGCTTCAGGGTGAAGGTCTTGGTTCCCGAATCCGTGCGGAACTTGATCGTTCCCTCACCACCGAGCCAGATCTTTACACCCCAGTTTTCGACACGCCGGTTCTGATTGACCCGCCGGCACTTGTCGCCGTTGTTCAAAACAGCACCCGCACCAGAAGACACCGAATAGGTCGTGCTGTCCGGACGTGTGTAGAGTTTGGTCCGATTGGTCGGAACCATCTCGTTGCAGCCGCTGTAATACCGTTTCGCGTAATCCGGATCGTCTTGGTTCCTGAGGAAGCTGTAGGCGATTTCGGATGTGCCCGGCTGAAGGTAGGATGTTGCGATTGTGTAAGGGCTGCCGTTCACATTGATCGAAACGTCCACCAACTGCTGCGCACGCAGATTGGCGTCGTTGTATTTCCAGCCATTCGGTTCAATCGAATGTGGGAAGGTCTGCTGGTTGGTCTGGCATCCGGTTACATAGACCCGGCCACGACCGGGAACGTTATAGAAGAAACGTTCTCGGCCGTAGGAAACGCCCGCGATCAGATCATGATCGAACGATGCCACATCTTCACAGCCATCCGTCGTTGCGTTGATACCGAGCATCGCACCTTCATCAGGCTGACAGCCGGCAATGACCTCTTCCCGACCGTTCACGGTAATTTCCGTGCGATACTGGCGTGCGGCCTGGCCCTTCGCCAGATCGACAATCGGCGTGCAGACGTCGATGCCGTTCTTTTCGAACACCCTGGTGTGGCTATAGGTGGTGTCCGTGGTTATGCACGGGGACGCCTGAAAGAGCTGACCTTCATGCACATAGGTCCACATCGCCATTTCCGAAGACGTCCCCGCCCCGAAGTCATGACGCATTGTGCAGTTGCCGGTGTCTGCCGACATCTGGATCGGATCGATGGTCTCTGACGGAGCGCATTCGCGTACCGAGACCTCGACGCTGTCCCCATTGCGGTAGGTCAGCGACGTGTTGACGATGGCCATGCCCTGATCAAAATCGAAGTCGAACGTGCAGTTCTGTTTTTCAACGATCTCATAAGACTTGTCCGCATCCGGCATACACTCGCTGACCTTATGGCGTGAGGATGTGCCGTCCACATAGAAGAGCGAATATTGAGCCTGGGCGACACCTGACTTCATGTCGACAAAATCACCGCAAACGCCGTATTCACGTTCCATCTGGAAGACCTTGTCGGACGCCTCGCACTCGCTGACGATCACCTGCTTGCCACCGCGGCCGCGATAGCTGAGCTGCGAGAACATGGTGACTTCCTCCCCGGCAAAATCCAGATCCGGGGAACACGCATCGAAGTCTGCATTGATGACATAGAACATTGACGCATCAGGCTGGCACGCCGCCAGATCGAAGCGCGCACCGCGGTCGTCATTGTAAAAGGAGGTATATTGCGGGGTTGCCACAAGACCATCCCGGTCCACGATGTCTTCGCAGGCTTCAAAGTTTTTCTGGATCGGGAAGACCACGCCGTTGGGTGCGCAAGCATCCGTCTCGGTGACAACACCGTCTTCCAACGTCTG
>NZ_BAAGIG010000019.1:0-5790 GCF_054658215.1 Roseibium sp. ROS1
TCTGCATATTTCGAAATTCAGGATCGGCGCTGCTGAACCGGACCAGCCCTGACGGGCCGGGCTGATCCTGTGGAGGGCTTCGCCCTATTGTGCACGGCCAAGTCATCCAAAGCGACCCGATATGTCGGGTCTCTGGGGGCTTAGCCTTGCTCCTGCTTTGATCTCCAAGTTGTCCAATCGTGACCACTCTGTTTGGCAGAGATCGTGACTGCTTCCGTATTGGCACAGAAAGGCACCTAACACTTCGAATATCGCTTACACAGAGCAAGTATTTGCAGAGACGGAGGCGTCCCGTTAGGTTGCTGTGTCGGATTGTCCTTGTGCTGTTTGAACTTCATGATCGCACCCAGGGAAAAACCGAGACCTCCCAGTGTCATCACATTCGCGATCGGGGGATCATCCTCCCGGTGGCGACGGATAAGGGATTTGGACTTGCCACTGAAATAGATGCTGACGCCTGCAAGCGCGTAGGCTTCGCCGCCTTCGTGCAGGGCCGCGCGCGCAAACAGGCTGGGTTGAAGCTGCGTATCACGTAGAGGTGCCCATTCGACGCCGAGCCCCCCGGATGCATCACCACCCGACACCCTGCCAGACACAGACAGGGCCAGGTTCTCGTCAGGATACCAGGTGAGTTTCGAGCCGGCCACGAACGTGGCATCGAGATCATATCTGAATTGACTGCGTCCGTTGGTTTCGATCGCGCGGCTGCCATCGGTCACCCCGACGACGCCCCCGAGTGTGATTGGGCCCCAGTATCGCTCCGCCTCGATGCCAGCGGAAAACACGTCGACACCCTGGTAAGCGTCGAGATGGGAATACGAACCTTCAAGGCCGATCATGCCGGTTGACGGGTCTCGCCAGAACAGATGTGCCCCGGCGCCGTAATAGGCGGATTGTCCTGCAAAGGGTTCATCGTAGCCACCGAGACCGGCATCAAGCTGCAGGCCGAACCTGTGTCCGAGCGGCATCGTGATTGCGCCTTCCACACCTCCAACCGCGCTTCCGTCGGAACTGCCGCCATTGACGGACATCTTGCCGCTGATCCCGTCTACGGCAGGTAGCGTCTGTTGTGAGTTTGCGGGCGTAATCGTCATGCACAGCGCAGTGAGCGGCAGCAGCACACCAAGGTATTTCGCAATCATGTGTTTCCCCCAGCCCGATCGGAAGAGATGTAGCGGAAGCGCCGAGGGCATCTGGATGATCGGAAAGTATTTCTCCGTTCTTGGAAGGCGGAGAAGACTTGAAAAACACGAATAGTTGCAACTTCAGGTGATGTAAAACGATCAATTCTGATGAATTCTTTCAGAGGGTCGGCGTTCCATCATAACTTATTGCGTCGTTGGCCTGACGAAGCCTGCCTCGACGGTATATTGTCGATCGTTGTTGGCAAGACGGCATCGCCAAGATGTCGACTTTCATTGAGAAGTGACCCGGCTTGGCCTGATCATGGGCACGGGCCTTGTCGTGGTTTTCCCCGAAGAGTTAGAGCAATTTTCTAACTTTCGCGTATTTCAGAAACGTAATAGTTAGAATCTCCCGCCCCCACCAGCCAGAAATACCGAGCGTGACGACCAACTTATTGTAAAGCACCTTACTGAACTTGTTGCGATTGTGAGTTTCCATCGCATAGGTTCTGTCCGCCAAGACTTCATCAGGTGTTGCAGGTGCCGCCGTCAACGTTGACGATGATCCTTACGATGAAGCGAACGCGTGACAGCTTCACGAGTACACCTTTGGTTGTGGGACCATTCATCGGCGGGAAGAAGCGCAGGGACTGCTTCAAACGGCAATACCTAGGCACGGTTACCGTTCGTTGCTCTGATTTCAGCTCACGGGAGACGTTCGAGCATTTTTCTAAGCTCTTGGTTTTCCGCCCGAAGCTGCAACCTCAACATCCCCTTCAGCCGTTGATTTTCCAGTTCCAGCACTTCCAGGTCATCGAGACCCAGTGCGTCTGACTTGGAGTCGACGCTGTTTGTATGTTTTTTCTCAATTTCGTCGTCAAAACCTTTCGAAGAAGTGACCTGTACCTCAGGAGTACTATCGATCTCATCCGGCTCCGGCTTCGCCTCAGGTTCTACAGCGGCTAGTGGTAGCGCCTGCAATATCCGCGGTGTGGACAGCCTCTGAGGCTGCCTGTCACTCGAGAGCATATCTTTGGTCGACTGGGTGCCGCCACTTTCACTGCTGGGGATTGGCTGCGTTGACCTATTCTCCAGAGGAAACGAGTTTCTCCTACCAGGGTGCGAAGCTGGCAGGTTTGCCTCAACTTCACTGGCAAGAGCCTTGAGATCAGTATCACCCCAGATGGATCTGTTCTGTGGTTTTGTCTGTCGCCGGCTGGATTTCAATTCAACAACGAAGTTTCGTCGCGATTTCATGAAGAGATGCTTCCGAAAAAGTTGGGTAGGCCTCAGTGAGGCATGCCTGAGATTTACGGCCGTTCAAGCAGGTTTTCAACGCCGGAATGGATAGCCAAAGTCATTCCATCCCCAGGCGTTTGCGAAGTTCAGCGTTTTCCGCACGAAGCTTTTCCGCTAGCTGGGTGCGCAGCCGAATATTTTCAGCTTCGAGTGCGACCAGATCCTCCAGCGTTTCCAGTTCGCTGCCCGACATCTTTTCAACTTTCGGCTGCTGCAGAACCGGCTTTTCAGGCTTATCTTTTGGTGCAGCGTTACGTTTCCACCTGTAATAGGTTTGTTCAGATATCCCAGCCTCTTTAATCGCTGCCTTAATATTCAGGCCTTCGGACAAACGCGTTTCGATCTCTGCGATCTTCTCCGCTCTCTCTTTAACGGTATACCGCTGACCCGTAGATCCCTTAGCGGTTTTGCTCCGTTTCCCTGATTTACTGATCCGACCAGGACCAGCCGACTGCTGAGATGTGCTTTTGCTGTCACTGTGCTCTGAGGTGCCAGTCGTTTCTAGCTGACCTGGATGTTGTTCGTCTGTCATTGCGTGCTCCGATATTGGTCGCCTTAATTCATACGAATGTAAAAAATAGTCAACAACAGTCAAAGTCATCGTGCTGCCCACTTGGTGGTTGGGGAAGAGAGTCAGAGTGTGCATCGTGGGTCAGAGTGAACGCGATAGCGACGCCGAGGGTGTCCTTTCTCTTGGCAGCAAGAACCCTACTTTACCTTAGCGAGCACAATTTCCCTCTCGCGGTTAAAGCAAATAAAAGGCCGTTTATTCTAGTTCTTATACATGTTTTACTTTTTGTGACTGTTTGTGCTTGTTGTGAAGCTAGCTACTTGAAAAGACTCATCTATTTGCCGTGAACTCGCTATCAAAATCCAATAAGCGCAGTATTATAGGGTCTTAGATGGACGAGTTTGACAGAAAGCAGCTGAACTTTGACGTTTGTGACCGTTTGAAACTGAACAAATACGTTCTCATACGAAATCTTAGATATTCTTGAACGTTTGTAACCATTCCTAACCGTGGGGAGCAGGGCAAGATAGAGAAAGTGAGGCACTTTCTGCGTCGCAAATCCCTGCTGATCGCGCATAAGCGACGGTATTTGCTAACTTATTCGCCTGAAGGCTCAACGAAACAAGGCCCTCATTGAGGGCCTTAACTGTCGCTTAAGTATGAGTGCAGGTCTGTGGACAACTTACCAGAAAGAGCGGAATAAAAGATGTACAACTACTGCGTCGATTAGTAAAACCAACTTGTTAGCAGCTCGGCGGTCCTTATGTGGAAGTCAGGACCGCCGAGCCTAGCGAACACCAAACTAGTCCTTTGATGCTCGCATAAGGAGACCCTCACAAACTCCGTTCCCTGTCTGTATTGGTCGCAATGGCTTTCGGCAAGCTGACGTGTGTCTAGCTGAATCGCACCGATAGTGCGGTCAATACTGCGTGCATTCAACAATCATCAACAACATTGAGGGCGTTCTTCTTCAAGAACGTTAATGACCCATGCTGTCCACGCCTTCCAAAGGATCGCGGTCGCGTTGGGGGATGGCTCGCTTTGAGCTTGAGACCAACTACGACAAGGTAAAATCAATAGTAGCAAATACGCCAAATTTCACTGTTGCGCATGACCAGCTGGTGGCGAGTGAGACTATCACTATAACGTATGCCGCCTTCGTCCGAACCTGGAAAAAACTGCAGAGTGAACGAGTGGAGGATCCAGCAGTCAGTGCTGGAAACACTGCAGAAGACCTCTCACCGCAGGCCGAGAGTAAGGCGCGCAAACCGCTCCCCGAACTCAATAAGTTCACGGTTCCAACCGGCTCTGACGGAGTGAGGGACCAATGGTGAAGACCGTTCACATTGTCATGCAGGGCAAGGGCGGAGCGGGCAAGAGCCTCACGTCTTCCATGCTCGTGCAATACCTGCGCTACTCCGACCATCATGTGCAGGCGATTGACCTGGACCCGACCACACCAACACTGTCTGCCATCAAAGGTCTGAAGGCGCTGCCAATCCAGATCATGGACGGTGATGATATCAATCCGCGTCTCTTCGATCATCTGATGACGCGTATTTTCGAAAGTGACGACGAGACCCACACTGTCATCGACACTGGAACCTCGTCTTTCATCGCCACCTGTTCATACCTTGCCGAGAACAATGCCTTCGAACTTATGCAGGGCTTTGATGTACGGGTGTTCATTCACTGCCCGATCTGCGGCGGTGCTGCCCTGGATGACACCTTCAACAGCCTTCTTGCCATTCTGGGGCATTTCCCGGGCGTGCCGGTAGTTGTCTGGCTGAACGAGTTTTTCGGGCCGGTTGCCAGTGAAGGACGCGGTTTCAAAGACAGTAAGGTCTATCAGGAAAACGCCGACCGCATCGCAGCTGTGATGTGCCACCCCAAGGTCCAGGCAGGAACTTTTGGCGAAGACATCCGGGCAATGATGGGCGCCAAACTGACCTTCGAAGAAGCTATCCGATCGAACGATTTCAACGTTATGGCGCGCCAGCGGCTCAAGATCTATTGGACCAAGGCAATTGAGCGCCTGGATGAAGCTACCTTCCTTGAAACAGCTAATCAGGAGGCGGCCGAATGAGTGTCGCTACGTCTCCGAACGTCGATGCTGACTTCGCTGAAGAGTGGAGACAGATGACACTTGATGAAGCCATTGAGGTCGCTCACAGGGAAACCGGGATTTCCTACCAGAAGGATGATCCGGTTCTGGCAGTGGTTGCGATCCTGAATGCCTTCGGTGACCGCCTCAAAAGCCTGCTTGAGGACGAGCGGAAACGCGTTTCTTTCCAATTTCAGAATGATGTTTCCGGTGTCAACGAAGCTATCGACCACAAGGTCGATGACATTGCGAACACCATACAAAAGGTTGCTCGGAACCTAGGCAACGACAATATCCAGACGGTCGTCTCGGCAGTCGCACAGCACGCTGTAGAGTCCGACAAGATCACCCGGACCATCCGCAGAGCGTTCTATGGCTTCAGCGCCCTCGCTTTCACCAACTGGATGGCCGTGGCTGCCTTCTATCTCATCCTAAAATAAGAGGTTTTTGAAAATGCACTTGTTCAAGAGGCTCGGACTCCGTCTACAACTTCCCGCTAAGGTAGATTTTCAGTCACCTACAATCAAAATTCTTGTCATCGCCTCGATGCTGTTTCCGGCGCAGGCGATGGCGCAGGACTGGTCCGCTCCTGCGACCAGCATGCTGGAGTCTCTGGAAAGCGGGTTGGTCAGTGTTGCCGCACCGGTCATCGGTGTGGGCGTCATCATCTATGGTATCTGGGCCATGGTCACCGGCCGCATCGACATCATGCGGCTTGCTCAGCTCGTCGGAGCCGGAGCGCTCGTGATCTT
>NZ_BAAGIG010000020.1:0-2500 GCF_054658215.1 Roseibium sp. ROS1
AAAAGATGAACATTGACTAATGAGAGGATCAAGCCGAACGAGCTATTAGTAAAGCTAAGCTTCATGCGTTGCCGCACTTCCACACGCTTCCTATCGACGTGGTGGTCTTCCACGGCTCTTCAGGGAGAACTGGTTTTGAGGTGGGTTTCCCGCTTAGATGCTTTCAGCGGTTATCCCTTCCGTACATAGCTACCCTGCAATGCGGCTGGCGCCACAACAGGTCCACCAGAGGTACGTCCATCCCGGTCCTCTCGTACTAGGGACAGATCCTCTCAATTCTCCTACACCCACGGCAGATAGGGACCGAACTGTCTCGCGACGTTCTGAACCCAACTCACGTACCACTTTAATTGGCGAACAGCCAAACCCTTGGGACCTGCTCCAGCCCCAGGATGTGATGAGTCGACATCGAGGTGCCAAACAATGCCGTCGATATGGACTCTTGGGCATCATCAGCCTGTTATCCCCGGCGTACCTTTTATCCGTTGAGCGATGGCCCTTCCACGAGGGACCACCGGATCACTATGGCCGTCTTTCGACTCTGCTCGACTTGTCAGTCTCGCAGTCAGGCAGGCTTATGCCATTGCACTCAACGAGCGATTTCCGACCGCTCTGAGCCCACCTTCGCGCGCCTCCGTTACCATTTGGGAGGCGACCGCCCCAGTCAAACTACCCGCCACACACGGTCCCGGATATTGTTGTACCGCGGTTAGATATCCATGACGACAAGGGTGGTATTTCAAGGGTGACTCCACAAGAGCTGGCGCTCCTGCTTCAACGTCTACCACCTATCCTACACATGTCGTGACGAATACCAGTGTGAAGCTGTAGTAAAGGTGCACGGGGTCTTTCCGTCTGACCGCAGGAACCCCGCATCTTCACGGGGAATTCAATTTCACTGAGTCTATGCTGGAGACAGCGGGGAAGTCGTTACGCCATTCGTGCAGGTCGGAACTTACCCGACAAGGAATTTCGCTACCTTAGGACCGTTATAGTTACGGCCGCCGTTTACTGGGGCTTCAATTCGGTGCTTGCACACCTCCTCTTAACCTTCCAGCACCGGGCAGGCGTCAGACCCTATACGTCGCCTTACGGCTTCGCAGAGCCCTGTGTTTTTGATAAACAGTCGCCACCCCCTGGTCTGTGCCACCCCACAACGGTTGCCCGTCGTGAGGTCTCCCTTCTCGCGAACTTACGGGAGCATTTTGCCGAGTTCCTTCAGCATAGTTCTCTCAAGCGCCTTGGTATTCTCTACCAGTCCACCTGTGTCGGTTTCGGGTACGGTTTATACGGTGGAGCTATTTCCTGGAACACCTTCGCTGCACCCCCAATCCAATAAGGAGATACAACACACGGCATCCGTCACTACCACCAAGCTGCAGAATATTAACTGCATTCCCATCGACTACGCCTTTCGGCCTCGCCTTAGGGGCCGGCTAACCCTGCGCCGATTAGCGTTGCGCAGGAACCCTTGGACTTTCGGCGAGCGGGTCTCTCACCCGCTTTATCGTTACTCATGTCAGCATTCGCACTTCTGATATCTCCAGGAGCCCTCACGGGTCCCCCTTCGCAGACTTACAGAACGCTCCGCTACCGCGCATCATAAGATGCACCCGCAGTTTCGGTGTATGGCTTGAGCCCCGGTACATTTTCGGCGCGGAACCCCTTATTTAGACCAGTGAGCTGTTACGCTTTCTTTAAATGATGGCTGCTTCTAAGCCAACATCCTGGTTGTTTTGGGAGTTCTACATCCTTTCCCACTTAGCCATAACTTAGGGACCTTAACTGGCGGTCAGGGTTGTTTCCCTCTCCACAATGGACGTTAGCACCCACTGTGTGTCTGCCGGATAGTACTTCTCGGTATTCGGAGTTTGGTTAGGATCAGTAAGGCGGTAAGCCCCCATAGCCCATCCAGTGCTCTACCCCCGAGAGTATTCATCCGACGCTCTACCTAAATAGATTTCGCGGAGAACCAGCTATTTCCGAGTTTGATTGGCCTTTCACCCCTAGCCACAGCTCATCCCCGACTTTTTCAACAGGCGTGGGTTCGGTCCTCCAGTGCGTGTTACCGCACCTTCAACCTGGCCATGGCTAGATCACTCGGTTTCGGGTCTAATCCAACGAACTAGGGCGCCCTATTCAGACTCGCTTTCGCTACGCCTACACCTACCGGCTTAAGCTTGCTCGTTAAATTAAGTCGCTGACCCATTATACAAAAGGTACGCTGTCAGGCTTTCGCCCTCCAACTGTTTGTAGGCATCCGGTTTCAGGAACTGTTTCACTCCCCTCGTCGGGGTACTTTTCACCTTTCCCTCACGGTACTTGTTCGCTATCGGTCGACAAGGAGTACTTAGGCTTGGAGGGTGGTCCCCCCACGTTCAGACAGGATTTCACGTGTCCCGCCCTACTCGAGGACTTGCATAATTTCTACCCGTACGGGGCTATCACCCACTAATGCCCGACTTTCCAGACGGTTCCGGTTCTTAAATGCAAGCCACTG
>NZ_BAAGIG010000021.1:0-5264 GCF_054658215.1 Roseibium sp. ROS1
GATGGAGCCTGTCCCGATAGTGCAAATCCGTGGAGCGTTTGAATGCCCGAAGCCGTACTCGGCTGAAAGCCTTTCGGGAATACCGCCAGTGAACCACCTCATTCAGAGCCGGTTCACCAGCGATTGTCTCTCCGTGAGTGCGGAAGGGGAGCGATCGACGACTTGCTTTGTCATCTCTCGCCCACGCCATCCATCACTGCCTTTAAAGCTTAGTTGCATTACGTCCGAACATTAAGGTCAGTCCGTTCCGTAGGTAGCCGGATCCAACTTGTCGTAAATTTCAGTTCGCGCCAGTTCAGCGAGGACATCGACATTTTGACGGTCGATGCCTTCCAGAAGCGCGTCCCATCGATCGATGGTTTGCTTGAAATCCGCCAGGATCGCGGCCGGGTTTTCAACGCCGCGATCTTCAGCAGTTGCTATCAGAGTGGCCTCGTCCTTCTTCACGAATTCAGCCAAAGCGTCCTGCAATGCCTGGTCCGGCTCATAAACGACCATGCCCTTTTCCTTTGCCGCACTCACCGCTTTTTCGACGTCAGCATCGAACTCAATGCGATGTTCTGCAAGGTAGTACGCCATCTGATCAAAAAGCACCTTCCGGTTTTCGGGTGAGATGCTTTTCCAGAAGTCAGCGTTATAAGCCCATTCGAACCCCGCATAGTAGTTTCCGACCGTAAGCGTGTTCATTGCGGTAACGACATCCTTCAGACTGAAGCTATCCAGGGCGTCGGCGGCAGCAACGGCGCAATCAAGCACCCCCACGTCAAGACCGGAGTACATTTCGCTGGAAGGTATCGAAACCGGCAATGCGCCAATATGCTCAGCGAAGCGAGACCAGGCGCCCCCCGGCATGCGCAATTTTTTTCCCTGAACATCCGCCAGGGTTTCGACCTTGGTGTTGCATTGCATGTGGTATTCAGACGTCGAATAACCTCCACCAAAGACGATCCCGTTTTTCTTCCATTCAGTAAGTGCGGCTGGATGGGTCAGGCCGAACTCGGTCGACGCAAAGGCCATCACCAATGGGTCGGTATTGTAGAAGGCCATGTTGCCGATGAGATTTGCAACGGGCAGCTCTGCAGGCGTGTAGGTTCCCGCATGATAGGAGACTTGCGCAATCCCATCCCTCAATCCTCCAAGCGAAGATGCCGGGGGAAGAAGCGAGCCGGCGGAAAAGACCTTGAAAGTCACCTCCCCATTCGTGTCCTCGGCGACCTTCTTTGCAAATTCCCCATATGGTCCGCGAACCATGGAGTGCCGCTCGGCAAAGAAGTGATTTGCGTTGTACTGGGCAGCGCTTGCCATTGTTCCCGTCAAGGACACTGCCAGGGCGGTCATAAGTGCTGATTTTTTCATAGTTACTCCTCCACTTGTTCGAAGCTGTTAACTACCGGCTCATCAGAGCGGGCAGGAAGAGGCACAGACCAGGAAGCGCGATGAGCAGTGCAAGCGTCACCACGTCCATTGCGATAAACCAGGCCGTTCCATTGATGATGTCGCGAAGCTTGACCTTGCCACCTAGAGCGCCATGCAAGACGTACAGGTTCAGGCCGACCGGTGGTGTGACCAAGCCGATTTCAAGCAGTTTGATGACGATGATGCCGAACCAGATCATATTGATATCGGCTCCTTCCAGGACCGGAAGGAGCACAGGTAGAGTGAGCAGCATCAGCCCGATGGAATCGATCACCATTCCAAGGACGATGTAGAGCACTGCAATCATCACTATGATGAGGATCGGATTCTCGGATATCCCGAGCATCGCCGTGGAGAGTGAGTCCGGGACACCGGACAAGCCCATGAAGCGCGTGAACATCACGGCCCCGATCGAAAGAAAGAAAATTGACGAGGTTGCAACGACGGTCTGCCGGATCGCCATTTTAACGGCGACGGCTGTGAGGCGCCGACTTGCGGCAGCGATGGTGATGGCGAGGAAAGCACCGACGGCTCCGGCTTCCGTCGGAGTGAAAAACCCGAAGAAAATTCCGCCGAGTACACCGACGATCAGCACCGGAAACGGCCAGACAGACAGCAATAGCGATTTCAGCTCACCAGCGCCCAATTCAACTTTGACAGCTGGTGCCAGGTCAGCATTTGCAACGCAGCGAATTGTGATCATACCTGCGTAAATCAATGCGGAGAGTATACCAGGGATGACGCCCGCGATAAAAAGCTGACCGATGGATTGTTCCGTGAAAATACCAAACAAAACCATCAGAATCGAAGGTGGTATCAGCGATCCGAGAGTTCCAGATGCAGCCACCACGCCAGTAGCAAGTGTTGGGTGATAGCCGGCACGAAGCATCTCGGGAACAGCTATCCTGGACATGGCCGCAGTTGTCGCAATGCTGGAACCGGAGGCGGCCGCAAACAAAGCGCATGCACCGACACTGGCGGAAGCGAGGCCACCTGGCACTTTTGCCAGCAAGAGCCGCAGAAGATCGAAAACTCCTGATGTCAGGCCTGTGTTGGCGGCGACAAAACCCATGAGGAGAAACATTGGGATCGCTGTTAGCGACCAATCCCCGATAAACGTAAAAGGCAAGGCGCTGATGATACCGAGGGCCGCAACAGTGTTGGTGAGCGTCCAAATTCCGCCCAGGGAAACGATCATCAAAGCGACGCCGATCGGCATACGGACAGCAAGAAGTGTGAAAAGGATCGCAACCCCACACCAACCGATAGAAAGGGATGTCATTCTGTGGCTCCCTCATGATGAACTGCGAGGACGCGCCGGCCGCGCAACAACATTGCCGCCCGCAATAGAGCCGCAATTGATGCCAACCCGAACCCGAGTGGCAAAAGGCATCTGGCAGGCCACACGACGACTTCACGGCTTCCCATGACCACTTCGCCAACGCGAAACGCACGTATCGCGTCGAGTCCGGTCCGCCAGGTCATGAGAGCGAGAACGCAGGCCGTTGCCAGAAAAGTTACAAGAAGGAGGGCCTTTTGAAGTATTGCTGGAAGTTGCCCGAACAGTAGATCGACAGAAATCTGTTCATCGTTAATTTCGACCAACGCCATTGGCAACATGACTACGGCAACCATGTAATAGTAAGAGGAAATCTCCACTGTTCCCTGGAACGGTGCGTTAAAAAGGTTTTTGAGCGCTACATCCAAAGTTACATGCATCATCATCAGCAGGAGCACTGCACCGCTGATCAGCGTCAAACCGTTCGCCAGCTTTTTGAACAACCTCTCCATTTCATCTCCCTGTGCCGACACTCTTGCTTGGTGTCTGTGGGAGACAATCTGGCGTTTGACGAAAGCGCACAAATACTGTTGCCTGATCGTGTGATCGCGAAACGTTATCGCCCTATCAGCAGGACTGGATACAATGCTTCAGAAGCCCTCTCGCCTGGGAATCAAACACCTTCGGTATGCACTTGCTGTTGCAGATGCTGGAGGATTTCGGGCAGCTTCGGATCTTCTCAACATCGCCCAGCCGGCCATTTCGAAAAGTGTGCAGGATACCGAGCAGGACCTGGGCATAACCATCTTTCAACGGCCGCCGAAACCGTTCGCGGTGACCGAGCCGGGTACCCAGTTCTTGGCTGACGCTCGCCAAGCAGTTGCTCTCTTTGAGCGCACGATCCGAGCGACCAGACGGAATAGTCTGGGCCGCCACGGGCATGTCATTATCGGCTATTCAGCGCTTGCTCCTTCTTCTGAAATCTCCGAAGGCCTTCAGCACTTTTCCAAAGTCTGCCCGGACGTCCAGGTGGAAATGCACGTCATGTCCACAGACGCAATTACATCCGCCTTGAAATCGGGAACAATTGATCTTGGCTTCGTGCTCTCGCATGCGAGCGTGGCCAAGACAAACCTCGATCACGCGACACTTTGGAGCTGTGAAATCGGATTTGTCGCTCCGATTGAAACGGACATTCCGGACTTCGAAACAGCGTGCAGCTTCCCGTTTGTCCTCGGTGTTCGAGAAAATTGGCGCTCGTTTCGCAATTTGATCGACGAGGCATGTGAATTAACCGGGTTTCACCCCCATGTGGTCGAAGAACCATGGGACGTTCAGGTCATTTTCCAGCGGGTCAGCCAAAAGCGAGGGCTAACGCTCTATCCATCCAGCATCCGTGAGAGTCTGCCGGCCTCTTTGAAACTGGTGACGTTCGACGAATTCGGCCCGCAGCTTGATGTCGCGATGGTTTGGGACGAGGCAGCTAACACGCAGTTGCTCCACAAACTGGTTGCCAGCTTCCGGTCCGGTACGAGCATCGAACAAAATCGCTGATCGCGAGTCTCTATCAACCGATAGGGCTTTGATATTTGCCTTCCGGGCGGTGGAGTTTCACTTGCAATGGGGTTTCAAGCTGAAAGGTACCCCATGTATTCCGATCCCCAGGCAGCACCGTTTTTTCTCCTCGGTTCAAATACCGGCGTGCTGCTGCTCCACGGCTTCACGAGCACTCCGCAAAGTGTCCGATACGTGGGCGAGAGTCTGCACGCTGCTTCCGGCGCAACTGTCCTGGCTCCGCTGCTGAAGGGACACGGGAGCTCACCCGAGGATCTTGGTCAAACATGTTTCAAGGATTGGCTTAGGTCGGCGGAACAGGCGTTGGAAGAGGTTAGCAAACACTGCAGAACTATCGTCGCCGCGGGCCTGTCTCTTGGTGGAACACTCGCATTAAACATAGCAATCCGCCATCCGGACAAAGTGCGTGCGGTCACAACGATCAATGGTTCAACTGGCCTTTATTCGGCCGAGCATGCCGCGAAATTTCTCGAGACAGATTCAAACATTTATTTTGACGGCATCGGTTCGGATATTCGAGACGAAACTGCTCGCGAGATCTGCTACGACCGAATACCGGCAAGGGCGATCAGAGAACGGTACTTCCTCACGCTTTCAACGGGGATGATGCTGCCACTCCTGAGACAACCGATCCTGATATTGCAGTCCAGGACCGATCACGTGGTCGATCCAAGAAATGCTGAACGTATTGCAATGGAATGTGGGTCGACAGACATACGCCTGCGGTGGCTTGAAAACTCATTTCACGTCGCGACACTCGACCACGACAAGGACCTTATCGTAAACGAACTCGCTGACTTGCTCGGCAGATGTGATGGTATCGAATGATCGAAGGGCAATACAAATTAGTGATCATTTGATCGTCAAGTTGAATTGGGCTTTTGCCTGAACGTCTGGCGTTCTTTGCTTCCAAATCAAATTGGGAGGAAAAATTGAAAACAATCATTCTTGCTCTTGCGATGAAGATCGCTCTCGCTGGCGGATGCCTCGCCAG
>NZ_BAAGIG010000022.1:0-3574 GCF_054658215.1 Roseibium sp. ROS1
GTTTGCGAACTTCGCCGTCTGATCTGGGTATTGCAAAGACCGCTACTCGTCACCCGTAAATTTTTGCGACAGAACCCACCACACACCCTCCCGCGCAGCGAGTACGTGTATGGAAGCGCAGTGCTGACGTTGACAACCTGGGACCAAATGGCCCGCATTTGGATTCCTGGCGAGAACCTGCGAACGTCCGAAACAGCGGCATCCATCAGAATCTGATATTGACCCTTGCGTTTGCGCCCTGGTCCCTTGCGTTTTCCCCGAAAGCTCCCTGGTAGGAAAGGCCGAGGGTGGTGCGGTCGGAGATGGTGAGGGCAAGTCCTGCCTCGACAAGGGCTGTGTCCCGGTCGAGGGGCACGCCCTGGACCGTGAAGGGATCAAGACCGGACAGGGCCATACGCTGATCGGGCGTCAGGTCGCCTATGGCGTGGCGCCAGCCGAGGGCGCCGGTGAGCGCCGCAGAGATACCGTCGGTGGTCGCAAGCGTTTTCGACATGCGAAGGCCGAGTGTGCTTGATCCCAGAAGCTGACTGGAGCCATCCCCCGTGAGTGCTAGGGCGGCGGAGCCCTGCTCCTGGAAGGCGTCGGTCTGCTGATGCAGGAGGGCCAGTCCGGCGAAGGGAGAGACCTGCAGCCAGGGTGTTTCCAGGGCATAGGAAGCTTCGCCGAAGACTTGCGCGGTCCGGGACCAGTAGTCGGCGGTGAGCGTGTCCTTCAGGCTGCCTACGGCAACAGCGCGTTCGCTTGACACATCGTGCCAGCTGTAGGCGGCGCCGAAGGTGAGACCGAGGTCGGAAAGCCGCACCCCGCCATAAGCGCCAAGGGTGTAGCTGTTTGCATCCGCCGAGGACGCCCGCGCGGAAACGCTGGCCTGGCTCTGGCCGAGACCGGCCAGCAGCCCGAAGCGGGCCTGGGGCCAGGCGGTTGCCTCAAGCCCGACGAGGGCGCCGCCGGTGCTGCGCGAGAGCGTGGCTGCATTGCCATCACCGTCGAGCTTGCCATAGGCCCCGTAGGCGCTGCCCCAGGTGCTGAGGTTGAAGCCCGAACCGGTGCCCAGGCCAGGCCCCCGCGGGCCGACCGGACCGTTGAAGGCGATCTCGGGCACCTCCGAAAAACCGGCGAAGGCATCGTGAATGCGGCTGGTCACCGTGTCGCGTAGCCGGGCACTGTCGCTCAGGAACATGGCCGGCAGCGAGGCATGGATCTCGCCTGACAGGCTGTCATAGGCGCGCCGTGCCTGGGTCTCGTTCAGGCCCGCGACAACCCGGTAGAGATCGCTGGTGGAGGCAAGCCCGCTGAGGGAGCCTGCCACCGCCCGCTGGTTGGCGGTGTGTGCCACATCGGCAAAGCTTATGTCGTTGCGGATCAGATCCAGGGTCACCGAGGTGGCGCCATAGGACAGCTCGGCATCGAGGAAAGCAAAGTTCTCGTTGACCGTGCCAAACGTGCCGGTAACAGCCGTGCCTGCAGTTATGATTGTGTATGTGGTGGACGGAGCATAGCTGGAGCCATCGTCTGTACCGTTTTCCGCCAGAATTTTGACTGCGGCGCCACTGTCGATGGTCACGATCCCGGTGGCGGCGATCTTGTCGGAGTTCCCGGCGCTATCGACTTCCACGTCATAGGTCGAACCAGCGGCAAAGGAAACGTTGCCGGCGACATTGAGAGTGCCGATGGAATTGCCCGGCGCGATCGTGCTGCCGGAATTGGCGGTCACATGACCAAGTGTGCCAGACCCGCCCACGGTGCCGCCGTTCAGGGTCGTCGCGCCGATGCGCCCGTTGACCACCAGCCTGCCGCCGGAAACGGTGGTACCCCCGGTGTGCGTGTTCGCCCCGGTCAGGGTCAACGTACCCGCACCGGTTTTGCTCAGCGAACCGGTGCCGCTGATTGCCCCGCCATATGTAAGCGCGTCACTGCGGTTGAAGATGAGAGCCGCATTGTTGGTGATATTACCGCTCAGACTGCCGCTGGTGCCACCACTGCCGATTTGCAGCGTGCCGGCGGAAATCGTTGTGCCGCCGGTATGTGTGTTCGTCCCGGTCAGGGTCAACGTGCCCGCGCCGGATTTGATCAGCGAACCGGTGCCGCTGATCACACCGCCATATGTTGTGGTGCCCAACTGGTTCACCGTGAGCCCCGCACTACCCAACGAAACGGTTCCACCGGTACCGGAAAGCGCCGACATCGTGAGATCGTACCCGTTGAGGTCGAGTGTGCCGCCATTGACCGTGTAGGCCGTGTTTGCGGCGAATGCGCCAGCCGAGCCAGCCCGCAAGGTGCCGGCCTCGACCGTCGTGTTGACGGTATGGGTGCTCGTACCGGTGAGGGTCCATCTGGAGTTGCCTGTCTTCGACAGGACTTCGAAGCCGGTGTATTTGGTGCCGATTTCTCCGGCATCGAAACTTGCGGCCGGGCTGGTATCGCCTCCCAGAACAAGCGTGTCGCTGGTGCCGCCCGCGATGACATTGCCGGTGATCGTCGAACCCGTTCTCAGCTCCAGAATGTTGGTGCCTGAGGTGAATTCGATGGCATTGGCGCGGGTGCTGCCACTGTGGGAGAGCCCGCCGGAAATCGTGCCGCTGTTGACGATGGTGAGGTCAGCGCCCCTGACGCCGGCACCGCCTGCGGCGTCCGCCTGGCCGGCGCCGCCGTTGCCGCCCGTGATTGTGGACGTTGTGGTGTTGATCATCGTCACGCCGGACACCGAGGTCGAGAGGCCGACCCCGCCGCCGCCGCCAAAGCCGACGGATCCTTGGCCGCCGCCGCCGGCTCCGGCTCCACCCTGCCCGCCCTGACCGCCCGTGCCACCCGTGATATCAGTGTTGTTGGTTATCGTCACGGCGGCGTCCACGGCGACGCCATGGCCACCCTCACCGCCGCCGCCGCCGCCACCGCCACCGGAGGGGCTTGCAGTGCCCGCCTCGCCATCGGTGCCATCGCCGCCGTTATTGCCCGTGGTGGGGCTTGCAATCGTTGTCGAAGTTGAGACCGTCTGCCCGTGCGTGCCGCCCGCACCGCCATCGCCGCCAGCACCCCCGGGGGTGCTGCTGGCCCCGGTTCCGCCAGCAAAGCCGCCGGCACCGCCACCGCCGCCACCGCCGTTGCCCGGCTGCGATGACCCCATCTGGGTGGTTCCGTTGTTTCCGGCGCTCCCGGTTAAACCGCCCGCGCCGCCGAGCCCGGGCCTGTAAAAGATACCGCCGTAGGCACCGCCGTTGCCGCCCTTGCCTCCCCTGGCCTGAGCGGTTCCGGAACTCATGGCGGCTGCGGCAACCAGCGTCGTACCGAGCAGGAGAGCGGTCCTGAGAGCGTGTGACGCACCCGCTCGCTCCGGGTTTGTCGTATTGCGAGACCCGCAAGCCATTGTGTCGTTGGTGTCCATCGGTCCCCCTCGTCGCGGCGCCATGTGGCCAGGCACCGGGATTTCGATACGGAAGCCGGGCGCGGCTCTCTCGCGGCGCAAGTTGTTTCAGCAGCCGCTTTTTGCCGCTGCTTGAGGTGAGGCGCTATCCCCTGTTTAGGGGTTATTGTTTGAAATCAATCCCTTGCCGAGCCAGAGCGCCATCAGCGCCGA
>NZ_BAAGIG010000023.1:0-1805 GCF_054658215.1 Roseibium sp. ROS1
CCCTTACCAGCTCTGCCTGGACCTGCTTTGTAAACTTGATACTGAAAGCGCCGACCCGGCCGCCCGGTTCGAAGTAATAAGAGCGCTCGGGCATGTCGGAGTTAAATTCATCGCAGATCACCCAAAGCCTCAAACGTTCATCGAGCCCAGCTCGCCTTTTCTCGATTTGCGGCACTTCAACGAAATGGGACCCTGCAACCGGTTCCTTGGTGGTGATCGGCACCAGGATGACTTCTGTTAGGTTGTCTTGCTTTCGGTTGACTAGCGTCAGAGCACAAGGTCTTGCCTTCCGGCCCTCGGTTTCGCCGTGGTCGGCTTGCCAGGCCCAAAGATAGGGATACGCCCAAATGTCTCCGACTTTCGGAATGCTTTGCCGATCAGTCATTCTTTATGCTGTCTTCCAAAGCGGAAAGCAGATCGCCGGCATCGGCGTCGGACAGATCCGACACATGGACAGCCTTTCTGGTATCCCTCTTGTGCTGCAGGCGTTCGAATTCCTCAGCTGAAAGCATCACGAAGCGGGACTTGCCGTGTCGTTGAATGGCGACGGGTTCTTGTGCAGCTGCAGCAAGAACATCTCCGGTCTTGTTGGCCAGTTCGGTTGCGCTGAAAGCACGCATGGCAGACTCCAAGTGGGTTTTGATAAAACCACTATATTAGCTAAAATGGGTAAAATCAACATTTTCAAAGCCAAATAGCTGTGTTTCCAACCGTATCTCGCGGTTAAACAAATATCGGAAAGGCGGCTGCTACCGGACGGAGAAGTCTTGGAAGTTTTTTAACGCGCAAGACTGGCGCTAAATATTAGAAAACTCGCAACTCCAACAATCCAAGATCACGCACAACTAAATTCCACCCCACGCAAACAAGAAACATTGTAATTTCTAACATTGTTTTGTGTTTCAAATTCTGAAAGTTATTTTACGTTTTCGCAATTGCTGTTTGATTTAATCATTTCATCGAAATTTTGCGCATTCCTAATTCAACCTCGATATTGAAGGGAATCCGATTTGTTTTCAAAACAAAACGCAGAAAATACGCCCGGTTCGACGTTCAATATCGCCTCTCAGTTTAGGAGAATTCCGCTTCCCATTCAGATGATCGTGGTTCTTGCGGTCTTTTTTCTGCTTGCGGTCAGTGGGATTATTCTGACAAGGGAAGCTGGCAGAATCGCGTGGATCTGGTTTCCAAACGCAGCACTTCTGGCGATCGTGCTCGAAGCGAGGCTTCCGCGTTTGCTGAAGTTGATGGTGGCCGGCTACATTGGAAACCTTCTGGCAAATTTCGCTGTTGGGGACAGCACCACCAACGCAATAGTCCTGTCTACCTTTAACACAGTCGAAATTGCGATCTGTATCGTCTGCTTGCGGAAGGTTTGTCTGAACGTCGATCTCGGAAAGCCAGATCATCTGCTGTGGTTTGGATTGATTGCTGGCGGCATCGCACCCGCGACTGTCGGAATGATTGCCTCGCTATATCTTCACCATTCGTTCGGCACACCATTCTGGTCGGTTTTTGTGAACTGGTACGGTGCCGATGCTCTGGGAATGCTACTGGTCGCGCCATTCTTGCTAGCCGGTATTCCGAACACGCAAAGGTCGATCGAGAAGGAAAGCTTAACGCAACGTGGAACGCTGGCCGCACTACTGCTCTGTGTTGCCATAACGGCCGCCGTCTTTTTTCAATCTTCTTATCCTTTCCTCTTCATGGTCATGTTACCTCTGGCTTTGACGGCCTTCACAACTGGCGTCCTTGGGACAGCGATCGCAACGCTGGCAATCGCGACAATCGCTATAGTGCTGACC
>NZ_BAAGIG010000024.1:0-1219 GCF_054658215.1 Roseibium sp. ROS1
CGCACCGGATCGATATCACAGTCCACGGCACCAATGACGCCCCGGTGCTGAGCGCGGCGACGGCCTCGGCCACGGAGGACGGCAAGTCCGTCACCGGCCAGATGGTGGCAACGGATATCGATCATGGCGATCGCCAGACCTACGCGGCCGGCCATCCGGTCGACGGCTTCACCATGAACCAGGATGGCTCGTGGAGTTTCGATTCATCCCATCCCGCCTACCAGCATCTGGCGGCCGGACAGACCCAGCAGGTGACCATCCCGGTCACCGTCACCGACCAGGCCGGGGCGACGGACACCCAGAACCTCGTCATCACGGTCACCGGGACCGGTGATGCTGCAGTGATTGCAGGTGTGGATACAGGCAATGTAACGGAGAATGCCGCCGGGTCGAACATGTCGCCGGACTACGCCCAGCCGGGGGTGGCAACGCTGGGCAATTCACCTCTTTATGCCGACGGCAAGTTGACCATCGCCGACCCGGATGCCGGAGAGAACGCGTTCGACACGCGTCATGGGGCTTACGACTACCACGGCACCTATGGAGACCTCACCCTGAAAGCGGACGGAACGTGGCACTACCATGCCGATGCCGGTCACTGGACCGCACTGGGCGGTTATGCAACGACGCGCGGAACCGCCATCGACAAACTGGGGGACGGCCAGAGCCTGACCGACACGATCACGGTCTATTCCAAGGACGGCACGGCCCATGACATCGTGATCACGATCCATGGCAGCAACGACCGGCCCTATTGCTCTTCCGAAGTGCAACTGGCCAGCGGCACGGAAGACGTCGCCCAGACCCTGACACTGAAACAGCTTCTGGCGAACACGGTGGACGTGGATGCCAATGACGCGGGCAAGCTTTCCATCTCGGGCCTCAAGGTCGATCACGGCTCGATCCGGGACAATCAGGATGGAACGTTCACCTATACACCGGAAAAGGATTATAACGGTCAGGTCCACTTTACCTATGATGTGAAGGACGCCCATGGCGGAGTGACCCATACCGGGGCAAGCACAACACTGGCCGCAACACCGGATGCCGCCATCATCACCGGCACCGACACGGGTGACATCACCGAGGACAAGAATGTCGGACGCTCGTCCGTGCATCCGCTCGGCGTAAGCGGAATTCTGACCGTCCACGATCCGGATGGCACGGCCTTCGACCACTTCCAGTCCAACAGCCTGGGCGAACACGCGGTCTCGGACCC
>NZ_BAAGIG010000025.1:0-817 GCF_054658215.1 Roseibium sp. ROS1
GGATCTGTCGCAAACTTTTCTTGAACCGATGTGGAGGTATTGATGCGCCGTTGATTTTCCGGTGTTCTGGAGACATGCGATGGCCATTCCCTTCAAAGGCGCTCATTTCCCCAAGGATGTCATACTTTTCGCGGTCTTCTTTAACGTCCGCTACGGCGTATCATATCGAGACCTTGAGGAAATCCTCGCCGAACGCGGCGTGAATGTCGATCATTCAACGCTCAATCGCTGGGTTACGAAGTATGCCGGCCAGGTGGCCGCCGAGGCCCGTCGCCGCAAACGCCCGGTGGATCGGTCCTGGCGAATGGACGAAACCTACGTCCGCGTGAAGGGCAGATGGGTCTATCTCTATCGGGCGGTCGATAAGTTCGGAAAGACGTTGGACTTCATGCTGTCCAGGCGTCGGAACAAGGCGGCAGCCACAAAATTCTTCGCTCGCGCTCTTGAAACAAACGGCATGCCGCGAAAGATCGTGATCGACAAGAGCGGCGCCAACACCGCCGGCATCAACGAGATCAATCGAATGTTGAAGCGCTTCGGCTGCTCGGTCCCGATCGAGATGGTGCGGATCAAATACCTCAATAATATCGTTGAGCAGGATCACCGTTTCATCAAGCGCCGGATCCGCTTAATGCTCGGCTTCAAGTCGTTCGAGGCAGCCGCATCTACGCTGGCTGGCATTGAAGTCGCCAGCATGATCCGCAAGGGTCAGTTCAGGGGTGAAGTCTGTCCATTTAAGCAGTTTGCGAACTTCGCCGTCTGATCTGGGTATTGCAAAGACCGCTACTCGTCACCCGTAAATTTTTGCGACAGAACC
>NZ_BAAGIG010000026.1:0-817 GCF_054658215.1 Roseibium sp. ROS1
GGCGATGTCACCTTAACTTGAATTCGGATGGATGGGGGACTTCTGCCTCGAGGATTGATCTCAGCTCATGGCTCCGGCCGCAGCGTTCCACTCTGCGATCGCCTGGATACGGTGAACGCGGTTTTGGAATGCGAAGCGTTGTGAGCGGGGTGGGACGAAGAGGTTACGGACAGCGGAGAAGACAGAGACGAAGCGCTGAAGGCCTCCCGGTGATCGGAAGCCTTGCATCATCCGCTCTCGCTTTCGCAGCGGCACATGAGAATTCTCGGCTCGGTTGTTCAGACCCTTGTGAGATCGGTGTTCGACGTGTGGCATGACCTGTCGCCGGGCTGCTCCATAGGAGCGCAACTTGTCCGTAATCATCCTCTTCGGTGCGATGCCCTGCTTCCTCAGAAGTCGGGTCAGCAATCGCCTGGCAGCCTTGGTGTTGCGGCGCGTCTGGACGATTTCGTCAAGCACATACCCGTCCTGATCGACGGCCCGCCATAGCCAGCGTTTTCTGCCAGCAATGGTGATGACCACCTCGTCCAGATACCACACATCGTTCCCGCCGGGTGTCTTGCGGCGAAGGCGACGCGCATAATCGGGGCCGAACTTCTTTCCCCAGCGGCGGATCGTTTCATAGGAGACGGCAATGCCCCGCTCCAGGAGCAATTCCTCTACAAGGCGCAGGCTCAGCGGAAACCGAAAGTAGAGCCAAACTGCGTGGGCGATGATCTGGGGTGGGAAGCGGTGGCGCTTGTAACTGACTGGCGAAGTGCTCATGATCCTGCGTCTATCGCAGCCACCCCTCACAAGACGTTACCGTGACATCGCC
>NZ_BAAGIG010000027.1:0-785 GCF_054658215.1 Roseibium sp. ROS1
CCCTCCACAGGATCAGCCCGGCCCGTCAGGGCTGGTCCGGTTCAGCAGCGCCGATCCTGAATTTCGAAATATGCAGACTGGCGGCAGTGTTCCTGCCGCCAGTGCTTTGCGCTTTAGGCTGCGGCTCTCAAACCTTTCAGTTCCGCCATCTTTTCAGAAAGCGTCCAAAGGGCCTTGTTCAGTTTCACGTCCTGATCGATGCCCTTCACCGCTCGGGAGGTGGAGCGGCGAAGGCGTCCATGTTCATCGCGGAAACGCGCCTCCAAACCACCTCGGATGGCGTTTTCCTGAACAACGTTAAAAGTTGTCCAGAGGTCGTTTTCCCGGTCGCCCGTGCGGCGGGTGTTCAAAAGCTGGCTTGGCTGAATGTGGGTCGTGGTTTCCCCTTTGGTATCTCCGAACCGGGCAATATGCGCCGCCTCCGCAAACACCTGCCTTTCGTCACGATCGAGGATCAGACCGCTCCAATCGGCTGGCGCTGCCAGGGCTTTTTCCGCTTCCTTCATCACGCGGAACGTGCCGTCAATCACCTTGTGGCTCACGTTTCCGCTGTGGCGCACCCTCACATTGTCGAGGGTGGAGGTCTGGGCGACAAGGGAATTCAGGCACCGGATGCGGAACAACCCGGCCATGATATCGAAAGCGGACGTACCATCATTTGCGTTTTTGAGCAGGATTTCGCAGACGGTATCCCCAACGCAGAACTTGGCATCGTGGTCGAGGCGGCGAAGCCGGATCAGGTGCTTGGTGAAGTCCTTCTTGCTGGCATCGCGGGTACGGCCTTG
>NZ_BAAGIG010000028.1:0-731 GCF_054658215.1 Roseibium sp. ROS1
GGGGCGAACATGAGGTAGTTGCCCGGCGATTGCGGCTTGTCAGAAACATGGAACTGGAAGGCGTAGTTCTGGCCCGTTGGGGTCTTGAACAGACGCACCGGCCGGTCACCGAACGGGCTGGACCACAGACCGATCGGCGAGAACTGGAACGGCCACAGGGCCGCAACATTGCCCTCAGTGATCTTAAGCGGCCGCAGCAGCTTTTCCCGGCCGGGCATGCGGTTGAACCATGCCGTTGCCGCGCCGACTGTCTCGCAGCAGTAACGGATCCGCGCATTGTCGAGGATGGACGTAACCTGATCTATGAGGGAGGTCAGCTCGGCCTCGTTGCGAGCCCGCACGGTGATTTGGAATTGCGTTTCCTGAAGCTGTTGGGAATTGTTGAGAAGATCCTCGTTGACCGCTTCCAACTCGGCCAGGACAGCACCTGTCCCGAAATAGTTGTGCTTCTGCTCGGTGATTTGTCGGGTGAAAAGGGCGATTTGCTTGGTGCTGTCGAGCGGCTTGACGATCTGACAGACTTCCAGCTCACCGCTGAGTGCCAGCAGACGGGACACCAGCATGCCGGAAACGGTTTCCGGCCAGCCGCGAACGGCAATCACCCGGTTGAACGTCTTGTGCGGCGTAAAGGTGTCAATCGCGCCGTCTGTCGAAACGTGAATGTCAGAGGCGGGCAGGTTGGCGCTGATCCCGGCGCTAAGACGCGCAATCTCGGGTTTCAGCTCACCGCA
>NZ_BAAGIG010000029.1:0-690 GCF_054658215.1 Roseibium sp. ROS1
ACGGGCCAGAACTACGCCTTCCAGTTCCATGTTTCTGACAAGCCGCAATCGCCGGGCAACTACCTCATGTTCGCCCCGACCGGCGGCGGTAAGTCTACCTTGATCCTTCACCTTCTTGGCGGACTTGCAAAGTTCCACGGTGTGCGGAACTACGTCTTCGATTCCAAGGACGGCGCACGCTTCATGATTGAGGCGTTCGGCGGGATCTATCAGGGCTATCAGGACTTAGCTCTCAATCCTCTCGATATCGATCTCACCGACAAGTCCGCCCGGCACCGGGTGCGGTTGATCCTGCAAGCCATGCTTGGCGAAGCGTTCGATGAGGATATGGACGACTATCTTCATGCCGCGCTCGACATGGCCGCCGAGCTGGAACCGGGCTTGCGCACGCTGGATAATATCTATGGTGCGGCCTTCCCGGCTCAATCGGAGATCCGCCGTGCCTTTGCCAAGTGGGTGAACGGTGAGGACGGAGCCGAGGGCCAGTTCAGCCACGTCTTCAACGCCCCGCGCGATCAGATCACCGGGTTTCTGCAAAAGTCGTTTCTTGTTGGCATCAACATGAACGAAGCCCTGATGGACCCGGTTCTGGGGCCGCCAGTGGTCGCGCATATCTCCGCTGCGATTTCCGCAGCCGCGAAACACGGCGAAGGCGGTTTTTCCATCTTCATCGATGAGGCGGCGAACCTC
>NZ_BAAGIG010000030.1:0-617 GCF_054658215.1 Roseibium sp. ROS1
GATGCGCCCCTGGCGCATCAAAAAGATCATTTTAAGTGCGCTACCGCCCTTCGGGCTGCTTGAGCGCGTTTGAAATGATCCATACGGCCAACGTCCTGGAACCTTCGTCCCAGGCGAGGCCGACCAAAACATCAAAAAAATATATAGACCAGTTCACGCAAATTGCGCTTCGCCGGCCTGGTGGCCCTAGCGGGGAGCCCCCACCCGATCCCATCCCGAACTCGGCCGTGAAACTCCCCAGCGCCAATGGTACTGCATCTTAAGGTGTGGGAGAGTAGGTCGCCGCCAGGCCTGCAAATCGCAATTTGAAACCTCTTCAACTTGTTTGCCGCTCACGCGCGCACCGCCCTAAAGGGCTGCGCTCCGCGCGGGCAGCCTGACCGGCCGGCGGCCACTCGGCCTTGCCTCCGCTGCGCTCCGGATCTCTTATCCCATATCAGCGCAGTCTTCCGGTCAAACCGAAACATAAGGGTATCCCCAAAAGGGACCAAACCCACTTGGACCAAACGCGCAGCGCGCCAAGGACAAACAAAAAAACAACGCGGGATGGAGCAGCCCGGTAGCTCGTCAGGCTCATAACCTGAAGGTCGCAGGTTCAAATCCTGCTCCCGCAACCA
>NZ_BAAGIG010000031.1:0-589 GCF_054658215.1 Roseibium sp. ROS1
GACGTTGGTTACGCCAACACCGACCCGGACAACGCATCTGACGTTGATGAACTCCTCTTCGGTGTTCGTATGCAGCGCACTTTCTAATCATCTGATTAGATTTCTGGCTGTGATCCTCTGAACTCCAGTCAGTCACGCGGCCCGGCAGGCTTCAATCTGCCGGGCCGTCCCCATTTTGATTCCCCGAGAATCCGCATGGGGCGAGGCCTCTAGCCTCCCGGTCAAGTGCCGGTCAAACCGGCGATTTTGCCGAGTTTCCTAACAGTTTCTAAATTTCCGATCTGATTTTGTGACATTCGCGCAACACCGGTTTTTGAAAACAGCCGCTGCGGTAGGTGCAAACCGTATTCTGTATTGAACCGGGAAATTGGATGCGTATGGTCATCCTTGCGAGCGGCTTCGAGCCGCACTGATTTGTCTGCCTCGGACGTCCAACCTCCGGTCGGTGGCAAACTCAGAAACAATTCGCGGGGACAATGGCGCTTTTCTTTGGTGCCAATTGAAATGACTGATTGGAGGTCAGATATGAAACTCAAGAGCTTGATGCTCGGCGCTGCAGCTGCTGCTGCTGCCACCACCGCACAGGCAG
>NZ_BAAGIG010000032.1:0-561 GCF_054658215.1 Roseibium sp. ROS1
CATCTGGCTGTTGATGCTGACAGTGGCGAGATCATTGCCCATAGCCTGACAGATCAGGAAACCGGCGATACCTCGCAGCTGAAGCCGTTGTTGGATCAGATCGATGATGAGATCGACAACTTCACGGCCGATGGAGCCTATGATGGCTACCTAACCTACGACGCTGTTTTCCATCACAGCGCAGGCGCAAGGGTCATCATTCCACCGCGCTCGAACGCGGTTGAACGGCCTATTGTCCAAGCATGCTGCCAGAGAGACGACCACATAACCTCCATGCAGAAAGATGGCCGGCTGAAATGGCAGGCATCAACTGGCTACGGCAAACGAGCTTTGGTTGAAACCGCGATGGGTCGATACAAAGGCATTATTGGACCACGTTTGCGCGCTCGGTCATTCCTCGCTCAACAGACAGAGGCTGCAATCGGGGTCACGATTTTGAACCGAATGCTCGCCTGCGGTCGCCCGAAATCCGTTCGTTGCCAAGCATCGGCGGGAGCAACCAAATAAGCGGCCCCATCAATGAACGAGCTCCGCTCATCGGCTGATCCGCGCACCAACGCC
>NZ_BAAGIG010000033.1:0-545 GCF_054658215.1 Roseibium sp. ROS1
GAAAAATTTGAGCGCAACAAGCCGCACGTTAACATTGGCACGATTGGCCACGTTGACCACGGCAAGACGACGCTGACCGCAGCAATCACCATGACGCTGGCTGAAACCGGCGGTGCGACTGCAAAAGCTTACGACGAAATCGACGGCGCGCCTGAAGAAAAGGCTCGCGGCATCACCATCTCCACGGCACACGTTGAGTATGAGACGGAAAACCGTCACTACGCACACGTCGACTGCCCTGGTCACGCCGACTACGTCAAGAACATGATCACCGGTGCAGCGCAGATGGACGGCGCGATCCTGGTCTGTTCTGCCGCTGACGGCCCGATGCCGCAGACCCGCGAACACATCCTCCTGGCTCGCCAGGTTGGTGTTCCGGCTCTGGTCGTGTTCATGAACAAGGTTGACCAGGTCGACGACGAAGAGCTTCTCGAGCTCGTCGAAATGGAAATCCGCGAACTGCTGTCTTCCTACGAATTCCCGGGCGACGACATTCCGATCGTCAAGGGTTCTGCACTGGCAGCCGTTGAAAACCGCGATCCGGC
>NZ_BAAGIG010000034.1:0-533 GCF_054658215.1 Roseibium sp. ROS1
AAGATGACATCGTTTCCGGCACTTCCGGATATAACGTCGTCTCCGCTGCCTGCTTCGATCACATCGACCATATCTGTCCCTGCGATCGTGTCGGCGTTCTCCGTTCCCAGCGTGACCTCCCGGCTGTCGGGATCGTTATAAAGATCCTTCAGCCAGAACCACTCCCATGTTCCACGGAACTGAACATGCTCGATGTCTCTGAGAATGTTTACGCCTTCTGTTTCGTGGATCGCGTAAACGGAGCCGTCAGGGTTCCAGTAGAACTCATAGTCAGCACTGCCACCGCGCAAGTCGACCTGATCTGTTCCGTCCCCCCCGAATACGATGTCATTTCCTGCACCTGGTTGCGGATTGTCGTTGCCTGCCCCAGCAACGATGATGTCATCGTCGTCAGAGGCGGTCAGAACTTCACCGTTCTCTGTCCCCGTGACCGTATTGAAGGAGCTGTATTTGGTGAGCAACTGGTTCATTCGGTACCAAGCGCCCTCACCTTCAAACCAAATTCCGTTGATGCTCGACAAGGTGTCGACGCC
>NZ_BAAGIG010000035.1:0-508 GCF_054658215.1 Roseibium sp. ROS1
ATGAACCGCACCGACTGGAAGAAACTCTATCGGCAAATCAGGGCAAGCGAGGAGCCGGAGGCCGTCAACGCCAACGGGCGGAAATACTATGTCGGAAAAATGGGCGTGAAGCCGGTTACTGGCCGGGCCGTCCTGTTCTCCTTGTTCGGTTCTTGCCGGATGCTTGAGCGGAGTTCGTCCCGCCTTGGGCTACTGCGGAGCGCGCGTAAGTACCGGCTGGAACTGCAAGAGGCTGTTCAGCTCGAAATCTCGATTTTCGGACAAGCCAGTCAACCCGGCTTCGCCTTCCGCTAACCTATCGACAGGAGACTTCGACATGCTGAAAACGAAGACGATCCCGAGCGTCGATGCAAACGCCGCCGACTATTGGCCGTCAGTGCGCCGGAAAGCGAAATTCAACTATGCCTTGCGGCTCGCAGCCGAGCGCTTCAATAGCATCCGCGTGGGACGGATCTATGAGGCGTGGGTGGGTGAGGTGTCCAGTATGGTGCGCTCGGTCGCCATCCAG